>NZ_VCJS01000468.1 GCF_005893125.1 Nonomuraea basaltis | reverse complement strand
CCGTTCCCCACCCCGACCCCGGCCCAGCTGCGGGAAGCGTTCCGCTGGGCCGAGCATCGCACCGTGACGAAGACCGCCACGGTCTCCCTCCAGGGCAACAGCTACAACGTCGACCCGGCCCTGGTCGGGCGGAAGGTCGAGCTGGTCTTCGACCCCTTCGACCTGACCGACATCGATGTCCGCTTCAACGGCAAGCCCTTCGGGCTCGCGATCCCGCACCAGATCACCCGGCACGCGCACCCGAAGGCCAAGCCCGAGACCCCGGTCGCGGAGCCGGCGCCGGCGACCGGCATCAACTACCTCCGCCTGATCGACACCGAACGCACCAAGCAGCTCGGCCAGCGGATCAACTACGAGGTCCTGCTGCCCGGCCAGGCCCGGCCCGTCGAAGCAGTCGACCTGGGCGAGGAAGCGTGAGCGCGGACGAGCCGGTCATGATCCAGGACCGGCTCTGGCAGTTGGAGAACACCGAACGTCAGGCACGCGAACTCGCCCGCCGGGCCTTTGCCCTGGCCCTGCGTCTGACCGGCGGCTTCCCGGCCCGGGAACTGCCGCCCTCGGCCGACGGCGCGGTCCGCCTGGCCGTGGTCTTCCACTACCGGGCCGAGCAGGCCGCGGCCGAACTGGAGGACTGCATCAGCTACTTGGAGAGGATGGACACGCGTTGATAGACAAACTGCAGGCCCACTGGGGTTTCACCCGCATGCCGTTCGGCAGGAGTCTGGCCCCCTCGATGCTGCACCGGCACTCCTCCCACGCGCAGGCCGCGGCCCGCATTACCTGGTGCATCGGCGAACGGGCGCTGGGCGTGATCACCGGCGAGGTCGGGGCCGGGAAGACCGTCGCCGTCCGCGCGTCGCTGGCCCAACTCGACCACCCCCGCCACAGCGTCATCTACCTCGCCAACCCCGCGGTCGGGGTCGCCGGGATCCACCACGCGATCGTCACCGCGCTCGGCGGCGTCCCCCGCCCCCACAAGTCGACGCTGATCCCGCAGGCCAGCGACCTGCTGGCCACCGAACACGCCGAACGCGGACGGGTCCCGATCCTGATCATCGACGAGGCTCACCTGCTCGACCACGAGCAACTGGAGGCGATCAGGATGCTGACCAACCACGACATGGACTCCACCAGCCCGCTGGCCTGCCTGCTGATCGGCCAGCCGACGCTGCGGCGCAAGATCAAGCTGGGCATGCTCGCCGCCCTCGACCAGCGGATCGCGATCCGCTACAACATGCCGCCGATGAGCGGGGAAGAGACCGCCTCCTACCTGGTCCACCACCTCGCGCTCGCCGGCCGCAGCGACACCCTGTTCGCCGACGACGCGATCACCCTCATCCACGACACCTCACGCGGCTATCCCCGCGCGGTCAACAACCTCGCGGTCCAGTCCCTGCTGTCCGCCTACGCCGAGGGCAAGCCCATCGTTGACGAGACCAGCGCACGGACCGCAGTCGCTGAGGTCACCGCCGAGTGACCACCGCGCCGACGATCGGCGCGTTGCACATCCCAGTGACACCATGAAGATCAACGAAGCCCGCTGGACACCACCAGCGGGCCTTCTTCATCCCCGAACATGCTCATCCTGAGTGGCAAGCGCATCACGATTTTCAACGGCACTCAACACGCAACCCCGACATCCCGACCCGCCACTTCCACGCCGGTCACGCTCCGCACACACCTGAGAAGCCCTGATCATGCCAAGGAAGTCCTGAGCACAGACTGTCAAGGAAGTCCTGAGCCCTCACACATCACCAGGCCGCCGCCGACGCGGCAGGACAAGGGGAGACGGTACCGGTCCCGGTCCTCCTGCCGATCTCCGGCTGGAACCCGCAGACGCACCCACGCCTGCAGGACTGGCTGGCTGACCGCCTCGCCCAGGACTACCCGGCGCTGAAGGCCCCCGAACTCGGCCTCGGCGCCGCCGCCGCGCTCGTCCCCGGCGGGCACGTGCTACCCGTGCTGGACGGCCTAGACGAGATCGGCGAACAGGCCCGCACCGAGACCATCACCGCGCTGAACGCCTCGTTGACGGCCGGTGACCAGGTCATCCTGACCAGCCGCACCGCCGAGTTCACTACGGCCGTAGCCACCGCAGGCCGGCCACTAACCGGTGCCGCAGTCATCATCCCTACCCAGCTCACCCCTAAGGGCGCCGCTGACTACCTGCGTGTCTGCCTGGCCGCCGCCCCATCTGATGCTTGGCAAAAGGTGCTGGCCGCCCTGGAGAACCACTCGGTCCCCGGACTGGCCGAGTTGACCAGTACTCCGCTGGGCTTATGGCTGATCCGCACCGTCTACGCTGACTCCGGTACCAATCCCACCCCGCTGACCGGGCCGCTCGGCGAGGATATTTCGGCGCTGCGCGCCCATCTGCTCGACCAGGTGATTCCCGCCCTCATCAAAACCCGCCCGCCCAGCACGCAACCCGATGATCACTACCGACCCCGACATCGGCTCGACGCGAACGCCACCCGTCGCTACCTCACCTACCTCGCCCGCGCTTTCCCACCAGCCATCACGCGGGACATCCCCTGGTGGCGCGTCGCCGCCACACTCCCCCACAGCCGACGCACCATTAGGCTCGCGGCCGGGCTCGCGACTGGGCTCGGGCGCGACCGAGCAGGCCGACGACGATCTACGCGAGATCAAGCTCGTGGACTTGCCACGGTTCTCACCGCCCGGCTGACCGCCATGGCCCGCTACCTCGAAGGCCCTGGTGGTATCCGCGTGCAGCCGGTGGACGTCCGGCCCGGCAACGCGCACTGAATCTTCGTCAGCATGGTTAACCCAGATGTCCAGCCGGGCGAGGTCTGGTATCTCGTCACCCGAGGCGGTGCAGCGGTCGGGCGGCTGCCCGGCTATTACCAGTTGCACGAGCTGACGGAGCTGCTGGAGCCGCTCGGCCTCAGCCTCGCGGATTTTCGCGAGGTGGGTGACGACACGGAGGCTGGCGCCGGATGAACTCCTGCCGCCGGATGACGGTCGGGGACCAAGCGGATCCACGGGAGCATGAGATGATCAGGCCGCCGTGAACTTCTGCGGTAGGCCAGGAGGAGCAGTAATTCCCGGGTGTACAGCAGATGGTGAGCTTCCCCCTGTTCTCCGGACACTTGACCTGAGGTCACCCTTGATCATCAGGAAGGATGTCCTTCATGCCCGCACCACACCCGCCAGAGTTCCGGCGTCGCGCGGTCGAGCTCGCGCGCCAAGG
>NZ_VCJS01000467.1 GCF_005893125.1 Nonomuraea basaltis | reverse complement strand
CCATTGGCGCTGGGTCAACTGGGTCCCCGCCGTCTGGTGACCAGGACGACAAGAGCCGTGTAACGAGAGATCGTTACGCACGGTTCTGTGGGAGCCCCGGGGTGCGATTCCCCGGGGCTACCCGACCTCATTCGTTCTTCCTGCTTGCCTGTCCCGCCGACGGTGGCGCTTCCTCCATCAGGGCTGGCGACTGAGCGGCGCCCAAAGGCCTTGGTCGGCCCGGCGACGTCGATCCTGCCGCGCGGCTCACTCATCGCCACCACGCAGGGCCGTACCGAGGATGTGGAAGGAGACCGGGGTGCGCGCGGGCGGGAACAGGAAACGATCCAGGTGACCGATGTGGAACCCGGCCCGCCGGATCGCGGCCTCGGCGTCGCGGCCGAGGTGGCAGCCGCCGACCATGAGCGGCCAGACGGTGGCATCCAGCACATCCTGCACCCGGGCCAGGCCGCGCGTGTCGGCGCGCACATGCTCCAGGAAACGTAGCTGCCCGCCGGGCCTGAGCACCCGCCGCGCCTCGGCCAGCGCCGCACCGACATCGGGCAGCGAGCACAGCACCATGCAGAACACCACCGCATCCACGCTGTGATCCGCCACGGGCAGGCGCTCGGCCATGCCGGGCACCACCTCCACGGGAACCGCGGCCTCGGCGGCGACGGCCTGCGCCTGCGCACGCAACCGCGGCTCCGGCTCCACTGCCACCAGCCGGGCCACCTCGGCCGGGTAGAGCGCGAAGTTGACGCCGTGCCCGGCGCCGACCTCGACCACCTCGCCGGTCAGGCCCGCCAGCAGCGATTGGCGGCGTTCGGTCATGCCGCCCTCGTCCATGGCGCGCGCCATCATCGGATACATCCGGCCGAAGATCGGCCGGCGCCTGCTCTGCTTCACCGTACTCATAGGGCTCACCAGGTGACCGGTAGCGTGGTCAGGCCGCCGGTCAGCGTGCGCGTGTTGAAGGTCAGCTCTTCCACCGCGCAGCCCAGCTTCAGCGTGGGGAAGCGGGCGGCAAGCTGGGCGAAGACCACCTGCAGCTCGATGCGGGCCAGGGGCGCGCCGATGCAGTAGCGGGCGCCGTGCCCGAAGCTCAGGTGCGGCACGGCGAACCGGTCGAGATCGAACCGGTCGGGTTCAGCAAAGACGGAGGCGTCGTGGTTGGCCGCGCCGGTGTCCAGCAGCACCAAATCTCCGGCCCGCACCTGCACGCCGGCGATGTCCAGGTCAGTACGGGCGTAGCGGGGGATGCCGCCACCTCCCAGCCGCGGCGCACGCAGGATCTCCTCCACCGCGGTGTCGATCCGGGACGGGTCATCGACCAGGGCCCGCCACTGGCCGGGCGTGGCCAGCAGCCACAGTGCCCCCATGCCGATCGCGGTGACCGTGGTCTCGTGTCCGGCGAACAGCAGGAACATGCCCATCGCGGCGGCCTCGTCATCACTCACCCCGTCGGTGGCCGCCAGCCGAGAGATCACATCGGCGTCCGGATCGCCCTGTGCCCGTTTGCGGGCCACCAACTGCTGCCCATAGGTGAACAGCGCGCCCAGACCCTGTGCGGACCGGGCCCGGTCGGTGACGTCGGCGGTGTCCTGCGTCCAGGTGCGGAACTGCTCGCGGTCCTCGTACGGGACGCCGAGCAGCTCGCAGATGACCGCGATCGGTAGCGGTAGTGCCAGGGCGGCGTGCAGGTCGGCCGGAGGTCCGGCGGCGGCCAGCTCATCCAGCAGGCGTGTAGTGAGCGTCTCGACGCGGCCGCGGAGTGCGCGCATGCGTTTGGGCGAGAAGTGCGGTTGCAGCAGCGAGCGCATCCTGCGGTGTTCGGCCTGCTCGGTGTCGAAGCCGCCGATGGGGCCGCCGAACAGCTCCGACTCTCCCGTGCGGGAGGCGCGGTCGGGCTCGGGGTGGGCGCGGCCGAGCCGGGCGTCGTCCAGCAGGGCGCGCACTTCCTCATACCCGCTCACGAGCCAGGCGGGGTCGCCCACGGCGGTGCGGATCGCGTGGATCGGGCCGCGGGCCTGCATCTGGCGCAGCAACGGCGACGGTTGCATCGGGCCGGGCTGCTCAAACGGCAGCTGGGCGGGTTCGGACATGACTCCTCCGAAAGTAGACGCCGATTTGTATACTCCGACGTTTAAAACCGTACTTGTATACTTCGAGTTCTACAAGTGGAGGAGCGCGGATGAGCAACCCCGACGCGGACAGCGCCCAGACAGAGACCGCACCGACCCCGCAAGCGCCGGTACGGCGGCTACGCCGCGCCGAGCGGCGCGAGCAGATCCTGGATGCGGCCACTCGCGCCTTCGCCCGCGCCGGATATGCCGCCACCGGCTTGAACGACGTCGCCACCGAAGCGGGCCTGACCCGGGCGATGCTGTACCGGCACTTCGAGTCCAAGTCCGACCTGTACCGGGCGGCGCTCGACCGTGCATGTGTGCGGCTGGCCGAGGCCACCGGCGTCGACGACTTCGATAAGGACACCCTGCCCGCCATGGTCGGCGCCGCCGCGGCCGACCCTGACGGGTTCCGGCTGCTGTTCCGCTACGCCGCCCGCGAGCCCGACTTCCGCGACCTGATCGACTCCATCGCCGCCGCCTCCCGTGAGCTCGCCCACCGCAACCTCGCCAGGCGCATCCCCGAAGGCCCATGGCTGGACTGGGCCGCGAACCTGATCCCCACCCTGACCATCGAAGCCGTCATCGCCTGGCTCGACGCCGGTCAGCCCGACCCCGACCAGGCCGCCGACCGCATCACCCAAGCCGTGCACGGCGTCATGGCGGCAGCCCAGCCCTAAATCCCGCCTGCGATCACCTCGTTCACGGCCTGCTCCGCTTGGCCCAGAGGCCGTGCACCGCAGGCACACCGGCCCGGCACGAAGCCGCCCAGCTTCTGCCGACGCGCTTGGGGCGTGGGAAAGCGGCGCTGGTGGCGGAGGAGTCCGCTTCGCCAGACTTTGCCGTGAAGTGTCACGCGCTGCCAGGGAGCACATACCCATGCCCCTCAAGCTGATCTCGTTCGGCCACCTGCACCAGCCCGGTGAGGTCCCGCCTGCGTGGCTGTTTCGATGCGGCGTGTCGCTGTGACGTGAGACGGTCACCGTCTCGTCTTCGGGCTCGTGCAAAGCGACCGAGGCGAGGTAGGCCTCACCGACCGCAAAGCTCCCGCCCGTATCCCGACCACGGGACGTGTGCAAGACCACCGGACGCGGACGGCTGTCCTACCGGCGCGCCAGCGCATCGAGCCGGCCGATGCGCTGGGC
>NZ_VCJS01000466.1 GCF_005893125.1 Nonomuraea basaltis | reverse complement strand
GTGCGGACCGGCGGCGAGCTGGCGGCCGATGCGCATGGCGTGGGCCGCGCCGTACTCCTGGAGGACCTGGTGAAGGCAGAGGTCGAGGGTGGCGGCCGAGGCTCCGGCGGTGGCGACGTCGCCGTGATCGACGTAGATGACGGTGTCGTCGGGGATGACGCGGGGGTGGCGGGCGGCGAGTTCGCCGGAGAGTTCCCAGTGGACGGAGGCGCGGCGGCCGTCCAGGAGGCCCAGGGCGGCGGGGATGAAGATTCCGGCGCAGACGGCGACGATGCGGGCGCCTCGGGCATGGGCTTGGGACACCGCGTGGAGTACGGCGGGCGAGGGGGTGAGGGTCCAGCCCGCGATGACCACGGTGTCGGCGTCGTCGAGGGCTTCGAGGCCGCTGTCCACCTGGATGGGGACGCCGAGGGTGGTGGGGAGGGAGCCGGGGTGTTCGGCGCACAGGCTGAAGCTGTAGTGCTGGGGGATGTCGGGGCCGTGGTAGCCGAAGACGGCTGAGGCGGAGGTGACCGGGTAGAGCTCCTGGTTCGGGGCGACCAAGGCGACCACGCGATGCGGGCTAGGGGGCGTCGGAGGCATTTCCGGGCAATCCAGGAGCATGGCGCAAATGTACCCAATGATGTCATTTGGGACACCGGTGCTCTGATCTGGAAAAATCCAGAATTGGGGCTCATGTGGACAAGGAGCTTCACCCTCTACTTCGGGGCCCGCACGATCTCGCTGCTCGGTGACGCGATGATGCCCGTCGCCTCGGCGCTGGCGATCGGGAAACTCTATGGGATCGCGGGCGTCGGCTACGTGCTCGCGCTCTGGACCGCGTCGGCTGTGCTGGTCATGTTGTTCGGCGGGGTTGTCGCCGACCGGATCGGCGCCCGGCGCTTGATGATCGGCGCGGACGTGGTCAGGGTCGTCACCCAGGGGGTCGTGGCTGTCGCCTTCCTGGATGGTGCTCCGCCGTACGCCCTGTTGCTGGTGATGGCGTTCTTGTCGGGCACGGCCGCCGGGATGTTCGAACCGGGCGTCAACGGCATGGTCCCCCTGGTCGCCAAAGATCCGCAGCGGGCCAACGCGACGCTGAAGATCGCCGAGGCGGTCACCCATCTGGCGGGTCCCGCACTGGCTGGAGTCCTCATCGTCGTCGCCGGGCCGGTCTTCGTCTACACGGTGGACGCCGCGACGTTCCTGGTCAGCGGGGTGTGCCTGCTGCTGGTCCGGGTCACCGTACCCAAGCCGGAGCCCTCCAATGTGCTGAGCGACCTGCGCAGGGGCTGGGAGGAGTTCAAGGCCAGGAGCTGGATGTGGTCGGTCATCCTGGTCTGGGTGTTCTGGGGCGTTCTGGTGGTCGGGCCGTACGTGCCGCTGTCGTCGCAGGTCATCGGGGCCGAATACGGCTGGGTAATGGCGGCGCTCGGCCTCGGCACTGTGCTGGGCGGGCTGGTGGCGATCAGGCTCAGGCCGCGCAGGCCGCTGGCGGCCGGGGCGGTGGCGCTGAGCGGGTACGTGGCGGTGCCGCTGACGGTCGCGCTCGGGCTGCCGCTGCCGCTGCTGATGGCCGGGCACCTGCTCGGGGGGTGCGCGTGGGCGTTCTGGTCGGTGATGTGGTCGACCAGCGTGCAGACGCAGGTCGCGCCGGACGTGCTGAACCGGGTCAACGCCTACCAGGTGGCCGGGTCGGTCGCGGGGATGGCAGTCGGGCAGGCGCTGGCCGGTCCGATCACCGCGCTGGTCGAACCGCGCGCCTTCATGCTGGGGTCGGCCCTGGTGGCGGTCGGCGTGGTGGCGGCGCTGCTGTTGATCAAGCCGGTCAGGCGGCTGGGCCGGGAACCTCAGGAGGCCGGAGGCCAGTCGATCTCGGTCTCGGCCAGCTTGCTGACGTAGTTGGTCATCGTCTGCAGGGCGACGAGCGCGATGATCTCCAGCAACTGCTGGTCGGTCCAGCCCGCCGCGCGGGCCGCCGTGGGGTCGGCGTTGCCGCGGGAGCTACAACCCGCCGGCGGGCCGCCCCTACGACCTGAGGCCCGCCGCGGTGTCGCTGTGGCTCAACGCCGGCGTGCACGCCCCCGAGGTCGCCGAGCGTGCGGGGCACAGTGTGGACGTGCTCCTGAAGATCTACGCCAAGGACATCGACGGCCACCGCGACATCGCCAACCAACCCCGCCATCGACCTGGCCCCTGCCGCCACGCCGGGCGGCCACTGCCACGCCTAGACGAACTTGCCGGCCCCGGCGAACGCCATGTGCTCGCCCGCCACGTACGCCGGGCGCGGCTGGTAGACGTTCACGCCCGGCTCCCCGCGCAGCAGCAGCGCGGACACGAACGGCTGCTGTTCGCTGGTGATCCGGGTCGAGGTCGGGATGTAGCGGATGGTCAGGCCGCAGCGGCGCCTGGGTGAGGTGTTGGCGTTGGAGCCGTGCAGGATGTTCGGGTGGTGCACCTCCACGTCGCCGGGCGACAGCACCAGGTCCACGGCCCGCGACTCGTCCACCGTCACCGCGCTCTCCGAGCCGAGCACGTTGTCGACGTCGTCGCGCAGCCGCAGCTCGTGCAGGTCGTCCTTGTGGGAGCCCGGGATCACCCGCAGGCAGCCGTTCTCCGGCGTGGCCTCGTCCACGGCCAGCCAGAGCGTGACGACGCGCATCGGCTCCAGCGGCCAGTACGCGCCGTCCTGGTGCCACAGGACCGGCTTGCCGGAGAAGGGCGGCTTGCTGATGTAGTGCGAGGCGAACAGCGCGATGTCCGGGCCGACGAACAGCTCGGCGATGTCCAGCAGCCGCTCGTCGCCGACCAGCCGGACCCAGAAGGGGTCCCCGGCGACCAGCTCGGTGGCCAGGTCCTCGCCGAGCCGGTCCGGGTACTTGGCCTGGAGCCAGGCGACGTGATCGCTCGCCTCGGCCATCAGGTCGCGGTCGAGGACGTTCCGGAAGATCGTGTAGCCGTCGCGGTCGTAGTCCTGGAGGGTCCGGTCGACTTCCGTGATCACCATGTGCTCCTCTGGAGGCGCGGGGAAGGGCGTCGATCCGGATTCTTCGGTCTCCTCGCCATGAGTTACTAGTACTCGCCGCTCCATAACTATTAATTTCCTGATATGCCGACCATCCTGCGCTGGGTCGAGTTCGCGGCCGGCCTCCCGTACCACGCGGCTCTGGTGCCGGTGACCGGCAGCCGCCGCGACCGGCCCGAGCCGCACACGCACGCCGACTTCCACGAGCTCGTGTTCGTGACCGCGGGGGAGGGCACGCAGCGGTTTTGGGGAGGTGGGC
>NZ_VCJS01000465.1 GCF_005893125.1 Nonomuraea basaltis | reverse complement strand
ACCGCCCCGAAGGATCCCTCCACGGCTACTTCGACGCCAACCCCTACGACGGCCGAGACGACGACCTCGGCAGCCAGGGCGCCATCGACCCCGACGGCTGGACCCAGACCCTCCTGTCCGCCCAACCGGGAACTGTCACCTGAGAAACGCGTGATGGGCCCCGGCGCCGACCGGGGCCCATCATGGGCCGCCCTCCTAAGCGGGTCGTGTGGGCAGCGGTGAGGGTTTGACAATGGCTCGCTATCGCCACTGGACGAGTGGTTGCTGCTCAGGGGCCATCACCACGCTGTCGGCGCGGGGCATGATCGAAGCGCATCTCGCCGGAGAACGCGACCCGCGTAAGCTGGCCGGCCTGGCCCGCGGCAAGATGATAGCCAAGCACGCCGAGTTGATCGAGGCGCTGACTGGCCGGTTCGATGACCACCACGCCGAGCCGGCCCGGATGCTGCTGGACCAGATCGATGGCCTGGATCGTCAGATCGTCACGCTCACCACCCGGATCCAAGAGTTGATCGCTGCCATACCCGACGCCCAGCCCCCAACCGGCGGCTCCGGTTCCAGCGGGTGCGACTGCGGCGAGCCCGACTGCGACTCCTGCCGGGTCCGGCAGTCCCTGTTGCCCGCGCTGGAGCGGCTGGATGAGATCCCGGGCATCGGCTTGCGGATCGCACAGGTCATTCTCGCCGAGGTGGGGCTCGACATGAGTCGCTTCCCCACTGCCGACGACCTGGTGTCCTGGGCCAAACTCTGCCCACGCACCATCCAGTCCGGAGCCAAGCACCGCTCCGGCAAAGCGGGAAGGGCAACCCCTACCTCAAGGGCGTGTTCGGCGAGGCCGCCGCCGCGGCCAGCAAGACCGACACCTTCCTCGGCGAACGCTTCCGCCGTATCGTCAAACGCCGGGCAAACTCAAAGCCTTGGTCGCCGTCGCCCGTTCCATCCTGGTCATCGTCTGGCATCTGCTGGCCAACCCGACTGCCCACTTCCAGGACCTCGGCTCCAGTTACCACAGCAGCCGTATCGACACCGGCCGGAAAATCCGCAATCACGTCCGGCAACTCGAAGCTCTCGGCTTTACCGGCACCCTCGCCACCGCCTGACCCAGGCTGCACACACAGACCCCAGCCGACGATCATCGGCCGAGGTCCGCTGCCGCGTGATTTGCCAAGGTGGCTGTCTTCCGGTCAGTGGGCGGGCAGGCGGTTCAGTACCTCGGCGACCTGTTCGCGCATCTGCGGCGTCACCTTGCCGTCTTCCTGGTTGAACGGGATCTGCAGCACGAGGTTGCTCACTCGCACCCACACCGTCACCCGGCTCCCGTACTTCTCAGAGAAGGCCTCGTCCCCCAGACCTTTGACAGGTTTGATCGGCTCGTCGGCCTGCCTCCGGTAGTGGGCGAAGATCTCCTTGGCCACAGTGACCCCGCTCTTGCCCTGCCACGCTCGCGCATGCCGTACCTTGAGCCCGCCGCATTGGGTCGCCGACAGCGGGACGCCCTCCGGCAGCAGGGAGCAGGCGTACGGCGGCGCGGCGAAGCGCCCGTCCGACCGGTTGACGGCGGGAGCGGGCCGGTCCAGGGCCTCGGCGATCCGCTGCGCGGCCTTTTGCGCCTGGTCCAGGTGCCGCGGATCGGGCTTTGCATGCCAGCCGTAGTTGATGTTGATCACCGCGTTGCTGAGCCGGAAGGCCAGGACCGTGGTCTGCGAAAGCTCCGCGGGCAGGATGAACGACTCGTCACCCACCTTCGCGCTGGTGGGAGTCTCGGGCAGGGCCTTGACCACCATGCGGGGAAAGGCGGAGTCCGGGGGTTTCGTGAAAAAGGCGTGCGCCGCCGCCAGATCGGCGGCCAGATGGACGCCGACCTCGAGCTGATAGATCGCTTGCCCTTCCAGATCGAGGGACGGGGTCGACCAGGTGCAGCCTCCGTCGTCGTATTCCTGCTCAGCGAGCGTGACCAGTTGCTCGACCTGCTCAACGCTGAGCAGCGAGCAGGGATCCAGGATCCCGGCGAACCTTCCGGGACCCGACGGCAGGGGGTTGGCGGCCTGGGTCGGGCGAGGTGGCTCGGGATCGGCCGAGCAGGCGGCGGTGAGCAGGAGGAAGACGGCCACGACGATCCTGATCACGGGAGGGCCTCCACGATCCACCGTGCGGCCTGCTCGGCCTTGCCTGGTCGCGCGCCTGCACGTAGCCGAGCAGGTTGGCCTTCCTGAAGGCCACCACCGGCTCGCCGGGCGACTGGGCGGTCCCGGTATGGAAGGCGAGCGCCTCATCCGCAATATCCACGGCCACCGACTCAGAGTCTCTCCATCCGGCGAACATCTCCTTCGCCTGGGCGATCCCGTCGCCCGCCGGGCCGCGCTGGGGAGCCCAGAATCGCACCTCCATCTGCGGATCCCAGAAGGACGAGTTCGGCTTTTCCCAGCTGCAGGCTGCCGAGTGCCCGCCCCGCGCGTAGCCCTCCGCGTCGACCAGCTTCTTGAGCTGCTCACGGCTGAGGATGGCGCATGCGATCGGTGGTTCCGCGTAGGTGCCGGAGGTCACTGCGGGCATCGGTTCGGGTGGGCTCATCCGGCCGAGCGTGGCCGCCATGCGGCGGCTCACCGACACCGCGCCCTGACGTAGATGGTCAGCGCTCACCGGCCGGTCGAACGTGGAGTATTCGACCTCCACCAGGAGATTGCCGATGCGGAAGAAGATCTGGACGAGTCCCACCCGCTTCGTGTCGGCGGAGAGGTGGTCGAGTAGGTGGGCCTCGTCTCCCACGCCCTCCAGCACCCGCGCTTCCGTGGTGGTCACTTGGGGGGACTCGCTGAGAGTCCACACGGAAAAAGGGGGAACTGCGCGGGCTGAGGTCGTCGATCAGGCGCATGCGGTACTCCTCGTGAGCCTGCGCCGAGGTGTAATCCCAAGGGTCCCTGTCCTGGGTGACCCACGTGACCGCCAGTTCCGTAGTCCCCTGCGTCCAGGTACAGTATTGTCCGCGCAGCCTGGCGTTCGCGTCGGGCACGAGCCGCTCAACCAGGGCCCGGTCGACGGTCGCGCACAGGTCGACCGGCACGGGGAACCGTGGCTGAACCGCTGGGGGCAGCGGGTTGAGCCATAACATCAAGGCGATCATTAGACGCACCAGCGGATGCTACTGAACGTCGGTATTTTTCGGGTATATCCATGAGAAACTCCGCATCGCCTGGGCTAGGGCACCTTTGGTGCCGTGATTCGAAGAGTTCTCCTGAGTCTTACCGTGGGTGAACGTCGGTGAAGGCGTGACCGCGTGAGCCGATGGCCACCTGGCCTTTGGTGACGGAGGGTGATGTGCTG
>NZ_VCJS01000464.1 GCF_005893125.1 Nonomuraea basaltis | reverse complement strand
GATCAACCTCGGACTCACCCACACCGGCGGCATCTGGACACTCGACCCCAGCCCGGCCTAGACAGCCCGCGGCCGATCCACCCCCAGAAACACAGCGGTCATCACAAGATCTTCAGTGATCTTCTAGGCAGCGCTTCGCGATCGATCTCTACTTCTGCAAGGGCTGCGGCCTGTGCGTGGCGGAATGCCCGTCTGGTGCGATCACGATGGAGCCTGAGGTCACGTGAGAGAGTGTCCCTGCGCCGGACGCACCGTTATCGCGGTGCGTCCGGAATGGACAGGCCCTCGCTCCTGACCACGACCAGCGGGCAGGGCGAGCGGTGCAGCAGGGCGTGGCTCACCGATCCGAGGACCATCCCGGCGAACGTCCCATGGCCGTGCGAGCCGACCACAAGCAGGTCGGCTCCGTCCGCGGCCTGCCTTAGCACCTCGACGGGATGCCCGTGTACGCACTCTTCGATCACGTCGACGTCGGGGTGCCGTCCGCGGTGCCCCGCGAGTGCCTCCTTGAGCACGAGCAGTTCGTTCTGCTCGCTGCCGGCATCCGCGGGTTCGAAACCATCCAGCCGCGGCCAGGCCCAGGCATGTACGACACGCAGCCGCGCTCCGCGCAGCTCCGCCTCGGCGAAGGCGAACTCCAGCACGGGGCGAGACCTGGGTGAGCCGTCCAAGCCCACCACGATCTCGCCGCGGGGCAGCGAAGGCAGCGAACGCACCACGGCGACGTCACATACGGCATGGCCGGCGACGCCGTAGGCCACCGACCCGACGAGCAGGCCGCGCACGCCTCCGATCCCGTGACTTCCGATGACCAGGAGCTCCGCGTCCTGCGACGCCCGGATCAGGGCCGTGCGGGGATCGCCGGGTAGCGCGGCCGTTCTCACCGCGATCTTGGGTTGTTCGTGGGATGCCCGGTTCTCGCCGGCCGCGAGCACGGTCGCGCAGCCTGCGCGCATCCACTTGGCCACGTCGGCGTAGCGGCCGTCGTCGGCCTCCACCGCCCATCGGGGCATGGCATGGACCACGGTGAGCGGCACCTCACGAAGTGCCGCCTCCCGTGCCGCCCAGCCGACCGCCTCGAGCCCGGCCTGCGACCCATCGACGCCGACTATGATCATGATGAATCACCTTTCTCGGTAGTGGTTCCCGCCGGCGGGGGCTCGGTTCGCGCCCCGCGCCGGTGAGCCCCCGTCACCCGCTTCTCGCCAGCAGGCCGACCGAGTTGCCCGCCGGGTCGGTGAACAGCGCGAACGACATGCCCTCGCCGATCTCGGTGGGCGGGACGTTACGTGCTCCGCCGAGTTCGCAGACCCGGTCCAGAGCCCGTTCCAGGTCTTCGACCTGGACGTAGACGGTGACGTACGGCGGCATCGCGCCGGTTGTCCGCATGATCCCGCCCTCTGGGCCCTCATCCGGCTGGACAAGGGCGTAGCTCTCATCGACGGTCTCGGTCTTCCACCCGAACAGACCCTCGTAGAAGGTGCGCAGACTCTCACTGTCCGGACCACCGATTTCCCAGTGCACCACAGCGTGTGCCATGACTGCCTCCTCTCTTCCCAGTGTGGGAGTGGCCCCGGCCGCGCGCCTGAGGAGAAGGTCCCGATGTTCGTCTCTTTGGTCCCTGATTCCGGAACCCCGGTTTCCGGAAGAGAGCGGCTCGAAGCCTCCCGGGTGGACGACGAAAATCACCCTCCGCGCCTGACTCGTTACTGATATGACAGGGGAGCGGGTAAAGCACTGAGGGGGTTACCCGCGCGAAGGAAGGCTGTCTGGGAGCCACCGCCAGACAGCCTTTCCGCTACCAGCGTCGCGCACGCCAAGGCCCGACCTTTTGGGAAACCTCCCCGGGGCCGCGCGCCGCACTGCGCCTACGGCCCGCTCGACTCGCCGCAGGTCACGATGGGTACGTGCTCCACGATGATCTGATGCCTGAGCCGTCATCCTGGCGGTCGGCGATCATCGACGCGATGGCTACAACAGGTCCTACGCCTGGCGCGACCGTGCGCGAGCGCCCCGCCGCAGCCCACTCATGCGGGGCATGCGGCACCCGGCTACTTCCTGGCAGGTCGAACGCCGCACACCCCGGGCCGAGCCGCCGCCCCTCCGTCGGTCGGCGACCCGGCATCCATTATCTATCAGTGACGTGTCGACTACGCCAAGCAACCTTCGACCTGTGACCCCAACCCACGCCCCCCCGCACGGTCAAAAGTGGGCAAGCGTCTACCGCAAGCGCCCCAGGACGCTACACAACGACCATCCCGACACGCATCATGACTCTTGCGGCTCCAAAGGCGCACACCCAGGGAAGCCGCCCCGGCGCGAACCAGAGCACTCGCCGGGGCCTTGGCACCTGGCCCGAGGCGTCGCCACAGCCGGGGACGGAACTCGGGGGAAGACCGTCCCCGGCACCGCGCACGGAACACCCGGCCCGCGCGGGCCGACTGCTATCGCACGCCCGCCTAGCCACGCATCAACGTCTCACGCCCAGCCCACGCGGACGACTCATCTCCACGACCTAAGGATCTTCAGATCGTTGAGGGGGAATTGATGGACCTTGACCAGCATGCGGCGTGGACCCGCGATCCGCCGCGTCCGATGTGATGGTAAAGACGCCGCTCAGTCCAGTGATGTCCAGAACGCGGCGGAACCTGGCGCGCACATGAGCCAGTTCCATCGTGCCGCCCGCTCCGGTGACCTCGCGCCGCGTCTCCAGCAGTGCGTACAGCCCATCAGAGTCACAGAACGTCAGTCCGGCCGCGTCCACCAGCAGGTAGCGGCGTTCCCCCGCCAGAGCCTCGGTGGCAGCAGCCACCAGGCGTGGACCCGAGGCCATGTCCAGCTCACCGTCCAGGACTACAACGCTGTAATCGGCGTACTGCATCACCCGCACCGAAAGGCTCATCACAATCACCCGGGAGGTATATGATCCCTACCTTCCATCCCAACGCTACGTCCTGACCTGCGAGCACTCCACCACGTTCACTCTCCATAACCGCCCCGGAGGTCAAAAGTGGGCAAGTGTCTCCCGTGAACGCACCAGGGTGATTCACATCAGCGGTCAAGGCCCGCATGATGAGTGCTGCGGCCTTCAAGACGACCCACGCGAAGGCCGACCGGCCGGATCTGGAGCACACATCGCCGGTCCCTCGGCACCTGGCCCCAGGCGTCCCGAGGCGTGGGTAAGCCGGGGGCGGCTCTCGGGGGACGGACCGTCCCCGCCACGGGGCAAGGGCACGCAGCACCGCCGCCAGCCCGGCGTGTGATGAGTTTCCCTACTAGATCAAGCCCGCCCGGCCGAGCCGGGCGGCAACCCCGCGGCCATGATCTTGGTCGGGGGTAGCGGGCATCTTGCGGGGGGTGGGACC
>NZ_VCJS01000463.1 GCF_005893125.1 Nonomuraea basaltis | reverse complement strand
CCCCCGCCCCCGCTGGTGGCCCACCGCCCGGACACGACGCCGCCCACCACGTATTCGGCCCTGAACCGCCCGTCCCGCACCCACTGATCGGCCCAAACCCACCCGTGGAAGCTGAACAGCCGGGCCAGCTCCTTGTACGCCAGCAACGGCGCCACCGCGGGATGGTCGATCTGCTTCAGCTCCCCCGACCGGGTCGTCTTCAGCGCCACCCCCGCCCCCTTGAACGCCTTGACGAGCTGCTGCACCGAGTCCGGGTTGACCGGATGCCCGAACGCCGCCGCCACCTCGCCGGCCAGCGCCTGCAGCTTGGCGGGCCGCATGCCGTGCACCGGCCGCGGCCCGAGCAACTCGGTCAGCAGCGCGTCGTGCACGTCCCTGCGCCACGGCATCCCGTCGTGCGAAATCTCGGCCGCGACGAGCGCCCCCGCCGACTCGGCCGCGACCAGCAGCCGGAAGCGGCCCGGCGCCGGCAGCGCCTCGATCCGCCGCAGCTGATCGGCCAGCACCTCGGCCACCGCCTCCGCGCCGAGCGGCTCGGGCGCGAACAGCGTGCCCGGCACGTCCGGCTGGTCATCGGGCTCCGGCAGCCCGTGCAGCCTGGCGTGCACCGCCCGGGCCGTGCGGCTCTCGCCGTAGCGGCCTTCGTACGCGAGCAGCAGCGCCTCGGTGAGCGCGATGTCGTGGCAGCGCGCGACCCGCACGCCCGCCCGGAGCAGCGGCGGGTACGTCTCCCGCGTGTCGGCCCACACCCACCGCGGACGCTCGGCCGCCTCGATCTCGCGCACGGCTCCCGCCAGATCGGCGGCACGGCGAGCCGCGCCCCCGACCGGGAGCACCGTCTCTCCGGCGACCACGACATGCACATCGTCCAGGGTGCCAAACGCCTCCGACAAAACGGCTACGACAAGCTGATACGCACCTCGTCCTCCAGCGGCGGCTCGACCTCCTGCGCCAGGCAGCCGGTGGCGGCGAAGCACCGCAGCGTCAGCTCCTCGGGTGTGACCGACATGTGCAGGAACTGCTTGAAGAACGGCGGCGTGTCCCAGTCGGACAGCTCGGACAGGAAACGATGGAACACCCGGTCCACGGGCAGCCGGAACGGCCACGCCCAGGCCCCGAGCAGCCGAGCGGCCCACCGCATCCGGCGCGTGATCTTCACGGGACCCGCGGGGGTCCTGACGGGCTTGTTCTTGATGCGCTCCGACATGATGCACAGGGCCTCGTTCGGCGTGAGGTAGAGCCACTTCATCCGCAGCCGGCGCGCGTAGAGCTGGCTGTAGAACGACAGCGAGTCGCCGCGCAGCGGGTAGCACTTGAAGTCGTCCTCGTGCACCCCCGCCACGTCGACCCGGCCGATCGTGTGCGTGGCGTGCATGAACGCGCCGGCGCCGCCCGCGACGACGTACTGGATGACCCGGTCGCCCACCTTGACCGGATAGCGCTGGTAGTTGTGCACGTCTCCGCCGATGGCCGCGACGTACCGGTGCGCCGGGTCGCGCACGATGTCGTCGATCGTGCCGCCCTCCTCCAGGGGTGACGGCTTGTAGGCGTTGCCGGTGTAGATGGGCTTGCCGGTCACGAGGATCTTCGGCCTCGGGTCGAGCGAGACGCGCCGCAGCCACGCGGTCTGCGCCTTGTCGATCACGTTCCTGATGCCGGTGTCCACGCCGACGATCAGCAGGCTGTCGCTCTCGATCGCCCAGTACGGCCCCGGCTGCGTGGCCTGCTGCGCCGGCTTGCCCCTGAGCGAGCGCGCCTCGGCCAGCCGCGCCTCGTCGATGGTCTCCGGCTTGCGCCACAGCAGCCCGCGCGGCCCGCGGTCCGGCTTGGGCTTGAGCGGCGGCGCGTCGCAGAAGACCCGCATGAAGCCGCCGAGCCCGTCGTACCAGTCGTGGTTCCCCGGAATGGCGTAGATGGGAGCGTCATAGTCCTTGTACGGGCGGAAGAACTTGTCCCCGTACTCGTTGCCCGATCCGATCGGGTAGATCACGTCGCTGGCGATGATGGCGAACGATGTTCTCTCGCCGACTTTCAGCATTCCAGGAACGACGGCGTACTGGGAGGCGTCGCCCTCACCGGTATCGCCAAGGAGAAGGAAACTGAAATTTCCCCCGACGGGGGGTTTGATACGAAATTCCGGGTCAATCCCGCGCGCTTCCTGGGACGCCACCCACCGCCCCCGGACCTCCCCCGAGGGATCACCGAACAGCCCGGCGAGGACCTCGTTGCGGGAGAGCCAGAGCGTCCGCAAATTCAGCCAGCTGAACCCATGATTATCCGGTCTGAGCTGGGCGAACGTACCGATCTGCGAGCAGGCCCATCCGGCCCCTTCCTCTGACACCCGTGACGAAAGCTGTTTTCCACGCTCGGCCGCTACTTCAACCATGACCACATCTTTACCGTGATCTACCATTCGCGCATCCTGAACACTCCGTACGACAGAGAAGGCAATGGTGTAACCTCACCCCCCAAGCAAGCGGTTGGGACCCACCGACGGGAGGCTCCCATGACGCGTAACGGCCCGGACGACGCGACCCGGAAAGGCGCTTCCGCCGTGGATGCCATCGAGGGTCTGCTCGCTTATGCCCAGACCCGCCGGTGGAAAGGCGCGGCGTTCAACAGCGTGAGGGAGGCCATCGCGCGGAGCCGGGCCCTGGTCAGGGAGTCCCACGGCGAGCACACGGCGCTGCTGGCGCGCTGCCTGCGCACGGCGGCGAAGATGCAGCTCAAGCGGGGCCGGGCCATGGAGGCGCTGCCGCTGGCGCAGGAGGCGGTGGCGCTCACCCGCTCGCTGGGCGGCGGCCCGCTGGAGGTCTCGCTGCGCGCCCTCGCCGCCGCGCTGGAGGCCCTCCACCGCTACAGCGAGGCCGCCGAGACCCTGGCCGAGGCCGACCGGATCATCCCTCCCCCGGACGACCGGGAATGAGCACGCCGGGGTTGAGTATCCCGGCCGGGTCGAGCCGGGACTTGACCGCCCCCATGACGGCGACGCCGACCGGGCCGAGCTCGGCGGCGTAGGCGTCCCGGTGATCGCGACCGACCCCGTGATGGTGCGTGATCGTGCCGCCCGCCTCGACGACGGCCGCGTTCACCGCCGCCTTGGCCCGCTCCCACTGCGCCACGGGGTCGTCCTCCTGCGGGGTCACGACGGTGAAGTACAGCGAGGCGCCGGTCTCGTACACGTGCGAGATGTGGCACATGACCAGCGGCGAGCCGAGCTCGCCGAGCAGGGCCAGCCGCACCGCGTCGTAGAGCCGCGGCAGATTCGACCAGAACCCGGCGGTCTCGAGCGTCTCGACGGTGGCGCCGGCCGCGAGCAGCGAGTCGCGCAGGTACGGGGCGGAGAAGCGGCCGCGCTCCCACGCCTGCCCCGGCGCCTCCCCCAGGGGCTCACCACCCATCCGCGCCAGCACGGCGGAGGCGGCGGCCCGCCGGCCC
>NZ_VCJS01000462.1 GCF_005893125.1 Nonomuraea basaltis | reverse complement strand
CCCTGAAGCAGCTCCCAGCGATCAAACTAATCAACGGCCTCACCCGCGCCATAGAAGAACCGACGTCGGCGGGCAACCCGCACCCATTTTCCCGCCTGAGCGGCGTCCCGGCAGGGACAGGGGAACTAATCAGCAGTATTCGCCCATCGAGGGCTGTCCAACGAATGGCCGAAGACGTGCCTGATCTGTCTGCTGAAGGATGTGGCTCAGCCGCCGACATGGATGCCTGGCCGACTGGCGGGCTCCGATTCGCTCTTGCGGATGATCTCCCGAACGACCGGGGGCGTGTCTCCCCGGCCGAGGAGGAGATAGCGGAGCAGATGCGTGAGGGGGCTGCCCTCCGACCATTCGAAGTAGCAGTGTGGCCGGACGCCGGTGACGTTGCGCAGGGCGAGGAGGATCGCGGCGATGGCGTTGGGGGCGGCGGGACTGGCGGCGCGCAATATCCGGTGGCTGTCGACCTGGACGCCGCGGACCTGCAGGACGTTGCTGAACTCCGACGGGTCGATGACGTCGATCTCCAGGAACAGCACATCAGCCGCTCCCGGGACGGGGTTCATGCCGCGCTGCTCGTTCTCCTTGGCGGCGTACTCGGCCGGGTCGCCGACCTGGCGGCGATTGGCAATGAGGTTCAGCGCGCGGTCGTGGGCGAGCGATTCGGTGATGAAGCGGCGGGCGGCAGGGTCGAACTCGATCCGGTCGGCGCGCAGCTCTGTGGTGCGCGAGATCCGCGAGACCAGGGAGATGGCGATGATGCCGAGGATGAACAGCGCGGAGATGGCGATACCGTCCGGCTTCTCCCTGATGTTCTCCACCAGCGCGTACAGCAGGACCAGGGTGAGCACGGTGAAACCGATGACGGCCGGGCGCTGGCGACGTCTGATGGCGGAGATGGTGACCGCGACGGCGCCGGAGACCATCATCGCCAAGATGCCGGTGGCGTAGGCGCCGGCCTGAGCGTCGACGTCGGCGTCGAAGGCGATGGTCAGGGCGATGCAGATGAGCGTGTAGACGATGACGACAGGGCGTACGGCCCGACCCCATTCGGGTGCCATGCCGTAAGAAGGCAGGTATCGGGGCACAATGTTGATCAACCCGGCCATCGCCGAGGCGCCGGCGAACCACAGGATGAGAATGGTGCTGATGTCGTAGGCGGTGCCGAAGGTCTCGCCGAGGTGTTCGTGCGCCAGGTAGGCCATCGCGCGACCGTTGGCCGCGCCGCCGGGGGCGAATTGCTCGGCCGGGATGAGGACCGTGGTCACGAAGCTGGTGGCGATCAGATAGACGCTCATGATGAGCGCGGCGGCGGTCAGCAGCTTGCGGGTGTTGCCGATGCGCGAGGCCAGCCGCTGCTCGGCGTCCTTACCCGACGCCTCCACCAGCGGCATCATGCTGACACCCGTCTCGAATCCCGACAGACCCAGCACCAGCAGCGGGAAGGCCAAGATCGCGGGCCCGATGAGACCGGTGACCCCTTCCCGGCCTTCGGTGAGGGCAGCCGTCCATGCCGAGATGGCCTCCGGCGCGGCGATGGCCTGGCCCAGCCCGACCGCGACAACCACGGCGTTCAGAACAAGGAAGAGCGCCACCAGCGGGATGGCCACGCTGACGGCCTCCGTGAAGCCGAGCAGGAACACCCCGCCCAGGACCAGCAGCAGCACGACAGTCAGGGTGACCTCGTGGCCGTGCAGGAAACTCGGGAAGTACGGATTTTCCACGACGTGCACGGACGCGTCCGCCGCCGACAGCGTGATCGTGATGATCCACGACGTGGCCACGAACCCGAGCAGCACCAGCACGAACAGCTTGCCCCGCCAGAACGGCAGCAGCCGCTCCAGCATCGCCACCGACCCCTGCCCGTGCGGGCTCTCCTTGGCCACCCGGCGGTACATCGGCAGCATGCCCAGCAGCGTCAATGCCACGATGAGCAGCGTGGCCAGCGGCGACAGCGCCCCGGCCGCCAGCGCGGCGATGCCCGGCAGGTAAGCGAGCGTAGAGAAGTAGTCGACGCCGGTCAGGCACATCACCTTCCACCACGCCTGTGGCTTGGCGTGCCCCTCGGCGGTCTCCGGCCCGACCGGCTGGACTCGGTGCTCAAGCAGCCACCGCCCGGCACGGCTGGCCGGCTCGGTCGGATGTACCGGGCTTTCGACCACCGCTGGAACGACCAACTCGTCCGCGCCGCTCATCTGCTTCTCCCACCGCATCCCGGACACGGCCCTCGACAAGGCCTTCCGACCGCCCCAGGTTAGAGCCTGCAGTCACGCACCCCTAGAGCACCCCGCTGCGGGCATGGAGCCTTCGGGCGGCGATCGATCTGAACGCACCTTGTCGAACCAGGTGGAGCAATTTCTCTTGGTCAGCGGCCGAGTCTGCCGAGTAGGTCCTGGATCGCTTGGAGGACGGCGTCGGGACGGCGGAAGATGACGGAGGCGTGTCCGGCGTCGTCGATAACGCGGTTCTCGCCATGCGAGACCGATGTGGCCAGCGCGGTGTAGAGCCGCGTCTTGGCTTCGGCCTCCTCGTGGAGAAGCGATGTGGGTATGCCCTGGGTCACCGCTTCTTTGAAGGGGTCGATCGCCGTGGCGGTGAGCACGATCAGCGGGACGTCGGGCATCGGTCCTGCGTTGCGTATCTCGTCATGGAGTTGGTAACGGTTGGCCGCCTCCTGGCCGCCGATCTTCAGCCATTCCGGGCTGACGTGACGTTCGATCAGCGGCTCGCGGATCTCCTCCGGCCAGTCGGCCATCTCCCGCGCGAACAGGGCGCGGTAGAACTGGATGATTTCGTCGGGCAACTCGTCAGGCACCGCCTCGTCGGGGTCCCATGCCTGATACAGCTCGTTCAGTTTCTGGGGCATGTAGGAGTCGTAGTCTTCGTGTTCGGGCTCCACCAGGACCAGGCCCGCCACCTCGTCGGGGAAACGCTGTGCATGGTGGCGTGCGTAGAGGCCGCCAAGGGAGTGACCCACCAGCAGGTAGGGAGCGGGCACGCCTGCGACCCGCAGTAGCTCGCGGAGCTCGTCGGTGACCTGGGTGGAGGTGCGCGGCAGCTCGATCCGGTCACTCCACCCCGTTCCGGCCCGGTCGTAGAGCACGCTCGTGGTGAGTTCAGCGGCCCGATGGTGAACGATGAAGCCGTCCATGCCGGACGAGCCGGCCCCGGGGAGGAACACCACCGCCGGGCTCCCGCTGCCCGATCGGTGGAGGAGCAGTCTCCGATCCCTGACCTGGTAGTGCCGTCCCACTGGCGGCGTTGCCTCGGTCGCCGTTCGACGCTGCATCGCTGACTCCCTCACTGTCGGCGCCGGCTTGACGGAGACGAGAGCGCACCTGTCTGGGCTGCCACCCATCTCCAACGGCACGTGCTTTCCCAATTTTAGGAACGGTACCAGATATGGGATCGTTAGGCCTGTGGACACCTTTGATCTGCTCCTGCATGAGCGGGGCGTCAGGGAGTGAATCGGTAGCCCATGCCGGGCTCGGTGATGAGGTGGGCCGGGTGGGCG
>NZ_VCJS01000461.1 GCF_005893125.1 Nonomuraea basaltis | reverse complement strand
TGCCGTGGGAGGGTCACAACTACGAAGACGCGATCATCCTGTCGCAGCGGCTGGTGCAGGACGACGTGCTTTCCTCGATCCACATCGAGGAGCACGAGGTCGACGCCCGTGACACCAAGCTGGGTCCCGAGGAGATCACCAGGGACATCCCCAACGTCTCCGAGGAGGTGCTGGCCGATCTCGACGAGCGGGGCATCATCCGCATCGGCGCCGAGGTCGTGCCCGGCGACATCCTGGTCGGCAAGGTCACCCCGAAGGGTGAGACCGAGCTGACGCCGGAGGAGCGGCTGCTGCGCGCGATCTTCGGTGAGAAGGCCCGTGAAGTGCGTGACACCTCGCTGAAGGTGCCGCACGGCAAGCAGGGCAAGGTCATCGGGGTGCGGGTGTTCTCTCGCGAGGAGGGCGACGAGCTCCCTCCGGGCGTCAACGAGCTGGTCCGCGTGCACGTGGCCCAGAAGCGTAAGATCACCGACGGTGACAAGCTGGCCGGCCGCCACGGCAACAAGGGCGTCATCTCCAAGATCCTGCCGATCGAGGACATGCCGTTCCTGGAGGACGGCACCCCGGTCGACATCATCCTCAACCCGCTGGGCGTGCCCGGCCGGATGAACGTCGGTCAGGTGCTGGAGACGCATCTGGGATGGATCGCCGCGCGCGGCTGGGACATCTCCGGCATTCGGGAGGCGTGGGCCGAGCGGCTGCGGGACAAGGGCTTCGATCGCGTGGCGCCGCAGACCAACATGGCCACCCCGGTCTTCGACGGCGCCCACGAGGAAGAGATCGTCGGGCTGCTGGGCAACACGGTGGCCAACCGTGACGGTGACCGGCTGGTGCAGCAGAGCGGCAAGGCACGGCTGTTCGACGGCCGCTCCGGTGAGCCGTTCCCGTATCCGATCTCGGTCGGCTACATCTACATCCTCAAGCTGCTCCACCTGGTCGATGACAAGATTCACGCTCGGTCGACCGGCCCGTACTCCATGATCACCCAGCAGCCGCTCGGCGGTAAGGCCCAGTTCGGTGGCCAGCGCTTCGGTGAGATGGAGGTGTGGGCGCTGGAGGCGTACGGCGCCGCCTACGCCCTGCAGGAGCTGCTGACCATCAAGTCCGACGATGTTCTGGGCCGGGTGAAGGTCTACGAGGCCATCGTCAAGGGCGAGAACATTCCCGAGCCGGGCATTCCCGAGTCCTTCAAGGTGCTCATCAAGGAAATGCAGTCGCTGTGCCTGAACGTCGAGGTGCTCTCCAGCGACGGCATGTCCATCGAGATGCGTGACACCGACGAGGACGTCTTCCGCGCCGCGGAAGAGCTCGGTATCGATCTGTCCCGGCGTGAGCCGAGCAGCGTGGAAGAAGTCTGACGGTCCCCATGCGGGACCTGCGGGTGTCGGCCCGCGGCGGTGGTCTTCCAGGGTCATCGCCGCGGTCGCGTCGGCGTCGATCGCCGCTCGTGCCCGATGCGGGCGGTGACGGCGCTCGCCACCGTCCTGGAAGAGCTGACGACCGGAGGCGCGCTGCCCGACGTCCCCGTGGCCGTGTTCGGGGCGATGCTCCTGGACCCGGCGCCGTCGCAGACCTGGCGGCACGACCGGCGGCGGTGTTTGGGTAGTTATACTCTGTACATATCCCCCTATATAGGCAGATTCCTCCCGGATCGGTGCCGCAGACGCGTCCCAGAGCCCGGGCTCCGCAGGATCAACCTTGACCCTGATGGAGACCCTGGTGACGTGGCGAAGGGCAGGGGGATGGGGATGGGCGAACGGCGTGCGCAAGATCTGCGGATCATGTGGGCGGACCAGGTGTCCGAGGAGCGAAAACGGCTGCTGGCGGTGGTCGGTGATGATCTGTGGGGGATCGAGCTCCTGCGGTTCGCGATCCAGCAGGCGGTGGCCGATCTTGCCGGGCTGGGCGGCATGGTGCATCTTGGCAGTCCCGGCTACGGCGGCGGGCTGCGCCTGGTGGTGACCAGCGGGCTGCCCCCGGCTTTCACCCATGCATGGGAGCGCATTGACGGGAACGGCCCGCTCGCCCCGGCGCGCGCGTTCCGGGACGGTGTGTTCGTGCGGGTGTCCATGGCGAGCCTCGTCGATGGGATGCCCGAAGATGGCGCGACGGCGAGCGGACGACCGGACGGGGCCGAAGCCGGATCCTGGTCCTGGTCCTGGCCGGCCGATACGGCGATGGCGGCCGTCCCGCTGCTCGGCCCCGGCGGGCCGGTCGGCACGCTGTCGGTCGTGACGGTCTCCTCGCACGAGCCGTCGGCCGGGCGACAGGGCTTTCTCGACACACTGGGCCGATGGGCCGGCGAGCGCCTGAGCAAGTCCTCCTCACGTCCGCCCGGTTCGACCTTCACGGAGTGGCAGGAGCAGCCCACCGGCTCGCATCTGCAGCAGAACCTGCAGGCGGTCGGCACGTGGGACTGGGACATCCGGACCGGTGATGTCATCTGGAACGAGGCGATGCTCACCGTGCTCGGCGTCGATCCGGACACCTCCGGTGGACGCATCGAGACCTGGACGGGCACCATCCACCCCGAGGATCTGCCGTGGGTGCTGTCCGACATCGACGAGGCGATCCGCACGGGGAGGATGCACAGCACCGAGTATCGGGTGTGCCGCCCGGACGGGACGTCCGGCTGGGTGCGGGTCCGCGGCCGGTTGGTGCTCGATGAGAACGGTGAACCGGCACGCATGATCGGCACACTGTGGGACGTCACCAAGACCCATGACGTTCTGGAGACGGTCACCGAACCGCAGACGCGTAACGCCGAGCGCGCTTCCGCGGAGCGGGCCTCCCATATCAGGCAGTTGACCAGGGCGCTGGCCGAGGCGGTCACCGTTCACGATGTCGTGGACGCCTCCGCCGACCACATCCTGCCGTCGTTCGGCGCCTCCGGACTGATGCTCGCCTTCCTGGAGGGCGACCATCTGCGGCCGGTCGGGTGCACCGGGTATCCAAAGGAGTTCGTCGACCAGGTAGCCCAGATGCCGGCCTCCTGGGGGCTCCCGATCGCCGGGGTCCTGCGGGAGCGCACGCCGATGTTCATCAGCTCGCTCGAGGAGTACATCGAGCGCTACCCCATGGCGGCCGACCTTCCGGCGGCGGAAGGCAAGCAAGCATGGGCCTTCTTGCCGCTGATCGCCTCGGGACGCCCGGTGGGCAGCTGTGTCGTCTCCTTCACCGATCCGCGCCAGTTCACCGGCGAGGAGCGCAACCTGCTCACCGCGCTCAGCGGGCTGGTCGCCCAGGCCATGGAACGGGCCCGCCTGTACGACAGGGAGCACACGCGCGCCCAGGAACTGCAGCGCGGGCTGCTTCCCCGCGAGTTGCCCAGCCTGCCGGCGGTCACCGCCGCGGCCCGCTACCTGCCTGCCGGTAAGGACATGGAGGTGGGCGGCGACTGGTACGACGTCATCTCCCTGTCGGCCGACCGGGTCGCCATAGTCATCGGCGACGTCATGGGGCACGGCGTGGCCGAGGCGGTCACCATGGGCCGCCTGCGCACCGCGGTCCGCACCCTGGCCGACCTGGAGCTGTCCCCCGACG
>NZ_VCJS01000460.1 GCF_005893125.1 Nonomuraea basaltis | reverse complement strand
GCGCAGCCGATCATCTACCGCCGAGTGTGACCTACCCTCAGATCAGTCCTGGGAGCCTGGTCAGTTCGGCGCGCGAGGAGACGCCCAGCTTGGGAAAGGCCTTGTACAGGTGGGAGGCGACCGTGCGCGGGCTGAGGAAGAGTTGCGCGCCGATCTCGCGGTTGGAGGCGCCGGTGACGGCCAGCCGTACCACCTGGAGCTCTTGCGGGGTCAGCACGTCCAGCGGATCTCCGGCACCAGAGCGATCCGGCTGGGAGAGGCCGGTGGCGCGCAGTTCGGCGGCAGCGCGGGCAGCCCACGGGGTCGCGCCGAGCCGGTCGAAGGCATCCATGGCGGCTTGGAGCTGGCCGCGCGCCTCGGCGCGCCGCCTGGTTCGGCGCAGCCACTCCCCGTAGACCAGGCGGGTGCGTGCCTCGTCGAAGGGCTGCTCGCCCTCGCCGTGCAGGGCCAGCGCACGTTCGTACAGGCCCATGGCCTCGCTGTCCGGGGCCAGCAGCGCACGGACCCGATGCAGTACGGCAAGCGGCCTGGCCTGACCTGTGGCCTCGGCCCACTCCGTGTAGCGACGGAGCTGGTCCCGGGCACGCTGCGGATCCCCGATCCGGACGGCGGCCTCGATGTAGTCGGGCCAGGAGTATCGCCACAGGAAGGCATGGCGGGTGGGACCGGACATGGCGCGGTCCACCCGGTCGAGCATCGCTTCGTAGCGGCCCAGCCCGAAGTCCAGTGCCGCGAGGGCGTACTCGGCCCAGCAGTATCCCGGCATCCACCGGCGGTGGCCGGCCTCCCGGATGGCCTGCGCGGCCATCGCCGCGCATTCCTCCTGCGCGCCGGCGATCGCGGACAGCCAGGCGTGCACGCCCGCCAGGTAGCTGCTCCACTGCGGCTGGCCGACGTCGGCGGCCAGGGCCAGACCCGCGACCACGGTGGCGCGCGCGGAGCGGTGGTGTCCGTTGAGGAGCTGCGCGATGGTGAAGATCGTCATGGCCTGGGGCATGCGTCCCAGACGTCCCTCCGCCCGGCAGTCCTGGACGAGCTGGGCCGAGCCTTCCAGCATGCCGTCGAGGTCGGCGCGGACCATGCTCTGGTAGGCGATGATGAAGCGCAGCTCGGACGGGATGCGTTCGGCCTGGTCCGGCATGGGGTAGGTGAGCGTGGTCACGGCGTCACCCTCGAGGATCAGGCGGATGGCGTGGTTGATCGTGCGCACCAGAGCGGGCAGCCCGTCGCCGTCCGGGCACAGTTCCTCGGTACGGCGGGCCAGCGCGAGCTGGTCGGGGTGGGTGGCACTGGCCCAGGTGTAGAAGCCCGCCAGGCTGAGCAGCGACAGCCTGGCGGGCAGGTCGTCGGCCGCCTCGGCTCCCTCGTGCAGCAGCCGCACCCCCTGCAGCGGCCGGCCCGCCTCGATCTCCAGCTTCGCGCGCACGTAGGCGAGCTCTGCCAGGACGGCGTCTGTCGGCGTCGTCGTCCCGATCTGGTGGCGCGCCCTGTCCACCAGTTCGCCCGCGCGCTGCCACAGGCCGGCCTCGGCCGCGGCCCCGGCTGCGGCCGTCCACCGGCGTACGGCCTGGCCGGGGTCGGCCGACAGCTCGGCCGCCCGCGCGTAGGCCGCCGACACCGCGGCCTGACCGCCGCGGCGCCGCGCGCGCAGCGCCAGATTCTCCAGCTGCCCGGCCACCTCCTCGTCGGGCTGCAGGGTGACGGCGGCCAGGTGCCAGGCTCGCCGGTCCTCATCGACGGTCTCGGCCAGCGCCCGGTGGGCGGCCATCCGGGCGGCGATGTCACAGGCCAGCAGCACCGCGGTACGCACCAGCGGGTGATGGAAGACCACGCCCCCCAAGCCCACCCGCACCAGGCCCGCGCGCTCGGCTGCGGCGAAGTCGGCCAGCGAGGCACCGAGCAGGCCGACCGCGCGCGCGAGCACATCAAGCTCGTCGTGGTGATCGAGGGCCGCCACCAGCAGGCAGGAGCGGGTAGCGTCAGGCAGCGCCGCGATCCGATCACGGAAACCGATCAGCACCCGGTCCGTCACCGGCTGCGCCGTACCGAGCGAGAACGACAGCGGCACGAGCGCGCCCTTGCGCTGCTCACCCGTGAGCATGCGGGGCAGCTCGACCAGCGCCAGCGGGTTACCCCCGGCCTCGGCCACCAACTGGTCGCGAGCGGCAGGCGGCAGGTCCGCTGCCTGCTCGGCGAGAAGCTTGCGGGCGGCCTCGGTGTCCAGCTTGCCCAGCCGCAACTCGGGCAGACCCCTGGCGGGAAACTCGCCCTCCCGTGCCGCGAACAGGACGGCGACGGGCTCGTCATGCAGGCGGCGTGCGGCGAACAGCAGCGCGTCGGCCGACTCGCCGTCCAGCCACTGCGCGTCGTCGACCAGGCACACCACCGGGCCCGCCGCCGACAGCTCCACCAGCAGGCTGAGCGTCGCGAGCCCGACAAGGAAGCGGTCTCCGCGGTTGTCGCCGCCGAGGCCGAGCGCGCCACGTAACGCCTCCGCCTGCTGCTGCGGCAGCGCCTCGATGTGATCGACGACCGGGCGGAGCAGCAGGTGCAAGGCGGCGAACGGCAGATCCGTCTCGGGCTCGACGCCGGTCACCCGCAGCACCCGTCCCCGCGTGCTCGCCGCGGAGAACTCCAGGAGGGCCGACTTGCCGATGCCCGCCTCGCCACGCACCACCAGAGCGCCGGACCGGCCCTCCAGCAACCCGCCGATGACGGACTGCTCCGCCTGACGCCCGTACAACATGGCACTCCAAGAAACGGTTTGTCCGTAATGTGACGTATGGGGAACGTTTCGCCTACGCGCCGCGAGGCGGAAGCCCACGATCCGCTGTTGGTCGAATCGCCCACCATGTCCATGACCCGCGATCTGGTCGAGATTTGCGCAGACCGCGCAAGCAGGATCATCCGGATCGGCTTCCGCCGGGGTCGACAACCGTCGGCGGCCCGGCGCATGCGCCCTCGCGGACGGCGGATGTCAACTCGAGGGAAGGTGGCGTCGAAGGAAGGCGATTTGGTCTGGATGGCGTCGGGCGCCAAGCGAGTGCGTGCGGAATTTATGCGGGATGTTCGTGGTCAGAGGACGGCCAGACGCTGCGCAGTGGACGCAGGCCCTCCTCGACGTAGTCGGCGATAGGGCGGCTGCCGCCGTCGAGGTACCACTGCTCAAGTGCGGCGAAATAACCGAAGACGAGGGCGTTCGTGGTCACGCGAGCCTGCGTTTCTGTCAGCTCGCTGGTCGCCGCGATCAGCGGGGCGATCCGCTGGCTCGCGCGGTCCAGATTGGCGCAGACGGCCACGCGGACCGATGGCTCGGCGAAGAAGTAACGGACCCTGCGCCACGGGCTCTTCTCGGCCTGAGGGCCTTCGGCTACCTCCTCGGAACCAGATGTGCCCTCCGGTGCGGATTCGTAGGCGCGGACGGCTCGGAGCCGGAAACCAGGGCTCGTCCTTGCGCAGTAGGGCCGTCGCCCGCCGGGCCTCTCCACTGATCGTGATGCCGACGGCGATGACGCTCGGAGTGATCAGCGCCAGCTTTCCGACGCGTTCCGGATGGCGA
>NZ_VCJS01000045.1 GCF_005893125.1 Nonomuraea basaltis | reverse complement strand
GGCACAGGGGGGTGGTGGGGGGGATGTCGAAGGCGGCGAGGAGCCGTTCGCGGGGAGTGAGGTCGGTGCGGTCGAACACGCCGGACAGAACGGAGGGGTCGAACCGGCGCAGGTACTCGGTGACGAGTTCGTCCTTGCCGGTGAAGTGCTGGTAGGCCGTGCGCTTGGACACCTGGGCCGCCGCGCAAAGCTGGTCCATGCCGGTGCGGTTGATGCCCTGCTCGCGGAACAGTTGCTGGGACGCGCTGAGGATGCGCTCGCGGGCGCCCCGGCCGCGGCGGCGGCCCTGGGGGCCCTTCTCCAACTCCGTCACGGGTCCATGGTACCCGAGCTGGGTAACGATCGGTGTACATAGTTTGCGTCCCGGCCGCGCGCCCCGTACCGTAAGCACACAGAGCGGTGTACATAACGCCGTCATCCCAGGTGCGCACGGCACCACCGACCTAAAGGAGCAACATGGGAAAGCTTGACGGCAAGGTAGCGGTCATCACCGGCGGCACCACCGGCATGGCGCTGGCCGGCGCGAAGCTGTTCGTCGACGAGGGAGCGCACGTCTTCATCACCGGCCGCCGCCAGGACGCCCTGGACGAGGCCGTGAAGCAGATCGGCCGCAACGTCACCGGCGTCCAGGGCGACGCCGCCGACCTGGACGACCTGGACCGCCTGTACGACACCGTCAAGCGGGAGAAGGGCAGCCTCGACGTGCTGTGGGCCAGCGCCGGCGGGGGCGAGCCCGCCCCGCTCGGCGAGATCACCGAGGCCCAGTTCGACACCTGGTTCGGGCTCAATGCCCGCGGCACCCTGTTCACCGTCCAGAAGGCCCTCCCGCTCTTCAACGACGGCGGCTCCATCCTCATGACCGGCTCCAACGCCTCCCTCGGCGCCTTCCCCGGCTGGAGCGTCTACGCCGGCAGCAAGGCCGTCCAGCAGGCCTGGGCCCGCGTCTGGCTCAACGAGCTCAAGGACCGCCGCATCCGCGTCAACGTCCTGACCCCCGGCCAGGTCGCCACCGCCAAGCAGGAAGAACTCTTCGACGAGGCCACCAAGCGCCAGTTCGAGTCCCTCATCCCCCGCGGCCAGATGGGCCGCCCCGACGAAATCGCCGCCGCCGCCCTCTTCCTCGCCTCCGACGACTCCAGCTACGTCAACGGCATGGAACTCGTCGCCGACGGCGGCACCACCGCCATCTAAACCGAACAACGCACAACCAGGGCAGGACATCTCATGAGCAACATCAGCATCATCGGCACCGGGAACATGGCCCGCACCATCGGCGCGCGGGCGGTAGCGGGCGGCAACACCGTCGAGGTCATGGGCCGCGATCAGTCCAAGGCCGCTGACCTGGCCAAGGCTCTCGGCGGCGGCGCCACGACGGGAGAATGGGGCACCGCCCCGGCCGGGGACATCGTCATCGTGGCCCTGTTGTACGACGGTGTCGTGCCGGTCGTCGCCCAGTACGGAGACGCTCTCGCGGGCAAGGTTATCGTCGACATCAGCAATCCCTTCAATTCCACGTTCGACGGGCTAGCACACCGCGAGGAGACCTCGATCGCGCAGGAAGTCGCCAAGGCGGCCCCGGCCAGCGCCAGCGTGGTGAAGGCGTTCAACACCATCTTCCGTCATGTCCTGGAGAAGGGTCGGCCCGACGTCTTCATCGCTGGCGATAATGCGCAGGCCAAGGCAAGTGTGGAGGCGTTCATCGAGAGCCTCGGGCTGCGCCCGCTGGACGTCGGCGGCCTGAAAATGGCGCACTGGCTGGAAGGAGCGGGCGTGGTCACGGTGGGCCTCGCCAACCACGGGGTGGGGAACTTGGACTTCGCCCTCAGCATCACCGAACTTCCCGTCTGAGCAAACGGTTGACGGATCACCGAAAGGACTCGCCAATGAAGCTTGGTTTCACACTTCCCATAGTCGGGCCCGCTATCAGCAGCTCCGCTGGCCTGAGCGCGTTCTGCCGCGGGATCGAGGACCTTGGCTACGACACGTTGTGGGTCGGCGATCGCCTGGTCCAGCCGGTCGATATGCATAGCATCCATCCGGGCAAAGAGCAGCCGTACCCGCCGCAGATGAAGCGTTACCTCGACCCGGTGCTGCTGTGGACCGTCGCCGCGACGGCGACCAGCCGGGTGCGGCTGAATGCCAGCACAGTCACTTTCTGAAGTCGCGTGCACGGACGTCCTGGGCATTCGCGGCTCTGTGCAGAGGACTTGTGAAGCACCGGATTGTCAGCAGTCCTCTGCGCTACGGTGCGTTTGTTCCGTACTCGCGTGCGCGACGGTGAGGTGCCTGCACTTCCTGCAAGCACTCCTCTCATCTGGGACATTTTTGGGATCTTCGTGAGTGGTGTGGGATCTTACTGAGAAATCTGGAGCGATCTCGCAAGCGCCAAGGTTAAAGATCAAGTTGACGGAGCGGTGCGGCGGAGCCGTACCACCACAAAGGCGAGCAGCCCGAGGGCGGCCAGCGCGAAGACCGCGTTGCCGATGAGGTCCACATTCGCGGGCGCTGGGAAACTCGGCGGCTGAGGGAAGCCGTGCCAGGCGTAGGTGACCAGGCTGGCAGCGCCCAGGGCGAACCTGTGCCAGGGTCCCCAGCCCATGCGCCGGGACCAGCGCAGGATGAGCAGCGTCATCGTGGCGTAGAGCGCGAGGTAGAAGCCGACCGTGATCCACGCGGGCACGATGGACTGCAGCTTGCCCACCATGGTGGGGAGCCAGAACGCCAGCCCGGCCGCGATGGTGATCGCGAAGACGATCCACGGGCTGGCCGGTGTGGCCGGGAGGAGGGGGCGGCGGAATCGAACGGACAGGAACGCGGCGATGATCAGGGCGACGGCCGTGATCAGCGTCCAGGTGATCTGAGCGGCCGACAACGGGTAGATGGCCGGACTTGCCAGGGCGATGGGCACCGCGCCGCCTAGCAGGAACAGGACGGCTGACACGGTGAGGCCGACCTTGCCGAGCCAGGGCGTGTCCGGCCGGCGTGAGCCCGCCTCTACTATCGAGATCGGCACCGCGATGCTCCACACCCCATGGATGGCCAGAACGAACACGGTCCAGTAGGCGCCGATGCCCAGTGCCGGAATGAACCCATAGTCGAGCAACCGCAACCCGACATAGTCGGGATTGAACAGTGACTGGGTGAGCAGGCCCTCCTCGATCACGGCATAGGCGAGCCCGAGCAGGATGATCCCCGGCCACCCCAGCCGCCACCGGCGGGCGACCTCACGGATCAGCAGTGCGCCACCGCCATAGAGCGGAATCAGCCCGATGATCATCGGTAGGGCGTTGATGGCGATGTTGCCAAGCAGATACTCGCCGACCAGCGGCGCGAGAACCAGCAGGCAAAGTGCTGGAAGAATGCGTTTGAACACGTCTACCCTCACCGGTTGTAAAGCCTGCGTGCCGCCAGATAACTGACCAGGGCGATGCCCGCGCTCCACACAGCCGCCTCCAGGAAGCTGGACCCGGCCGGACGCCCGGCCAGCAGCGCGCGCAGCGTCTCGATGACAGGGGTGGCCGGCTGGTGCTCGGCGAACCAGCGCAAACCAGCCGGCATCGACTCGGTCGGGACGAAGCCGCTGCCGAGGAACGGCAGCAGCATCAGCGGCATCGGCAGGTTGCTGGCCGTGGCCACGTTCTTGGTGACCATGGCGAGCGCGACCGACAGCCAGGTGATCGCGAAGGTGAACATGGCGAGCACACCGACCACGCCGAGCCAGTCCAGCACGGAGGCGGACGGGCGGAACCCGATCAGCAACGCCACCACGGTCACCATGGCAATCGCGAGGAACGTCTGCACCATCGCCCCGAGTACGTGTCCGGTGAGCACCGAGACGCGGGCGATGGCCATGGTCTTGAACCTGGCGATGATGCCCTCGGTGATGTCGGTCGCCACCGAGATCGCGGTCCCCTGCGCGGCCCCGACGATCGTCGTGATCATGATGCCGGGGGTGAGGTAACCGACGTAGGCGGCGCGGTCGGCGCCGATGCCCGCGCCCATGGTGCCGCCGAAGACGTAGACGAACAGCAGCAGGAACACCACGGGCACGGCCGCGAACGTGAGGATCAGCGTGGGGTAGCGCCAGATGTGTTTGACCTGGCGCCGCAGCATCGTCGCCGAGTCGGTGATCGCTCTCATCGGGAGGGCTCCTTGGTCGAGGGCTCCTGGGTCAGGGTGAGGAAGACGTCGTCCAGGTCGGGGGTGTGCATCGACAGCTCGGCGACGTCGATGGCCTGCGTGTCCAGCCACTCCAGGAGCTTCCTCAGCGTCCTGACTCCGCCGGAGTCGGGGATCTGGACGGTGAGCGCCGCGTCGTTGCTGGAGGTGGCGCCGACGTGGCCGGCCGCCCTGCGGTACCCGTCGGGGTCGGCGAAGCGCACGACGATGTGACCGCCGGGGACCATTCGCTTGAGCTCCTCAGGGGTGCCCTCCGCCACCAGCCGGCCCTGGCTGAGCAGCGCGATGCGGTCGGCGAGTTCGTCGGCCTCCTCCAGGTATTGGGTGGTCAGGAAGATGGTCACGCCGTCCTGCTGGACGAGGTCCCTGACGATCTGCCACATGGTGCGGCGGCTGCGCGGGTCCAGGCCTGCGGTCGGTTCGTCGAGGAAGATGAGCGTGGGCGTGCCGACCATGGTCATGGCGAGGTCGAGCCGGCGGCGCATGCCGCCCGAGTAGGTGACCGCGGGCTTGCGCGCGGCGTCGGTGAGGTCGAAGCGCTCCAGCAGTTCGCGGACGCGCCTGCGGCCCTTGGCGCGGCCGAGGTGGAGCAGGTCGGCCATGAGTCGCAGGTTCTCCTCGCCGGTGAGGAAGCTGTCGACCGCGGAGAACTGGCCGGTGACGCCGATCGCGGCACGCACCTCGTTGGGTTCCTTGGCCAGGTCGTGCCCGGCGACCCAGATCTCGCCCGCGTCGGCCTTGATCAGGGTGGACAGGATCTGCACTGTGGTGGTCTTGCCCGCGCCGTTGGGGCCGAGCAGCGAGAAGACGGTGCCCTGCGGGATGGTGAGGTCGATGCCGTCCAGGACGCGGTGGGCGCCGTAGGACTTACGCAGCCCGGTCACCGAGACGAAGGTTCGCATCACGTTCACCCCCGATCCCAGGTGACGGGCAGGCTGTGCACGCCGTAGACCTGCGAGGGGTCGGTGCGCAGCGACAGCTCTTCAGCCGGTACGGCGAGCCGCAGCGTCGGGAAGCGGATGAGCAGCGAGGGAAACGCGACACGCATCTCGATGCGGGCAAGCTGCTGACCGAGGCACTGATGGACGCCGTGGCCGAAGGCCAGATGCCCGGCGGCCGAGCGGCGCAGATCGAGCACGTCGGGGTTGGAGAACCTGGCCGGGTCCCGGTTGGCGGCGTTGATCGCGATGACGACCGTGTCGCCCGCCTTGAGCTGCCTGCCGCCGAGCTCCACGTCCTCCAGCACGCCGCGCATACCGGTGGCGGCGACGGACAGGTAACGCAGCAGCTCCTCCACGGCGCCGACGGCCAGGTCGGGGTCGCCGCGCAGGGCGGTGAGCTGGGCCGGGTTGCGCAGCAGGGCGAAGGTGCCGAGCGCGAGCATGTTGGCGGTGGTGTCGAGCCCGGCGCCGAGCAGGAACGCGGCCACGCCGCCGAGCTCCTCGTCGGTCAGGTCGCCGCCGGTGGCCAGGTCGCTGAGCAGGTCGTCGGTCGGCTTGGCCCGCTTGGCGAGTGCGAGCTCCCGCAGGTAGGTGCCGAGCTCGACGAAGGCGGCGTACTGCGCCTCAGCGGTCCCGGCCTCCGGCAGGGCCCGGGTGGAGCTCTGGAACTGGTCGCGGTCCTCGTACGGCACGCCGAGCAGCTCACAGATCATCAGCGCTGGAACCGGCTGCGTGAAGACCTCGACGAGGTCGGCGGGCGGCCCCTGCCGCTCCATCGCGTCGAGCCGCTCACGGGTGATCTCGGTGACCCGCTCGGTGAGCAGGTTCATCCTGCGGACGGTGAACTTGCCCGCCAGCAGCTTGCGGAAGCGGGTGTGCTGGGGTGCGTCCATGCCGGTCAGGTCGCCGACGGGGGCGGGCGGCAGGTGCCCGCCCGCCAGGGGGTGGTAGTGGGTTTCGTAGCGGGAGCTGAAGCGCGGGTCGGCGAGGATCTGGCGGGCCAGGTCGTATCCGGTGATCATCCAGACGCCGGGGGCGCCCTCGGGCGCGGCCAGGCGGGCGATTGGCTGCTCTGCGCGCAGGGCGGTGAGTGAAGGGGCGGGATCGAAGGGACAGGCGGGTGCGCGGTCGAGGGACGGAGTGACCGGCTCGTCGCGATAGTACGTGTTCGTCATGATTGAAAGCTACGTTGCTTTCAGAAATTCTGTCAATCAATCGATGCATATAAGTGCAGGTCAAAGCCAATGAATTGATGCGTTGACGCTGAAGCTAAATGCAATGAAACATTGCATTGTGTGGTGCCGAACGCAATAGTGGTGTCATGTCAGAAGGAAGGTTGACCCGGCAGGACCGCCAGCGCATCGCGACCGGCCTCGCCGAGGGCCGCTCCTACGCCGAGATCGCCAGGCGGCTGGACCGGCCGACCTCGACGATCAGCCGTGAGGTCGGCCGCAACGGCGGCCCCAGTGACTACCGCCCCGAGCGGGCGCACCAGGCGGCAGCGCGGCGGGCGCGGCGTGGCACCCCGGCACGTTCGCCCGAGGCCGAACCCCAGGACCGCAAGGTCTTCGAGGTGGAAGAGGGAGCCGTCGAGATGGCGATCGGGATGGGCCTGCCGAAGATGATGGCGCGCGTGCTCATCGGCCTGTGGCTGAGCGAGGACGGCAGGCTCACTGCGGCCGAGCTGTCGCGCGGGCTGAAAGTCAGTCCTGCCTCGATCTCCATGGCGGTGGGCTACCTGACCCAGCAGGGGCTGATCAGGCGCGAACGTGATCCGCGGCGGCGGCGCGACATCTACGTGGTCGACGACGACGCCTGGTACCACTCGACGGTGATCAGCGCGCGGCAGACGCTCGCGGCGGCGGAGATCGCGCAGGCGGCGGGGCAGACGCTCGGGCTCGACACGCCCGTGGGACGCCGCCTGGCCAGGGGCGGTGCGTTCCTGGAGCGGATCAGCCTGGACGCTCTGGCGTCGGCCGAACGCTGGCGCGACCTCCCGCCATGATCAGACCGCAGGGATTGTGCCCCGGATTTCAAGTGCTGTGGTCGCCTCCTCAACGCCCACGAGGCCCTGTTCGACCCGCGTACCGAAACTCCCGCTCCCAGCGCCACGCCAGCGGCACCATGTAACGAAACTTCGTGCGAGGCTCCCGAATGCGGGCTGACCGTCAGCCAGCCTGCGTCACCGCCGGATTGCCGGAGCGCTGGTGCTCGTAGAACCGCAGTTCGCCGCCGGGGCCAGCACCCGGCGCACCTCCCGTACCCGCATGGCGCAGCACAGCATCAGCGAACACCACGGCCTCACAGGAGCCGTCGGCGACCGGCAGACTTCGTAAGTCCCCGTCGAGGATCCGAACCGGGGTCGGGAGGAGCGCGGTGATGCCCTTGGCCGCCGCCCGCAGGAACGGGTCCGGCTCCACCAGGACGATCTCCTCCACGCCGGCCGGGTAGCAGCTGATCTTCACCCCGTCGCCCGCCCCGAATTCCAGAACCCGCCCGCTCAGACCTGCCATGAGCTGCCGCCGCTGCGGAGTGGGCACCGACCCGTCCCTGCGGGCGGCCAAACACGGCTCCGGCCTGGGCAAACAACGCTGGGTCGTTCGAGCAGGCCTTCGCCCTCCTGCACCCCTTCCGCCGCCTGCGCATCCGCTGGGAGATCCGCGCCGACATCCACCAAGCATTCCTCTGCCTGGCCCGCGCCCTCGTCTGCTGGCGCCGACTCATCTCATTGCGTTAGACGCTCTTACTTGGTCTGTCCCCCTATGACGCCGGCGACCACGCGTCAGCGGCTCGGCCGGAGGAGCGCTCGCAAGCTGCTCGGGTCACACAGTGTTGGCGAACCAGTTCTGGTTGCGCTCAGCCTTGCACTCCACGGCGGCGACCCGGGCGTTCCGCTGGGAATTGACGGCACCGATCTTGAGGCAGCCCTTGGTCTGGAAGTTCTGGATTCGGAACTGGTCGCCGGTGGGCACCTTGCCCTTGACGGCGAGCTTGAACGCCCACTTCTGGGATTCCTTGCCCGCGCACACGGCGATGAAGATGCTGCCGCCACTGCCGGCCTCCAGGCAGCGGCTGCGAGTCTTGTTGATCAGCCTGCCATCACTAAGGACCCACTGCTGCGTTTCGATCTGGTTGCCGAGGACGCTGGTGAACACGCGGTCCTGTGGCATGGACGCTCGGGGCAATGGAAACCGCCGGTACGCCATGTCGGGCGACAGGCGTGGGCCATCGACGACCCAGGCGGGTACCGGAGCTTCCGCGCCTGCGTCAAGACGCGCGGCTCCTGGCACTGCACCTACTGGGGCGTCGGCTCCTGACCTGCTTGCCGACTGCGAGCGGGCGCGGGACACCGACCATCCGACAACGCGGTTGGTTCGGGCCGATCTCTTCCAGACGACACAGCGCACTTTGTTGCAGGCGCCATCGAAGGTGAAGATGGCGCTCACGGCGCACGTGAATCCAGGTTGAGTGGCTGGCCGTCGCGGGCGGTTCCCGTGATATTCGGGCGATCAAGGGGGCCGCGATGGCGGCGGGTTTGCGATGGGTCGGCTGCGGCTGCGAGGCGGCCAGCTGATTCGCCTGACGGACGCGATGTTCCCTGACTCACCCTCTTGGCCCATCCTCACGCCGCATGGCAGCCAGGTGGCCTACGACCACGGGACCGGTGAGATTAGGGCAGGCTTGCTGGTGTGATGGCGATTCATTCGCTGCCCACGCAGCCGCACGCGGAGCCGTACCAGATGATCACCCGCCTCTCACCGCCGCACCTGCGACCGTACGTGCTGGGGTGGGCCGGCTTTCGCACCCGGGCGGGAGAGCCCGCCCACCCCAGCCAGATGCTGCCGCTCAACGCGGCCACCCTGATCATCGACTTCACCGGCATGGGCCCGATCGTCACCGGTCCCCGCGCCACCGCGACCTTCTCGGCCCATACGCCGTGGCGTCACGGGGTGGCGGTCGGGCTCACCCCCGCCGGAATGTCGGCGCTGATGGGGACGCCCATACGCGAGGTGGCCGGCACGACCGCGCATCTGGAAGACCTCCTCGGCACCCGTGCCGTGGAGCTGACCGACCGGCTGATCGCGTCGGCGAGCTGGGCGGACCGCTTCAGCCTGCTGGAGGAGCGGCTGACGGCGTGGCTGCGCCCCGAAGCCGGCCCCAACGGCCTGATCATGCACGCCTGGTGGCGGCTGCAGGAGCCGGCCGGCCCGCCCACCATCGGGTCCCTCGCCGGTGAGCTGGGCGTCAGCCGTCGTTATGTCGAGCTCGGATTCCGCCGGGTGGTGGGCTTGTCGCCCAAGACGGTAGCCCGGATCGCCCGATTCCAGCGGACCGTGGACACGTGGAGACGGCCCTCGGCCGCGCTAAACGAGGCCGTCGCCTGCGGTTACGCCGACCAGCCGCACCTCACCCGCGAGATCCGGGCGATGGCGCAGATGACACCGAAGCAGCTGTTCGCATTCGTTCAATACACCGATCGGCTCACCAACTAGCGTGACCTTCCGCTCCCGACCGAACGAGTGCCGGGGGAGAGGAAGGGGCAACACGTCATGGCAGGCGTTCTCGCGGCTGATCCCACCCTCGCCGACTTCGGCAAGGACCCGCTGTGGATCACGATCGTCAAGGCCGTGATGCTGTTCCTCTTTCTGGCGCTGGGAGTCGTCTTCGGGGTCTGGTTCGAGCGCAAGCTGATCTCGCGGATGCAGCACCGCTACGGGCCCAACCGGGCCGGCAGGTTCGGCATTCTGCAGTCGATCGCCGACGCGATCAAGATGGGCTTGAAGGAGGACATCCTCCCGCGCACGGTGGACAGGGTGCTCTACCTGATGGCGCCGGTCATCATGGTGGTGCCGGCGTTCCTGGCCTTCTCCATCGTGCCGTTCGGGCCGGTCGTGAACCTGCTCGGCGTGCAGACGCCGCTGCAGCTGGTCGACCTGCCGGTGGCGGTGCTGTTCATGCTGGCCATGGGCGCGGTGTCGGTCTACGGCGTGGTGCTGGCCGGGTGGTCGTCGCGTTCGCCGTACGCGCTGCTCGGCGGTCTGCGGTCGGCGGCCCAGGTGGTGTCGTACGAGATCGCCATGGGCCTGTCGTTCGTGGCGGTCTTCATCTTCGCCGGGACGCTGTCCACGTCGGAGATCGTCGGGGCGCAGCAGCAGACCTGGTACGCGGTGCTGTTGATCCCGTCGTTCCTGATCTACGTGGTCTGCATGTTCGGCGAGGCCGCCCGCATCCCGTTCGACCTGCCCGAGGGCGAGGGTGAGCTGGTCGGCGGCTTCCAGACCGAATACTCCTCCTCGCTGAAGTTCGCCCTGATCATGATGGGCGAATACCTGCACACCTTCACCGCCTCCGGCATCGCCGTGACGTTGTTCCTCGGCGGCTGGCGGGCGCCGTTCCCGATCTCGATGTGGGAGGGCGCCAACACCGGCTATTGGCCCTTGCTGTGGTTCTTCATCAAGTTCGTGCTGACCTTCTGCTTCATCATTTGGGTGCGGGCCTCGCTGCCCCGCGTGCGCTACGACCAGCTCATGTCCCTGGGCTGGAAGGTGCTGATCCCGGTCAACCTGGGGTGGATCCTGCTGGTCGCCGCCGTGCGCAACGTGGTGATCAACGAGGGCAACCGGATGCTCGCCCTCGCGATCACCGGGATCATCGTGGTCGGCGCCCTGGCCGTCTGGATGCGGTTCGACACCGTCAACCAGCGGCGCAAGGAAGCCAGGAAGGCCCAGGTCGAAGCCGAGTTCGAGGAACTGTCCAAGGAGCCGACGGCCGGCGGCTTCCCGGTGCCGCCGCTCGACCTGCCGCACTACCACGGCGTTTCCCGGCCGTGAGCGCCTCGGACAGGACGCGTCGCGGTCCGTCGCCGGATCAGTCAGCATCGCGGAGCGAACGCTTCTGCGGCCCCAGGACGGGGCCGAGGAGGATGCGGGCAGGATCGCCTGCTGAACGTCTCCCAGCTTGACCTGGGCGTCGCCGGGTCACTGGTGATCGCCCTCGGCCTGTGTGTGGCGTTCCCGGGGGAGTGATTTACGTGCGCGAGTTGCGGATGGTCAGGCGGCCGTAGGTGAACTCTCCGGTGAGGTGAACGTGCAGCTTGCCGAGACGTGCATAGGTGGCTGCCTTGCAGGTCACGCTGCCCCATTCGGTTCGCACCCCGTCGGGATTCGCGCTCGCGCCGGCGGGCAGGACGATCGCGGCGGAGCCGTAGGTGAGCCAGAGCTCGATGTCCACCTGGGGATGTCGGATGAGGGCGTGGGACAGGTCGAGGCGTACCTTGCCGTATTCGGAGTCGATCCGTAGCAGGCGTGGGACCCGCCAGTCGCCCTCTCTCCTGATGCGTCCGCTTCTGGGCGTCAGGTGGACCATGTCGACCGTCAGGTCGGAGGTCATCGCGAGCAGGTCGTCGTGAGACTGCGCGGTGAGCGCCAGTTCGAGTCGCCGTTCCAGCTCACCGGCGGTGAGGCGTCCGTCGGCGAAGCTGTCCTGCAGCAGTTGGATGGACTTGTCGCGATCGTCGTCGGAGACTCGTGCCTGTGGTGCCACGCCCGCCGCGGCTTCGCGCGGGTTCACTGACTGACGGCTCTCTTGTACAGCCGCGTGGCCAGCGGCACGAACACGACCAGGAGCACGAGCGACCACAGGATCGACGCCGGCACCGCGTGCTGCAACGGCCAGGCGCTGGGCACGGGCATGGCCGGGCTGGTGTTGCCGAACAGCTCGCGCGTGCCCTGGATGAGCGTGGAGACCGGGCTCCATTCGGCGATCACCTTCAGTGGCCCGGGCAGGCGCGCGCTGTCGACGAAGGCGTTGGACAGGAAGACCAGCGGAAGCGACACGATGGTGGCCACGTTGTTGAACACCTCGGGCGTGCGCAGGGCCAGCGCGACCGTCGCCGTCACCCAGGAGAAGGCGTACGCGAACAGCAGCAGCACCAGGAATCCCAGGGCCGCTTCGAGCGGCGAGGTGTGGATGCGCCATCCGACGAGCAGCCCGACGAGGGCCATGGTCACGATGCTGGTCACATTCGTGATCAGGTCGCTGAAGGTCTGGCCGGTCAGCACCGCCGAGGGTGACATCGGCAGGGTGCGGAACCGGTCGAAGATGCCTTTCTGCAGGTCCTGAGTGAGGGTGTACCCGGTGATTTGCCCGCTGGTGGTGATCGTCATGACGAAGATGCCGGGGAGCAGGTATTCCGTGTACGACATGCCGGGCAGTTCGATCATGCTGCCGAAGACGTAGGCGAACAGCAGCACGAACACGATCGGCAGCAGGACCACGCCACCCAGCAGGTCGGGTGCTCGCCTGATCTTCAACGCGTTGCGCTTGGTGATCGTCATGCCGTCGGCGATCGCCATCTGCAGGGTGTTCATCGCACGGTCTCCTTGATCTTCTCGTCGGCCCCGTGTCCCGTGAGGGTCAGGAACACGTCGTCCAGGGTCGGCCGGCGCAGCCCGGCATCGCGTACGGTGATCCTTTCGGTGGTCAGGTGGCCGAGGGCCGTGGTCAGCGCGGCGGCGCCGCCGGTGACCGGGATCGTGACCTGCAGGGCGGTGGCGTCGATCTGTATGTCCCCGACGGCCAGCGGCGCCAGCGTCCGCCTGACGGCCTCCAGGTCCGCCGCACTCGTCACCGACAGTTCGATCCGGTCGCCGCCCACCTGGTCCTTGAGCTCGTCGGCGGTGCCGAGCGCGATCACGTGGCCGTGGTCGACCACGGCGATGCGGTCGGCGAGCCGGTCGGCCTCCTCCATGTACTGGGTGGTGAGCAGCACCGTCGTGCCCGCCGTGACGAGTTCGGAGATGACGTCCCACAGGCTTGCCCGGGCCCGTGGGTCGAGACCGGTCGTGGGCTCGTCGAGGAAGAGCACCGGCGGGCTGACGACCAGCGCGCCGGCCAGGTCGAGCCGGCGTCGCATGCCTCCTGAGTAGCCCTGCACCGGGCGGTCGCCCGCCTCCGTCAGGTCGAAGCGCTCCAGCAGCTCGCGGGCACGCTGCTTGGCGCGCTTGACGCCCAGGTGGTAGAGGCGGCCGACCATCTCGAGGTTCTCGGCGCCGGTGAGGTGGTCGTCGACGGCGGCGTACTGGCCGGACGCCCCGATGTGGGCGCGCAGCCGGCGCGCGTCGCGGACGACGTCGAGCCCGGCCACCTTGGCGTGGCCGGCGTCCGGTTTCAGCAGTGTGGTCAAGATTCGCACGGTGGTCGTCTTGCCGGCTCCGTTCGGGCCGAGGAGCCCGAACACCGTCCCTTCAGGGACGGTCAGCTCCATTCCGTCGAGGGCCACCACGTCGCCGTACTTCTTGACCAGGCCCTCGGCTACGATCGCGTCTGGCACGGGAATCTCCTTGGTTGTCAGGAACGATGGATGACGATGTCGCCGTAGGCGGTGTGCGCCCGCACCTCGACGACCTGATCGGACTGACCGGGATCGTCCGTGGGGTCCAGGGAGACGTCCACGGTGCCGTACTTCGAGCTCACGTCCAGCCACGCGGCGGAGCCCTCCCGGATTCCGAGCTCCAGCCCGCCGCCGGTGGTCTCCATGACGACCGAGCCGGACACCACCTCGCCGATCCGGACGCTGCCGTAGGCGGTCTTGGCGGTGACGTCGGCCAGGGCGTGATCGACGATGCTGTCGCCGTGGGCGGAGTTCAGGCGCAGGTCGCCGGTCACCTCGCGCAGGCGGATCTCGCCGTGCGAGGTCTTGACCACCGCCGTGCCGTCGATCTTGCCGATGCGGATGTCGCCGTTGGTCGTGGTGACCTCGGCATGCCCGGTCGAGCGGGTGACCGAGATGTCGCCATGGGTGGAGTTCAGCCGCAGCCGGCGGGCCTGCTCGACCTGGATGTCGCCGTAGGAGGTGGTGAAGCTCACCTCACCGAGCGCGCCCCGGCAGCGGAGGCTCGCCGCCGTCTTGGCGTCGACGCGGGAGCCCGCCGGAAGGTCGACCGTCACGTCGACCGAGCCACCCCAGCCGAGCAGCAGCCCACGCGCCCAGTTCGAGGGCGACTCCACCAGCTTGTCGAGCGAAAGGCCCCAGCCGGACATCGAAGTGGCCCGATCCTTGGGCGCCCGCACCAGGAGCCTGCCCTCGGCGTACTCGACCTGGGTGTGCTCGGCGGCGTGCACGTCGGCGTCGCTGAGCTCGTCGCTCGGGCGGATCTCGACGACGGTGTCGGCGCGGTCGCTCGCGTTGATCCGGACATTGGCGGTCGCCACGTCGATGATGGCGAGAATCGGTTCTGGGCTGTCGAAGGTCGGCATTGCGGTCCCCTCCTTACGAGTTGGCGTCGCCATCAGCGCACCCAGCCGCTGTAGCTATTACCGGTCTGCTGGGTCGCGCGCCGGGCGGAGCGGCGGCCGGCGTCGCCCGGGTCGAGTGCGGCGGCGACGGCGCGGACCAGCCAGGCGTTGACCGATAGCCCGTCTCGGGCGGCCGCCTCCTCGATGCGCGGCTTGAGGTGCTCGGGGACCCGGAGCGAGATCCGGGAGGTCCCGCCCTCGTCGGCGTCCGCGGGTGGTGGCAGGGCGGGCGGCCGCTCGTGCCGCTCGATCTCGTTCTCCCCCTCGAAGGGCCGTCCGGCTCGTGGTGTCACGACGAAGCCGGGGTCGCGTCCACGCAGGCGTACTTCGACCGAGCCGGGTGCGAGCTCCTGGGTGATCTCGTCTGCGGCGGCGGACAGGGCCTCCAGCAGGGCGAGCCGGGTGGCCGACTCGAGCGTTGCGGCGAGGCGCTCGGCCAGCGCGCGAGCTTCCTCGCCGCCCGCTCCGGCGGCGATGGCGAGTTCGCGGCGGAGGCGATCGACGTACGGCGAAAGGTCCATGACGCCACTATGACATCATAGCGGCGTCATGACAAGGCGCTCTGCTGGTGTCGTTAATGACGTCACTTGGTCAATGATGACGAGGAGGACGGGAAGCCCATGAGTGCCAAGGACTGTGCTGCACCAAGGCCAAAGCCGGTCGCACCCCCACCATTCGGCCGCACCACGACGCTGCCGCGTTTCACGATGCGTCTGCCGCCGGGGCCGTAGCCGAGGCCGGCGGTGGCGATCCAGCGTTGGCGCTCGTCGTCCCGGTGGAGGCCGCCGTCTCCTCTGCTCGCACAGCATGTTTCCGCAGTTCAGAGACGGCGTGGCGGATCATGTACGCAGCGTCGGCAACAGGGCGGCAACAAGGTGCTGATCGGTTGGGCGCAATGCCCCAACAGCCCCATGCGACGGAATAGGCTCATGCGATAAGTCGGCCGGGGCGATGGGTGAAGGGGAACGGGTGAGCAAGTCCTTCGTGCATCTGCACGTGCACACCGAGTACAGCATGTTGGACGGGGCGGCCAAGATGAAGCCGCTATTCAAGGAAGCCGAACGGCTGGGCATGTCGGCGATCGCGATGTCAGATCACGGCAACATGTTCGGGGCGTACGAGTTCCAGAAGGTGGCGAAGGGCAGCCCGGTCAAGCCGATCGTTGGCATCGAAGCGTACGTGGCGCCCGCTTCGCGGTACTTCAAGAAGCAGGTCTTCTGGGGACAGCGCGCTGAGACCGGTGTGGCGGACGGCGAGGGCGGCAAGGATGTCTCCGGCGGCGGCCGGTACACCCACATGACCATGTGGGCCAAAGACGCGGACGGGCTGCGGAACCTGTTCCGGCTGTCGTCGCTGGCGTCGATCGAGGGCTACTACGGCAAACCCCGCATGGACCAGGAGCTGATCTCGCAGCACGGGTCCGGCATCATCGCCACCACCGGCTGCCCGTCCGGGGCGGTACAGACGCGGCTGCGGCTTGGCCAGTACGACGAGGCCGTCAAGGTCGCCGGCGAGTACCAGGAGATCTTCGGCCGGGAGAACTACTTCCTCGAGTTGATGGACCACGGCATCAACATCGAGCGTGAGGTCCGGGCTGATCTGCTGCGGCTGGCCAAGCAGCTCAACATCCCGCTGCTGGCCACCAACGACTCCCACTACGTGACCGAGGACCAGGCCGACGCGCACGACAGCCTGCTGTGCGTCGGTGTCGGCAAGAACAAGGACGACCCGAACCGGTTCCGGTTCAACGGCTCCGGCTACTACCTCAAGTCGGCCGACGAGATGTACGCGCTGTTCCCCGAACTGCCGGAGGCGTGCGACAACACGCTGCTCGTCGCCGAGATGGTCGGCGACTACAGCGACGTGTTCAAGCAGGTGGACCGGATGCCGGACTACCCCGACGTCCCTGAAGGGGAGACCCAGGAGTCGTGGCTGCGCAAGGAGGTGGAGAACGGCCTGGAGATGCGGTACGGCACCCCGGTCCCCGCCGAGGTGCTGGAGCGGTACGAGACCGAGATGAAGGTCATCGGCCCGATGGGATTCTCCTCCTACTTCCTCGTCGTGGCCGACATCTGCCGCTACGCGCGGGACAACGGCATCCCGGTCGGGCCCGGCCGTGGAAGCGCCACCGGATCGATCGTCGCCTACGCCACCCGCATCACCGAGCTTGACCCGCTCGAGCATGGGTTGCTTTTCGAGCGGTTCCTGAACCCGGAGCGGATCAACCCGCCGGACGTCGACCTCGACTTCGACGACCGCCACCGGGACCGGATGGTCAACTACGTCACCGAGAAGTACGGCAGCCCGATGACCGCCCAGGTCAACACGTTCGGCACGATCAAGGCCAAGGCCGCCGTCAAGGACGCGAGCAGAATCCTCGGCTACCCGTTCGCAGTCGGCGACAAGATCACTAAGGCGATGCCGCCGGATGTCATGGGCAAGGGCGTCCCCCTGGCGGACCTGTTCAACGAGGACCACCCTCGCTACAACGAGGGCACCGAGATCCGCGCCCTGTACGACACCGACCCGGACGTGAAGAAGGTGATCGACACCGGCCGCGGCATCGAAGGGCTGATCCGCGGCACCGGCGTGCACGCTGCCGCGGTCATCCTGTCCTCGACGCCGCTGATGGACCTGATCCCCTTGCATATGCGGGACAAGGACAAGGTGATCATCACCGGGTTCGACTACCCGTCCTGTGAAGACATGGGCCTGGTCAAGATGGACTTCCTGGGGCTGCGGAACCTGGGCATCATCGACCACGCCATCAAGATCATCGAGCAGAATCGGGGTATCAAGCTCGACACCCTGACCATGCCGCTCGACGACAAGAAGACCTACCAACTGATGGCCCGCGGGGACACGCTCGGCGTGTTCCAGCTCGACGGCGGCCCCATGCGGCAGCTCCTCAAGTTGATGGAACCGACCCGGTTCGAGGACATCGCCGCCGTACTCGCCCTGTACCGGCCGGGCCCGATGGCGGCCAACGCGCACACCAACTACGCGCACCGCAAGAACGGCCGCCAAGAGGTGGACCCCATCCACCCGGAGCTGAAGGACGCACTCGAACCGATCCTCGGTACCACCTTCCACCTGCTCGTCTACCAAGAGCAGATCATGGCCGTCGCCCGCGAGCTCGCGGGTTACACCCTGGGCGGCGCCGACATGCTGCGCCGCGCCATGGGCAAGAAGAAGAAAGAGGTCCTGGACGCCGAGTGGGACAAGTTCTCCGCCGGCATGCGCGCCAACGGCTACTCAGATGAGGCGATCCGCGCGCTGTGGGACGTCATGGTGCCGTTCTCCGGCTACGCCTTCAACAAGTCCCACACCGCCGGTTACGGCCTGGTCGCCTACTGGACCGCGTACCTGAAGGCCAACTACCCCGCCGAGTACATGGCCGCCCTGCTGACCTCCGTGGGAGACGACAAGGACAAGGCGGCCGTCTACCTCGCCGAGTGCCGCAAGATGGGCATCCAGGTCCTGCCGCCGGACGTCAACGACAGCCAGCTCGACTTCGTGGCGGTCGGCGACACCCAGGTGCGGTTCGGCATGGGCGCGGTCCGCAACGTCGGTGAGAACGTCGTCGAAGCGATCGTGAAGGCCCGCAAGGAGAAGGGCCTCTTCACCGACTTCAACGACTTCCTCGCCAAGATCCCGCTGACCGCCTGCAACAAGCGCGTCATCGAATCGTTGATCAAGGCGGGCGCGTTCGACTCGCTCGACCACCCGCGCAAGGGCCTGCTCATGGTCCACGAGCAGGCCATCGAGCAGGTCACCAGCATCAAAAAGCAGGAAGCGCACGGCCAGGATTCGCTGTTCGGCGGCCTGGCCGACGCCGGCGCCGACGAGGTGTTCACCGTCACGGTCCCCGACATGGAGTGGGACAAGAAGACGAAGCTCGACTTCGAGCGGGAGATGCTCGGCCTGTACGTGTCGGACCATCCGCTGGCAGGTGCGGAACGCCTCCTGGCCCGGAATCGGGACACCACGATCGCCGACCTGCTCGAATCCGGCCGCGACGATCGCGGGGACGTCAGCGTGTCCGGCTTGATCACTAAGGTGGACAGGAGAGTCAACAAGGCGGGGAACACGTGGGCGATCATCACGGTCGAGGACATGGACGCCGCCATCGAGTGCCTGTTCTTCCCCAAGAGCTACGTGCTGTACGCCGAATCGCTGCGCGAGGACATCGTGGTAGCGGTGCGCGGACAGATCAATAACCGAGACGGCGCCATCTCCATCTTCGCGACGGATCTCGCCCTGATCGACGTGTCGGGCGTCAACAGCGACACCGGCGCCCCGATCACCCTCCTGGTGCGGGAAGAACGGGTCACCCCGCAACTGCTGGAGGAGCTGCGGCACGTGCTGAAACTGCACGAGGGCAAGGTGCCGTTGCACATCAACCTGAAGCGGTCGGCCGGGAAGACGATGGTGATGGATGTGCCGGACTTCCCGGTCAACGCCGAGCCCAGTTTCGCCGCGGATGTGAAGGCGCTGCTCGGGCCGGAAGCGATCGCGCTCTGAAGCGGCGCGTCGATGTGCTCACAACGGTGGAGGTGCCCGCATGCCCTCGTTGTGGGGATGAGGCGCTGTTGTCGGCGCGGGTGCCGTACGGGTGGACAAACACTGGCGGCACCGCAGTGGAAGGCCGCACCGGGTTCGTGCTGTGCGCGACGTGCGACGCCGCCGCGCCGGGCGCGGCCCCGCTGATCACGTGGTTCCACGTGCACGGGCAGGTGGAGCAGGAGTACAGCGAGGAGTTCGTCCGTCTCCTGGTGGCGTGGACGGAGCAGGTGTCGGTGCCGCCGCTGGACGAGCATCTGCTGGAGACGGAGATCGAGCTGTCGAGGCGCGGCGAACTGTAGCCGCCCCGCGGTGTGTCGTTGGTCGGCGGTCAGTGCGTTGGCGTCGTGCTCACGCGCAGTCCTTCTCCAGCGCTTCGAGGATGCGGTTCGAGATCTGGGCGAGCATGGCAAGCTCTGCCGGGGTGAGCGGGTCGATGAACAGGCGGCGGACTGCTTCGACATGGCGGGGGGCCGCGGCCGCGATGGCCTCGCGGCCGGCGGGAGTGACGATGACGAACGCCCCGCGTCCGTCATCGACGCATTCCTCCCGGACGACCAGGCCGCGCTTGGCCATCCGCCCGATGTGGTGGGACATCCGGCTCTTTTCCCATTCCACCGCCTTGGCCAGCTCCAGGAAGCGCAGCCGGCCCTCGGGCACCTCGGTGAGGTGGACGAGCACTCCGTAGTCGGCGGCGGACAGGCCGGACTCGGCCTGCACCTGGCGGGCCAGCCGGCCGGAGAGCTTTTCCTGCACCCGGACGAAGCTGCGCCAGGCATGCTGCTCCGTCTCGGTGAGCCAGCGCGGTGTCTCAGCCATAGGCATCAGTGTAACAAGTTGTTGACGGGTCATCTGGTCGTCGCGAATGTTAGGAGATACGTCATGATGCCCTGGATGCGCTGATGGCTCTGGGGTGACGGCGACGATGACCGGCGCGACGTGCAGGTGCGTTCAGGCGTCCGACCAGCGCGGCCTGCATGGCGATGAAGCCCGCCACGGCCGCTGCCGGCCCTCGGTCGGCCAGCCGGAGTCGCTCATGGCCGAAACTCAACTGAAGAAGTTGACGTGTCATCATTTCTGGTCCTAGGTTGGTTGATACATCAACATAGTTCTCATCGGACAGGGGTAGTAGCCATGAACGACAAGAAGGTCATCGCGGTCACCGGAGCAACGGGCGCCCAGGGCGGCGGCGTCGCACGGGCAATCCTGGCCGACCCGGATTCGGGCTTCGCGGTGCGCGCGCTCACCAGAAACCCCGACTCATCCGCCGCCATGGAACTGGCCGCACTCGGGGCGGAGGTCGTCCAGGCGGACTTCTATGACGAGCCGAGCGTGCACAAGGCGTTCGAAGGTGCCTACGGCGCTTTCCTGGTCACCAACTTCTGGGCACATGGCTCGGCAGCGAAGGAAACCGAGGAGGTCAACGTTCTGGCACGGGCAGCCAAGGCGACGGGGATCCGCCACGTGGTCTGGTCGACGCTGGAGGACACCCGCGAACTGCTGCCGCTGGAGGACGAGCGGATGCCCGTCCTCCAGGACAAGTACAACGTGCCGCACTTCGACGCCAAGGGCGAGGCAAACGAACTGTTCCGACAGGCCGGTGTGCCGACGACCTTCCTGAACACCACCTTCTTCTTCCAGGGCTTCCTCCAGGGCCTCGGCCCCCAGCGCGCCGAGGACGGCGTGCTGACACTGACCCTGCCGATCGAGGACGGCAAGCTCCTCTCCGGCGTAGACGTCAACGACATCGGCCGGACTACCCTCGCCATCTTCAAGGGGGGCGACCGGTTCGTCGGCGAGACCATCGGCCTGGCCGGCGACCATCTGACCGGAGCGCAGTACGCGACGAAGTTCGAGACCGCGCTCGGCGAGCCGGTGCGCTTCCAGCCGGTGCCCTACGACGTCTTCCGTTCCCTCGACATCCCGGCCGCCGAGGAGCTCGCCAACATGTTTCAGTACTACGGCGACTTCGACCAGGAGTTCACCGCCGCCCGCGATCTGAACAAGCTGCGCGAGCTCAACCCGGCACTCAAAAGCTTCGACGACTGGCTGGCCGACAACGCCTCGAAGATAAAGGGGAGCTGAGCAGGTCCCTGTCGTCGGTTGATCGCCGACGTGATCACCGGTTGCGGGCTGTGCCCGTTTCGAGCGGGCACACGCCCGAGCTCGCACCAGCCCGCTGCGGCGATCTGTCTCTCCTGCCGACCTGGACGAAGTGGCGCAAGCGCTTCGCCGTACTAACCATCTGTCGTTCGCCTCGCGAAATAGGCCTGCCGCCACTCCGCGGCCGCCTCGAGCATGGCGTGCCCGACATGCTCGAAGAACTGGCTGATGTCCTGCAACCGGATGCCGGCGGGTGTGGCGGCGCCGAGGATCTCGGCTCCGTCGCGGGCGGAATCCGCCAGCATGACGTTCTGGCGGGCGCTGGCCATCCAGCCTCGGAACCAGGCGTCGGCGTCGATGACGTACCGGTCGCGTCGCCGACGGGGGTCGCGTTCCCGCCGGATCAGCTCCTGCTGTTCGAGCTCGCCGATGGCCTTGGAGATGGAGGCGGGGCTGACCTGAAGGCGCTGGACGAGCTCGGCGGCGGTCAGGCTGCCGCTGTCGGTGGTGTACAGGCAGGTGACCACCCGGGCGGTCATGCGCGGCAGCCCCGTGTTGATCATCAACGTGGTGAATCGCTCCTCCAATTCGTGGACCGCTTCGGGGTCCCGCCCGTGCGCGTCGGGGGCGGCCGGTGCCGCCGGGACCGGGGTCGGCCTGCGTCGGCGAGCACGGCTTTCGGTTGCCTGATGCGCCTGGTCGGCCTGGTAGCCGCCGGCTCCGCCGTTGCGGGTCACCTCCCGGGTGATGGTCGAGATCGGCCGTTCCAGGCGCCTGGCGATCTCGGTGTAGGTGTGTCCTTGGGCCAGTCCTTCGGCGATCTGCCGGCGGTCCTGGTGGGTCAACCTGCCTCCAGGCATCGGTGCTCGCCTCCTGTTGCTCTGGTCCGCTCGACGCGTCTGCGGGGTGGGATGGACAGTATTGCGTTCGCAGACATCTCATTGCAAGCATGTCGGGTCGGCATTTGCATTCGCCTTCATATTCATTGCAAGACTCGACCGATTTTCCCTGCTGGTACGGAGAAATGAAGTCATTTGTGTTGACGGTTTTGTAAAAGCAAGTTAGCTTTTTGCCGAACGCAAACAAGCACTCTGTCGCGATCGAGGCCACCTGAACGAGGCTGTTCATCGCTGCGATTGGAGCAGCCTCATGACGCCCTTCCTCACTCATCAGCGGCCACCGTACGAGTGATCGTCACCGCCAAACGCGCCATCGCCGCGCCTGCCGAGGCCACGAAGCCGCGCCAGATGGCGCCCTGAAACCCTCCGTTGACCTCATGAACTCGACATGGAGGTGGGCCCATGTGGGCTGATCTCCTGAAAGGAATTGACATGACCACATCCCTCTCCGCCAAGGCAGGGCTGCTCGTTGCCGCAGTGACGGTGGCGGGGGCCGCCTTGGCGGCCCCCGCGGCGTCCGCGTCGTCTGCTCCCGGGCATGCCGAGGTGCAGCGTGCTCTTGATCAAGCAGTGGCCAAGAGCGGCGCTCCCGGCATGGTCGCCGAGGTCCGCGACCGCCGTGGGAGGTGGTTCGGCTCGGCGGGCGTGTCCGACACCAAGACCGGTCGTAAGCGTCAGCAACATGAGCGATTCCGGATCGGGAGCACCACCAAGGCGTTCACCGCAACCGTGGTCCTGCAACTGGCCGCCGACGGCAAGCTGAGCCTCGACGACACGGTGGAGGAGTGGCTGCCCGGCCTGGTCACGGGCAACGGCTACGACGGCCGAAAGATCACCATCCGGCAACTGCTCAACCACACCAGCGGCATCTTCAACTACGGCAACGACAAGGAGCTCTTCGCCAAAGGCGTGGGGGCCGCCTGGTACAAGCACCGCTACGACACCTACACCCCCGAGCAACTGGTGAAGATCGGCCTGGCCAACCCGCCCTACTTCGACGAGCCGGGCAAGGGCTTCGGCTACTCCAACACCAACTACTACCTGGCCGCCATGATCGTCGAGAAGGCGACCGGCAGGACCTTCGGCGACGAACTCACCCGTCGCGTCCTGCGCCCTCTGGGACTGGCCAGCACCTACCTGCCCGGCAGCGAAGCGAAGATCCGCGGCACGCACCCCGTGCACTACTCCACCCTGTTCTCCACCGAGCCCAACCCCAAGATCCACGACGTGACCGAGATGAACCAGTCCTTCGCCTGGGTCGCCGGCGGCATCGTCTCCACCACCGGCGACCTCCAGCGCTTCTTCAGCGCACTGCTGGGCGGACGCCTGCTGCCACCCGCCCAGCAGCGGGAGATGTTCACCACCGTCGCCACCCAGGGCGGCCCCCCGTGGATCCCCAACACCCGCTACGGGCTGGGCGTCTTCTCCCAGAAGCTGCCATGCGGCGTCACGGTCTGGGGCAACGCCGGCGCGACCTACGGTTCATGGGCGTACGCCGTGGGATCGCGTGACGGCAAGCACATCATCACCAGCCAGGTCAACGGCGACTGGAGCGGCCTGAGCATCTTCAACGACGTACTCACCGCCGAGTTTTGCCCGGCCAAGTCCCAGGAGAGCCATACCCGGAGGTGAGCAGGCTCGGGTCGTAGGGTTTCCGCATGGCAGACGACATCTTCGAGCATCCGCGACTGGCCGCCGTCTACGACCTGCTCGACCCCGACCGGGGCGACCTGGAGGCGTACACCGCCATCGTCGCCGAACTGGACGCCCGCAGCGTGCTGGATGTCGGGTGCGGCACGGGAACGTTTGCGCTGCTCCTGTCCGGGCGCGGGATAGAGGTGACCGGGGTGGACCCGGCCGGCGCCTCACTCGACGTGGCCCGGGCCAAGCCGGGCGGCGAGCGGGTGCGCTGGATCCACGGCGATGCGACGCGCCTTCCGCCGATGCGGGTCGACCTCGCGACCATGACCGCGAACGTCGCCCAGGCGATCGTCGAGCCGGACGACTGGGACGGGACGCTGCGCGGGATTTACGAGGCGCTGCGCCCCGGCGGACACCTCGTGTTCGAGACCCGCGTGCCGGCGAGACGGGCCTGGCTGGAGTGGAACCGCGCGGCGTCGTACCGGGTCGCCCAGGTCGAGGGGATCGGCACGGTCGAGAACTGGTCTACGGTGACCGACGTCAGTGGGCCGCTGGTGACGTTTCGCGGGACCTGGGTCTTCGCGGCGGACGGGGCGGTGCTGACGTCGGACTCGACGCTGCGCTTCCGGGAACGCGAGGAGGTCGAGGCGGCGCTGGTCGGGCACGGGTACGCGGTGGAGGAGGTCCGCGACGCGCCCGACCGGCCCGGCAAGGAGTATGTGTTCCTGGCCCGGCGACCGGGCGAATGAGCCGGACATGAGCGACTCGCGAGATCCCGTCGGCCGGCGCGTCACCAGTCGCGGGTCGCGACCAGCTCTTCCGCGTCCGCATCCGCGAACCCGTAGGCCGACGCCACGAACCAGAAGTCCTCGGCGATCACTTCGCGCGCCACGGTTTCGATCTCGCTGCCGGCCGCCTCGAACTCGGCTTCCAGCTCGTTGAACTCCTCCGTCGCCGCATGGGTGAGGGCGTACAGTGCCGCGAGGTCCGACGGCCGCTCGTCCTCGATCCGCTCACACAGGCTCAGCAGGATCTCTCTGCCCTTGTCAACGACGTGGTCGGGATAGTAGCCGTCCTGGTACATGCCCTTGAGAAACGCGTGGCCGACTGTCTGCTGGTTGGTGGGCGGCACCCTGATCTCCTGTCTCGCCGTGATCCGGTATGCCGATACTGCACCTTGCCACCGACAAGGAGGGGCCCTGCCCGCATGGATCGCGGCGCTGGCGGGCGTGCGACGGGCGCTGTCGTGCAGTGTCCGGATTATGACGACGTCATGGTCAGCACGTGAGCGACTCTCTGTTCCGCAGCCGGGCTGGTCGGCAGGCTTACAGGCATGACAGACGTTGTGCGGTTGGACGCGGTGAGTAAGGTGTACGGCAAGGGCCAAGGCGCGGTCGCCGCCCTGCGTGAGGTGTCGGCGAGCATCGCCGGCGGGTCCTTCACCGCCGTGATGGGGCCTTCCGGATCGGGTAAGAGCACGTTCCTGCACTGCGCGGCCGGACTGGACCTGCCTTCCTCCGGCTCGGTCCGGCTGGGCGGCACCGAACTGGCGAACATGTCAGAAACACAGCTGACCGAGCTGCGTCGCGAGCGGGTCGGTTTCGTCTTCCAGGCATTCAACCTCGTGTCGTCGCTGACTGTGACGGAGAACATCACCCTGCCGCTGCGCCTGGCCGGCGCCAAGGCGGACCCCGCCTGGCTGGCCGAGATCGTGCGCCGGGTCGGTCTGACAGGCCGTACGGATCGGCGGCCCGCGCAGCTGTCGGGTGGCCAGCAGCAGCGGGTGGCGATCGCCCGGGCGTTGGTCACCCGGCCCGAGGTGCTCTTCGGTGACGAGCCGACCGGCGCACTCGACACAATGACCGCCGGCGACGTGCTGAAGCTGCTGCGGGAAGTAGTCGACAGCCTGGGGCAGACGGTGGTGATGGTCACCCACGATCCGGTGGCCGCCTCCTATGCCGACAGTGTGTTGTTCCTGGCCGATGGCCGAATCGTGGATGCGATGAGCGCGCCGAGCGCGGAGAAGGTTGCCGAGCGGATGACCAGGCTGGGGGCATGGAAGTGATCGCGTGGAAGATGGTGCGGCACCGCAAGGCCGCCTTCGCGGGCGCGTTCGTGGCGCTGCTGTGCGCGGCGGCACTGGTGTGCGCGTGTTTGATGTTGCTGGAGACCGGGTTGCGCGGCAGCGTGGCACCGGAACGGTACGCAGGGGCACCGGTGATCGTGGCCGGCGACCAGTTCGTGCGCGAGACGGTCGTGAAGGTCGGCGGCAAGACCAAGACGAAGGCCAAGACGCTGTCGGAGCGCAAGTGGATTCCGGCCGAACTGGCCGACCAGCTCCGCCGGGCGCCCGGGGTTACGAGGGTGGTGCCGGAGGTGAGCTTCCCGGTCGCGGGACGTTTCCTCGGGCATGGGTGGGAGTCGGCGGAATTGACCCCGTTCACCATCGCACAAGGTCGCGAGCCCAAGGCCGATGACGAGGTCGTGGTCGATGCCCGTAACGCTCACGCGCTCGGTACCAAGCTGGCCGGCTACAAGGTGGTCGGCGTTACCGCGCAGGCGCTGCCCAGCCAGGACACCCTGTTCTTCTCCACCGCTCAAGCCCGCAAGCTCGCCGGACGTCCCGGTCAGCTCACCGCCATCGGCGTCTTCCCTCAGAGGGACGTCCACGTCGAAGGCGCCCTCACCTACACCGGTGACGAACGCGGCACGGTGGAGTTCCTGGGCGCGGAGAATGCCCGGATCAAGCTGATCAGCCTGGGCGGCGCGCTGGCCGCGACCTCCCTCCTGGTCGCCATCCTCGTCGTGGTCGGCACCTTCGCCCTGTCCATCCAGCAACGCCAGCGCGAACTGGCCCTGCTACGCGCCATCGCCGCCACCCCCAAGCAGATCCGCAAGCTCCTCGGCGGCGAAGCCCTCACCATCAGCGTGGCCGCCGGGCTGCTCGGCTCGGCCGCCGGGATCGGACTGGGCTTCTGGCTACGCTCCCGTTTCGTAGAACTGGGCGCGATGCCCGCCAACCTCAATCTGGTCGTCAGCCCGTTCCCTGCCATCGGCGCCCTGACCGCCACGGTGGCCGCCGCCTGGGCGGCAGCGCGCGTCTCGGCCCGCCGCACCAACCGCATCCGTCCGGTCGAAGCGCTGGGTGAGGCATCGCTGGAACGCCCCGGCCTGCCCGTGGGCCGGTTGATCGCGGGGCTGGTCTGTGTGGCGGGCGGCATCGCGTTGACGATCCTGCTGTCGTTCCTGAACACCGAGGCCGCCTCGAGTCCGATGACCCTGCTCACCGCGCTGGTGTGGACCACCGCCGTCACCCTGCTGGGCCCGTTGCCGGCCCGCGCCGCGCTGGCGCTCCTGGCTCTGCCGTTGGCCGCCTCCCGTGTCGGCGGCTACCTGGCCACGCGCAACCTGCGCTCCGGAACCAAACGCATGGCCTCGGTCATCTCCCCCCTCACGCTGATGGTGGCACTCACGTGCACGATCTTGTTCGTGCAGACCACGCTGGGTCACGCCGCCCGGCAGCAGGCCGCCGCGGGCGCGCGGGCGGATCACGTGGTCACCGGCACCAGTGCGGCCGCTGTCCGTGACGTGCCCGGCGTGGTCGCGGTCAGCCAGGTGCTGCGCACGTCGGTCCGGGTCGGGTTGACCAAGTACGGCGCTCAGGCCGCCGACGTCGACCCGCGCACCATGGATCTGGGCATCACCGCGGGCTCGATCAAGGATTTCGGCAAGGACTCGGTCGCCCTCAGCCAGACGGCCGCCTCCCGGCTCGGGAAGAACGTCGGTGACGAGCTCGAGCTCACCCTGGGTGATGGCACCCCCGCCATGCTCAAGGTGGCCGCGATCTACACGCGGGGTCTCGGCTTCGGCGAACTCACACTCGCCCGCACGCTCGTGCAGGAGCATGTGGACGATCCGTCCGGGACGCTGCTGGTGGCCGGCGGCACCGCCGACGCCCTGCGCCGTGCGCTGCCTGCCGCCACCATCCTGGCCCAGGCGCAGACGGTCGAGCTGAGCGCGCCCAATGCCGAGGTCAACTACGTTGCGATGGGCCTGATCATCGCGTTCACCGCGATCGCCGTGGTGAACACGCTGGCCATGTCCAGTGCCGACCGCACCCGCGAGCTGGCGCTGCTGCGCCTGGTGGGTGCCACCAAGCGGCAGGTCCTGCGCATGCTGCGCCTGGAGACGCTCACCTCGGTCCTCATCTCGGTGGTGGCCGGGACCGCGATCTCGCTCGCCACGCTGTCGGCCTTCGGCACCGGGATGACCGGTTCGGCACTGCCGTACATGCCGCTCGGCACGTATGCGGCGGTGATCGCCGCAGTGACGGCGCTGGCGCTGCTGGCGACCGCGCTCCCGGCCCGGCTGGCGCTCAGACAACACCCGGCCGAGGCGATCGGCGGACGCGAGTAGACGCTCGGCACGCTGAGGATGCGGGCACGGGCGGGGCATCCAATGACCCGTGCACCGTGGACTGTCGGACCGCCGCAACGCTGGTCGCCGAGGTCACCGGCTCCGGCGCAAGGAGCGGCCAATCCCTCGCTGAACAACATGCTCCGCGCCGGGCTGCGCCCGCTGTACAGCCGGCGGAACTGGATCTGGCGCCCGGACACCGACCGGACGTGACGCGAGCGACGGCGTAGACCCGGCCGCGGCGGCCGATACAGCGCCGCGTGGCGCCCACCCACCTACGAAGATGAAGCCATGCACGATTTTCGCCTGTCCCTGCTGCCGGCCGGCGCGCACGCCGACCCCGCCGTGCTCGCGCGGCTGTCCGGCCTGGTCAACGAGGTTTACGCCGAGGCCGAGAGCGGCCTGTGGCATGCGGGCGCGGCCCGTACGACCGACGAGGAGGTCGCCGAGCTGACCGCCGCAGGGCAGATCGCGGTGGCCTGCCTGGGCACGTACATCGTCGGCTGCGTCCGCATCCGCCCCCTGGATCAGCGCACGGCCGAGTTCGGCATGCTCGCGGCCGATCCCGCGCACCGCGGCCGCGGCATCGGCCGCGAGCTGGTCGCCTTCGCCGAGCGTCGCGCCCTCGACAGCGGATGCTCGGTCATGCGGCTCGAAATCCTGACACCCCGGTCCTGGACGCATCCATCCAAAGAGTTCCTGGCCGGCTGGTACACCCGTCTGGGCTACCAGAGGACCGGCGTCACCCCTGTCGAGGGGTCCTATCCGGCGCTGGCTCCGTTGCTGGCCACTCCGTGTGACCTGGTGGTCTACCGCAAGCGTCTCTAGCGCGAGTTCGGAGAGCATGGGCTATGACCGCCTGTGGGCGAGTGTCCGTGCGGGCGCGTCATGGGGCGGTGGTCACCGGCCGATCGGGACCCTTCACCTCATGACGGCGGGGTGACGGGGGACTCGATGCTCTCGGCCTGGTGGAGGGTGGCCAGGTAGAGCTGGACGCCCATGGCCATGGTGGGGACGTGCTCGCGCATCAGCCGCTGGAAGTGCGGCGCGGCCGGCGCGCGGTGGTCGACGGTGAACTCGCCGGCCAGCGAGAACCAGGTGATCGGGGTGGCGCCCGCCTGCACCATCCGCTGCACCGCCGTGGCGTGCGTCTCGCCCGTGACGCTGGCCGAGGCGTCGACCACGAGGTACACCTCGTAGTCCTCTCTCAGCGCGCCGAGCACGGTCTGCAGGACGCACCCCTCGGTGGACACGCCCGCGATCGCGAGTTTCCTGCGCCCCGTCTCCCGTACGGCCCGCGCGAAGCGCTCGTCGAGAAAGGCGTTGAAGTTGCCGCCCCGCTCGATCACCGGATGGTCGCCGATCACCTCAAGAAGCTGCGGGTAGAGCGGACCGGACGGCTTGCTGGGCAGGCCGTTGGTCACCACCAGGCCGCTCTCGTACCACACGGCGGTCTTGGCCAGCCCGACGACGTTGTTGACGTGCTGGGCCGCGTCGTGCGAGCGCAGCACGTTGGCGAACCCGACGGCGTGGTCCACCAGGACGATCGTCGTGTTCTGCGGGGTCAGCGGCTCGAGTGTCATGGTGTTCTCCACATCACTAATGAACATATGGTCATTAGCAACCCTACACCGCTAATGACCATATGTACACTTAGCCGTGGACAGGTATTGGGCAGCGAACTGGCCTGGGAACGCACGCGCGAGGACGACATGCTCGTCCTCGTTCCGCATTTCCCTATCTGGAGGTATGCAATGGCGCGAAAGTACGCTGCCGCCCTCGCGGGCGTGGCCGCCGCAGCCGCGGTGACGCACGGGTTGGCCGCCGCACCGGCCCACGCCGCTCCCCGCACGCAGGCCGCGGCCGCCGTGCAGTCTGCGGACGGCTTCAAAGCCCAGCTGAAGTCCGCCGACGGCTACTGCGCCGTCCCCGTGGCCGGCAGCTGAAGGCGTACAAATGCCGGCCGGGCCAGTGGCTCTGGCACGTGGGCAAGGTCGACACCACCGTCAAGGGCTTCACCGAACCTACATACATGTTCAGGTACGCCGATCCCAAGGCCGTGAGCTCCGAGGGCTGGTGGTGCCTGGACAGCGACGGCGAGAAGGAGGCTTTCATGGAAGGACCGCGGCCAGCTGTGGACACAGATCTCCAGCATGAAGTTCGGCGGCGTCCAATACGGGGCTCTGGCATCGGCGAAGAAGCTGAACGAGGCCGAGGGGGACAAGGCGAAAGCCCTCAGGGAAGCGGTGACTCTACAGCACGACAGCACCAACGCGTACGTGGGCTGTGCCTGCCCGGACCCGCGCAGCCCCAGGAACCATTGGCGCTGGAGCTGACCGCATCCATGATCGGCTTGTAGCGACACCGCTCGCTGGGAACCCCTTCAGGCGGGCTCATGCCATGTTCGCGTAGTGCTCGGCGATCTCGTCGCTCGTCGTCAGCCACACGCCGGAGTGGTTGGCGATGTAGTCAAGCGCCTGGTTGAGATACTTCGCCCGGAACGCCTGGCCGATGACGAACGGGTGCAGCGCCAAGGCCATGACGCGCCCGCTGTCGGCAGACTCGGCATAGAGCTGGCCGAACTGGTCCTTGATCAGCTGCACGAATTCGCCGCCGCTCATGCCGTGCATCGTGAAAATGCCCAGATCGTTGAGTTCGAGCGAGTACGGCAGGCTCAGCATCCCCGGGACGTTCAGCCGGTAGGGCTGGTCGTCGTTGGTCCAGTCCAGCACGTAGTTCAGGCCGAGCTCGGCGAGCAGGGACGGCGTCTGGAACGTCTCGGTGAGCGCGGGGCCCAGCCAGCCGCGCGGCACCCGCCCGGTGGCCTTCTGAATGGTCTCGACCACCTCGGTCAGGTAGGCGCGCTCGTCGTCGACGTCGGCCTGGAGCGTGGAGTTGTTCTTGCCGTGGGCGAGCCACGCCCAGCCTCGGGCGTTGCCCGCCTCGATGATCTGCGGGTACTGCTCGCACACGTCGGCGTTGAGCAACACGCTCGCCCGGATGCCGTGCCGGTCGAGGATCTCCATCACGCGCCAGATCGCCACCCGCGGGCCGTAATCGCGCCAGCCGTAGTTCAGCGGATCCGGCACCAGCGCGGCGGTCGCCTCGTTGATGCTGGTCGAGGGGCGGTCGATCGTGAAGTGCTCGACGTTCAGGCCCACGTAGAAGGCGACACGGGCGCCGCCCGGCCAGCGGATTGGTTCGCGCTCGACGATCGGGCTGTAGTCGAACAGTGTGTTTTCCATCGTGTTTCCTTCCGCATCGCTGCACCGGCCCCGGTCAAGAGGGGGGCCGCTTGCCCATGAAGATAGGAATCCGAGATGTCGGCCAGGAGGGCCGAAGGCGCCACCAAGAGGGCCGAAGGCGCCAGCAAGATTGCGCTATATCCTGTATTACCGGTATCCATGCCAAGAGCGTCATCCCGGCCCCTGGGAGACAGACCGTTCATGGTGAACAACGCGGTGCGCGACGGCGCGGTGGGCGACACCGCCAAAGGCACCGTCTCGCCCCATCTGACCCGCCTGCTGGTCCGCGCGAGCATCGCGACAGGCCTGGACCGGTCGCGCCTGGCCGGTATGCCCGGCCTGGCCGTGCTCGATGAAGAGGGGATCCGCATCCCCACTGCCACTGTGCTGCGGCTCTGGGAACTGATCTCCAGCCTGGCCTGGGAGGTGGACGGCAGTCAGGGCGTCATGCAGCTGTGGCGGCCCGGCGGCCTGGGTGTGTGGGACTACCTGTTCTCCGTCTCCGGCACCCTTGGCGATGCGCTCCACGCCTCCAGCCGCCGCTTCACGGCCATCGCCGACCCCGCCGACCGGCTCCTTGTCACCCGCGACGGCGACGGGGTGACGGTCACTTATCAGGGCCCCTACCGCGACCACCCGCAATACCCGCTGATCGCGGAATTGGTACCGCACATGCTGCTCATAGTGGCGAGCTCGGGAGCCGGGCGGCGGCTCGCGCCGGTGCGCGTACGGCTACCGCACCGCCCGTCCGCCGCGCCCAAGCGTCTGGGGGAGCTGTACAACACCAGGTACGTCGAGGGCGAGGCCGACCATCCGTCGATAACGTTCGCCGAGGCGGACACGGACGCTCCCCTGCCCCGCGCCGACCCCGCGCTTGCCGCGATCCTGGACGAGCACGCGCGACTGTCCACTGCGGCCGCCCGGCCGGTGCTGGGCTGGCTCGACCGGTTCCACGCCATCCTCGAATCCGCGGTCGCCGATGGTCCGCCGGGCCTTGACCACGTAGCCCGCCGGTTGGCCCTGAGCCCGCGCACCCTTCAGCGCCGCTTGCGCGAGGAGGGCACCAGCTGGCGGGAAGAGCTGGAGAAGCTTCGGCAGCGGCGGGTGGATCGCCTGCTTCGGGAAACCTCGCTCAGCGTGGAGTCCATCGCGGCGCGGGTCGGCTTCACCGACTCCCGCTCCCTGCGGCGGGCCATCCACCGCTGGTACGGCCACGGCCCGGCCGTCATCCGCGCGAGCGGCCCAACCTAGCCAGCGCTTTCTACCACGACCTCTATTTCGGTTCTGTCGGTGAATGGATCGGCGTCATGCTGCTCGACACCGCGCGGGTCCTACCAAAGCCAGGGTGACCGGCGGGGATCCAAGTCAGCGGCCGTAGGCGGCCAGAGCCTTGCTCGCGTACGCGGCGATCGGGGCGGCGATGTGCTCGGCGTCGCGGTGCACCCCGCGCAGGGTGTTGGAGGCGAAGCAACGAACATCGGGCGGCGCTCCATCCGACCGGACTCCAGGGCGGCGGCGAGGCCTGACTGGCCGGCGCCGATGACGATGGCTTCCATGACGCCGTATCGTACCGTCATATCCAGAAAGCACAATATGATTCGCCCGGGGTGATGCTATGACCATGACGACGAATGGGATCGAGCTGAGCGACGAGGCGCGCGGGTTCCTCAAGGCGCTGGCCAGCGAGACGCGCCAGCAGATCATGGAGCTGTTCGTCGGTGGCATCGAACTGACCGTCAACGAAGTCGCCGAGCGCATGTCGCTGGCCCAATCGGCCACCTCCACCCACCTGGCGACTCTCCGCGACGGCGGCGTGCTCACCTCACGTCGCGAGTGGAAGGCCGTCTACTATCGCGCCGACTCGGCCCGGATCAGCAAGGCGCTGTCCGACCTGCAGGCCACCCTGAACGCCTGCTGTCCACCTCCGGATCAGGAATCCCCAGCCTGTGGATGCGATTGAGGTCTGTCTGCGATCGGTCGCGGCACGCGCACTGACACGGACCTTCCACGCCCAGCGGCGCCATGTTCGCTCACCTGGACGGCGAACTGCGCGACGCGCGGACGGTGGCCGAAGCTCCCCGATCAGTAAGGTCGCTCCCCCTTGACCTTCATATTGGTGTGAACGTTGATGATTCTGCCATGACCACCAACTCACCCTCGAGGGAGCACATGATGCAGAATCGCGATGCCGGCGACACTCCCGTGACGGTCATCGGCCTGGGTCTGATGGGTCAGGCGCTGGCCGGAGCGTTCCTGCGCAACGGGTATCCCACGACCGTGTGGAACCGCACGGCAGCGAAGGCTGAACACCTTGTCACCCAGGGCGCGAGGCTCGCCGACTCGGCCGGCGACGCCGTCGCGGCCAGCCCGCTCGTGGTCGTCTGCGTCTCGGACTATGACGCCGTACACGGACTCCTCGATCCGCTGGGTGAGGTCCTCGACGGCCGCGTCCTGGTGAACCTGACCTCGGGCACGTCGCAGGGGGCCCGCGAGACCGCCGAGTGGGCGGCGCGGCGGGGCGCCACCTACCTCGACGGCGCGATCCTGGCCATCCCCGCGGGCATCGGCACGGCGGACGCCGCCATCCTCTACAGCGGGCCGCGGTCGGTCTTCGACCTGCACGAGTCCACCCTGAGGAGCCTCGGCGCGGGAACGACGTACCTCGGCGGCGATCATGGCCTGTCGTCACTGTACGACGTGGCCATGCTGAGCTTGATGTGGAACATTCTGAACGGCTTCCTGCAGGGTGCCGCCTTGCTCGGCGCGGCCGGTGTGGAGGCCACGACGTTCACCCCACTCGCGAACAAGGGGATCGAAACCGTGAACGGCTGGCTGGCCGCCTACGCCCAGCAGATCGACGACGGCGCGTACCCGGCCCTTGATTCCACCATCGACACTCACGTGGCCGCGATGGAGCACCTCATCCACGAGAGCGAGTTCCTCGGTGTCAACGCCGAACTTCCGAGGTTCATCAAGGCCCTGACCGGCCAGGCCGTAGCCGATGGGCACGGCGGCAGCGGCTACGCAGCGGTGATCGAGCAGCTCCGCAAGCCCTCGGGGAGGTGACCATGGCCAGCCGTCGGCCCCGCATCGCCAGGAATGGCCGGCATGCAGTCGCGACTTGGCCCTCGACATGACCGCCACACCATTCAACCCACGCACGCTGCTCGCGGAAAGCCGACTCGGTGTCCTCGCAACGATCAAGTCGGACGGCCGCCCCCAGCTTTCCCCCGTCATGCCCTTCTACGATCAGGAGGCCGATGTCATCCATGTTTCGATGAGCGAGGGACGAGCCAAGACGGCGAATCTGCGTCGGGACCCACGAGCCGCGCTGGAGATCACCAGCGCCGACGGCTGGGAGTGGGCCACCGCCGAGGGCACGGCGACACTCACCGGGCCGGGAACCGATCCCTATGGTCCCGAGGTCGAGGCGCTGGTGGACTACTACCGCATCGCCGCCGGGGAGCACCCGGACTGGGACGAGTACCGGTCGGTGATGGTGTCCGACCGTAGGGTGCTCATGACGATGACGGTCGACCACGTGTACGGCGCCAAGATCCGCTGACGGCGTTCCGAAGAAGCTTCGTATGTCCAGGTCCGCGCCGGCGACGGTGAGTTAGCCGTGCGGCTCGGCGAACCCAGGCCCAACCGGGACGTCCAGCAGTTCCTCCAGGGCCCCGTTCCAGTTGGATACGGGGCCCTGTGCTTTGTGCGCCTACTTGCAGTGGCCTGAGCCGGCGTCGTGAGGACAGGGACCATCACGGCCGCTGCGGCGGCGGACACGAACAGACGCTTGAGCACAGAGGGCTCCAGAAGCAGGGGATGGAACGTGACAATTGGTATGACGTCGAGGATCACAGATAGGTTGTCGATCCTTTGCGTCCGCATCCGGGGTGCTTGGTGCCTCCGTCTGATCGCGCAGCAGGTCGGCGTAGGTCCCACGGACCTGCTGTGCCTGCACACGCTCAACCGGGAGGGCTCCAGCACCGCGGGCACGCTGAAGACGATCCGCGACTTCCTCGTCGGCAGCTACAACAACGCCGTCGAAGAGTCCGACCGGTTGACCAGGTAAGTCGCAGGTGATCGACGGCATCTGCCGCAGTCGCTCCATCGTGATCACCGACTGCGGTCTCACCAGCCTGCGTGCTTGGACTCGGGACAGGGATCGGCGTCCTTCTGGCGAGCCGGCCGGATGCCCCGAATATCGTGGCCGCGTGGACATCATCGAGACCCCGGTCCTGGTCCTCCTCCCGTTGCGTGTCGAGCACGCCGACGAGATGGCGGCTGTACTCTCGGACCCTGCCCTGTACACGTTCACCGGCGGCGTCCCGCTGTCCGCGCAGGAACTGCGCGCTCGCTACGAGCGGTTGGTCTCCGGGCCGCCCGGCTGGCGCAACTGGGTCGTCTGGCTACGTGAGGAAGACTGTCTGGTCGGATATGTGCAGGCCACGATCGATGGGGCGACCGCTGAGATCGCTTGGGTAATCGGGACGCCATGGCAGGGGCGCGGCCTGGCCACGGCGGCTGCCAAGGCCCTGGTCGGCTGGCTCGTGAGGCAGGGGATCGATACGATCGTCGCGCACATTCACCCTGATCACGTGGCCTCGGCTTCCGTCGCGACCTCGGCCGGGTTGCGCCCCACCGGCCGATGGCACGAGGGCGAAGTTCGCTGGGAACGCTGATGGCGGATGGGGCATTGGTCCGCAGCCGCCGGGCAACACGCTCCATACTGGGGCGTATGACCCTCGTCGCCCGGATACCCATCCGCCGGCTCTCGGTTGTGGGCTGATCGTGATCGAGGAGCTGGTCGCGTACGTGCGGGAGGCGTTCGGCTGGGATGCGGACGTCGTGGTGTCCGCCGGGCCGCGGGGTGCGCTGGGGCAGGTCTGGCGGGTGGACGTCGGGCCGGCGCGCTATGCGCTGAAAGAGATCTTCGCTGAGCCGCCGTCGGTGGCGTTGATCGAGGCGGAGCTGGCGTTCTCGCGGCGGGCGGCCGAGGCGGGGGTGCGGTTGCCGGTGAGCCATCCCGATCGCGACGGGCGGTTCCTGGTCACGGCGCCTGATGGGACATGGTTACGGCTCTACGACTGGGTCGATCTGCGGCCGGTAGAGCCGGCGGCGCGGGCCACGCCGGCGGAGCTGGGGGCGTTGCTGGCGCGGCTGCACCGGTGTGCCCCCGCTTCGGCGGTCGAGCCGGGTGGCGGGCCGCCTGATCCCTGGTACGACCGGGTTCCCGCGGCGGACGCGTGGGCGGAGGTGTCCGCGTCGGGAGCGGTGTGGGCGGGGCGGCTCGTTGATCGGTTGGCCACGTTGCCCGAGTTGTGCGCGGCGGTCGGGCCGGCCGATCCCGGCGGATTGATCGTCTGCCATCGTGATCTGCATCCGGAGAATGTCCTTCTCGACCCGGCAGGTGCGATGGTGGTCGTCGACTGGGACAACCTCGGGCCGGCCGCGCCGGGCCGGGAACTGGCCCGGGCGCTGTTCGACTGGTTCTGCGACGGCTCCACCGCTGATCTTGACGCGATGCGCGTCATGTACCAGGCGTACGTGCGCGAGGGCGGGCCGGGGCGCATCACCGAGCCGGCGGACTTCTCGATGCTGCTGGCGTCCCGGCTGAACTTTCTGCTGGTCCAGGCGCGTGTCGCGCTCGACTCGCGAGCCGAGGGGCGGCACCGGGAGTGGGCGGAACGCGAGATCGACGAGGCGCTGACCATCCTGCCGGCCCCGCGGCAGCTGGCCGACGTGTTGAAACTTGCCTGTGCATGAACGCGGACACGACCGACGTGACGCCGGCCGAGGTGGCCAAGCGGATCGCGGCCACTGTGGGGCGGTTGGCTGGTCCGTCGTCCACAGGCTGTGCATCGTCGGCGTCGTGAACCGGGAGGAAGGGGACGACCTCCGCGGGAGCCCCTTCCGCTGCGTCCCGGTCACGCCGTGAGACCCCGCAGGTCCAGGCTGTGCTGCGATGACGCCTGGCCGCGGGGTTGTCTCGGCAGCGTTGGCCAGGCTGTGGCCGGTGCCGTGGAAGGGGTGGCAGGTCGGGGCGTTATCCACAGGAGGGGTGGGTTATCCACAGGCTGTGGGTCAGCGCTCGCAAGGGGTTCCGGTACGGCCATGGATCCTAGCGATCACCCTCTTCTCCTCGTGATCCACGGGGGACATGGGGGACATGTCCAGCAGTCTGATGGATGTCGAGGTCCGGGAGAGATGGTCGGGAGGTCTGGCGCAGAAGCAGCAGGGCGAGGGCCGGTACGGCGGCCAGGGCGGTCATCAGGAGCACGGCCGCCGGCAGGTTTCCTGTTACCAGCAGCGGGGTCACCATGGCGGCGCCGATGGGTGGCGTGGCCTGCATCATCGTGCGGAAGACGCTGAAGACGCGGCCGCGCTGCGACGGGGGGACGCGTTCCATGCGCAACGACTGAGCCCACACCGTCATGGGGGCGCTGAACGCACCCATGATCAGGAAGGCTGCGGTGACCGGAATCCAGTTGGGTGCGCCCAGGATGGCGAGGATGCCTGCGGCCGCCACCAGTTCGGTGATGGCGATCGCGGTCAGCCTGCCGATTCTGGGGTGCCAGGCTCCTGCCGCGAATCCGCCCAGGAGTTCCCCTGCCGACAGAGCGGCCATGAGGAGTGAGAGCGCGGCGCCGTGGCCGGGGAGGTGCTCCTTGGCCAGCCAGGGGGCTACGACCATGGTCAGCGCGCCTTCGGCGATGTTGAACGCCATGAAGGCGAGAGTGGTGCCCATGAGGACCTTGTCGCGGAGGAGCGGAAGTCCTGCCGAGGCGCGTTTCTCGGTCTGGGGCGGGTGCGGGCGCAGGGGAGTGCGGATGCGGGTCAGTGCGATGGCGAAGCAGGCGTAGGTGACGGCGTCCACAGCAAGCATGTTCGCCGGGCCCAGGGTGGTCAGAAGAGGGGCGGCCAGGGTGAAGCCGATGATTCCCGACAAGGAGTAACTCACGGATTCCAGGGCGTTGGCGGCGTCGCGCTGGTCCGGGCCCACCAGGTCGGGGATGGCCGCGGGGACGGCGGCCATCGGGATCATCTTCAGCAGGCCGTATACGGCTGCGACCAGGAAGGGGAGCCACTCGGGGACCGTACCGACGGCGGCGGTCAACGGGATCGACGCCACCGCCAGACCTCGCAGGACGCTGTCGACGATCAGGGTTGTCCGCTTGTCGAAGCGGTCGAGGACAGGGCCGGCGGCCAGGCCGCCGATCAGGACGGGGGCGGTGTAGCAGCCGGCCAGCAGGCCGAGCTTCGCCGTGCCGTCCGGCTGGGCCAGTACGAGCCAGGTCAGCGCGATGAAGGTCATGCTGTCGCCCATCACGGAGATGGACGCGCCCAACCACAGGCGGCGGAAGTCCGGCCTGGTCTTGAGGAGGGGCACATAGATCGACACAGGGCTCGGTCCTTACAGGGTTGCCGTCGTGAGGGATTGCGGGCGGCCCCGGCCATGGGGCGGCGTTGCGGGTGTTGCGTGGTGGCGCCGGTGAGCAGGGTGTTTGCCGGCTCGCGTGCGGATGAGCGCTGCGGGCATTGCCTGGAGCAGGCGCTTCAGTGATTTCGCGAGAACGGACGCTCAAGTGGTTGCAGCGGGGGCGCGCGCTGTGGTGGTTGAGATCGCTCGCAGGTGTTGCATCGCGTAGGAGCGCCATGGGCGCCACCGTTGTGCGTGCTGCTCCGATGCCGGTCCGAGGCGACGCAGCCCTTCCCGAACGGCTGGGTCCGTGGGGAGGAAGACGTCGGGGTCGCCAAGGGCTCGCATGCGGATCCGGGCCACGGCCTGGGCATTTACGCCTGGTAGGGCGAGGAGTTCGCGTTCGATCTGGTCGCGGTCGGTCTCGGGGCCGAGGTGAACGGTGCCGGCGACCAAGGACCGGGCCAAGGCGGTGATCGGGGCCGGCACGTTCGCGTCGGCCAGGGCTTCCATGCGGGGGAATGCGTGGGTGACGCCGATGGGGACGTCTTCGTGTGTCTGGGCCGGTGGTGGTTCGGGGTCGTTCGCCTGGGCGAGCGGTCGCCGGGGCTGGGCGGCCGATGAGGGTAGTGGCGTGCCGTAGTGCTGGACCAGGTGAGTGAGCAGGGCTCGGCCTTCGCTGGACTCCTCGTTCACGATCGCGCGTATCGCCATCTCGGCCGCGTCCACGTGGCCGGGGATCCGCCTGCCTGGGGCCGTTGCGACCAGAGGAGCCAGGAGAGGGTCGATGCCGAGATGGTCGTTGACGTCGCGGGGGTCGGCGTCCAGGTCGAGGAGGCGCCGGCAGCGTCGTACCGCGGCGGGGAGGTCCTTGAGGGTGTCGAGCCGCAGCTCGCAGGACACGTACGACTCGCCAGGTCGTAGCGTGACGAGGCCCAGGCCGTGAGGGAGGGTGAGGGCTCGGCGATAGAAGTCGTCGCCGGCCTCCTCCAATCCGGGGATCGCCCGTTCGGCCAGGTACTGGAACAGGTCGGTCAGGTCCAGAGGCGGGCGGTAGGTGAGGCGCAGGTGGAGCACCCCGTGGGGAGGCTGGGGTGCTTGGTGCGAGGGCTCGCGGGTCCGCTGGTGTGGCCTCTTCGTGCGGCCGGTGCGGCGTATGGCACTGGGCGTGGTGTCGTATACCTTGCGCATCGTGTCGTTGAACTGGCGGATCGTGGAGAAGCCGGCGGCGAACGCGATCTCGCCGGCGGGCAGGTCGGTGGTTTCCAGGAGGGTTCGGGCATTGGCCGCTCGTTGTGCCCTGGCGAGCGCTTGCGGGCCCGCGCCCAGGTCGGCGATGAGCTGGCGGCGTAGCTGGCGCTCGCTGTAGCCGAGCCGGGCCGCCAGCCCGGTGACGCCCTCCCGGTCCACGAGGCCGTCGGCGATCAGTTGCATCGCGCGGCCGATGACGTCCGCGCGGACGTTCCATTCGGGGGAGCCGGGGGCGGTGTCGGGGCGGCAGCGTTTGCACGCGCGGAAGCCCGCCTCCTGGGCGGCCGCGGCGGACGGGTAGAAGCGGACGTTCTCGCGCCTGGGGAGCGCGGCCGGGCAGCTTGGACGACAGTAGATGCCGGTGGTCACGACGGCGACGAAGAAGCGGCCGTCGAAGCGGCCGTCCCGGCTCCTGAGCACGGCGTACGCGTCTTCGTCTGCGAGCATGTGCCCTACTTTTCCTGCTCCTCGCCTCTCTCACTAGTGACCATCGGACATCAAGCGTCTTGATCAGCTAAGCGGGATGCGGCTGGGGGTGGCGGGGCTGTTCATGGGAGACAATGGGCGACCATGGATATCACCAGTGCTGTTGTCACTGGCGCCGCCAGTGGAATAGGCAGAGCCCTTGCCGGCCGTCTGCGCGCGGCCGGGGCTCGGCTCGTGCTCGCCGACCTCGACGCGGCGGGGCTCGCTTCCGTCGCGGCGGAGTTGGATGGCCAGGCCGTCCCGACCGATGTCTCGGACGCCGGGGCGATGGACGCGCTCGCCGCCGCTGCGCCGGGCGTTGACCTGGTGTGCCTCAACGCCGGCATCGTCGGCAAGGACGTCGGCGTGCCGTGGGAGGTGGGCGCCGCGGACTGGGACCACGTGTTCGCGGTGAACGTGGGCGGCGTGGTCAACGGGCTGCGGGCGTTCGTTCCGCGGTTGCTCGAGAGCGGGCGGCCGGGGCACATCCTGATCACCGCCTCGCTGGCGGGGCTGGTGACGTTCCCGGCCGGGGGTGCGTACGCCCCTTCCAAGCATGCTGTCGTCGCCATCGCCGAGCAGGCCGCTCAGGCGCTCGCCGGCACGCCGATCGGGGTGACGTTGCTCTGCCCGGCTCTCGTTCGCAGCGGCATGTCGCCCGAAGGCGAAGATCCGGCGGACATCGCCGACAACGCGCTGGCGGCGGTGCGCGCAGGGGCGTTCACCGTGGTGCCGGACGTCTGGAGCGGTGAGATCGTACGGCGGGCGCAGAGGCTGGCGACCGGCGCCCAGCCGGAACTCCCGACGCCGGCCCCCTGACGGCCGGTCCTGCCGTCACCGGCGGGAGCTCGAACCGGTCCACCAGCTCGGCGCGGCGGCGCTCGGCGGGACCTCTGCGTCGCGCAGGGAACCGCCGGGGGATTCAGCCGTTCTTGGTCGCGGTCCGGTCGAGGACCTCGGCCAGGGCGGCCATGGAGAGCCTGGCCGAGCGGATGCGCCTGGTCTGCGCCTCGTCGGTCCAGCCCAGCCGCAGGCCCTCGGCGGCCAGCTCGTCGAACGCGATGAACGCGGCGAGCTTCTGCCGGATGACCTTGGACCAGGCGTCGTCCTCGATCTGGTAGTAGACGTTCCGCTCCCCGGGCTTGCGGAGCCGCCGGATCAGTTTGATGGACGTCAGAAGGTGCATGTTCGTGGTGAGCGACGCGCGGCTCGCGCCGATCGCCTCGGCGATGTCGCCGGCGGTCTGCTCCGGCGGGTCGCAGGCCATGAGCCAGCCCAGGACGCGGCCGGTGATGGGGGCGAGCCCCCACTCCTCGGAGACGAACGTCCCCACCCGCTCGACCCAGTCGAGCACCTGCTCGCGATCGGGGCCGTCCTGCCCAGTCATACGATCACCCTAACGCTCACCGTTTCGCCAGTAACTTCGGACACAACCACAACAACCGGCATCGGCAAGCGCGGGCCGGCTCAGGCGGCTATCCAGCGGCCATTCGCCTGAGCTGCTGCGCCCGCGCCCCCGCGTCCCCCGGCAGGTCCCGCTCGGCCAGCCCAGCCGCGATCCGCTCGCGGAACTCGGCGGGCCGGTGGTCGTCGTACTTGAACTTGGCCCGCACCCCCACCACCTCCAGCCGCAGCCCCCGGATCGCGGACAGCATCTTCCGGTACGGCCCCTCGTCGGCGGCCATCACGCCGTGCCCGCCGTCCGGCTGGTGGTGTGCCAGCTGGCGGCGCAGGATCTCCGCCTTGCCCTCCTTGTCGTCCACGATCCGCGCCGCGCACGTCAGCTGCACGGAGGCGTAGTAGCTGGTCGGCACGCCGTTGGCGGGGGAGTCCGAGCGCCACGTGGACGGGATGTAGGCGTAGTCGTCATGCACGCTCACCACCACCGCCGGGTTGGCCTCCAGCGCCGACCAGATCGGGTTGGGCCTGGCCAGGTGAAGCACGATCTCCATGTCGCCGTCGAACAGGAAATGCGTCGGCACCACGACCGGTGGGCCGCCGGTCACGCCGTTCGCCGCCAGCTGGCCGAAGTCGCGCGTACGCAGCCAGCTCCTCCACTCGTTCCTGTCGCGGGCCGCGTCCCATGGGTGAATGAGCATCTAAATCCTCTTGTATTAGTACATAATGGCTTTTGTGCTAGAAAAATATCGAATTACTGGCGGGACGGCCAGCGATATTGCGGCCGGGGTCGAGGCCGCGGTGTCCGAGGGCCGGTTGCCGCCGGGCACGGCGCTTCCCCCGGTGCGCGAGATGGCCGCGCTGGCCCAGGTCAGCCCCAACACGGCGGCGGCCGCCTACCGGCTGCTGCGCGAGCGCGGCATCGTGGAGACCGCCGGGCGGCGGGGCACCCGGGTCAGGCCGCGGCCGGCCAGCACGGCCCGCGAGGACATCCGCATCGAGGTGCCGCCGGGCGTACGCGACCTGTCCAAGGGCAACCCCGACCCCGCCCTGCTGCCGTCCCTGCACGAGGCCCTCGCCGCGGCGGCCCGTGCGCACCAGGATCGGCCGGCCATGTACGGCACGGACGACGACGAGGAGCTCCTCGCCCTGGCCGGCGCCCGCCTGCGCAGGGACGGCGTGCCGGTGGCGCCGCTGGCGATCACCTCGGGCACCCTCGACGCGGTCGAACGCGTCCTGGCCGCCCACCTGCGTCCTGGCGACGCGGTCGCCGTGGAGGACCCTGGCTGGTCGGCCCTGCTCGACCTGGTCGGTGCGCTGGGCCTGCGTCCCGTGCCGATGCGGCACGACGACGACGGCCCGCTGCCCGACGAGCTGGGGAAGGCGCTGCGGGCGGGCGCGCGGGCCGCGGTGATCACGGCCCGCGCGCAGAACCCGACCGGCGCCGCCGTCACCGCCGAGCGCGCCGCGGCTTTGCGTGAGCTGCTGGCGGCGCACCCGGGTGTCCTTCTCGTCGAGGACGACCACGGCGACGGGTTCGTGGACGTCCCCCTGCATCCGCTGGCCGGCGTCACGGCGCGCTGGATGCTCGTCCGCTCGACGGCCAAGGCGTTCGGCCCCGACCTGCGGCTCGCGCTGATCACCGGCGACCAGGTCACGCTGGACCGGCTGCGCGGACGGCAACGGCTGGCCGCGGGCTGGGTCAGCCATCTGCTGCAGCGGGCCGTGGCCCACCTGTGGTGTACCGAGGCGGTGGACACCGCCGTGGTGGCGGCCTCGTACGCCGAGCGCCGGGACGGATTGGTCGCGGCGCTGGCCGCACGCGGCATCCCGGCGCACGGCCGTACCGGGCTCAACGTGTGGGTGCCCGTCGCGGACGAGGCCGCCGCGATCACCCGCCTTCTGGCGCGCGGCTGGGCCGTCGCGCCGGGCGCGCGCAACCGCGTCGGCACGCCGCCCGCAATCCGCCTCACCGTCTCGCCCCTGCGGCCCGGCGACATCCCGCCGCTGGCCGACGACCTCGCCGCCGCCCTGCGCCCGCCGTCACGCGGCCGGTACGGCTGAGCCGGCGGCAAGCCGCAGCCCGTCCCGCCGCCGTGTGGAATGCCGAAGACGGGTGCCGGGGGAGGCGCGGCGCCATGGGCCGAGCAGGGCACGCCCTCCGGTGGGCTCGATCAGCGCTCGTGATTCACGTGAATCACGGCCGCGTGGCAGGACAGGATCGGCCCGCCACCTCGCCCGTCCCCGCCACCGCCGGCCGCGACCCCGTTCGCCCCAAAGGCGCGACCCGCCTCGGATCTGCGACGCGCCTCGGATCTGCGACCCGCCTCGGACGCAGGGCCGGCCTCGAACGCGCCACGCAATGGGCCAGCACGCCGAGCGCACCCACCATCACCACTGCGAGCCCGGCCAGCGCCGCGGCGTCCCATCCGCCGCCCAGCGCACCGAAGAACGCGCCCCCGGCGACCGTGCCGCCGAGCACTCCTCCGGCCTCCTGCACGGTCCCGAGCACCCCGGCCGCGGCGCCCGCCCGCTCCCGCCGTACCGATGACAGGACCCGGGAGATCAGCGGCGACATCAGCAGCCCCATCCCACTCCCCGTCACGAGCAGCGCCAGAGCGATCTGGTACGCCCCCGCGTCCCGCCCGACCACGTGACCTAACAGCGCCAGCCCCGCCACCAGCGCCAGCGCGGCGATCCCCGGCGGCACCCGGTTGGCCCGGAGGGAGCCGAGGAAGAAGCCCGCGTTCAGCGCGGTGCACAAGGTTCCGGCGGCCAGCGGACTCAGGCCGAGACCTTCCTGCAGGTACAGGGCGAGCACGAAAGACAGTCCCGCCGACGTCCCGAACAACAGCGCCACCGCCACCAGCCCGCCTGCGAACCCCCTCTCCCCGAACACCGCCAGATCGAGCAGCGGCGCCCGCCCGGAGGCCGCGAGCCGCCGCTGCCTCCGTACGAAGGCGACCAGGACCGGCGCCGAGGACGCCAGGCACAGCCACGTCCACGGCGGCCAGCCCTGCTCCCGCCCCTCGACCAGCGGCAGCACGACGGCCACCAGCCCGGCCGCGACCAATGCCGCCCCGGGTAGGTCGAGGTCGCGCCGCGTGCCGGAGCCGGCGGTGCGGGGGAGCAGCCGCCCGGTCAGCGCCAGCGCCGCCACGCCGACCGGTACGTTGACCAGGAAGCAGGCTCGCCAGCCCAGCCCGAGGGGATCGGCCGCCACCAGCAGCCCGCCGACCGCCTGCCCGCTCACGCCCGCCAGGCCGACGGCGGTGCCGTACCAGCCGAACGCCCTGGCCAGAGCCGGGCCCTTGTACAGGACGCCGAGCAGCGCGAGCACCTGCGGCGCGAGCAGCGCGGCCGCGATCCCCTGGACGACTCTGGCCAGCACCAGCGTCACGGCGTCGGGGGCGAGCCCGCACGCCGCCGACGCCACCGTGAACAGCGCCAGCCCGATGGCGAACACGCGGCGATGTCCGTACAGGTCGCCGAGCCGCCCGGAGACGATCAGGCCGGCGGCGTACGCGAGCCCGTACCCGGCGATCACGAGCTGCGCGGCGGCGTCGCCCGTGCCCAGGCCGGCCCGGATCGACGGCACGGCCAGGTTGGCGACGAAGAAGTCGAGCGTGGTCATGTACACGGCGACCAGTACGACGGGCAGGGCGAACATGGGACTCCAGAGGAGCGGGGGAAACGCCGGGCGGAGGGAGAACACCGGCGGACGCCGGACGGTTGACCTCACCCTGGAGCGGGAGCGTTACGATCGCCTGCGGATCGGCTACGGGCCGGAAGGGCTGACCCCCATCAACCGATCGGTGGATGTCGGTGGCGGCGCGCGCCAGCGAGGCTCAGAACATGACAGCGATCATCGAGATCAACCACCTGAGCAAGAGCTACAAGACGGGCAAGGCGGTCGACGGCGTCTCCCTGACGGTGGAGCGCGGCGAGATCTTCGGCATCGCCGGCCCCAACGGCGCGGGCAAGACCACCCTCGTGGAGTGCGCCTCCGGACTGCGCCGGCCGGACGGCGGCACGCTGCGCGTGCTCGGCCTGGACCCGCACGACGACCGGCGCGAGCTCCTCCAGCGCATCGGCGCCCAGCTGCAGGAGGCGGCACTCCCCGACGCGATCAAGGTCGGCGAGGCATTAAGGATGTACGCCTCCTTCTACGACAAGCCAGCCGACTGGCGAGCGGTCATGGACGAATGGGGACTCGCAGACCGGAAGCGCGCCCGTTTCGCGAACCTGTCCGGTGGCTGGAAGCAGCGCCTGTTCATCGCGCTGGCCCTGGTCGGCAACCCGGAGGTCGTCTTCCTCGACGAGCTCACCACCGGCCTGGACCCCGCCGCCCGCCGTACCACGTGGGGCCTCATCCGCGAGATGCGCGAGCGCGGCGTCACCGTCGTGCTGGTCACCCACTTCATGGACGAGGCCCAGGCGCTGTGCGACCGCCTCGCCATCGTCGACCGCGGCCACGTCATCGCCGAGGGCAGCCCGCGGGAGCTGATCGCGAAGGCGGGAACCGACTCGCTGGAGAACGCGTACTTCGCTCTGACCGAAAGGGAAATGGCATGAAAGGCCTCACGAACGTCATCGCCGTCGAACTCAAGCTGATCGTCCGTGACCCGATGTCGGCCTTTTTCGCGCTCGTCTTCCCGGCGATCATGCTCTGGGTCAAGCTGCGCGGCGGCAACAAGCCCCTGCAGGGCGGGACGCCGCTGATCGACGCCACGGTGCCGATGCTGACCGCGTTCGTCATCGGCCTGGCCGCGCTGGTCGTGCTCCCCGCCACGCTGGCCCAGTACCGGGAGCGCCGGGTCCTGAAGCGGCTGCGCGCCACTCCTGCCTCTCGCGCGACGCTGTTCGTGGCCCAGTGGGCGGCGCACATGCTGCTGGCGGTGCTCGGCTCGGCGCTGCTGATCGTCATCGGCCTGGTGGCGTACGGCCTGACCGCGCCGGCGAACTTCGCGGGCGTTCTGGTGGCGTGGCTGCTGAGCGCGCTCAGCCTCGGCTCCATCGGGCTCCTCCTCGGCGCCCTCGTCCCCACCGGCCGCGCCGCGACCGTGATCGGGCTGGGCGTGTTCTTCCCGATGGTGTTCCTGTCCGGCGCCATGATCCCCCGGGAGACCATGTCCGGCTCGATGCGCGCCATCGGCGACCTCCTCCCCATGGCCCCGGCAGTCCAGGCGATCCGCGACGGCTGGGCCGGCGGCCCCACGTCACCGCTTACGCTGGGCGTCATGGTCGCGATCTCGATCGTCGCGGGTGGCGTCGCCCTCAGGACGTTCCGATGGTGACGACCGGCTCGGGCCTGTCGCGCTGGGACCGGGTCCAGGGCGCGCTGCCGTACCTGCTCGTCCTCCTGCCCGCGCTCTTCGCCCTGCTGCGGGAGTGGCGGCTGGAGGTGCTGGTCCTGGCGCTGTTCGCGGTGGCCTGGCACTGGCTGATGGTGACCTCCCACCCCGGCTGGATCACCCGCCCGGTGGTGCTGATCGCCTACTTCGTGGTCCTGCTCGCCGTCGTCGGGGCCCTGGTCAGGATCGACACGGTGTTCACGGTGACGGGGCTGGGGGCGTTCGTCCAGTGTTTCGCCCTGCTGCCCGGGTGGTGGGCGTACGGCGGGGTGGCCGTGACGGTCGGTGTGCTGATCGCCGCCCGCCCCCAGCTCGGGCGCACTCCGGTCGAGCTGCTCGGCTCCTTCGTCGTCGGGGTGCTGGCCGCCTCCACGGTCGGTCTGATCATCAAGACCATCTCCGACCAGAACGACCAGCGCAAGGTGATGATCGCGGAGTTGCGGGAGACGAGCGCCAAGCTGGTCGCGCTCGCCGACGAGAACGCGAACCTCCAGGCCCAGCTGCTGACCCGGGCCCGCGAGGCCGGCGTGCTGGAGGAGCGGCAGCGGATGGCCAGGGAGATCCACGACACCATCGCGCAGGGCCTGACCGCCATCCTCACCCAGCTCGAGGCGATCGGGGACGTGCCACCTTCGGCTCGCCCACGCCTGGACACGGTGCAGGCCACGGCCAGGGAGAGCCTGACCGAGGCCCGTCGCTCCGTGCAGGCGCTGCGCCCAGCGCCGCTGCAGCACGAGGCGGAGCTGGGGACCGTGCTGGCGGACCTCGCGGCGAACTGGTCGCGGAACTCGGGCGTGCCCGCCTCCGTGTCGATCACCGGCGATCCGCGTCCGCTGCACGCGGAGGTGGAGACGTCCCTGCTGCGGGTGGCCCAGGAGGCGCTGGCCAACGTCGCCAAGCACGCCTCGGCCGGTCGCGTCGGACTCACCCTTTCGTACATGGACGATGTGGTGGCGCTGGACGTACGCGACGACGGCTCTGGCTTCATGCCGGAGGTGACGGATGGGGAAGGCTTCGGCCTCATCGCGATGCGCCAGCGCATCACCCGCCTGGCCGGGAACTTCGAGCTCGAGTCCGCCCCCGGCCAGGGCACCGGAATCTCCGCCACGGTCCCGGCCATCCCCGCCGGCCCCGAGCCGGGATTGTGAGGCCATGCCACCGATACGTCTGATCATCGTGGACGACCACCCGATCGTCCGCGACGGCCTGCGCGGCATCTTCGCCGGCGACGCCGGCTTCGAGGTCGTCGGGGAGGCGGCCGACGGCCCCGAGGCTCTCGCGGTGGCTCTGCGTACCGGCCCTGACGTCGTGCTCCTGGACCTCCGCATGCCGAAGATGAGCGGCGCGGAGGTCATCCGCCGGCTCCGCGAGCAGACGCCCGGCATCCACGTGCTGGTCCTGACCACGTTCGACAACGACGCCGACATCCTGCCCGCGATCGAGCAGGGCGCCACCGGCTACCTCCTCAAGGACACGCCACGCGCCGACCTGCGACATGCCGTGCGGGCGGCGGCCCGCGGCGAGACCGTGCTGTCCCCGACCGTGGCCGGCGTGCTGATGAAGAAGGCGCGCACGCCGGAAGAGTCGCGGACGCTGAGCCGCCGCGAGCTCGAGGTGCTCAAGCTCATCGCCCGGGGCGCTACCAACCGGGACATCGCCGGGAAGCTGTTCATCACCGAGGCGACGGTGAAGACGCATCTGCTGCATGTCTTCGCCAAGCTCGAGGTGAAGGACCGGGCGGCCGCGGTGGCCGCGGCGTACGAGACGGGCCTGCTCAAACCGGCCGCCGACGGCTGACCTCCGTCGCGAGAATCGAAGCCCGCACCGGCGGCGGTCGCCGGACGGCTGCGCTCCTTCCACGCCTTCGCTGACACAGATCGGTCCGAGATCCTGGTGACAGGTGGTCAACTTTCCCTCATTCTCTGTTATGGTCCCTTCTTGTCCGAAAATTGGGACACCCATTACCCCTAGGAGGATCATGAAGAGCACACAGAGGATCGCCGCCTTCACGACGGCGATGGCGGTGGCCACCGCTCCCCTGCTGGCGCTCGCGTCCCCGGCGTCCGCCGAACCCGCCAAGACCGCCCAGACCGCCCAGAGCCTGCCGCTGGACTGGGTCTCCCTGGAGGCGCTCAGCGGGACCCAGTTGCTGCAGCGCGTCAAGCAACTGCTGGGCAAGGGCTACGTTCCCGAGGCGTTGAGCGTGACCAACGCGGCGAACCCGCAGTACACGTCCGTCTGGATCAAGGACACCACCCGCAAGGTGAGCGTCCTGCAGGGTCTGTCGGCGACCGACCTGCCCAAGACCATCACTGAGCAGGCGAAGGCCGGCTTCCAGCCCGCCATGATCACCGGCACCGGCACGGGCGCGGACGCCGTCTTCGCGGCGGTCTTCGAGAAGACCACCCAGCAGATCCAGTCCAAGCTGGACTTGACCAAGGAAACCTTCGTCAAGGTCAACGCCCAGCTCACCGCCGCCGGTTACAGCGTCGCCTCGCTGGACGTGTACGGCACGGTCGAGAAGCCGCTCTACGCGGCCGTCTGGGTGGCCGGCGCCGCCACGGGAACCGTTCAGGTGACCATGGGTCAGACCGTGGAAGAGCGCGGCAAGGAGCTCCTGGCGCGGGCGAAGCAGGGCCTGCGTCCCGTTGTGATGGCCGTCGAGCCCGGCAAGCTCTACACCACCGTGTGGAGCAAGGGCAGCTCGACCGGCCTGAAGGAGTACCTGAACCTGTCCAAGGTGACCTACACGCTCAAGTCCGTCCAGATGAAGGCACTTGGGTACCGGCCGGAGATCCTGGACACCGAGGGCGGCCTCATCGCGGCGATCTGGACCAAGAGTTAAGAAGATCGCTCGAGCAGCGGAGAACCCGGTGAAGCTGCGACCGGCGATCGTGGGCTGAGTCCGGCACAGGATCAGTGTGCCGGACTCAGCCCCCACGATAGTGCAGGTCAGCGGCGACTGCTTGCGCGACGTCAGCCTGGTTGTGTTGCTGAGCTTCGAGGAAGCTCTTGCGCATGCGGTGTTCGTCAGGGAATCTTGACGACTATGCCATTGAAGATTGCTGACATCCCCGATCACGAGGGCTTCGCCGCGCCCGTGCTCCCCGATGGCGAGCTGGCCTCATCAGCCAGCGCCTTCACCAGGACCTTCGTCGGCTACCAAGCCTCGTGTTCCTGCGGGTGGGCCGACCGGCGCCGATTCCCGGCCACGCCGGAGGGGGCCAAGGAGGCGGAATACCGGTGGTGGAGCAGGCACGCCCCGCCACTGCTCGCCGCCGCACCACCGAGCTGGCTGGTGACCAAGTCGAACCTCCTCTGCGAGCAGATCGTGAAGCTCGCAGCCGAACGCCCTCTCGCCGCCCTCACCCTGCTGTCTCAAGTAGAGAGCTGGCAGCGCACCCTGCTCGATCAGGCCGTCGCCGGGGCCAGGGAAACCGGCGCCTCCTGGGCGGAGGTAGGGGACGCGATGGGGATCTCCAAGCAGGCCGCCCACGAGCGGTTCAGGGCGCACGTGAGCACATAAGGGAGCGCCGGCCGAGCCCTCCACGGCCGGGCCCGGCCGTCCGTCGCTCGCGGCAGCCGCACGTGGGGCTCGACCACGAGGCGGGGGCACGACGGGTCTCCATGGCCGCACTGGTGAAGGAGGCCGATTTGAGCTGGCGCCGCCTGCCTGATAGCGTCTGGAGCCATGCTGATCAGTCGATTTTGGCGCTATGTGCCGGCTCCGGATGGGGCCGAAGGTCACATGCGCTGACCAACTGATCATCCGGAGCCACAGAGCAGAGACGACCCGTCTCTGCTCTTCGTCGTTTAGGCGGTCGGCTCCGGAGACCAGGGCGTGGGCCGTACCGCCGTCTCAGCGCAAAGGACATCAGCGCATGACCACGACCAGCGACCTGCGCATCACCTCGTTCGAAACCTTGCCCACGCCTGCGGAGTTGCGCGCCGAACAGCCACTCGGGGAGGAACGCGCGTCCCTGGTGGCCGCGAGCCGCCGCGCCGTGCGCGACGTTCTCGCCGGCGCCGATGACCGGCTGCTGCTCATCATCGGACCGTGCTCGGTGCACGACCCGGAGGCCGCCCTCGACTACGCACGCCGCCTCTCCGAGGCCACCCGCGACCTGGGCGACGCCCTGCTCGTGGTCATGCGCGTCTACTTCGAGAAGCCGCGTACGACCATCGGCTGGAAGGGCCTGATCAACGATCCCGGCATCGACGGCGGCCATGACGTGCGACGGGGCCTGCGGCTGGCCCGAACCGTGCTCCTCGACGTGCTCAACACGGGTCTGCCGGTCGGCTGCGAGTTCCTGGAGCCCACCAGCCCGCAGTACATCGCCGACGCCGTCACGTGGGGCGCGATCGGCGCGCGCACGCCGGAGAGCCAGGTGCATCGCCAGCTCACCTCGGGCCTGTCGATGCCCGTCGGGTTCAAGAACGCCACGGACGGGGACGTGCAGGTCGCCATCGACGGCGTGCTCACCGCCTCCCACCCGCAGGTCTTCTTCGGCATCGACGACGAGGGCCGCGCCTCGGTGGTCACCACCACGGGCAATCCGGACTGCCACGTGATCCTGCGCGGCGGCCGCCGCGGTCCCAACTACGACCCGGACTCCGTCCGCGACGCGCTCTCCCTCCTGGCCAAGGCAGAGCGTCCGCAGCACCTGATCGTGGACGCCAGCCACGGCAACAGCGGCAAGGATCATGTACGGCAGGCGGCCGTGGTCCGGGAGGTGGCCGCCCGCATCGCCGGCGGCGACACCGGGATGGCCGGCGTGATGGTGGAGAGCTTCCTCGTGCCGGGCCGGCAGGAACCTGGTCCGCGGGAGGGCTTGACGTACGGGCAGAGCATCACCGACGCCTGTGTCGGCTGGGACGAGACCGCCCAGCTGCTCGAGGTGCTGGCCGAGGCCGTGCGGTCACGGCGGCGGAACCACTAGCCGAAGTGCTCGGCCAGGCCATCCCTGGCGGGGCATCGGCAGGGATCGATGGATCTGAGATCGCCGTCACCGAACTCATCCTCGTCGCCGCCGTCGCCCCCCTGGCCGACGTCGACGTCCTCACCCCGCAACCTGGGCGGCGAATGACACGGCCGCCCAGGCGCCGGCGAGACCCTGGGCGGGGTGGCCATCGCCATGGTCATCGAATTGGTCGATGCTGCGAACATGAAGGAATGAGCGCGACCCATGATGATGACTACGCCTGGTTCTCCTGCGAACGCTTCCCCGACCTGGCGGACGCCTACTGCTTCACCTACGTCCGCGGCCTGACGCCCGATGAACTGGTGGTCCGGCTCGGTGCGCAGACAGAGGACTTCGCCCTCTTGACGCTCGGCGAGCTGGTCGAGGCCGCCTACTCCGAGCCCGACAGGCATGGCATGTTCTTCGGCGCCACGGCCGTCGGCGACTGGGTGTTCATCGTCGGGCCCAACGGCCTGCTCGGCATCATCGAAGAAATCATCACGCCGTTGTCGGCGGGCACTCGTCTCGTCTCCCACTTCCTCAACATCAAGGGCGACGAATACTTCTACTGGATCGAAGACGGGGAGATCCGGTTCTGCTTCCTGTCTCAGGACGGCTTCTCGGAGGAAGTGCCGGACGAGCTCGTGGAGACCATGGAGCGGATCAACTCCGGCAACGAACCGACCGACCTCCACGATGGGCCGGCGTTCCTGCTGGCCGAGCGTCTCACTGGAATCACGTTGACGCCGGAACTGCTGGAGGAGTCCATTTACCTGTCCGGAGCCGTACCCGAATCGAGGTGAGCAGCGGACCGGTTCGGCCTCGACGCCGGACTCGGAAAGCCGCAAAATTTCATGTCATAGAGATTGATGAAGAGAACTTTCAGGGATATGTTCATGATCGACCCGTCCGTCCCTCATAGGCGGTGAGATGTCGAAATGTTCCCTTGCGGCGGCCTTCCCCTCCCCTCGAGGTTGATCACATGCCGCCAACGTAGTTCTGCCGCCACGGGGCTCATGGACATCAAGGAGCTGGGCGCCTAACCGCACCCCCCATACGCACCTGTTCAGAGAGGTGAGCATGCCCACAACCGGCAGGCCGACCTGGCCGAAGACCCTCAGATCCGCGATCACTGCCCTGTTAGTCACTCTCGCGGCAGCGCTGATTCCCCAGGCAGCCTCAGCGCAGGGCACCAGCGTCCTGGCTGTGTCACACAAGAGCCCGTTCAACTGCGGGAAGACCTTCTACGCCAACAACTGGTACCCCGGCCACAGCCCATCCGGTTCTCTCGACTGGCAGGACTATGGGGGCGATGACATCGACGGTGAAACTGTGCGTGCCACAGCTTCGGGCACCGCGTACTTCTACGACGCGGGAAGCACGAGCTACGGCAAGTGGATAGAGGTCCGTCACAGCGACGGCACCAGAACCCGCTATGCCCACCTCGCGACCATGGTGAGGTCGGCCGGCGGCTCGATGAGCGTCAGCCAGGGCACCTCGATCGGGACTGTCGGCTCGACCGGCGGCTCCAACGCTCCGCACCTGCACTACGAACAGCGGACCTCCAGCGGTACGGTGGACACCAGCCCGACCGTGGACGGCGTGACCGTGTCCTTGGGCCAGAAGAAGGCCATTACGAGCACCAACACCTGCAGCAGCAACCCCCACACCCCTGAGGAGGTCTGCGGCAGCGGTTACACGGTCATCGACTCGGCAGGCCTCACCGGTGGTCGCGCCTACCTGCTCTACAACTCGGGCAACGGCTACAACTGCGTCGTGACCCTGAAGACGACGAACCTCGGGTCACCGTCGTCGATGTCGGCATTCCTGGAGCCGCAAGGGGAAAGCAGGACGACCGACTCGGGCAGCTTCTCCTACTACGCGGGCCCTGTCAGGCGCGATGCGGCCGGACAATGCGTCAAGTGGGGCGGCTCGATCGGCAGCAGCTCGTACACCAGCCCCTTCGAACACTGCGGTTAAGAGCGCGACTGACGTCAAAGGCCACTACCCGATCACGGGAAGTGGCCTTTGACCTTGGGTGAAGCCCAGGAGATTCGAACTCCTGACTTCTTGCTTGCACACGAGTGCCGGTCACGACGTCGAGGGACCTTGCTCTGCCAAGCGACAGATCAGGGTCGGCGACATGTGATCATGTAAGGCGGCACCAGTAACCGCAGCTCTTCGGGCCTTGGCCGCCCTTGGCGCTCAGAACACGACGAGGTTGCCCATCATCGCCATGTCCTCGTGCTCCAGGTTGTGGCAGTGGAAGACGTAGCGACCGGTGTAGCCGTCGAACCTGACGATGATGGTGGCCTGCTCGGCCGGCTGCAGGTCGAGGGTGTCCTTCCAGCCCAGGTCGTAGGGCCCTGGGCCGGAGTTCCCCCGGGAGAGGACCTGGAACGGCGCCAGATGCAGATGGACGGGGTGGTGGAAGTCGCTGGTCAGTCGCCAGATCTCGACGCTGTCCAGCCGGGCCCTGGCGTGCACGAGGCCGGGGGCGAACGGCCGCCCGTTGATGGTCCAGCCGGTCATGCCGTGCACGTCGTCGTGCTGGAAGCGCATGGTCCGAGTGGCGAGCGCGTCGGCGGGGCGGAGCCTGGGGACCCGGGAGAGCCGGTCCGGTATCCGGGTGTCGTCACGGCCGGACCGGGCGACGCGAAACCGCATGACGTCCGCAGTGGACCCGGTGCCGAACTGGTTGACGAGCGTGACCTCCTGCCCGACCCCGTAGGCGCCGAAGTCGACGACGACGTCGTAGCGCTGGGCGGGGGCCATGTCGATCGCGTCGTGTCGTACCGGCTGCTCCAAGAGTCCCCCGTCCGTGCCGATCTGCACGAGCCCTCCGCCGCCGGGCGGCGGCGGGTCGAGGGCGAGCCGGTACCGACGGGCGTTGGAGGCGTTGAGCAGCCGCAGCCGGTGCCGGGTCGCGGAGACCTCGGCCAGCGGCCAGGGCACGCCGTTGACCAGGATGACGTCGCCGAGAACGCCGCTGCCGTATGCCGCCTGCACCCCTGGCCTCGCGAGCGTCGGGTCGAGGCTGGGATAGAGCAGCGACCCGTCGGCGCCGAACGCCCGATCGGCGATCATCAGCGGCAGATCGCGCTCGTCGCGGGGCAGCGGCAATGCGTTCTCCTCCGCGTCGCCGACCAGGTGGAACCCGGCCAGCCCGCGCCACACGCTCGGCCCGGTGAAGTCCATCCGATGGTCGTGGTACCACAACGTCGCGGCCCGTTGCTGGAGCGGATAGCGGTAGTCGCGCTCCCCTGTGGAGATGGACGCGGCAGGGTCGCTCATGCGTCCCTCGTGGCCACCGCTCATGTGGTGCTGCCGGCCGCCGGGGGTGCCGGCCGGCATCAGGAGATCGGTGGGATAACCGTCGTCGGACGATGGCGTGCGGCCACCGTGCAGGTGGACGACGACCGGGACGGGCAGCTCGTTGCGGTGCCGTACGACTGTCGGGCGGCCGCTGTGGGACACGATCGTCGGGCCAGGGAAGATCCCGTTGTATCCCCAAATCTCGGTGGGCACGCCGGGCAGTAGCTCGGCCTTGGCGGCGCGCTGGACGATCTCGTAGTGGTCGCCGGCGGCGTCGCTACGCGCCGGCGCGAGGACCGGCGGGACGGCGAAGGGCAGGGTGTACGGCCTGGGCAGCGGCACCCGGCTGACGAGCTGCTCGCCGGTGGACGTCGAGCCGGCGATCCCCGACACGAACGGCACCCCCACCCCGGCGGCCGCGGCCGCGCCGCCCAGCACGCCGAGGAAGCGCCGCCTGCTCAACCGCCTCATGTCTGGTCCTCCTGCGGCTCATGCGGGGCCGGGCGCCGCCAGGCCTGAACGGCCAGCAGTACGGCGAGCAGGATGATCGCGGAGCCCAGCGGGATGTGCACGGTCAGCATCCGGGCGAAACCCAGCACGATCTGCAGGGCGATCAAGCCGAACAGCCCCAGGCATGCCAGCGCCGGCCAGAGCGGCCCACGGCCGGGCCATCGGAGCAGGATCGCGGTGCCGCCGGCGATGAGCACCGCGATGCCGGCGTAGGTGGCGTTTTCCCGGTGTGTGTGCAGGGCGCCGAAGGTGCCCGAGAGGAACTGCCCAGCGAAGACCGCCTGGTCGAAGAGCAGGACCGTTGCCACACTCATCGCCCCCCGGAACGGCCAGCGCACCCATCGGGGAGCACGCTCCGTTCTCTCGGTGAGTGCCGTTCGCACAGCCGCCATGGCACATATCCTCTCAGTTGAGAAACTCCCACATGAGAGCATCTACGGAGAGCATACGCTGATATCTAATGAATCCACGACATGTGCCGGTTTCGCCGCAGGCGGGCCGCGACTACAGCTTGGGGCCGCTTCTCAGGGTGGCGGGGCAGCGCGCGTCCGCCGCGTTCACGGCCGCGCTGGCTACGCTCGGCATCGAGGGCCGGCACTTCGGCGTGATGATGAACGTGGTACGACACGGCCCGATGAGCCAGCGCAGGCTCTGCGAGCTCACCGGCAGTGACAAGTCGTCCATGATGCGCACGGTGGACGATCTGGAGGCCAGAGGGCTTGCGATACGTCGACCGGCCGAGGGCGACCGGCGCGCTCACGCCGTGGACCTCACCGGCGCCGGCCGCGACCTTTTCACCCACGCCGAAGAGGTTGCCGTACGAACCAATGGCGAGTTGCTCGGCCACCTGGATCCAGATGAGCAGGAGCAGCTACGGCGCCTGCTGCGCAAGTTCGTCGCTCCCGGCGAATAGGGCCCCTGGCCTGCCGGCGGACGGCTGCGCGCTGGACGTGGCACATCACTCGCGAGTCAGCGTGGGAGTGCCTCTCTGTCCGGGCCTGGCAGAGCCGGCGGCCCGGCCGAGCAGCGTCAGCGCGGCGGCGAGCCCAAGCACGGCGAAGACGACGGCCACGCCGAACGCCGCCTGGTACCCCTCGGTGAGAGCCGGCAGTGCCGGCCCGTCGGCGGCCTGGGCGTGGGTGAGGGCGACGCTTGAGCAGACGGCGAGGCCGAGTGCGGTGCCGATGGCGAAGGAGGTGTCCACGAAACCGGCGGCCAGCCCCGCCTCCCGCTCTGCGACGCCGGTGAGCGCGGCGATCTGGGAGCAGACGAACGCGGCGCCCATCCCAGCTCCGAAGATCAGCAGCGCGATGAGCATGACGCCTAGCGAGCCGCCGTCGTACACCGCCCAGATCAGCAGCATGCAGGCCGCACCCAGCAGGACGGTCCCGGCCGTGGCCACATGCCGTAGGCCGATCCCGGTCGCCAGGCGCTGGCTGACCAGGGCGCCGGCGACCGAGGCCACGGTCATCACCGCGGCCAGCAGGCCGAACTGTATCGCCGTCCAGCCCAGCACGTGCTGGACGTACGACGTCAGGGTGATGAGCACGCCGTCGACGGCCATGCCGGCAGAGAGGATCACCAGGTTGCCGCCGACGAGGCTGGGTGAGCGCAGGATCCTCAACGGCACCAGCGGGACCGCCGAGCGCGACTCGACCAGGACGAACAGGGCGGCCAGCGCGGCGGCGGAGAGGAGCAGCCCGGCGGTTCGGCCGCTCACCCAGCCCGCCTCGGGCGCTGTGACGATCGCGTACACCAGCAGCACGAGCGCCGCCGTCACCGTGACGGCTCCAGCGGTGTCGAACGCCCGGACACGCCCAGGATCGCGGCTCTCGCGCAGCAGGAGCGGGGCCAGTATGAGCACCCCGATCCCGACCGGAACGTTGAGGAGAAAGACCCACGGCCAGCCGAGCTCGTCGGTGATGACGCCTCCCAGCAGCAGGCCCGTTGTCGCGCCGACGCCGCCGAGGCCGCCCCAGATACCGAGCGCCCGATTTCGCTCGGGCCCCTCGGGGAAGCTCGTCATCACCATGGAGAGCGCGGCCGGAGCGATGACCGCCGCCGAGACGCCCTGCAGGGTCCGGGCGGCGATCAGGACCTCACCGGACCAGGCAAGGCCGCACAGCAGCGAGGACGCCACCCGCAGCACGACCCCGACGAGGAACACCCGCCGCCGGCCGAGCAGGTCCGCGGCCCGGCCGCAGAACAGCAGCAGCCCGCTGAAGGCCAGCGCGTACGCGGTGACGGTCCACTGCGACTCCGCCTCGGCCAGGCCGAGGTCCTCCTTGATGCTGGGCAGGGCGGCGAACAGGATCGTCCCGTCCAGGATGGTCATGAAGAAAGCCGTGGCGAGCAGGCCCAGCACCTGTCGGCGACGTGCAACGCGGCGGTCGGTCAACGGTTTGTCCTCCCTCGGGGACCGCACCCAGGGTGGGTGCTGTCGTAGAGAGGTCGGAGCCCGGAGCAGGGAGCGGACACGCCTGGGGCTGGAACCTCGGCCGATGTCGCATCTGGCCGTGCTGGTTCGACATTTCTATGAGAGGGCGCTCATACAGGCGCGCGCTGATCCGAGGAGTGACGCATGAAGTACATGCTGTTGATCTACAGCTCGCCGCAGACGTGGGATGCCCTGTCGCAGAGCGAACGCGACCAGGTGGTGCACGACCACTCAACGCTGTGTGAGGAGCTCGTCGAGTCCGGGGAGTGGGTCGGCGGCGACGCGCTGGCCGACAAGGTGCGGTCGAAGGCGGTCCGGGTCCGGGACGGCGCCACGATGATCGTGGACGGGCCCTACGTCGAGGCCAAGGAGCACCTGGCCGGCTACGACCTCGTCGAGTGCCACAGCATGGAACGGGCGCTGGAGATCGCGGCCCGCATTCCCGACGCCCGGTTGTGCGGGGTGGAGGTGCGCCCGCTCATGGATTTCGGCGGCATGGAGATGTGACGCCCGACGGCCGCGGCGACGACACGATCGAAGACCTGCTGCGCGAGCTGGCGCCGCAGGTACTCGGCACGCTGGTGCGCCGAGGGACGGACTTCGACACCGCCGAGGACGCCCTCCAGGAGGCGCTGCTGAGCGCAGCCGTCCAGTGGCCGGTCGAGGGACTGCCCCGCAGCCCGCACGCCTGGCTGGTCACCGTCGCGGCGCGGCGGCTGGCCGACCAGTGGCGCCGTGATACCGCGCGCCGACGCAGGGAGACCACCGCCGCAGCTCTCGTGCCGCCCGACCAGCTGATCGTCCCCCCAGCGGACGAGCCCCCTCGCGACGACGACGCCCTTTCCCTGCTGTTCCTGTGCTGCCATCCGGCGCTGACCCCGGAGTCGCAGGTCGCGCTGACCCTCCGCGCGGTCGGCGGCCTGACCACCGCGCAGATCGCCAGCGCCTTCCTGGTCCCTGAAGCGACGATGACCCGGCGCATCAGCCGGGCCAAGCGGCACATCGCAGAGGCCGGCGCGCCCTTCGGCCCGATTTCGGAGCAGGAACGAAACAACCGACTCGACACCGTCCTGCGCGTGCTGTACCTGATCTTCAACGAGGGCTACACGGCCGCCACGGGAGCCTCCCTACACCGTGCTGACCTGACCGGCGAGGCGATCCGCCTGACCCGCCAGGTGCATCGCCTGCTCCCGGACGATGGCGAGGTGGCGGGACTGCTCACACTCATGCTCCTCACCGACGCCCGGAGCCCGGCACGCACGGCACCCGACAGCTCACTGGTGCCGCTGGCGGAGCAGGACCGCCGGCGATGGAAGAGTCGCCAGATTCAGGAGGGCATCGCCCTCATCACACGGATGCTGCCCCGCTCACTGATAGGCCCCTACCAGCTGCAAGCAGCCATCGCGGCGGTCCACGCCGAGGCCGCGCGGGCGCGGGACACGGACTGGCCGCAAATCCTCGCGCTGTACGAGCTGCTGGAGCAGATCGCGCCCAACCCGGTGGTCACCCTCAACCACGCCGTTGCCCTGGCGATGGTGCGGGGGCCGCAGGCAGGGCTCGAGATGCTGAGCACCCTCGACACCGACGACCATCTCGCCGGGCACCATCGCCTGAGTGCAGTGCGCGCCCACCTGCTCGAGATGGCAGGTGACCACGCGTCGGCACGCACCTGCTACCGGACGGCCGCACGCCAGACGACGAGCCTGCCCGAGCGGCACTACCTCGATGCTCGTGCCGCCCGGCTGGATGGTGCCTGACAGCGGCAGATCAACGGCGACCGCTCAGCGAAGGACGTGACCTGGCGCAGGAGTCGATGAGCCGTGGGTCAGCGGCCACTGCCCGCTATGAGGCCGGAGTAGGCGGCGAGCACCATGACCTCGACAACGGCGTCGCCGGCTACGACATCCTGCGCGCGCCCGGCGCGAGCGGTGGCACGTTCACCTAGGTCGGCACCTCGACCACGACCTTGTCCAGCGACACGGGCCTGACCCCGAGCACCACCTACCGCTACCAGGTCAGGGCACGGGACGCCGCGGGCAACACCTCGCCGGTCTCGAACACCGCGGAGGTCACCACCCAGCCCGGTACGTCCACCGGAACCTGCACGGCCGTTCCGACCGTGCAGACCCAGTGGGGCACCGGGTACGTCATCCAGCCGCTGGCCATCACCAACACCGGCACCTCGGCGATCACCGGATGGACGGTCACCTTCACGCTGCCGGCCGGGCACACGCTGACCGGCTCGTGGAACGGCACCGCCACTGTCGCGGGCAGACCGTGACCATCAGGAACGCCGGCCACAACGGCACCCTCGCCCCCGGAGCCGGCACCGCCGGCGTCGACTTCCAGGTGAGCCGCCCGAACGGCGACACCGCACGTCGGTGCGGCCGCGAACGACGAGGTGTTCGCTCGGCTCCACATCACACCGGCGCTCGGAAATCAGCCCTCAGCCGACCACGCCAAGACCGGGAAGATCGAGGCTAGCCACCCAACTGGTCGGGCTCGAGGCAGAAGAACAGCGTGTCCGCGCTGTCCCTGCCGATCCGCTTCAGTGCGTCTTGCACGATCGTCTGATAGATCTGGACGCGCGACGCACCCATCGGCGCGTTCCAGGTCCCGTACATCGTGGTCGAGGCGAAACGCGGGCCACCACCGATAGGCCACTGAAGAGTGAGCACCCACATGTACGTGATCATGGTGCCGTTCATCGCGGCTGGACCGCCGTTGTCGGCCTCAACGTTCTCCATTTGCGACCTCACTGCCGTAGGGGTTGTCGTGGGGACGCGTGCGCCTGGCACCGCCCAGCCATCCTCGCGTCACAAGATCAATTGACTTGTAACGGTAGCGTTCATTCGCGTACTTCCGGGCAGGGAAAGCGTCGGTTGGGGCCGGGATCACGGAGTTGTGTTGACCTTCCCCTTGGGTGAAGCCGCAGCATTGTCGGCACCGGCCACGGTGGTCGGGACGAGGGGGAGTGGTGCGGCAGTTGCTGACGATCGGGGCGTTCGCCCGGGCCGCGGGCCTGTCGCCGAAGGCGTTGCGGCTGTATGACGAACTCGGGTTGCTGCGACCGACAGCGGTGGATGGCGAATCGGGATACCGGTTCTACGATCCGACGCAGTTGGAGCGGGCCCGGTTGATCGCATGGCTACGGCGGCTGGGCATGCCGTTGGCGCGCATCCGGCGGGTGTGTGACCTACCGGCGCCTGCGGCCGCCGCAGAGATCGCCGGCTACTGGGAGCAGGTGCTGGTCGAGACCGCCGCTCGCGGGCAGCTGGCCACCTTCCTCGTCGACTATCTGTCGGGAAGAGGAAGCACCGTGGAAGAGGCGGCGACCATGCTCGGGATCCGTTACGCGGCCCGGTCGGAGTCGGGACTGGTGCGCACAAGCAACGAGGACACCGCGTATGCCGGCCCTCGGTTGCTGGCAGTGGCCGACGGGGTCCGCGGCTCAGGCGGGGACCTGGCGAGCACCGCGGCCATCGACGCGCTCAAACCGCTGGAAACGCTGGCCGTGCCGGCTGAAGACCTGCTCGGCGCGCTCGCAGAAGCGGTCGGTGAAGCCGACCGGGCGATCGGGGAAATCGCCGCGGCAACACCGTCGGGTGAGGCGGTCACCACACTGACTGCGCTGCTGTGGTCAGGTTCCCGGCTGGCACTGGTGCACATCGGTGACACCCGGGCGTACCTCGTGCGTGACGGGGAGCTGTTCCAGATCACCCATGACCACACCTACGTGCAGGGGCTGGTCGACGAGGGCCGACTGACCGCGGAGGAAGCGGCCTCGCATCCGCAACGCTCTCTGCTGGCACGAGCGCTGACGGGTACAGGCGGGGCCCAGCCGGACCTGTCGCTGCACGGAGCCTTGGCGGGTGACCGGTACCTGTTGTGCTCCGACGGGCTTTCCGCCGTCGTACCGGCCGGATCGCTGCTTGAGGTGCTGGCCGGGCCGGGTGGCCCTCAGCAGGTGCTCGACGAGCTGGTCGCGCGGGCATATGCCGCCGGCGCCCCCGACAACATCGCCTGTGTGGTCGCCGATGTAGTGAGGCTGGAAACACCAGCTGCCGCCGATGCCGGCCGTGGCGGCGGCACCCGACGGTGAGCATGTCAGCGCTCCGGTCGCTGGGCGCCTACACCGTCGACCGCCGCCCGCTGGCCATCGCGGCCTACCGCCGGCTGTGGGTGGCCTCGGCGGTCTGCGCGGTGGGCGGTTCGTTCAGCGTGGTCGCGATACCGACGCAGTTGTACACGGTGACCGGCTCGTCGGCGGCCGTGGGCGCTTCCGCCGCGGTGTCGTTCGTCGCGCTGGTCGTGGCGGCGCTATGGAGCGGTGCCCTTGCCGACGTCATGGACCGGCGAACGGTGCTGCTGGTGGCCCACTGCTGCCTCGCGTTGACGTACGCGGCATTGTGGATCCAGGCGGTTCTGGGCGGCCGCTCCGTTCCCGTGTTCATGATGCTGGTCGCCTGCCAGGGACTGACCTTCGGGGCCATCATGACCACGATGGGTGCCGCGGTGCCCCGGCTCGTCCCGGTCGAACTTCTACCGGCGGCGAACAGCCTCAGCTCGCTGGTCCGCTACGCCGGGTCGATCCTGGGGCCGGTACTGGCTGGTGCCCTGATCCCGACTGTCGGGCTCGGCACGCTGTACCTGTGCGACGCCGTCGCACTGCTGGCCGTCGTGTGGGCCATCGTCAAGCTGCCACCGCTGCCGCCCCGCACTGACCCGACCGGACCATCGGACGACCCGGCCCCGCAGTACCGCCAGGGTCGTTCCACAATCCGTCAGGTACTGAACGGTTTCCGGTACCTGGCAGCCAGTCGGCTGCTGGTGGCGGTGCTCGCGGTGGACCTCGCAGCGATGGTCTTCGGCATGCCGATAGCGCTGTTCCCGGAACTTGCCCAACACACCTTTGGCGGCCCGGCGGGAGGCGGCGTGGAATTGGGACTGCTCTACGCCGCCTACCCGGCCGGGGTCATCGCAGCCAGCCTGGTGTCGGGCACGTTCACCCGCACCCGCCGCCACGGCGCTCTCATGGCGGCCGCCGCCGCAGCGTGGGGCATCACTGTCATGATCCTGGGACTGGCCGCACAGCTGTGGATCGCGCTGGCGGCGCTCGTCCTCGGCGGTGCAGTGAACTTCGTGCTGAGCACCTTCCGCAATGCCATCTCACAGGCACACACCGACGACGCCATGCGCGGCCGAATCCAGGGATCCCTCACCGTCGTACTCTTCGGGGGGCCACAGATCGCGAACCTGCTGCATGGGGCCGCCGCATCGATCTTCGGTCCCCGGATGGTGATCTGCGCTGGCGGGTTACTCACCACGATAACGGTGGTGGCGATCGCACGGGCAGCGCCCGAGCTGCGGCACTACACCGCTCGATCCAACAGCCTCTGACCCGGCCCTGAACACCCGCCAGGCCGGGTGCGGGGCGTTCGTCAGTCGGCCTTCTGGGTGCGTCGGGCGTAGGCGCGGGCGGCGCGGGCGCGGTCGCCGCAGCGGGTGGAGCACCAGTGGCGGCGGCCGTGGCGCAGCAGATAGCGATTGCAGGGGGTGGAACCGCAGGCGGTGAGGCGCTCGGCGTCGGGGCCGGTGAGGAGGTCGGCCGTGTTGGCGGCGAGGGTCGCGAGAGCGTGGTCGAGGACCTCGGTGATGGGGTGCGGAGCCGCGCGGTAGGGGCCGTTCTTCTCGTCCCAGAGCAGCAGGTCGGCCGTGGGAGCCCTGCTCAGCGCGTCATTGACGGCGGACAGAGCCGCAGGCAAGGCGGGTAGCCCGGCAACGCGGGCGGCGAACAATGCCCTGATGTGTTCGCGCAGGGAGCGTAGCTGCGTCGTGCACATCTCCTGCAGTCCGGCATCGGCCGGAGCGAGGCCGCGTTCCGTGAGCCACTGATTCGTCCCCTTGGGGGTGCCGAGGAGATCGATGAACTGCCCACCGGGCAGCGCGATGGCGCTGTCGACGAAGTCGAGGGCGAGGTAGTGCTCCGCCCCCGGCGCGGGCGGCAACGCAGATTCGGCGGTCGGGGTCTCCCTCATGACTCTCATGGTACGACTTGCGTTCGTCCGTGAGAAACCACTACCGTCACTTCACGGATAGACAAGTCTTCATCCGTGAGGAGTTTCTTCGTGGCTTCTGCCGACACAACCAATGAGCAGTTCCCCGTCCGCGTCTTCGGCGGCCCGACCGCCCTCTTCGAATACGGAGGGCTGAGGTTTCTCACCGACCCGACCTTCGACGCTCCCGGCGACTACCAGAGGGCGGGCCGCACGATCCTGACCAAGACCGCACCTTCCTCCGCCGGCCCCGCCGACCTCGGCCGCATCGACGTGGTCCTGCTCTCCCACGACGAGCACCCCGACAACCTCGACAACTCCGGCCGAGCCCTGCTCGCCGACGTCCCGCTCACCCTCACCACGCCCGAGGGCGGGCAGCGCCTGGGGAATGGGGCCAAGGGGCTGGCCGACTGGGAGTCGATCGAGCTGGACCGCCCCGGTGGCGGCACGATCACCGTGACCGGCGTGCCCGCCATCCACGGGCCCGGCGCACGCGAGGAGGTCGAACCGATCACCGGCCAGGTCGTCGGATTCGTCCTGACCGGGGAGAGCCTGCCCACGGTCTACGTCAGCGGCGACAACGCCTCGCTCGACCTGGTAAAGGAGATCGCCGAGCACTTCGGCCCGGTGGACACCGCCATCCTCTTCGCCGGAGCTCCCCGCGTCCCCGTCCTCTTCGACGGCGCGCCACTCGTCCTCGACAGCGCCCAGGCCGCCGAGGCTGTCAAGATCCTCGGTGCCCGCCGGGTGGTTCCCGTCCACTACGACAGTTGGGCCCACTTCACCGAGGGCCGTGACGAACTGGTAGCCGCTTTGACCGACGCTGGGCTGATTGACCGACTGGACCTGGGCTGACCGGGAAGGCCGGACCGAGGACCTCCCGCGCTCCCAGGCGCAGCGCCGCATCCTGATCGTCTTGGTCGCCGCTCAGGTCCTCAGCGGCGCCGGACTGGCGGCCGGCAGTTCACGGCGTGCCCGGACCGGGGAGAGGAAGACAGGCAGGAAGGCGAATGCCAAGAACGCGCCGCCCACCCAGAGGGTGACGCGTACGGTGGCCAACTCGCCGATCAGTCCCGCGACCGCCGCACCGATGGCCAGTGCGCCGGTGAGCAGGAAACGGAAGGTGGCGTTCATGCGGCCGAGCAAGGAATCGGGCGTCATCTGCTGCCGCAGGCTGACGCCGAGTACATTGTCCATGCCGGTCTTGGCCATGGCCAGCAGCCAGCCGGCTCCCGCCAGCCACAGCCAGGGGCCGCGATCGACGAGTGGCACCAGCAGGCCCGCCGGTGCCAGCAGCAGGCCGACCAGGCCGAGCGTACGGCCGTAGCCGAGGCGTCCGGCGACGGGGCGAGCGCATCGGGCGCCGAGCAGCAGACCGGCTCCGCCCGCCGCCCAGAACAGGCCCAGCGCGCCCGCCGGGAGCCTGAGCTCGCCGACGAACAGGACGGGAAGCACCGTGTTGATGATCTGCGAGCCGAGGTTGGTCAGGGTCGCGGTGAATGCGAGGGCGCGCAGTTCGCTGTGGCCGAAGACGTGCCGGAGTCCTTGCGCGATCTGCGTGGCCAGACCGGCGGGCCGTTCGGCGGGAGGCGTAGCCGGCATCCGGTGGATGGCGGTGAGCCGCAGGGCCGAGGCAAGATAGCCGGCCGCCGCGCAGGCCACGGCCACCGGAGCGGTGAGCAATTGGACGAGCCCGCCGCCCGCGCCGCGCCCGGCCACGTTGCCGGCGGCGATCAGGGTCATCACGGCGGCGTTCGCCGGTACGAGGCCGTCCCTGCCGACCATTCGCGGCAGCACGCTCTGGGAGCCGACGTCGAAGAAGACAGTGGCGCAGCCGCTCAGCAGCGCGACGACGTACAGCTGTCCGATCGTGAGAATCTCCAGCCACCAGGCGAGCGGGATGGAGGTGAACAACCCGGCTCGTGCCAGATCCGCCAGGATCAGCACGCGGCGGTGGCGCATCCGGTCCACCCACGCCCCGGCCGGCAGCCCGATGAGGAGGAAGGCGGCGGTGCTCAGCGTGGCCAGTGCTCCGGCCTGGCCGGGCCCCGCGCCGAGCACCGTCACGGCGATGAGCGGGGTGGCGACATAGCCGATGTTGGTGCCGAGCTGGCTGAGCGCCGTCGCGGTGATCAGGACGCGGAAACCGGGTAGCCGCCACGGCGAAGGCTGCGTGGTCATTCGGCGAGGCCGGCCGAGGTCGGTGCGGCGGTGTTCGTCTCGGAGGGCGGCCGTTCACGCCGCTGGCTCAGGGCCACACCGGCGAGGATGACGACCATTCCCACCAGGACGCGAAGCTCGAGTTCCTCGCCCAGAACGATCGCCCCCAGCGTCACGGAGACGACCGGCAGGAGGTAGCCGACCGTGGCCGCGGCCGTCGCGCCCTCGTCGGCGACGAGCCGGTAGCTGAGGTAGAAGGTGATCCCCGTACTGAAGATCCCGAGAACGGCCACGGCGATCACAGCCGTCGAGTTGGGCCCCGCGGGCGCCGCCCCGGCCGTGGGCAGAGCCGGCGTACTCAGGCCCGTGGCCGCGACGAGCTGAGCCGCTGACAGGGCGAGCGGCCCGGTGCCCTTGCCGGTCAGTTTGCGACCCATGTACGCGAAGGCGACCGCGTAACTGGCCGCCGCCCCGAGCAGGGCGAGAGCTCCCCAGCCGAGCAGCTCGCTCTCGTGCCAGGGAGCGAAGATCAGCAACGTGCCGGCGAACCCGATCAGCAGCCCGGCCAGGCGCAGCGGGCGCAACCCGCGCTCCGTGCCGATGACCAGACCGATCAGCAGGGACCACAACGGGGTGGTCGCGTGCAGTACACCGGCCGTGCCCGAATCGACACTCTGCTCGCCGACGGCGAAGAGGAAGAACGGCAGGGCGTTGCAGAAGAAGGCCGCCACGACGAGGTGTCCCCAGGTCGAGCGGTCCCGTGGCAGGCGCTGCCGGGCGAGGAGAGCCAGTCCGAGCAGGACGGCGGCGCCGAGCGCGCTCCGGATGACGGTGATCTGCCCCGGGGTCAGCCCGTTGTCCAGCGCGAGTTTGATCCAGAAGAAGGCCGATCCCCACAACAGGGCGAGTACGGCCATCCGCACCGACGAGCCACCTGCCACCATGTCCTCCTCATTCCAGGGGCAAAGGCTGCCCGACGAGACCTGGAAGGACAAGTGAAGATTTACGCAGAACCTTTAAGCTCAACTACATGCTCGACGTACGACGGATGCAGATCCTGCGCGAGGTGGTCACCAGCGGTTCGGTGAGCGCGGCGGCCGCCAATCTTGGCTACACCCCCTCCGCCGTCAGCCAGCAGGTGGCGGCGTTGGAGAAAGAGACCGGGATGGTGCTGCTGGAGCGCGCCGGCCGGGGTGTACGGCCTACCGCGGCCGGGCGGCTGCTCGCCGAGCACGCGACCGTCATCGGCCGGCAGGTGGCCGAGGCCGAGACGGCGCTGGCCGACCTCCGTGCCGGGCGTACGGGGCGGCTGGTCGTCCACTACTTCGCCACCGCGGGCGCGACCCTGATGGCGCCCACCCTCGCCCGGTTCCACCGGGAATACCCCGACGTGCGAGTCGATCTGCGGGTGACCGACCCCGCCGACCCTCTGCCGGAGGTGACGCAGGGCCGTGCCGACCTGGCCATCGTGGTCACTCCCCGCGGCAGCCTTCACAGAGGCGTCCACCTGGTCCATCTCCTCGACGACCCTTATCGTGCCGTCCTGCCCAAAGGACACCCCCTGGCTACCAAGCGGGTCATCGAGCTGAGCGACCTGGCCGACGAGTCGTGGGTGGGCAGCGAATCCCCCGGCCCGTGCCTGGACGTCCTGCTCGGCGGCTGCGCCGCCGCGGGGTTCGTTCCTGGCTTCGTGGTGGAAAGCGACGACTACATGACGGCTCAGGGTTTCGTCGCCGCCGGCCTCGGAATCAGCCTGATCCCTGAGATGGGACTGGCCAGCCGCCATCCAGGTGTCGTGGTCCGCAAGGTGCGCGAACCCGAGCCCGTCCGGACGATCCAGGCGGCGGTACGGCATGCGTCACTGGATCAGCGCCCTCTTGCCGGGATCTTGACCGCTCTCCAGGACGCGGCCACACACAGCAACCTGTAACCGAATCCACCTCCCGCAAGGCTGGGCACCTCGGGGTGACCGACTCGGCCGCGTCCTCAGGCAGACGCCGGTGATCTTTAGGCGCAACGGCCTCGACCTGCGCGGAGGAGGTCCGCGAGTGATCGTGATTGACCGCTGCTGACCGCCCCAATGGCACGCTGATGGCACGACGATCGGAGCGCCAGGGTTGTACCGGGTCCGCATCTCCTGCCGCAGGACCCCGCCGGAGATCCCCGGCTTCGAGGCCTCGGAGGGCGACTTCTGGCGGATGCAGTTCTGGGCGACCCCCGGATCTCCTCAGCCTCCCCGGTGGTTGGCCCGGAGCCGGCCGGCCGTAGGGCCTGCTGGTCACGGCTGAGAGGAATGTTGAGGAGGTGCTGCGCCTGCCGGCCGAGCAAGTGGCCGTGATCCGGCGTCAGGACGCGTTTCACCGCTACACCTCCCTCGCCGCCGACCCGGCCGCCGTGGCGGTGTGGAGCCCGGGCTGCACCGTCTCGGCGACGCTGGGCCGCCAGGCCGAGCAGACGTAGCTGCCCACCGCGGCGTAGAGGAATCCGCTGTACAGCGGCACCCCACCGACCTTGGTATAGGCATCCTCCGGATAGCTCCACGACCCGAGCCGTACCTTGATCATCTCAAAGCCCAGCCCGACCAGATGGAACCCGGCGATGACGACCATCTCCTGGGTGCTCTCCCATCGGAGCGCACGGAAGATCACCGTCACGGCCACGGCATAGAACAGCAGCGCGTCATAGCGCGGGATCGGCAGCGGCAGGACCGACGAAGCGGCCAGCCCCGCAAACAGGGCGACCGCGAAAGTGCACGACTTGGCCTCGGCCCACGCGAAGCGGAACATCTGGGCGGCAAAGAACCTCACGCCTTAACCGATCGTCCGCACTGCTCCGAGGTTCATCGGACTTCGGGGAGGTTGGGTGCAGAAATTAGCGGTACGCCGTGGAGGGCGGATCGGTCACATGGGTGTCGCGATGCCGCAGTTGAGCGCGAAAGCGGTGACTCCCGGCGCTGGTGAAGACTCGAGGATCTCCCCCGCTCGGTCGAAGGTTATGTTGACCTTGAACCACTCGTTGCGGAAGGCGTAGTGGCGCAGCACGATGCCGTTGAGGTCCGCCTCGCTCACGTAGGCCCCGGAGTCCAGGCGCAACACGTCCGCCCGTGGCACGCGGACGAGCCGCACTTCTGGCTCGTCCGGACGGAAGTCGTAGTCGCTGACGAGATCCGTGGCGGTGGATGTCATGGGCCGGTCACGCAGTTTCGGCGCTGAGGGTCTGTGCCACAGGTCGGCGGGCCGCCAGGCGTGCAGGTAGGGCGGTGAGTGCCGCCGTCGTCAGGAGGGTCGCGAGTGCGGCGCCGAGCAGCCAGGAGGAGGGGGGTTCCGTCGAATTCCTGGCGGCGAAGAGCGAGAGCAGGCCGATGCCCAGAGGGATGCCGATGATGGCGCCGGGCAGGCTGGGCAGGAGTTGGGCGGTGGACAGCCCCGCGGAGATCTGTCCTGGGGTGGCGCCGAGCGTGCGGGCGATGGCCATATTCGCCTCGGCCTCTATGGCAGTGGTCCAGGTGAGCGTGATGGTGTTCACGACGGCGAGTGCGATCAGCAGGATGGTGACGGCGAGCATCAGCTGGCGGTCGTGCTCGCCCCGCAGGTTGGGCAGGGCGGAAGAGCCGTCCAGGCCGTAGCCCCTCTCCGGCTGGGCGTAGAGGGTCAGCAGGGCGACGATCGCGATCATTGTGGTGGCGGTGGAGCATGCCTGTAGCACGGCGCGGCCCGGCCGGCGGGCGGTCAGCCGCAGCCCGAGCAGCAGCGGCGTGGGCAGCAGCGCGGACAGCGCGGTGAGCCAGGGTCGGTGACGGGGCTGGTGCGCGGTGGCGGTCAGCGCCGTGACGGTCGCCGTCCGCATGGCCCGCAGCGTGGGACGCAGCGTGGACAGCACCGCCACCACCACGGCGAGGACGGTCGCCATGGCCACGGTGGCGCCGGTCGGTCCGACCGCGTCGCCGATCCGGCTGGCGGTGGGGCTGGCGATGGCGGGTACGGTCAGGCGGGCGATCACCAGCCCCAGCGCGTCGCCGACCAGCGCCAGCGCCAAGTACTCGGTGAGCAGGACGGTGGCGATCAGACCCGGGGTGGCGCCGACGGCCTTGAGCGGCCCGGCCCGGCGCGTCTGCTCGACGGCGCGTCCCGCGGCCAGCGCCGCCACTCCGGTGATGGCCAGGAAGCTGAGCAGCCAGCTACCGACGACCAGGATCGGCTGGCTGTTCCTGAGGATGACTGTGTCATGTGTGGCCGTGAACTGCCAGGTACGGATGTTCACCCTGAAGGTGGGGGCGCGGTAGGCGTCCAGGAAGGCCTCGGTCGCGGCGGGGTCGCGCAGCTTGAGGTCCACGGCCAAGGTCACCGGGAGATCTTGGGACGACGCCAGGGCCCGGGCATCTGATCGGGTCATCCAGGCCAGGCCGCTGTAGTCGCTGGGGCCGCCGCCCGGGCCGATCTGCACCGCCCAGGGGTAGATGGAGGTGGCCGCGGTGACGGCGATCCCGACGACGGGGTACGACCGGCCGGCGATGGTGACGCGGTCGCCGACGCCGACGCCCAGCGCGGTGGCGAAACCGCGTTCGAGGACCGCTCCGCCGGAGCGTACCCACTGGCCCGAGGTCACCAGCGGCCGGTTGACCGTGCCGGGCTTCTCGGCGAAGCCTTGCACCACCACTGGGGACGAGGTGGAATCGCGCGTGGTGAGATCGGCGTAGACGATGCGATAGGGGCCATGGTGGGCGATGACTTCGGGGGCGTCCGCCAGCGAGGCCAGGGTCGAGGTCACGGCGGGGCCCGTGTCGCCGGAGAGTGCCACCACATCCGGCCCGGCGGTGGCCGCGCGGGTCTGCTCGTACAGCGCGTCACTCACGCCGCGCAGGGACAGGCCCAGGGCCATCGTGGCGGTGGCCACGGTCACCGCGAGCAGGAGCATCACGGCCTGGACCTTGTGCCGCCGCACATCGGCCAGCACCAGACGCACCACGAGCACGATGGAGCCCATGACGTTCAGCCCTCCAGCCCGATCAGCCCGCCGAGCCCGCGCGTGGGGGAGCCGTCCAGCCGGGTGTCGTCGACGAACATCCCGTCGCGCATCGAGACCAGCCGATCCGCGGTGGCCGCGACCCGCTCGTCGTGCGTGACGATCACGAGGGTCTGCCCCGCCGAACGCAGCTCCTGGAAGATCCTCAGCATGTCGAGAGTGGCGGCGGTGTCGAGGTTGCCGG
>NZ_VCJS01000459.1 GCF_005893125.1 Nonomuraea basaltis | reverse complement strand
CAGAGGTGTACCAGAGACAGCATTTTCCCCGTCCTCCCGGCGAGCGCCCCCGGCCTGCGGATGCGACGTGTGGCGATAGGAGTCACCGCTCACCCCATCCCGGCCGGACCCCAGAGGACACATCCCCGGACCTTTCTCCGGTTCCTCCCGTACCACCCAACCTCCGATATCCTCCTCCCGAAGGCCGAACAACCAGCCCCGCCACCGGCCGGCCCTGACGACCGCGGTTCCGGGACACTGTTCGCCTGGGGTGTGACCGGGATGACGCACTGACACGGGGAAAACGTGTGCGTGACAAGTCGCCGGATCATGCACAATAAGGCGGGAGCGCCCTTAGCTCAGCTGGATAGAGCATCGGACTTCTAATCCGACGGTCGCAGGTTCGAATCCTGCAGGGCGCGCAGATCATAACCAGCGGAAACCCCCGCCTGACCTGCACTGTTGCGCAGAGGCGGGGGTTCTTCATGTCCGGCGGTCTATGGCTCTCACCGATCGTTTGCGGGTGTCTCCGCCCCATGTTCGCCCACGGTTCCGGGGCTCACGGGTCATCCTCTTCAAGGGCCTCGGCGATCCGCCGGCGGGCGGCGTGGTCCTGGCCGACGATGCACTTGGCGTAGATCCTGAGCAGGACTTCCACGCTGTGACCTGCCCATTCGGCGACCTGAGTGGCTGGAACGCCTGCGTTGAGCCAGGTCGAGACGCAGGCGTGGCGCAGGTCGTAGACGCGTTTCGCGAGCGGCGACTGTGCCTCTTTGCTGGTCAGCGCATTCTCGCGCGCCTTGGCCCACACACGGCGGTAGGTGATGCTGGGCAGCTCACCACCGCGAACGCCGACGAAGAGTCGTCCGCCGGGACCGGTGCCGAACTCGGCGAGATGGGCGCGTATGAGCTTGGTTAGCGTGGGCGGGCACGGAACCGGGCGGGTCTGCCCCTCGGCGCGGTGCTTGAGTGCGCGTTCCTCGCGAAGTGCGCCGTCATCAGTCCATTCGCGTCCGGCGAAGGGGGCGGCGCTGGCGAAGTGAAGTTCTCCCCAGTCGTCGGCGGGTGGCTCCATCTCGCCAGTCTCGGGATTCATGACGAGCTCGGGAATCGTGATGTTGTGCTCGCGGAGGTTGACAGCTTCCTCCGGCCGCAGAGCGGCGTAGTACATCGCGCCGAAGAAGGCTACGAGGCGCTTTCCGCTCGGCTTCTGCGCTTCGACCTCAGCGAGCAGCCGGCGCGCCTGCGTGGGGTTGACCACGCTGCGCCTGTCTACCCCGTAGGTCACCTTTGGCGGCTTCCACTTGAGCGATTTGATTGGATTCGCGGTCAAGAGCTTGAGCTCCATGGCGTAATCGAGGGCGTTCTGAAGGATGGTCTTGTTCCTGCGAATCGTGCTCGTAGCTGCGGGCTTGCCGTTGAGATTCGCCGTAGCCATGTCGAGCATGCTGCGCACTGTCGCAGCCTCGGAAAGAGCGGAAACCGGCAGGCTGTTCTTGACCAGCCACGCGAGCGCTTCGGCCATCTCCCCGGATGCCTCGGCGCGCTGCTTGGTATTGAACGCCCAGCGGCGCATAGCCGTACGTAGGGTGAGATCGTCAGGCTTGCCCTTGCCGTTCTTGAGCAGGGCTGGCGTGGCAGCGGTGAGGGCGCGGGCGATGTCTTGCCTGTACTTCGCCGAAGCGGCTTTCCATTTGAAGTCGGCGAACTTGCAGGCGAACTCGTACCAGCTCATTTCGGGTTGACCAGCGCGGTTCCATTTGACAGGCTCGCCCGTGAGCAGGCTGAATGCTTCGCCGTCCCGCGCAGCGGTAACCAGGTTGCTGCGGTAAGCGTCTGCCTGAGCACTCTTCTGGAAGGTCTTCTTCCACTCCTTGCCGGCGGTTGTCCAGCGAACTCGATAGGACGTGACCTTGCCCGCCTTGTTCTTCCGAACCTCGGTCTTCATGAGGCGCACGTCATACGTGGTGTCCTTCATCAGGCGGCGTCCTCTCGGGCGGTGAGCCAGTTCTCCAGGTCCGTGCGGCGGACACGGAGGGAGCCGTTGGGCAGGGCGATGCAGCGGGGGGCGCGGCCTTTCTGCCGCCAGTCGTAGAAGGTAGATCGGGAGACTTGCAGTTCGGCGCAGACCTCGGGAATGGTCAGCATCGCGCGCAGGCGGGTGACGGTGGCCATCGCGGCGCGTTCCTTTCCGGCTTGGTGATCGGGGTGGGGGCGTGGTCGCGTGTTGAGGGCCTCGGCGGTTGTGCTTGGCGGCTTGTTGTCGAGGCCGGTTGAGGGCGGGGTAGCCGTCCCAGCCGTCCCAGGCTCATTTCCGCTGGTCAAGGCTGGGACGGCTTGTTGGGGTGGGACGGCTTAAGCCGTCCCAGTGTCGGAAGCCGTCCCACGCTGACCTGCGGTGACGAGGCTGGGACGGCTGGGACGGGTACCCCTGGCAAAGTCGAGAACATCGCCATTCGGAACGGGTTCGACGGCCGGGCAGTAGCGTGCCCAGGCGTCGAGGAAATCGGCGCGCTGGTAGCCCTTGGCCTGCACGCCGGTGGCGAAGCGGATGTTGGCCGAGCGGATGTCGTACTCGCGCAGCATCACACCGAGCTTCATGGCCGTGAGCCCCGCGGGGCCGTGCTCGCACCATTCGCTCTCGGGATCGGCCTTGAGACGCTGCAGCAGCTCGGCAGTCGAGAGCGCGGTGTCGGTGCCGAACGCTGCGCGGCAGTCGGCCAGCAGCCGGACCCGGGGTGAGGACTGGTTCTTCTCAACGGCCTCGGCGGTCAGCGCCACGGCGGCGGCGCGGGCGCGCTTGGCCCAGGTGCCGCCGGCGTGGTCGGCGACGATGACCAGGGGTTCCCATGTGTCGGCGGCGCGGTCTTCCACGGGCATGGCCGGTTCTGCCTGTTCCAGGGTGGCCAAGTCGGCGCGGAGCCACTGGTTCAGAGCGGCGGCCAGGGCTCGCAGCGGAGTGCGGTCGCGGCGGTGCCGATACGGTGCGGCGCTCTCACCGGCCGCGCGCCGACGCATGCGGATCACCACGGCGCGGTCTTCGATCGTGTCGGGCATCGCGCCGATACCGGCCAGGGCCGCCATGGCGAAGGTCGGGATGGACTCCACCCGGTTGGCGTTGGCGTCGTAGCGCTTGGCGGGGCGGTTGCGCTGGTGTCCGGCGTTGAGGAGGCCGCGTAGGTCCTCGTTGCCGTCCGCTTTGGGGCCGAAGATGGTGTCGGCCTCATCGACCAGCAGCGTTGGTGGGTCGTCGGTGATGGAGCGGTAGACGGCGGCGCTGGAGGAGTTGACGGTGATGAACGGGTTGTGGCAGGTGGCCTCCACGATGTCGAGCAGGCGGGACTTGCCGCAGCGCTTTTCGGGGGCGCGGATGACCAGGCGCGGCGCGTGTGGCCAGGCCGGTTGCGCGTGGGTGGCGGCGATCCACAGCGTGACCGCGTCGGCGGCCTGGTCGCCGGGCAGGATCACGTACCGGGTCAGGGTGGCGCGGAGCTGGTCCCTGTCTCTTCTACACATCT
>NZ_VCJS01000458.1 GCF_005893125.1 Nonomuraea basaltis | reverse complement strand
GCCCGCACCAGCCCCCGGTCCGCCAGCCCGAACTGCCGGGCCGGATGTGCGGCCAGGTGCACGACGGCCTGCTCCCACGTCCAGTCCCCCAGCTCCCTGACGTGCCGGCCGAGGAACCTGGCGAACGCCCCGAACCCCCGCGGATGCGGATGCCCGCCCACGTAGATGCCGTCGGAGCCGCCGGTGTGCGAGGGGTGGCGCAGCATCCGGCGTACGGACTCTTCCCCTTCCGGCCCTTCGTCGGGGCGGGCGGTCACGGCCCCCGCCTCCAGCCGCGTCTCCGTCAGGAGGCGGCGGCAGAGCTCGGCCGGCTCCACCCCTGCCCGCTCGGCCGCCGCCACCATGCTCAGCCCCTCCGTCCACTCCATCCCCGGAGCGTGCGAGACGGTCAGCCGCGGCCAGGTGTCGGCCAGGGTCGGCCACCAGTCGTCCAGCTCGTCCGACGCGATCATCTTCAGCGCGCGGCCGGGCTCGGCGCCCGGCACGGACGGCGGCAGCGCGACCATGGCCAGGATGGTGTTGCCCCGCAGGTAGGGGTAGGTGTCGAAGGTCAGGTCCACGTTCTTGGCGAGCGCGTCCTCGACCAGCGGCAGCAGCACGCCGGCGGGGCCGTGCAGGTGGGAGACGTGCACGGCGGCGCCGGAGCGCTCCGCGATCTCCACGACCTCGGCCATGCCCACCCCGGCGCGGGCGCCGTAGGCGCGCATGTGGGTGACGTACGGGAGGCCGCCGAGCGGCTCGCACACCGCGGCCAGCTCATCGGCGGAGGCGTAGCGGCCCGGCAGGTATTCGAGCCCGCTCGACAGCCCGGCCGCGCCCTCCGACAGCCCGCGCTCGACGTGCCGCAACATCTTCGCCAGGTCGTCCGGCGAGGCGGGATCCGGCGAAGGGCCCATGACGTCGTAGCGGATCGTGCCGTGGGGCAGCAGGTAGGCCGTGTTCAACGCCACCGCGCGGTCGTACGAGCCGAGCAGCTCGCCCACCGTCAAAGGACCTTCGGACAGCGGGCCGTTGACGGCGGCGAAGTAGCGCGACGCGTAGGCCACGGTCTCGGCGGAGCCGGGCGCGAAGGACAGCCCGTCCTGCCCGAGCACGAACGTGGTCACCCCCTGCCGCAGCGCCGCCCGCTGCACCGCCGGGTCGAACACGGCCGCGTCGCCGTGGGCGTGGCAGTCCACGAAGCCCGGCGCCACGAACCGCCCCGCCGCGTCGATCATCGTCTCCGCCTGGGCGCCCTCCAACCAGCCGACCGCCGCGATCCGGTCGCCGGCGATCGCCACGTCCGCCCGGTACGGCGGGGCGCCCGTCCCATCGAGCACCCGCCCGCCGCTGATGACTACGTCGAACCTCACCCCAAGATTCAATCAGAGCGCGCCGGCACCGCCCCGCACGAAGCCGACGTGTCGATCGGCCGCGCGGCCAGCAGGTCGCGGGCCTGGGATCGGGCCAGGTTCCAGCCGTTCCACGGGTCCGGCCCGTCCAGCCCGTTGGTCGTGACGACGTCGGCCAGCACGCAGCTGCGCTGCGGCTCTGGCAGCCCGTCCAAGGCGGGCACCGCCTCCGCGCCGAGGTCGCCCAGGTAGTCGGAGTCGAGCTTGGTGACGCCGCGCACCTCCACCTGCGTGTACGCGACCTGCAGGTCCGGGTTCACGATCGCGAACGCGCCCAGGCCGAGCCCGGTGACCAGGACGATCGTCCGCGGCAGCCAGCCGGAGCCGCGGCCCGCGATCCGTACCGCGCCCGCCAGCAGCACCAGCGCGAACACCGCGCCCAGCCACCAGACCGTGGCCTGCACGGACAGCCGCAGCCTGGACAGGCCGTAGGCGTCGGTGTAGAGGTTCATGCGATGCAGGGCGGAGGCCAGCACCACCATGGTCAGCCCGCACAGCACGCCGAGCAGGCAGGCCAGCACCCAGCGCTCGCGGCGCTCCGTCTTGAGCAGCCCCACGGCCACGGCCACGATGCCGAGTACGAACACGCTGACCACCACGAGCTGGAAGAAGCCCTGTCTGGCGTATTCCGCGTAGGTCAGGCCCGCCGTCCTCAGCACCAGCCTGTTGCCGCCGAACAGCGCCGTGATCTGCACCGCCACGAACGCCGCGAACAGCAGGTTCACCGCCGTGAGCGGCACGAGCCAGACGCTCGTGCTCACCGTGAACTTGCTGTCGGGGGCCACGGGGTCGGCCACCGGCCTGAGCGCGACCAGCACGACGGCCGCGACCAGCACGGCGAAGACCGCGAACAGGAAGATCCGCAGCGGCGCCGACTCCGCCCATTCCGGCGCGGTGGTCAGCCGTTCCACGTAGGCGGCGAACACCGCGTCCGCCGAGCTGAACAGCAGCCCGAACACCAGCAGCAACACCGCCGTGATGCCGAGAGCGGCCAGCATCGGCGTGATCCGCCGCCGGGCCGTCAGCTTCTTGATCGGCGTGGCCAGGAACCACGGCACGGGACCCAGCGCGAGCAGCACCGACACGCCGCCCCTGATCACGCCCAGCCACCCGGCGCCGGCCCCGGAGACGGCCAGCGCACCCAGCCCGGCCCCCGCCACGAGCAGGATCGCGACCAGCCAGTCGGCGTCGCGGACCGCCGCCATGGAGATCAGCCCGTACGCCGTCAGCCCGAACGCCACCGTCCACGGCGTCATCCGCCGCACCACCGCGGGCAGCGCCGCCACGCCCAGCACCATCGCCACCAGCACGATCCCCAGCCCGACCTGCGCCTCGGGCAACGCCACAGCTGCGAACACCCCGGCCCCGGCCGCCGCGGGCAGCAGCCAGCGGGGCGGCTCGGGCAGCTCGGGCCTGGGGAAGAGCGGCGGCGGCACATACGGCGGCGGCGGAACCGACCGGCCCGCCGCTTGGCCGGCGGCAGGCTGGCCGGCTGTCTGCGCCGGCGCCTGGCCCGCTTCTTGGGCCGGTTGGGCGGCCGGCTCAGCCGTCTGAGCGAACGCCTGACCCCCCGCCTGCCCTGCCGCCTGCGCCACGTGACCTGCCGCCTGCGTCACGTGACCGGCCGCCTGGCCCGTCTGCTGGGCCGCCTGGTAAGCCGACTGGTAGGCCGCAGCCGCGATCCGGCGGGCCGAACCGGCGCCCATCGCCGCGCCGACGGCTCCCATCCCCGCGGTGCACATGACCAGCGTGATGAGGGCCAGCCCGTCCCCGACGGTAAAGCTGACGAGCACGGCGGCGAACAGGCCGACCAGGAACCCGAGCAGCACCCCGACGACGCCCCCGCCGATCACTCTGGCAAGCCCGCTCCCCTCCGCCTGCGGCATGCGCACACCCGGGGACGCGGCAGCCATGGCGCCGCCCACGAGCACCGGTTCCACGGCCGCAACGCCGCCATCGGTCACGACCCCGTCCCCCGTCACAACTCTCCCCTCGCCCGGGCCGGCGGCCGGATCCGGCCGCGCCTCCTCCGCCGTGTTCCGCTGCTGTTCCGCCTCTAACGGCGCGTCAGCCATCGTCGTCCTCCCTGGTAGATCGACGACCATGCGGCACCCCGCACAGTCGTCGATGCGAACGGATCCCCCGTGCAGCTCGACGATCTCCTTCACAATGGCCAGCCCCAGCCCCGCACCCCCGGAG
>NZ_VCJS01000457.1 GCF_005893125.1 Nonomuraea basaltis | reverse complement strand
GTCGTGGGGGCGGATGCTGCAGGAGTCCCAGGAGCTGCTGTTCTCCACCCCGCGCCTGGCGCTCTGGCCCGGGCTGGCGATCGCGCTGGCCGTGCTCGGCTTCAACCTCCTCGGCGACGGCCTGCGCGACTTCCTCGACCCCAAGCTCAGGAGGATCCGGGAGCGAACCCGACGTAGCGAGCGGAGTGGAGGCCCGACGGAGGAGGGACTCCGCGGAGTGAGTGAGGAGTGGTGAGCGACCAATTGAGCACGCTGAGCGTTGAGGGACTGACCGTCCGCGCGGACGCCGTCGAGCTGGTGCGCGACGTGTCGTTCGAGATCGCGCCGGGCGAGCGGGTCGGGCTCATCGGTGAGTCCGGGTCAGGCAAGTCGCTGACCGCGCTGTCGCTCATGGGCCTGCTCCCCGAGGGCGTCACCGCCTCAGGGCAGGCCACGCTGGACGGCCGCGACCTGGTCGGCGTGCCCGAGAGGCGGCTGAAGCGGCTGCGCGGCCGCGAGCTGTCGATGGTCTTCCAGGAGCCGATGACCGCGCTCAACCCGCTCATGCGGATCGGCGCCCAGGTCGCCGAGGTCATGACCCTGCACGGCCGCAGCCGCCAGGAGGCCCGCGAGCGCGCCCTCGGCCTCCTCGGCCGGGTACGCCTGCCCGAGCCCGCGGACATCGCCCGCGCCTACCCGCACCAGCTCTCCGGCGGGCAGCGGCAGCGCGTCATGCTCGCCATCGCCCTGGCCAACGAGCCCGGGCTGCTCATCTGCGACGAGCCCACCACCGCGCTCGACGTCACCGTGCAGAAGCAGATGCTCGACCTGATCGCCGAGATCGCGCCCGCGCTGCTGTTCATCACCCACGACCTCGCCGTCGTCGCCTCCGTCTGCGAGCGGGTCCTGGTCATGTACGGCGGCCGCGTCGTTGAGAGCGGCTCCATCCGCGAGGTGTTCACCCGGCCCCGCCACCGCTACACCGAGGGCCTGCTGGCCGCCTCCAAGCTCACCCCGCGCGGCACCAGGCTGCCGACCATCAAGGGCAGCGTCCCCGGGGCCGGCCACTTCCCGGACGGCTGCGTGTTCAGGAACCGCTGCCCGCACGCCACCTCCAAATGTGAGAAGGCACCGGCGCTGACAGGAGACGGCCATGCCCACGCATGCTGGCACCCCGCTGATTGACGCCCGCGACCTCAACCGCGTCTACCGCCGGCCCCGCACCTCGCTCACGAAGCCGGGCGCCGCCGTCCACGCGCTGCGCGACGTGTCTCTGACGATCGGGCGGGGCGAGCGGTACGGCATCGTCGGCGAGTCGGGCTCCGGCAAGTCCACCCTGCTCCGCCTCCTGTGCGCCCTCGACCAGCCCACCAGCGGCACCATCACGTTCGACGGCCAGGAGATCTCCGGCAGGCCGGAGCGGCGCCTGCGCTTCCTCCGGGAGAACCTCCAGATCGTCTTCCAGGATCCGATGAGCTCGCTCGACCCCCGCATGCGCGTACGCGACCTCGTCGCCGAGCCGCTCGTCGCCCTCGGCCTGCCCGTCGGAACCCGGGTCGCCGAGCTGCTGGACGAGGTCGGGCTGCCCGCCGCGGCCGCCGACCGGTACCCGCACCAGTTCTCCGGCGGGCAGCGGCAGCGCATCGCCATCGCCCGCGCGCTCGCGCCCCGCCCGAAGGTGCTGGTCGCCGACGAGCCGGTCAGCGCGCTGGACGTCTCCGTACGCGGGCAGATACTCAACCTGCTGGCCGACCTCGTCGACGAGCTCGGGCTCACGCTGGTGTTCGTCTCGCACGACCTGTCCGTGGTGCGGCACGTGTGCGAGACCGTCGCGGTCATGAGCGCGGGCGAGATCGTGGAGAGCGGCCCCGTGGACGAGGTGTGGGCCGCGCCCGCCCACCCCTACACGCGTACGTTGCTGCAGGCCGTACCGACTCTGGAGGGATTGCTTTGATCGACGTCGATGCCGATGGAGTGGTGGCGTTCACGCAGGCGCTGGTGCGGATCCCCAGCACCAACGACCCCGGACGGCGTGAGCAGGCCGCCGCCGAGCTGGTGGCGGCCAAGATGCGGGAGTGGGGCTGGGAACCCGCGGTCTACGAGGTGGCGCCCGGCCGGCCGAACGTGGTGGCGGTGGTCGAGGGCGGTGGCGGGGACGGGCCGACGCTGATGTTCGAGGGGCACACGGACGTCGTCACCGAGGGCGACCTGTCGACGTGGACCGTGGACCCGTTCGGCGGCGAGATCCGCGACGGGCGGCTGTGGGGGCGCGGCAGCGCCGACATGAAGTCCGGCCTGGCCGCCACCTTGTACGCCACCCGCGCCCTGCAACTCGCCGGGCCCTTCCCCGGGCGGATCAAGGTGTGCGCGCTGGCCGACGAGGAAGGCCTCATGCTGGGCGCGCACCACTTCGTCTCCGAGGGGCTGGCGGCCGGTGTGGACGGCGCGATCGTGGCCGAGCCGGAGGCGGGCGAGATCTGCGCGGTCGCCAAGGGCGCGCTGCGGCTGCGGGTGGACCTCACCGGCAAGATGGCACACGGCGCGATGCCGCAGCACGGCCGCAACCCCATCCAGGCGGCCGGCCCGCTGCTGGTCGGGCTCAGGGCGCTGCAGGAGGAGCTCCAGGGGCTCCACCCGGCGCACGAGCACCTCGGCGAGGTGTACGTGACGCCGACCGTGCTCCAGGCCGGCTCCGAGCCGCAGGTCAACGTCATCCCCGCCGTGGCCTCGGTCTTCGTGGACGTGCGGACGATCCCCGGGGTCGAGCACAAGGAGATCGCCGACCGGGTGGCCGCGCTCGCCTCCTGCGACGGGATCGCCGCCGAGGTGTCGGTGCTGGTGGACCGGCCGCCGGTGGACGTGCCCGTGTCCGACCCCGTGGTGGCCGCGCTGGCCGCCGCCCACCGCGCGGTCACGGGGGAGGAACCGGTGTACGGCGGGGTGCCCGGCTCCACCGACGGGACCGTGCTGACGCACTGGGGCGGGATCCCGTCCGTCGTGTACGGCCCCGGCGGGAAGTGGATCGCGCACCAGGCAGACGAGTACGTCGAGGTCGAGGAGATCGTCCGTTGCGCCCGGGTGTTCGCCGAGGCGGCGCGGCGCTTCATGAACGGTGACCACTGATGCGTCCTGGGCCGACGAACTCGCTGGTGGACGTGGCGGGGCTGCGCGTCGGGCACGCGCACCGGGCCGGTGGCGGCTACCGCACCGGCACCACCGTCGTCCTGCCTCCTGCCGAGGGAGCGGTGGCGGGCGTGGACGTGCGGGGCGCCGCCCCGGGAACGCGGGAGACCGAGCTGCTCGACCCGCGCAACCTGGTGGAGCGCGTGCACGCCGTGGTGCTGACGGGCGGGAGCGCGTACGGGCTGGGTGCGGCCTGCGGGGTGCTGGAACGGCTGGCGGACGCGGGCATCGGGTATCCGGTGGCGGGCGGCGTGGTCCCGATCGTCCCGGCGGCCGTCATCTTCGACCTGGGCCGCGGCGGCGCCTTCCGCGCCGTCCCGGACGCCGCCCTCGGCGCCGCCGCCTACGACGCCGCCGCGCATGCGGTGCCGGCGGGGACCGCGACGTCCGACGGCGGGCCTCCCTTCTCTCAAGAAACAGCACCCCCTACGGCGAGCGGGTCGATCGGGGCC
>NZ_VCJS01000456.1 GCF_005893125.1 Nonomuraea basaltis | reverse complement strand
GGGGCGGGCTGCGGGTCGCGGGTGCGCAGCGAGGTGACGACCCTGAGCGCCGCGATCCACACCAGGGTCGAGCCGAGGACGTGCAGCAGCACCAGGGCGGCGGGCACGGCCAGGAAGTATTGCGTGTAGCCGATCACACCTTGGGAGAGCTCCACCACGAACAGCGCCAGCGCCGCTCGCCTGGCCGGCCGCGTCGAGCTGCTCACGTGCAGCGCGAACAGCAGCGCGAACGTCAGCCCCACCACGACGTAGGCGAGGTCGGCGTGCAGTCGCGCCACCGTCTCGATGTCCAGGTCGAAGCGCGAGGCCATCACGTCGCCGGAGTGCGGGCCGGTGCCGCTCACCACCACGCCGGCCACCAGCAGCACGAACACCGCCGCGAGCAGCACGTGGCCGAGCCTGCGGATGTCGCGATGGGTCACCCGCCGGGCCGGGCCGTCGCCCTCGCCCGCGCGGGCGTAGAGCATCCAGCAGGCCGCGATCAGGCCGGTGGAGATCAGGAAGTGCATGCCGACCGTGAACGGGTTGAGCATGGTGTTGACCACCAGCCCGCCCCACAGGGCCTGGGCCACGACGCCCGCCGGCTGCAGCAGGGCCAGCAGCACCAGAGACCTGCGGCGCGGCGCCATCCGCAGCGCCGCGATCACGCACGCCGCCCCCACGGCCAGCACCAGGAACGTGACCAGCCGGTTGCCGAACTCGATCAGCATGTTGAAGATCGACACCTCGGGGTGCGCGACCGGGATGAAGCTGTCCGGCGTGCACCTCGGCCACGTCGGGCAGCCGAGCCCCGAGCCGGTGACGCGCACGCCCGCGCCGGTCACCGCGATGCCCGCGTTGACCACCACGGAGGCCAGCGCCCAGCCCCGCATCGACCGCGTCGTGGGCGCCCAGAAGGAGAACAGGCGGCGCACGAGAGGGTTGGGGTGGTCCGTGGGTAGCTTCACGTCATCGATGGTAAGCGCCTGGCCCGCCGGTCCCGCCACCGGGAACGGGGCTTCTCAAGCTCTCAAGGTATGTGACATATTACTAGTGGGAGGTGGTCGATGTCCGACGTCATCGTCGTCGGCGCCGGCGTGGTCGGGGCGGCCTGCGCCTACTACGCCGCGCGGGCGGGACTCGACGTGACCGTGGTCGACCGGGGTCCCGTGGCGGGCGGCACGACCGGCTCGGGCGAGGGCAACCTGCTGGTGTCCGACAAGGAGCCGGGGCCCGAGCTGGAGCTGGCGGTGCTGTCCAACCGGCTCTGGCGTGACCTGTCCTCGCTCGGCGGGTTCGAGTTCGAGGCCAAGGGCGGGCTGGTCGTCGCCGAGACCCCCGAGGTGCGGGAGCAGCTCGCCGACCTGGCCGGCAAGCAGGACGTCGAGCACGCTCTCGTGACCGGCGCGGCGCTGCGCGACTACGAGCCGCACCTGGCCGACGGGCTGGCCGGCGGCGTCTACTACCCGCAGGACGCCCAGGTGCAGCCCATGCTGGCCGCCGCAGCCCTGCTCAAGCACGGCGCCGAGAGCTATGGCCACGGCGCGCTCCGGCTGCGCCTGGGGGTCGCGGTGACCGGGTTCACGCGGTCGGGAGAGCGCGTGACCGGCGTCCGCACGACGCACGGAGACGTGCTCGGCGGCGCGGTGATCAACGCGGCGGGCACCTGGGGTGGTGAGGTGGCCGCGCTGGCGGGCGTACGCCTGCCGGTCCTGCCCAGGCGCGGGTTCATCCTGGTCACGGAGCCGCTGCCGGAGCCGCTGATCCGGCACAAGGTCTACACCGCCGCCTACGTGACCAATGTGGCCAGCGACTCGGCAGGCCTGGAGACGTCGGCCGTCATCGAGGGCACCCCGGCGGGGACCGTGCTCATCGGCGCCAGCAGGGAGCGGGTCGGGTTCGACCGGACGACGTCGGTGCCGGTGCTGGCCCGGCTGGCCGCGCAGGCGGTCGCGCTCTTCCCGGCGCTGCGCGACGTGCGGGCCATCAGGTCCTACTGCGGGTTCCGGCCGTACTGCCCCGACCACCTGCCCGTCATCGGCGCCGACCCGCGGGCGCCCGGGCTGTACCACGCGTGCGGGCACGAGGGCGCCGGCATCGGGCTCGCCCCGGCGACCGGGCACCTGCTCGCGCAGGTCCTCACCGGCGCCCGGACCGACCTGGACCTGCGGCCCTTCCGCCCGGACCGCTTCCCCTCCACCGAGGAGGTCACGTGACCGAGCGGAGCGAGGGAACAATCAGACACAGCACCTTGGTCACGAGGCTGACGAAGGAGGCCTCGTGACCGAGCGGAGCGAGGGAACAATCAGACACAGCACCTTGGTCACGAGGCTGACGAAGGAGGCCTCGTGACCAAGCGAGGCGAGGGAACAATCAGGCACGGCACCTTCCACATCACGGTCGACGGCCGGTCCGTGCCGGTCGTGCCCGGCCAGACGATCGGCGCGGCGCTGCACGCGGCCGGCGTCCGCTCGTGGCGCACCACCCGGTTCGGCGGGCGGCCGCGCGGGCTGTTCTGCGGGATCGGGGTGTGCTTCGACTGCCTGATCTCGGTGAACGGGCGGGCGCCCGAGCGCGCCTGCCTGGTGGAGGCCGCGCCCGGGGACGAGGTGACGACGTCATGACGGACGACCTGGCTCGGGGGCGAGGGGACGGGCTCGTGACGTACGACCTCGTGGTCGTCGGCGGCGGGCCCGCCGGGGTGGCGGGTGCGCTCACGGCGGCGCTGGCCGGGCTGCGGGTGGCGCTCGTGGATTCCTCGGTACGGCTCGGCGGCCAGTACTTCCGCCACCCCGCCGTCCCCGGCAGGGCGCCCGGGCTGGACCGGTTCCTGCGGCAGGCCCGGGCCTTGGGCGACCGGGCCGACGTGCTGCTACGGCACCAGGTGTGGAGCGTCACGCGCGAACCGGACAGCGACCTGATCGTGCACTGCATCGCCCCAGGAGAGCGGTCGGTGGCCGTGCGGGGACGGCGATTGCTGATCGCCACCGGCGCGCACGACCGGCCGCTGCCGTTCCCCGGCTGGGACCTGCCCGGCGTGCTCACGGCCGGCGGCGCGCAGGCGCTGCTCAAGGGCAACGGCGTTGTGGCGGGCAGGCGGATCGTCGTCTCCGGCACCGGGCCGTTCCTGCTGCCGGTGGCGTCCGGGCTGGCCGGCGCCGGAGCGCGGGTGCTCGGCGTGTACGAGGCCAACGGCGCGCTCGGGCTGGCCAGGCATCCCCTGCTCGCCCTGGGCAAGGCCGGGGAGGCCGCCGGGTACGCGATGAGCCTGGCCCGGCACCGGGTGCCGTACCTGACGCGCCAGGCGGTGGTCGAGGCGCACGGGGACCACGAGGTGGAGGCCGTCACCGTGGCCCGCCTCGACAAGCAGTGGAACGTTCTCGCCACCCGTGTCGTGGAGTGCGACACCCTGGCGGTCGGCTACGGGTTCGTACCGCAGATCGAGCTGGGGGTGCAGCTCGGCTGCGGGACCCGGCACGACGTGGACGACAGCCCTGTCCTGGAGGTCGACGCCGCCCAGCGCACCACCGTGCCCGGGGTCTGGGCGGCCGGCGAGCCTACGGGCGTGGGAGGGTGGCGGCTGTCGGAGCTGGAGGGCCGCATCGCGGGCCGCTCCGCCGTGGCGGACACCCACGCCAC
>NZ_VCJS01000455.1 GCF_005893125.1 Nonomuraea basaltis | reverse complement strand
GGGTTCTGAGTGCTCCGCCATGGGGGCCTCGGTCGCGGTGTGGCCGGTAGGGGCCACGGTCCCGGTATGTGCGGCGCTGGCCCGCTCCCAGTGGCCGCGCCACTCGCGCCTGGCCTCCTCGGCGTCCTGCCCCAGCCGGTCGACCGCCAGGACCCGGACGAACTCCCATGTCGTCTCCCAGGTCGGCAGCGCGCTCCCGCGGGCCGCGGCCGCCAGCGACGACTTCGAGGCCGCCGCACCGAGACGCGAGGCCATGTCCGCGAACGACGGATCGCCCGCCCGCTCCTTGAGCTCCCAGAGACGGTGTGCGAGCAGCGCGACGGGGCCGGACTCCGGATCCGGCCGGATCGGCTTGCGCCCTCGCCGGGCCCCCGCCCCTTCGTCCTGCGATTCGGACGACAGCGTCATCCCCCTCTGCTCTGGTCGGTCGCACCACATCCCAGAGCAAAGGAGGCTACCAAAGCCGTGCGCGGCGCGAGTCAAGCACGCGGTCCCCGAACCGCTTGTGGTCAGCGGCCGCGTGCGGGGCGTTCGTGAAGCTCGTCCTCCGCCACGTCGCAGGGATCTGTCGCGGGTTCGATGTGTCGTACGTCGCAGGCCACCCGGTACAGCAGGCTGCGGAAGGTGTCGCGTTCGGCGGGGTCCAGGACGCCTAGGACCTTGTCCTCGGCCTCGCGGACCCGTCGGGCGAGGTCCTTGAAGCTGCGAAGGCCGTCCTCGGTGGCGACGATCTTGCGTTGGCGGCGGTCGGCGGTGTCGACGCGACGTTCGACCAGGCCCGCCTTGACGAGGTCGTCGATGAGGTAGGTCATGACGGTCCGGTCGATGCTCAGATGGCCGGCGAGGGCCAGTTGACTCGGGTGGTCGCCGCTCACGACGGCCGCGAGGGTCATGTATCCGCGCGGACCGTGGGGGAACTCGCCGAGTGCGCTGACGGAGCTGTGGTAAGCGCGCAGCAGGACCGCGAGGGACCAGCCGAAGTCTCCGTCGGTGGGCTGATGGGACTGCGCGGTGTCCATGACAGGAATGATACCGGACAACATGCTGTTGCACACATCATCTGCAAAACATACGATCTGCCTAACCGCGTATTGCCGATGGGAGCTGCACTCATGAACTACGGTCATGGCCTCGAGTTCGGCACGTTCATCACACCGGTGAATGCCTCACCCCAGACTCCTGTGGCGCTCGCGCGGCGCACCGAGGAGCTGGGCTTCGACCTGGTGACGTTCCAGGATCATCCGTACCAGCCAGCGTTTCTGGACACGTGGACGTTGATGGCGTGGGTGGCCGGGCAGACCGAGCGGGTGCGCTTGGCGGGCAACGTGCTGAACCTGCCGTTGCGGTCGCCGGCAGTGCTGGCTCGTTCGGCGGCGAGTCTGGACCTGCTCTCCGGCGGCCGGTTGGAGCTGGCGCTTGGTGCGGGCGCGTTCTGGGACGCGATCCAGGCGATGGGCGGCAAGCGGCGCAGCCCGCGGGAGGCGGTCGAGGCGCTGGCCGAGGCGATCGATGTCATCCGGGGTGTGCTGAACGCGGATGAAACCGCTCCTCTGCGGTTCGCCGGTGACCACTACAGCTTCCCCGCGGTGCAGCGCGGGCCGTTGCCGGCGCACCACATCCCGATCTGGCTGGGCGCCTACAAGCCGCGGATGTTGCGGCTGGTCGGCGCCAAGGCCGATGGGTGGCTGCCCTCACTCGGAGCCTTGAAGCCGGACGAGTTGAGGACCGGGAACAAGATCGTTGACGAGGCGGCGGCCGAGGCGGGTCGCGATCCGTCGGAGATCCGGCGGCTGGTCAACATCTCCGGCCAGTTCGCTGCGAAGCGGGATGGTTTCCTGCGCGGGCCGAGCGAGCAGTGGGTCGAGGAGTTGCTCCCGCTGGTGGTCGAGGACGGCGTCGGCACGTTCATCCTGGCCACGGATGATCCGCGCACGATGGAACAGTTCGCGCGGGAGGTGGCTCCGGCTTTGCGGGAGGCGGTGCACCGGGAGCTGCCGGCGCCGGCTTCGACGGGGAAGGCCAGGAGTGCCGCCGTACGGGCCAAGCGGCGCGAGGGGATCGACTACGACGGCGTGCCGGCGTCGCTGGCCGGCGCCGCGGTCGAGCCGGGTGACATCGGCTATGCCCGGGTGAGATCGACCTACCTGCGGGGCGGGGCGCCGGGTCTCGTGTTGAAGCCGGGCAGCACGGCCGAGGTGGCCGACGCGCTGGCCTTCGCCCGCAGCCACCCGCACCTGCCGCTGGGTGTGCGCAGCGGCGGGCACGGCATCAGCGGCCGCTCCACCAACGACGGTGGCATCGTCATCGACGTGGGCGAACTGAACACCATCGAGGTGCTCGACGAGCACACCCGCCGGGTACGCATCGGCCCGGGGGCACGGTGGAAGCAGGTGGCCGCCGCACTGGACCCGTACGGGTGGGCGTTGACCTCCGGCGACTACGGCGGCGTAGGAGTGGGCGGTCTGGCCACCGCCGGCGGCATCGGACTCCTGGGCCGTAAACATGGCCTGACCCTTGACCACCTGCGCGCCGCGGAGGTGGTGCTCGCCGACGGGTCGGTGGTCCGCGCCAGCGATACCCGGAATCCGGACCTGTTCTGGGCGATCCGCGGCGCCGGGGCGAACTTCGGCATCGTGACCTCCTTCGAGTTCGAGGTCGACGAGGTCAAAGACGTCGGGTGGGCGCAGTTGGTGTTCGACGCCGACGACATCGCCGGCTTCCTGCAACGGTTCGGCCAGGTCGCGTCAAGCGCCCCGCGCGAGACCACCGCCTTCATGGTGATGGGCGCGCGCCGGCCAGGGCAGCCCATGATCGCGCAGGTGTACGCGGTGGTCGACTCCGGCGACCCGGAGGTCGTCGTGGCGCAGTTGCAGCCGTTCGTGCGGATCGCACCGGCCTACGAGCCGCAGGTCATGATCGTCCCGTACGCCGCGGTGATGGCCATGGCATCCGATTCGGAGCATCAAGGACAGGGCGAGCCGGTCTCCCGCTCCGCGTTCGTCAACGCGATCACCCCCGGCTTCGCCGAGACGGTGGCGAGGCAGCTCACCAGCGGCGCCGTCTCCTTCTTCCAGCTACGCACCGTCGGCGGAGCCATCGCCGACGTCGACCCCGAGGCGACCGCCTTCGCCTACCGCGATGCGGCGTTCTCGGTCACCGCGATGGGAGCCGACCGGCATCGCCTGGACACATTGTGGGACCAGTTGAGCGAGCACTTCAACGGGCTGTACCTCAGCTTCGACACCGACCTGCGCCCGCAGCGGGTGGCCGACGCGTTCCCGCCCCCGACGTTACGGCGTCTGCGGGAGCTCAAGCTTCGCTACGACCCGGACAACGTCTTCCGGGACAACTTCAACATCCGTCCCGGCACACCGAGCACATCGAAGGACGCATCATGACCGACTACGGACACGACCTGCGGTTCGGCACCTTCATCACACCCACCGCGTACCCGGTCCGGCAGGCGGTCGACCTGGCGGTGGCGGCCGACCGCGCCGGCCTGGACCTGGTCACCTTCCAGGACCACCCCTACCAGCCGCGGTTCCACGACACCTGGACCCTGCTGTCGTACGTCGCCTCGCAAACCACGAAGGTCCACGTCAGCGGCAACGTGCTCAACCTGCCGCTGCGGCAGCCGGCCGTGCTGGCGCGGGCCGCCGCCAGCCTCGACCTGCTCTCCGGCGGCCGGTTCGAACTCGGCATCGGGGCGGGCGGGTTC
>NZ_VCJS01000454.1 GCF_005893125.1 Nonomuraea basaltis | reverse complement strand
GGTCGATGAGACGAAACACCGCGCGCGCCACCCTGTATGAGACAACCGCGCGTCCAGGCGTCTCACTTAAGTTGGCGTACAGCAGGTCAGAGCTATGCCTCTACGCCAACTCGATTGAGACAGGACATTTACGGCAGGAGGTTCGGCTCGGGAGATGGTGGCGGTCTGGCCCCGGCGGCTGGCGTTGGTGGCGGCACCGGCGTACGGCGAGTCGTTCGCGTCGTGGGTTGATCGGATGGCCCTGGCCCGCGCCGACAAGCTGTTCAAACGACTCAAGGCCGCCCGGCTCGACAACAGCGTCGAGACCGAGATGCGCCGCCTGGCCCACACGCAGCTGCTCATCATCGACGACTTCGCACTCAAAGGGCTGGACCAGATCGAGACGGCCGACTTCTACGAGCTCGTCGTGGAACGCCACCACAAGGCCACCACCGTGGTGACCTCCAACCGCGAGCCCAGCGAGTGGCTGGCGATGATGGCCGACCCGCTGCTGGCGCAGTCTGCCGTCGACCGGCTGGTGTCGGCCGCACACGTCCTCATCGTCGAAGGCGAGTCCTACCGGACCCGTCAACGACCCACCATCCAGCCCGCGAACGCGCCGGTCACCGGGGTGTCGGCGGGGACGAACCAAGGGAGATCACTATGATCGACTACACGACCAGGTGGTCCCTTCCTCGTGGCAACCAGGTGGTCCCTTCTCCCTGGCAAGCGACACATCTGAGCCGGCCACGACCTACAGGCGACGACTCCGCCTCACCACGAAACAAGGTGCCCAAACCCAGGCCCTTCAGCAGACGGTCGACACTCTCAACAGCCTCGATCAATCCCCGATCCGACTCGGCTCCATCACCTCAGCCGACCGAACCTGGAACTACATCCTGTTCCTCACACCGGACACCACCAAGGTCATAGCCTGCACCGGAGCTCGCCGGAGAGGATCCGAGGATGATTGAACTGACCGACATGAGCGAGCGCGAATACTTCAAGCAGTTCGCCAGGCGCACCGGCATGTTCATCGGCCGCCCATCGCTGAAGGGCGTGACAGCCTTCTTGATCGGCTACGACCAAGCTGCTCGCCGACATGGCGGACCAGGGCTCGACGGCTGGCGCGAATGGCTGATGGCCCGCCATCAAGTCGGCACCAACCTCGTCTGGGAGGCCCAAATCCAACAGATCGCCCTCGGTGAGGCAGGAGTCAGACCGGACCTCACTCCGGACGAGGAGACCCAAGTCACCAACGTCCTCTTCGACCTGCTGGACAAGTTCCTGGCCGACCAGGAACAAGCCCGTCAAAACCCGCAGACCTGAGCAGAACCGCACCCCCTGATCGGAATGCGCGCGAGCCCGCGACCCACCCGCGGACCGGGCCGATCCGATCGCACAGTCACAGGTGGCATAAAGCCTGCCTATGTGACAACTACCGTGCTTCGGCTCATCTCGCTCCCAGCGCCTCGACAGCCGGGCCATCTATCGCTCTCATGGGCCAACTAACGCCCCCAATGTCACTCATAGAAACGGTAAGGAAACAACCGCAGCTCTACTACTGATCCGCATGACGTACCGAACTTCACTGACGGCACTGGCCCTGGCGCTGGCGGGGTTGGCGGCGCATCCTTCCGCGGCGGGCGCCACCGCTACCGTCGCCGCGAGCGCGAGCGCCACCGCGAACCCCAGCTCGAGCTCCGGCGTGTCTTCCGTGCAGTGGAAATCCTGCCCGGCCTACTCCGATGAGGTGATCCGCAGCCTGCGCGTGGCGGAAGACAAGGTTGCGGCGTTCCGCTCCTTGATGAAGCGCCTGGAGTGCGGCACGGTCAGCGTCCCGCTGAACCATCGTGACCCCAGCGGGCGGAAGATCGACATCGTGGTGACCCGGCTGGCCGCCACGGACGAGGCCCACCGGCTCGGCGCCATTGCCGTCCTGCCGGGCGGGCCGGGCAACAGCGGATACCTGGACCCGGTCCTGCGGGCCGCGCTCAGGAACGAGGAGATGGCGGCACTCAACGAGCGATACGACATCATCGGCTTCGATCCGCGCGGGGTCGGGAACAGCACCAAGGTCGCCTGCACCTTCTCGCCAGGAGGCCCGCAGGAGCCCGGCACGCTGACCAAGGAGGCGGCCAGGAAGAAATACGACGCCCAGGTCGCCGCCAACCAGAAGTGCGGACGCTCTGACCCCGCCTTCCTCGGACAGCTCACCACCGAGAACGTGGCCAAGGATCTGGACCTGGTACGGACCGCGCTGGGTGAGAGCAAACTCAACCTGCTCGGCTTCTCCTGGGGCACCTATCTGGGCATGGTGTATCGCAGCCTGTTCCCCGGGCACACCGGACGGGCCTTCCTAGACAGCGTGGCGCCGCCGTGGACCCGTATTGACGAGCACGCCAAGGACAGCGCGGAGGCGGCCGAGCACAACTTCGGGCGCATGGCCGCCTGGCTGGCCCGCCGCGACGGGACCTACGGTCTCGGTGCCACCGCACGGAAGGTGCGCGAGGAGGTGGCGAAGCTGGTCCGCGCGTACGACAAGATCCCCAAGACCTACACCGACCTGCAGCGGCCCATCGACGGCTCGGCCGTCGCCGACCTGGCCAGGCGCAACTCGACCGAGTGGGCGCGCGCGGGCAAGGCGCTGGCCGAACTGCGGACGGCGACGGGCACCACCGCCCCGCCCGCCGTCAAGGAGCTGCTCGGCGCACCGATGATGGGGACGCCCGTGCCCGGCGCGCCCGAAACACTGAACAGGACCATGAACTTGGCCGTCGCGTGCAACGAGGACAGCAGCCGGGCCGGTTTCGACACCGCCTGGCGTGACTACCAGCAGCTCGTGAAGCGCCATCCGGCGACCGGCCGGTCCTGGGGACTGCCTGTCATGTGTCCCGGCTGGCCGCTGCCGGTGCAGCAGGCCACGTTGAAGCGGAGCAGCGGGTCACTGGTGCTGGCGGGGCACTTGCACGAGTTCATGTCCGTCTACGACTGGACGCTGCAGACACGGCGCGCCATCGGCGGCACCGTCTACACGGTCGCCGACGACGTGCACGTGTCGACCACCCGGGTGCCCAAGTGCGCCGCCGACGTGGTGCGGTACTTCGAGACGGGCCAGATCGCCAAAGGTTGCGAGGGCAGCGCAATCCCGAGCTGACCACCGGTTACCGGCCCGGCGACCTGCCACGGGTCGCCGGGCCCGATGCCCTGGCGGCGTCGTCAGGGCCCACGGCTCGCCCGCCCGGGACCACGGCGAGCACCCGGTTCATCCAGGGGGCCACCTAGCTCTCGCGGCGCGCCCGGGCAGGTTCCGGCCGGTTCAAGCGGAGGCTCGTCACCACCTTGCCGAGCCACTACATCGCGCTGTTCTCCCGGTATCGCGCTGTTCTCCCGGTTCATCCCGTGCGGGGTGGGGGGCGGTCTACATCATCGGGGGCTGCTGCAGCAGGAGAGCGAGGTGGCGCCCAAGGAGATCCACGCCGACACCCCCTGTCGTCGACCGCCACCTGCCGCAGACCAGCCCGACAGGCCAGATGAGAGCGCGGCGATGCCGCATCCCGTAACCGTCCAGACCTTTCCCGAACCGCGCTCGGATTGGCACTGTCACTTTCAATGGCGTTCGGCCAAGCTGATTAGTTCCCCTGTCCCTGCCGGGACGCCGCTCAGGCGGGAAAATGGGTGCGGGTTGCCCGCCGACGTCGGTTCTTCTATGGCGCGGGTGAGGCCGTTGATTAGTTTGATCGCTGGGAGCTGCTTCAGGG
>NZ_VCJS01000453.1 GCF_005893125.1 Nonomuraea basaltis | reverse complement strand
TGTCTGCGAAGACAGGTTCCAGAGCGTGCCGCTGAGGAAGCACGGCACGGTGGGTCTGCTGTCCTGCGTGAAACGTAGCCATCAAGGATGCACCTCCTTGCCGGTGATGGCTCGGGCTGGTCAAACAAGGCCCACCCGCCCACGGCGCACAGCCGTCCACGGCGGGCAAGCCCGGCCTTCAGGCCGGGGAGCGTTAGACGCTGGATGTTCGGCGTCGATAAGTTGATCGGGCGGCTCCGTACTGGACGCTGTCGGCTGTCAGGGCGATGTAGGCGTCTTCAAGCGTTGGGTACCGTGCGGTCAGCTCGGCGACGGTGGCTTCGATGATCAGCTTGCCGCGGCCGACGATGATGATGCGCTCGGCGGTGAGGGCCATTTCGCTCATCAGGTGGCTGGAGAGGAGGATCGTCCTGCCCTCGGCGGCCAGTGTGCGCATGAGGTCGCGGATCCAGCGCACCCCGTCGGGGTCCAGGCCGTTGACCGGCTCGTCGAACATGAGCACGCCGGGGTCGCCGAGCAGTGCGGCGGCGATCCCTAACCGCTGTTTCATGCCGAGCGAGAAGCCGCCCACGCGCTTGCGCGCGACGCCTGACAGTCCGACCTGCTCCAGCACCTTGGCCACCCGCGTGGGGCTGATGCCGTTGGTGCGGGCCAGGGCGAGCAAGTGGTTGTAGGCGCTGCGGCCGCCGTGGACGGCGCCCGCGTCCAGCAGCGCGCCCACTTCGTGCATGGGCTTGCTGAGCGATGTGTAGTGGCGGCCGTTGACCAGTGCCTGGCCGGAGGTGGGAAGGTCGAGGCCGAGGAGCAGGCGCATCGTGGTGGATTTTCCCGCGCCGTTGGGGCCGAGGAAGCCGGTCACGTGGCCCGGCTCGACCTTGAAGGACAGATCGTCCACGGCGAGTGTGTCGCCGTAGCGCTTGGTGAGGCGTTGGAGTTCGATCACGCCGTAAAGGATGCGGTGCGGAGGGTGGGCGGCGCGTCGGACCAGGGTTCGAATTTTGAGGTCAGACCGTGGGTTGACGTGGAGAGGCAGGGGCAGCGGGTACGGTTCAACGCGTGGACGACACCCACCCCTTCTTCGCCAGGCGCCTGAGCCGTAGCCAGCTGATCTTGCTTGATCTGGTGGCGGGAATGGTCGTCGCCTTCGTGTTCTTCACATCAGCGGTCAACGCGACCGGGCTGCCGCCTTGGGTGAGGATCGCCCTCCCGTTCGGGTTGAGCTTGCCGCTGGCTCTGCGGAGAGTGTGGCCGCTGCCCGTCTTCTTGGTCACGCTGGTGCTCGCCATCTTCGCCGGGGTGATCGGCTCCGTCGAGTTTCCTTACTTCGCACCTGCGTACGCGCTCTACGTGGTCGCCTTGACCGACAGGGCCGGTGCCGCGCTGCCGGCATCGGCCATAGGAACGTTGAGTCTGGTCACCATCTTGGGACTGGCCGTGGCAGGTACGCCGCAACAGGGCGCTCCCGGGTGGATGTTGCACCTCGATCAGCCGCTTATGGGAATCGCGGCGCTGGGCAGCGCCTGGACGATCGGGCGGGCCGTGTACGAGCGAAGGCTGTACGCGGCGCGTGATGCCGAGCGGCTGGCGGCGCAGGCGGTGACGGAGGAGCGGTTACGCCTGGCCCGTGAACTGCACGACGTGGTCACGCACAGCGTTGGGCTGATCGCGGTCAAGGCGGGCGTCGCCAACCATGTGATGGCGACGAGGCCGGAGGAGGCGCACGATGCTCTGCGCGTGATCGAGACCGTGAGCCGAAGCGCGCTGGTCGAGATGCGCCATCTGCTCGGCGTGCTGAGGTCTGCCGAGGTGCCCGACCTCGTGCCCGCGCCCGGGCTCACGGGGCTGGAGGGCTTGGTGCAGCAGGCTCGATTGGCGGGGGTGGAGGTGCAGTTCAAGCTCCGGATCGGAGAGGGAGAGGGAGACGGCGGCGGGTCTCAAGAACGTGGGGCTTCCGGGGGGTTGTGGTTGCCTGAAGGTGTGGAATTGTCGGTTTATCGCATCGTGCAGGAGGCGCTCACCAACGTCGTGAAACATGCCTCGCCTGCTCGTTGCCGCGTGTCCGTTACCGCTGATGGGAGGGAGGTACGGATCGAGGTGACCGATGACGGCTCAGGGAGGCGCACGTTGCCTTCGGGTGGGGCCGGACATGGCCTGATCGGGATGCGGGAGCGGGTCATGATGTACGGCGGGGTGTTCGAGGCTGGAAGCCTTCCTGGGCGGGGGTTTCGTGTCTTCGCGCGGTTGCCCTTCGGGGAGGTTTCGTGATCAGGGTGGTCGTCGCCGACGATCAGGCATTGCTCAGGGGGAGTTTCAAGCTGCTGGTCGACTCGGAGCCCGATCTGACCGTGGTGGGCGAGGCGGCGACCGGGGTGGAAGCCGTGTCCGTTGCGCTGGAGCAGCGGCCGGACGTCGTGCTGATGGACGTGCGCATGCCCGAGATGGATGGGATTGAGGCTACTCGGCGGATAAGGGATGTTTCTCGGGTGCTCGTTGTGACCATGTTCGACCTGGACGTCTATGTGTATGACGCGCTGAGGGCGGGGGCCAGTGGGTTCTTGCTCAAGGACACGCCGCCTGCCGATTTGCTGAGCGCCATTCGGGTGGTCGCGGGTGGGGAGGCGTTGCTGGCTCCTACGGTTACGCGCAGGTTGATCGAGCAGTTCACGCGTACTCCCGTTGTGCCGCGGGTGCGAGGGCTGGACGGGGTGACGGACCGGGAGAGTGAAGTGCTGACGCTGATCGCGCGAGGGCTGTCCAACGGTGAGATAGCCGATTACCTTCAGGTGAGTATGGCGACGGTGAAGACGCATATCACCCGATTGCTGGCCAAGCTGGAGGCCCGGGATCGGGCGCAGCTCGTCATCACCGCGTATGAGAGTGGGCTTGTTTCTGCTGCGGGTTGACGTGGAGGGGCGGATTCCCGTCCGATGTAGTTGAGGGTGGCTAGGGATCATTGTATGAGCGACGTGCGGATTGTGTATCGGAAGTACGGCGGGGCGCTGCACTGGAATCATCCCGGCCGGATCCTCGGTGAGGACGAGCACGGCGTCTGGGTGGGAGTGCCTGGTGGGACGGTTGCTCGCAAAGGGGAAGGGCCGCCTGTCACGTGGAAGACGGCCGTGATCATGTTGTTTCCCCGGGATGCCTGGTGGACGGCTTCGTTCGACTCGCTGCCGAAACGGAGTGAGGTCTACGTCGACGTCACCACTGTTCCGGAGTGGCGGGATGGTGAGGTGACCATGCTGGATCTCGATCTCGACGTCATCCGGATGCGGGATGGGCGGCTCATCCTCGATGACGAGGACGAGTTCGCCGAGCATCAGGTGCTGCTCGGTTATCCGCCCGAGTTGATCGCGCAGGCGGAGGGCACTGCGCGGTGGCTGCTCGATGCGGTCGGGGAGAGGAAAGGGCCGTTCGGGGGTGCGCACCTGGAATGGCTGGCGATGGTGACCTAGCTGGGTGCGTACCCCCGCGGACCGCGTTTTCGGGGTTTCTGTGGCGGCGGTTGATGGGAGCGGTTGGTGCCGCGATCGGGGATGTGCCGGCGTCGGTCCTCGCTGTCCTGGGCGGGTTGCCCTCCGCTTTCGGATCAGGTGATGTGGCGGAGGGCCTCGGAGAGTGCGGTCAGGCGTTCGCGGGAGGCCAGGCCCGCGTGGTACAGGTGGAATTCCGCCGCTCCCGCCTTGGCGTACGTCCTGAGGTAGTCGGCCAGGGTGGCGGCGTCGGCTGGGCGGGGCGGGAGG
>NZ_VCJS01000452.1 GCF_005893125.1 Nonomuraea basaltis | reverse complement strand
AATATTGAGAACAGGGGCAACAGAACCTTTGGGGGGAAATTCAATGCCCAAGTTCAAGACTGCCATCGCGGCTCTCGCAACCACCACCGCGATGACCGGCGCCGTCGTCGCACTGGCCACCTCCACGACCGCCAACGCCGCGCCCAGCACCGGCTACACCGCCGGACACGGCGGGGGTTGGGGCTGGGGCAAGAGCCACCACCGCCACCGCAACAAGCAGAAGGTCCGCATCTGGATCCACAACAACAACCAGCAGCACCAGAACCAGGCCGAGCGCCAGGACCAGGACCAGGACCAGGACCAGTTCCAGTTCAAGTTCAACACGGAGACGCCGTACCCGCCGGTGCCGGGCGGCTGACCATCATGAAGCGCTCCGCAGGAGCGCGTTGAACGGTCGAGTGGCGGTCATGCGGCCTCATCCCGGTCGTCGTGAACCGCGGCAGAGTGCCTGTGTCCCGCAGAGGCGTCACCGCTTCGCCGAAGCGATGAGCCGACGCGGAACACAGGCACTCCGTTCAACGGCACCACTACCGGGAGAGGCGCTCAAGGACGTTTCTCCGTAGGATCCGCGTCACTCCGACATGCGCGCTCTCGAAATTTCGCCACCGAGGGCGCATGCATTCGTTTCCAGGTCTTCACTTCACCGCGCGCCGGAAGAGCTTTACGAACAAATCATCTCCTTTCGCAAAGCACTCAAGAAGAGCGACGAAAGCGTTAGGGTAGAGCAAAACGCCACGAAGCTCGTTTACACGACACTCGCCCCGGAAATAACACCACACGGATGGCGCATTAGCTACCATCCGCGATATTTTCCAACCAGTCCGGAAAATATTGAGAACAGGGGCAACAGAACCTTTGGGGGGAAATTCAATGCCCAAGTTCAAGACTGCCATCGCGGCTCTCGCAACCACCACCGCGATGACCGGCGCCGTCGTCGCACTGGCCACCTCCACGACCGCCAACGCCGCGCCCAGCACCGGCTACACCGCCGGACACGGCGGGGGTTGGGGCTGGGGCAAGAACCACCACCGCCACCGCAACAAGCAAAAGGTCCGCATCTGGATCCACAACAACAACAAGCAGCACCAGAACCAGGCCGAGCGTCAGGACCAGGACCAGGACCAGGACCAGTTCCAGTTCAAGTTCAACACGGAGACGCCGTACCCGCCGGTGCCGGGCACCTGACCACCATGAAGCGCTCCGCAGGAGCGCGTTGAACGGTCGAGTGGCGGTCATGCGACCTCATCCCGGTCGTCGTGAACCGCGGCAGAGCGCCTGTGTCCCGCAGAGGCGTCACCGCTTCGCCGAAGCGATGAGCCGACGCGGAACACAGGCACTCCGTTTCGCCGACACCCGTGACTGGTAGAGGCGCTCAAGGACGTTTCTCCATCGGATCCAAGTCACCCCGACATGCGCTCTCGGCTGTCCGCTGCCGAGAGCGCATTTATCGTTTTTCAGGCCTTCGCTTCACCGCCAATCTTGAGAAATACGGACAAATCATCTCATTTCGTAGATGCTCAAGTAAAGTGACGAAGAGTGCTTAAGTAGAGCAAAATACCCGGAAGCCCGTTTACGCGACACTCGTCCCGGAGATAAACCGTACGGATGGCGCATTAGACACCATCCTGCGATATTTTCCAAATAGTCCGGAAAATATTGAGAACAGGGGCAACAGAACCTTTGGGGGGAAATTCAATGCCCAAGTTCAAGAGTGTCATCGCAGGTCTCGCAATCAGCACCGCCATGACCGGCGCTGTCGTCAGCCTGGGCGCGCTGACCACCGCCTCGACCGCCGACGCCACCACGGCCTCCGCGGTCACCTCGACGGCCAATGGCTTCGTGAGTCACGATCACCACCGCAACAGGCAGAAGCTCCGCATCTGGATCCACAACAACAACCACCAGAGCCAGCACCAGAAGCTGTACCAGGACCAGGACCAGGATCAGGACCAGGACCAGTTCGACTCGCCGAACGGCCTCCTCTCGTCTCTGCTCGCGGGTGACGACGAGGACTGATCCTGGAGTGATCCTGGAGCGCTCTACAGCAGCAGCGTGCTGAACGGTCGAAAGGCGGGTCGTACCACCGCACCCCGATCGGCATGAACCGCGGCAGAGTGCCTGTGCCCCGAAGAGGCGTCACCCGCTCCGCTGAGCGATGGGCCGCCACGGGGCACAGGCACTCGGATCCATCGGGCACCACTGCATCCGCGGCATCCGCGGCTCGCCGGCAGCGACCACCCTTAGGCGGATTTGCGGGCTTTGCGTTTGGGTGGGGCCTTTTCTTCTTCCTTGGACTTGCTCGACGCGGCCTTCTTGGGTTTCGCCGGTTCGCCTTCTCGTTCGCGCTTCGCAGCCTCGACGCTGGCCCGCAGTGCCGCCATGAGGTCCACGGCCGGGCCCGCTTCCTCTTCCTCCGGCGGTGCGATGACCTCCTTGCCCGCCACCTTCGCCTCGATGACCTGCTGCAGCGCCTCACGGTAGGTGTCGTGGTATTCGCTCGGGTCGAAGTCGGACTCCATCGTGCTGATCAGCGACTCGGCCATCTGGAGTTCCTGGGCCCGTACCTCGATGTCCTCCTCCAGGAAGGCGAAGTCGGGGGTGCGGATCTCATCCGGCCAGAGCATCGTCTCCAGCACGAAGACGCCGTCCCGGACCCGCAGCGTGGCCAGGGACTCGCGCTGGCGCAGAGCCACCTTCACCACCGCCACCTGGCCCGAGCTCTCCAGGGCGTTGCGCAGCAGCACGTACGGCTTCGCCCCCTGCGCGTCGGGTTCCAGAAAGTACGACTTGGCGAAGTAGATGGGGTCGATCTGTTCGGCCGGGGCGAACTGGAGGACGTCGATCCTGCGGGACGTGCTCAGCGGCAGGTCCTCGAAGTCCTCGTCGGTGAGCACCACCATCTCGCCCGTGGCCAGCTCGTAGCCCTTGGCGATGTCGGCGTAGGGGATCTCCTCGCCGTCGAGCGTGCACACGCGCTTGTAGCGGATGCGGCCGCCGTCCTCGCGGTGCACCTGGTGGAACGACACGTCCTTCTGCTCGGTCGCGGAGTAGAGCTTGACCGGGATGGTGACCAGGCCAAAGGAGATCGCACCTTTCCAGATGCTGCGCATGGTCACTCCTCCGCTCTCAACGGCTTGGCAATGGGCACATACCCGGCATGGGGCAACCAATGCCATACCCGATTGAACCAATGCTTGCCGTACCTGGGGAACTACCCTCCGATCGCGAGCGGTACGGCCTGGAGGTCAAGTGGGATGGCATCCGCGCCATCGTGCACCTTGACGGCGGGCTGAGGGTGACCGGGCGGCACGGGGTCGAGTACACGCGGCGGTATCCGGAAATTTCGGGGTTCGGGGTCAAGAACGCGATCATCGACGGCGAGGTCGTGGCGCTCGACCCCCGCGGGCGGCCCAGTTTCCTACGGCTGCAGCACCGGATGCACCTGACCGACCCCGAGCCGGTCATGCTGGAGCTGTACCCGGTCACGTACATGCCGTTCGACCTGCTCTACCTCGACGGGATACCGCTGTTCGACCTGCCGTACCGCGATCGGCGGGCGCTCCTCGACGAGCTGGACATCGGCGCGCCGCCGTACTTCCCCGGGGACTCCGACCTGCTCTCCGCCACCCACGAGCAGGGACTGGAGGGCGTGATCGCCAAGCGGCTCGACTCCCCTTACCGGCCGGGCACCCGGTCGCCGTGGTGGATCAAGGTGAAGAACCTGAGCACCAGGGAGGTCGTGATCGGCGGCTGGAAACCGGGCAAGG
>NZ_VCJS01000451.1 GCF_005893125.1 Nonomuraea basaltis | reverse complement strand
GGGGCAGGCGTTGGGGTGCGGAAGAGGACGACTTCCGCGATTCTTCTCTGCAGGACGTAGTCGGGTCTTCTCTGCAGGACGTAGTCGGGTCAGGCGTTCCTGCGGCGTCCTTGGTGAGAGCCACAGCCACGTGGCCATACCGGTGCACAGGGCGGACAGGAGGTGGAGCATCGGCAAGATCCGATCGGGTTTCGTGAGGTCGGGTACTTGTGCAGGTGGGCTGTCTGGTTCCCGAGGCAGTTGGCACGGCGGAGTCGGTCAGCCTTGTGCCTGGGTGGCCATTCGGTTGGTCCACCACAGGCCGCACGCGTCGAGGGCTATCCCTGTCACCAGGCATGCGAGGCCCGGGAGGCTGCCGAACAGGAAGTCCAGCGGGTGCATGTTCAGGGCTCCGGCCATGAGGAGGCCGAGGGCGGGGAGTACGGCGAGCATTCTGGCCGTGGTGCGCGGTCCGGCCAGTTGTGCTGCGACGTCCTGGCGGTGTGCCTGGGCCGTGCGTAACGTGCTCGCCACGCGTTCGACCAGGGCTGCCAGGCCTGCGCCCACGCTTACGCTGACATTCCAGCATGCTGCGAGCCGGCGCAGGCCCTCGCCGCCTTGTGGTGGGGCCGAGGCGGCCAGGGCTGCGGAGACGTCGCCGCCGTCTCTCGCTGCTGCGACGATCGGGCGCAGGGCCTCGGAATCGGGGAAGTCGACTGCCGTTATCGCCCTGGTCAGTGCCTCTCCGGGGGTCCGGCCTGCGGACAGTTCCGCCGATAGGGCCTGGCACAGCTCTATCGAGGCGAGCCGCCAAGCATCGGCTCGGCGGGCGGGGCTTGGGCGGGTGAGTAGCTTGCCCAAGGACTGCCACTGATGCTTCTTCTGGGTTGAGGTCAGCTTGGTCAGCCGGGCCGTGGCGATGGTCGGGCCCGTCCACAACCACACGGCGCAGGCTGTGGACAGTGCGGTGACCAGGGCAGCGGCGATCATCGCCGTCTTTCCTCCGTTGTCCTTGGAGTGTCGGTGGTACGGGGCTGGCGTTGGGTCGTTGTGCTGGGTCGTTGTGCTGGATCGCGGTTGCGGCCGGTCGGCCACCCCTTCCATACGGTCGTTTCACCGGGTGCGGGCGTGTTCCTGCACGGCTTGTGGACGGGTGCGGGCGCCTTCCTGCGCGGCCTCTGCGCAGGTTCGGGTGTCTCCCTGCACGGCTTGTGTGAAGGCGCCGTAGCCAGGGCCGATTCGGGAGTTGCCCTTCGGGTCGAAGGTCAGGGCGGGGACCGATTCGACGAAGCCCGTCGATGTTCTGGAGAGCAAGCAGATTTCGGCGATGCGTCTGCGGCCGTCCAGGCGATCGCGGGTCAGGTGGATGACGGCGTCGAGGGCCGCGGCGAGTTGGCTGTGTACGGCCTCCCTGCTCAACCCGGCCGCACAGCCGAGAGCCTCCAGACGAGGTGGCACGTCGGACGCGGTGTTGGCGTGGAGCGTGCCGCAGCCGCCTTCGTGGCCTGTGTTCAGGGCTGCCAGGAGGTCCACCACCTCGGCGCCGCGTACCTCCCCGACAACCAAGCGGTCCGGGCGCATCCGCAGCGCCTGCCGTACCAGGTCACGTAGGCCCACGCCGCCTGCGCCCTCCAGATTGGCTGGGCGGGTCTCCAGGCGTACGACGTGCGGGTGGAGAGGGCGGAGTTCGGCCGAGTCCTCTACCAGGAGGAGGCGTTCGCCTGGATCGGCCAGCGAGAGCAGGGCCGAGAGGAGCGTTGTCTTGCCCGTGCCAGTGCCGCCGGTCACCAGGAAGGCCAGTCTGGCGGCGACCATGGCGGTCAGCATCGAGATGGCGGATGGGGTGATCGTGCCCGCTGACACCAGGTCCGCCAGCGTGAACGTACGGCGTGGCGGCAAGCGCAGCGACACGCAGGTGCCGCCGGGCGCGACGGGTGGAAGCACGGCGTGGAGGCGTACGCCTCCCGCGAGTCTGGCGTCCACGTACGGGGAGGCGTCGTCCAGCCGTCTGCCCGCGGCGGCCGCCAGGCGCTGGGCCAGTCTCCGGACGGCCGCGTCGTCGGCGAAGGTGACCGAGGTGCGGCGCAGGCCGCTGCCGTCGTCGATCCACACCTCCCGCGGGCCGTTGACCAGGACATCTGTTACGTCGGGGCGAGCCAGGAGCGGTTCCAGCGGGCCCGCGCCTATCAAGTCCGCGCAGAGCGCTCGGGCAACTGCGAGGATCTCCGCGTCGCCGTACACGGCCTTCTCGGCTCTGAGGGCGACGGCCACCTGGGCGGCGCTGGGCTCGGAGCCTGTCCGGGCCAGGCGTACGCGGACGGCCTCCACCAGGTCTGGAGGTACGGCGGCAGCCGGGTCTGAGGAGGCGGTGGGCGGCTGTGCCCATGAGGCGGTCGGCTGCTGGGCCGCGGGTGTGATCGATTGCTGGGCCGAAGTTGCGGCCGTCTGCTGGACCGAAGCTGTGGTCGGCTGCTGGGCCGAAGTTGTGGCCGGCTTCACGGTGCTCGCCTGCTTTCGGGGTGGTGCTGCGAGTGGCAGGGCTTGGTGGATCTGGGTCTGCTGCTCAGGGCCGTGATCGGGGTGGCGTGGATCACGGCGATAGGACGTCACGTAGCAGGGATGCGCAGAGGCCGCCCAGGACGGTGCGCGGGCCCAGCTTGGGGAGTTCGCCGCGGTTGAGGGTGGCGGTGAGTCTTGGCTGGTCGGGGAGGCTGCCGGCGCAGGGTATGCCGAGGGATGCGGCGGCCATCTCGTCGTCCACGACCCCTGGGCGGAGGATCGCGCGGATGTCCGAGGTGTGCTTGCGCGCCTCGAGCAGGACCTGAACTGTGGAGAGGATTCCGCGTACGTCGGCCGGCGCCACCACCAGGGTGGCCCTCGATCTGGTGAGGGCCTCGACGGCGGCCGGGTCGAGGTGGCGCGGGAGGTCTACGACCACCAGGTCGAAGCCCCTCTGGCCGGCTTCGAGGACCGAGCGCATCGCCTGGGCGGGGATCGCAGCCACTTCGCCCCTGTGAAAGGAGAGGACCGCCAGGTCGCCGAACGACGGCAGCGCCGCCTGCAGAGCGCTGCAGCTGATCCGGCCTTCCCTGGCCACCAGGTCTCCCCAGCGGGAACCTGGTGCCTCCTCATGGCCTAGCAGCGCGTCGATGCCGCCGCCCAGCGGATCGGCGTCCACGAGGAGCGTACGGAGACGGCCGCTGCCCGAGGCGTGCAGGGCCAGGCAGGCCGAGAGCACACTCGCGCCTACCCCGCCGCGGCCGCCGAGCACGCAGATCACCGCCCCAGAACGGGGCTCCGGCTCCACGGCGTCCGCGAACCGCTCCACCAGGTGGCGTTCGTCGCCGGGAAGGCTCACGACGGCTTGGGCGCCCACCGCCACGCATTTTCGCCAGGTGTCAGGGTCGTCGGGTTCCCGGGTGACGAGGAGGACCTGGTCGCGGGCGGGGGGTGAGGTCGCGGCCACGGACTCTGCCTGGTCGGCGCCCACTGCTATGAGCGGGGCGAGGTTCCAGTATGGGCGGGCGTGGGCGGGGACGTGGGCCACGTCGAGCTGCGCGCCGGCTGCGGCGGCTATGCGGACCAGGTCGTCGAGCAGGGCGTGGTCCTCGGTGATGATCAGGGGTCTGTGCATCTCGGCCTCCCGTTTCGATGGGAGGTCCAGCTTGTTGCGGAGGGTGGGTCTGGGGAGGCGGTGAATGGGGTTCTGGGGATAGGGGTGTCGGGTTGCGGTGCCCTGTGGATAAGTGCGCAGGTGCGGGAGTACCAGCCGGCGGTGGCGGCGGTACAGCGAGCCGAGGACCATGCGGACGAGGGGCGCCGGGAGCCGAGCGTCTCGGTGCCATGACGGGGTTCTGCCGGGTCGGGAGCCTTGATGGCCAGCGGCTCGGCGGCCGGTCGAGGCGGCCGGGCGGTGGCCGGGCGGGAAAAGGGGCGACC
>NZ_VCJS01000450.1 GCF_005893125.1 Nonomuraea basaltis | reverse complement strand
CAGGTGGGGGCCTCCATGGCCGCGATGGTGCTGGCCGTGCTGGCGGTGCTGGCCTTCGGCGCCAAGGTGTACGAACGGGCCGTGCTGCGGACGGGCGCCCGGGTCAAGCTCGGCGACGTGCTGCGCGCGAAATAGATGGACGAGATCAGGCGGGCGCGCCGCCACACCTGGGTGGCGCTGGTGTCGGTCATCGCCGTCATGTGGGTCTGCATCTCCCTCGTCAGCGCGATCGAGTTGGGCGAGGGCAGGCTCCAATGGTGGCGCTTCGTGCCCGCGCTGATCGCGGCGGCCGGCTTCACGTGGCTCTGCACGCGCCTGATCAACGCCATGCTGGACCGCCGCTACCCCACCAGGCAGGTGGTGGTGGCGGCGGCTCTCGCGGTGGTCACGGCCGGCATGGGCGGGGCCGAGCCGTTCGGCTGGGGGTGGGCGCTCATCGCCTGGCTCTCCATCGCCACACTGTGGATCTCCAGGCGCAGGGTGATGGTGCTGGCGTTCGGCACGTTCGCGGCCGGCATGGCGCTCGGCGCGCTCTCCCTGGCGACGGGGGCGGGCATCGTGACCATCGACCTGGGGGTAACCGAGGCGCTGTTCTCCTACGCCTTGTTCTACGGTCTCATGTGCGCGGTCGCGCCGCCGTCCAACCGGATGTTGGTCTGGATCTTGACGCTGGCCGTGCAGGCTCATGAGGGCCGTGAGGCGCACACGCGGCTGGCGGTGGCCGAGGAGCGGCTGCGCCTCGCCAGGGACCTGCACGACCTCGTGGGGCACCAGCTGTCCGCCATCGCGGTCAAGACCGAGCTGGCGGTGCGCCTGTCGGATGTCGACCAGGGGGCGGCCAAGGCCGAGATGACCGAGATCAACACGCTGACCAGGAAGGCGCTGCGCGAGCTGCGCGAGGCCGTTCGCGGCTACCGCGACCTTGACTTGGCCGCCGAGCTGAATAGCGTGAAAGGTGTGCTCGAAGCGGCCGGTGTCCGCTGCGAGGTGCATCTTCCGTACCGCGATCTGCCCGACGGGGTGGCCCCTGTGTTCGCCTACGCGGTACGCGAGGCGGTGACCAACGTGCTCAAGCACAGCACCGCGACGTTCTGTGACATCACGCTCCGCTTCACCGATCAGGAGGCGGAGCTGCGCGTACGCAATGACGGGGTGGCCCGGCGGCAGGCCGCGGATCTGGGGAGCGGGCTGGCGGGCATGGGGGAGCGGATGGCCGCTGTGGGCGGCGAACTGGCCGCCCACCCGACGGACGACGGAGAGTTCCTGCTCACGGCGGTCGTGTCACTTCCTCTACGTGGGTAGGAGAGTCATGCAGCGGGGTTTCACCTCGGCGAGTGCTACACGCAGAGGGATGACTGCGCTGTGAGCGTGATTGAGGAGGTGGCATGCGCGTCCGGGGCAATCCGAGGGCTCAGGTGGTGCGGATCGGGGCCAGGCTCGACGCCGGCACGTCGGCGGGGGTTCGCGAGCGGCTGCACAAGGCCCTCGACTCCGGTGAGGGCGATCTGATCCTGGATCTCTCCAAGCTGGAGATGATCGACGCGACCGGTCTCGGGGTGCTGGTGGGCTCGCATCGGCGCGCGCTGAGCGTGCAACGCCGCCTCGTTCTTCGGGGGGTGCCACCGCGGATCATGCGGATCCTGGCGGTGACCCGGCTGAATCGGGTGCTGCACGTGGAGGTTCCGGCGGCCGCGGTGGCCTGAGGTGACATATCGGAGCGGGCGACGATCAGCCGTTGCCCGCTCTTTCCTGGCTTAGACAAAATGTAGATTACGGATGGCGCAGATCTGCCAGCTATCGCACTGAATACAACTCCGAATGGAGATTTATCCGCTGTCCGCGGAGCGCGCGAGGCGGGCTCCCTCATGACATCGTCTTGGGGTTGCCCAGGCTGCTGATGAAGATGTGCACGGCCACGTCGACGAGTTCGTCGATCGTCGGTTGATCGTCCGTGAGCAGCCATTCGATGAGCAACTCTTGTAGTGCCCCAATTACACTGAGTGCCACGAGCCGCCGATTCAACGGTGCGGCCTGCGGGAAATCGGCCGAGGCTTCCTGGATGAGCCGGGCGAAGGCATCCACGGCCCGCTGTCGCGACAGTGTCAGGACATCTCCTGACCTGCGGACCTCCACGTGCATGATGCGGGCCCGCCGCCAGTCGGCGGTGGCGAACTCGATATAGGCGCGAATCCCCGCTTTGACTCTTGCGTCAAGCGTGTTCGGCGCCTCCTGTAACGCTTTGGCCACGACGGCCAGGCTTTCCTCCACACAGCGCTCGTGCAGCGCCTGAAGGAGCTCCTCCCGGCCGCCGAAACATTCGTAGAAGGCGCGGTTCGAGATCCGCGCCTCCGAGCACAGCCTTTCGATGGTCGTCGCCGCGAAACCCGGCTTCGCGTATAGCGTGTACGCGGCCGTCATCAGCCGCTCGCGTCTGTCCGCCAGCCTTTGCTCAGCCGACATTCCCCGGTACGACCGGTTCACAATCCACCCGTCCAACATGATCGTGGCCCCCAGAGCACACAATTATGGACGGATGATCGGTTTTGGGAAAGGGTAAGAAGATTAACTTTTACGTCGGCCGTGCAAGAACGTGACAAGCCTGATCAGCCGCTCAAGGTCTGCGGGCCCTCTCGCGAACGACGTCAGGTTCATCCCGGGCATCGCGAAACGCTGCCGGGAGATCGCCTTGGGCCTGGCGAACTCGCGCAGGCCGTCGGCCCCGTGGATCCGCCCGAACCCCGAGTCGCCCACGCCGCCGAACGGCAGTGCCGGGACTCCGGCGAACGAGATGACCGAGTTGATGGCGGTCATCCCCGTACGCATCATCCTGGCCAATTCCATCGCCCGGCGCGCGTTCCTGGAGAAAACCGTGCCACCCAGGCCATAGGCCGAGGCGTTGGCCAGCTCGAGCGCCTCCTGCGCGTCGCGGGTGCGGCGGACGGTGATGGTCGGCCCGAACGTCTCCTCGCGTACCGCGGGGGAGTCCTCGGGCACGTCCTCGACGATCACCGGGTCCACGTACGGCGCCCGCACCGAGCCGGGGCCGCCCGTCACGATCCGGCCCGACTTGGTGGCGTCGTCGATGTGCCGCTTGATGATGTCCACCTGGCCCGGCATCGTGATCGGCCCGTAGTCCTCGCCGGCCTTCACCCTCGTCACCCGCTCGGACAGTTCGCGCATGAAACTTTCATAGACCGCATCCACCACGTAGACCCGTTCGACGCCCGCGCACGTCTGCCCGGCGTTGGACATGGCGCCCCACAGGCAGGCGTCGGCGGCGGCCTCCACGTCGGCGTCGGCGTCCACGATGAACGCGTCCTTGCCGCCACACTCGGCCACGATCGGCGTGAGGTTCTCGGCGCAGGCCGCCATGACTCGCTTGGCCGTGGCAGTCGAGCCGGTGAACGCGACCTTCCGCACCCGCGGATCGGCGGCCAGCGCCGCGCCCGTCTCGCCCAGCCCGGTCACGGTCTGGAACACCGGCTGCTCGGGCACCGACTCGGCGAACAGCTCCGCCAGCCGCACCCCCACGCCCGGTGTGAGCTCGCTCGGCTTGAACACGACCGCGTTGCCGGCCGCGAGCGCGTACGCGATGGAGCCCATGGGGGTGAAGACCGGGTAGTTCCACGGGCCGATCACCGCGACGACGCCGAGCGGCAGGTATTCCAGCGTGGCGGCCAGGTTGAGGCCGATCATGCCGGTCGACACCCGGCGCCGGCCCAGCACCTTCTGCGCGTTGCGGGCCGCCCAGTCGATGTGCGTGATCGCCAGGACGATCTCCAGCGTGGCGTCCCCCATCGGCTTGCCAGTCTCCTCATGGACGAGCGTGGCCAGCTCTCGGAGGTGCTGGGTGACGACGGCCTTGTAGTCGAGCAGCCGGCGCCTGCGCTCGGCGTGCCCCAGCCCCGCCCACCAGGCGGC
>NZ_VCJS01000044.1 GCF_005893125.1 Nonomuraea basaltis | reverse complement strand
CCCACCGCCCACGCGATGCCCGCCACGCCCAGCGCCAGCACCGGCCACCCTGGGGTCAGGAACGTGGCGGGCAGCAGCACCGCCGCCCCCCAGAGGGCGTAGTCGGTCAGCACCTCGCCCTCGTAGAAGGCGCGCTGCGCCAGCCCGATGCAGAACAGCCAGAACAACCTGCTCAGCAGCGCCCAGCGGCTGTTGCCGCGCAGGAACAGCATGAAGCTGATGCCGAACAGCAGCGAGAAGATCGGGTAGAACCGGCTCTGGAACAGCGCCTCGATGGTCCAGTCCACGCCGGCTCGCTGCTCGTGCGGGATGTCCTCCACAGTGTGCTGCCAGGTGTTGACCAGCATGATGCCGCCCACCGCGAAGCCGCGGAGGGCGTCGAGCTCTCGGATGCGCGTTACAGGAACCAGGTGAACCACCATACGAGGAATCCTCCGCTGATGACGGTTGCGAAGATTTGTGGCCATCTGCGGTGGCGGACGAGCGTCGCCGCGGTCAGAACGGCCGAGGCGACCGCGACCCAGGTGTAGAGGCCGATCATGCCGGGGACGCCGACGGCCAGGGCCGTCTCGTTCCTGCTCGCCAGACCGTACACGGACTGGGCCAGCAGCCCGGCGAACGCCACGCCGGACAGGCCGCCGAACGCCGCCACGGACCTGCCCTTCAGCGCGCCCGCCACCAGCTGGATCAGCGACGCGAGCGCGAACAGCGCCAACGGCGCGGCCAGCCAGGGGGACCGGGAGATCTGGTAAGGCGCCCCCGTCACGTGCAGGTCGCCCGGCCGCCCGCCGGCGTCGTCCAGGCAGGGGGCGGCGGTGTTCGCGGCCGGGTCGCCGACGAACTCGACGATCTTGCGGCGGGCGCACTCGCGGGCGAGGAAGACGGCGTGGGCGGCGCCGGGGATCTCCGCGAAGCGGCCGTTGGGCAGGGCCTCGGCGGCGGGCTTGCTGGTCCTGGTGGGTGTGGTGGGGTCGTACTGGCCGCCGAGCACCAACACCGGGGCCTTGGGGGCGGCGTTGACCGGCGTGGACTTGGGAAGCTGCAAGGCATCACACACCGCTTTGTCAGCATTTACGGTGAACAGTCGGGATTTGGTGGTGAAGGTGTTGAACGGGACCTCGTCCTGGCACTGCACCGCGTGGTACAGCCCGAACTCGTGCGACACCAGCCCCTCGCCCACGGCGTCCGCCAGCGGGCGCAGCAGCTCGTCGCGCCCCTCGGCCAGCGCGGGGAGCAGCTCCGGCGCCACCGCCGCCACGTCCGCCTCGTGCAGCGCCTCAGCCATGATCGTGGCCACGTCGTCGCCGGTCATCCGCGCCGTGAACGCCCGGCCGAGCAGCGGATCGGTGGTCGGCACCTGCGCGGGGGCGGCGTTGAGCCGGGCGCTCATGGCCTCGAAGCCGTCCTTGACGCCGAGCCGGGCCATCGTGTCGGCCAGATTCCGGTCGGCGTCGTCGTACCAGGGGACGCTCTCAGGGAGGAACGAGTCCAGCACGACGGCGCGCACGCCCTGCGGGTCGGCCGCGGCCACGTCCAGCATGACCCTGGTGGAGTAGCTGACGCCGAACAGGTTCCACGACTCGTAGCCGAGCTCCTGGCGCAACGCGACCACATCGGCCACGATCTCCTTCGTGTTGTACCCCCGCAGGTCGACGCCCTGCTCCCGGAGCCGGTCGCGGCACTCGAGCGCGGCCGCGGCCACGTCGGCGGCCGGCCGGCGCAACTGCCCGAGCAGCGCAGCGGCGGTCTCGGGGCAGCCCAGCGCCGGCTCGGAGTATCCGCCGCCGCGCTGCTCGATCGTCACCACGTCACGATCGGGGAACATCTGGCTCAGGAAACCCGTGAGCTGGATCGACGCCGACCCGGGACCGCCGCTCATGTAGACGACCGGATCCGGCTCGCGGTCCTTCGCGATCGAGCGGCGGACGGCGTAGCCGACCTTGATCTTCCGTTCCGGGGCGTCCCTGCGCTCGGGGACGACCAGGAAACCGCAGGTGGTGCGGGCGGGCATGGCGACCGGGCAGTCGCGCGGCTCGGCCGCGACCGAGGCCGTGACCAGGGGTGCGTAGGCTGCGACCGAGGCCGTGACCAGGGGTGCGTCGGCTGCGACCGGGGTCGTGACCAGGGACGCGCCGGCCGCGGCCGTGGTCATGACCGGGGACGCGGACAGGGCGAGGGCGAGGACGACCCGTATGATCACGGGACGAGAATAGTGTGGAGCTGTGACGGAACCACTTGTATCCAGGATGCGCGCCTTCGGGACGACCATCTTCGCGGAGATGAGCGCGCTCGCCGTACAGACCGGATCGATCAACCTCGGCCAGGGCTTCCCCGACACCGACGGGCCGGCGGCGATGCTGGACCGCGCGATCCAGGCGATCATGTCGGGCGCCAACCAGTACCCGCCGGGGCCCGGGATGCTGGAGCTGCGCCGGGCGGTCTCCGACCACCGCGCCGAGCACTACGGGCTGTCCTACGATCCGGCGGGCGAGATCCTGGTCACGGTGGGCGCCACCGAGGCCGTCGCGGCCGGCGTGCTCGCGCTGTGCGAGCCGGGCGACGAGGTGATCGCGTTCGAGCCCTACTACGACTCCTACGCCGCCTCCATCGCGCTGGCCCAGGCCCGACTGGTGGCCGTGACCATGCGGCCGGTCGAGGGCCGCTTCACGTTCGACCCCGCCGAGCTGCGCGCCGCCGTCACGCCCCGCACCCGCGCCATCCTGGTCAACTCGCCGCACAACCCGACGGGGACGGTGTTCACCAGGGCCGAACTGACCGCCATCGCCGAGCTCTGCCGGGAGCGCGACCTGATCGCGATCACCGACGAGGTGTACGAGCACCTGACGTTCGACGGGGTCGAGCACATCCCGCTGGCCACGCTGCCCGGCATGCGCGAGCGCACCGTGATGATCTCCTCCGCCGGGAAGACGTTCTCGGTGACCGGCTGGAAGACCGGCTGGGTGTGCGCCCCCGCGCCGCTGGTCACGGCGGTGCAGACGGTCAAACAGTTCCTCACCTTCACCGCGAGCGCGCCGTGGCAGCTGGCCGTGGCGTACGGGCTGCGGCACGAGCTGGAGTGGGTGGCCGCATTGCGGTCCGGGCTGCAGGACAAGCGGGACCGGCTCATGGAGGGGCTGGCGGCGGCCGGGTTCGAGGTGCTCAGGCCCTCGGGGACGTACTTCGTGCAGACCGACATCAGGCCGCTGGGGTTCACGGACGGGCTGGAGCTGACGCGGCGGCTGCCGGAACTGGCCGGGGTGGTGGCCATCCCGACCCAGGTGTTCTACGACCATCCGGAGCGCGGCCGGTACTTCGTCAGGTTCGCCTTCTGCAAGAAGGAAGAGGTCATCGACGAGGCGGTCACCCGCCTGAAGCACCTGTCGTCCTGACCACAGGATTTCTCACTACGACTTCGGCCTGATGGAGGGCTTGTTGCCCTGTGATGAGTCATCGAATGGTCACGTAGGGTAAACTGAGTGCGTGGTATCGCCGTGATACCGCCTCGTGTCTACGATAGGGGTATGGCCATGACCCTTCGCTTGACTGACGAGCAGACCGAAGCCCTCCGCAAGCGCGCGGAGGTGGAAGGGCGAAGCATGCAGCAGATCGTGCTGGCCGCCGTCGAGGAGTATCTGGCGCGGCACGCGGCCGACGAGGAGGTTCGCCGTCTCGGCGCGAAGTCCAGGGAGCGCTGGCGGACCGTGCTGGATCGGCTCGGCGAATGACCCGCTACCTCACCCTGGAGCAGGTCCTCGAGCTCGCGGAGGCCGAGCTTGGCGACGTCCTCGCGGTCAGGGACCTTGGCTTGCTGGACTCGGCCGTGCATCGGCCGAGCTCTTCCATGTTCGGCCACGAGGCCTATCCCGATCTCGTGACGAAAGCTGCCGCGCTCCTGCAGTCGCTGGCGGTCAACCATCCGCTGATCGACGGCAACAAACGGCTGTCCTGGCTGGTGACGGACGTCTTTCTCCGGTTCAACGGCGTCGTGCTGGACACCGACGACGACTCCGCCTACGACCTCGTCATCGCCGTCGCCTCCGGCAAGCTCACCGAGGTCGACGAGATCGCCGACGTCCTGCGCACCTTCGCCCCGCCATCCTGACGCGCGCCCGGCTGCTCACTCCTGGTCCGGCCTGTCGAGCGGGGTCAGCGCGGCCGTGGCGTCCTCGTGCTCCATCCCCGTCGCCTGCAGCAGGTCCACGACGACAGACCGCAACTGGGCGATGATCACATGCGCCGAGAAGCCCAGCTCCTCGGGCCGCTCCCGCGCCGCCACCGCCAGCAGCGCCTGCCGCGCCAGCGTCGGCTCCCGCCCGGCCCCCAGCTCCAGCTGCAGCAGCAGCGCCGCCTCAGACACCTCCCGCATCGCCTCGGCCAGCGCCGCCGGCGGCGGGCTCGCCTCACCGAGCGAGGCCAGCGTGCGCCTGCTCAGCACCCGGGCGTTGCGCAGGGCCAAGTCGACGGGCACGGCGGCGGTCTCGTACCGGGCCAGGCGGCCCCGCCGATGCCAGTGCAGCGGCGAGATCATGGTGATCTCCTTGCTGGTCTCCAGCGCCTGCTCGAACTCCTCCACCGCCGCCTGCGTGCCGCGCGCCTCCTCCAGCGCCTCGGCCGCCAGGTCCACGTCCCGCTTCTCGATCGCCTCCGCGGCCCGCTCCAGCACCGTGGACAGCGCGTCGAGCACCCCGGACAGGTGCTTGGCCGCGATCGTGAACGGGCTCGCGGGCAGCAGCGCGACCGCCGCGATCGCGATGACGCCCCCGGTCAGCGCGTCGGCCATCCGGTCCAGGCCACCGACACCCTCAACGGGCACCAGCGTGGCCACCAGCACCGCCGACGAACCGGCCTGCGCGACGAACAGCGCGCCGCTGTCCAGCAGCCCCGCGGTGGCCATGGCCAGTGCGACCACCAGCGCGATCTGCCACGGTCCCGAGCCGATCCAGGACACCAGCAGGTCGCCGATGCCCACCCCGAGGCTGACGCCGACCACCAGCTCGACGACCCTGCGCAGCCGCTGCCCGAGCCCGACGCCGACGCAGATCAGCACGGAGATGGGTGCGAAGAACGGCCGCGGGTGGCCGAGCAGCTCCATGGCGACGAACCAGGCCAGCGCGGCACCCACCGCGCACTGCGCGATGGACGGCACCATGAGACCGAACGTGCCCAGTCGTTCCTTTACGTGATCGCTGAGCCTGGTTCGCACCTTTCCACCTTGGCCGATCTAAATGACATTGCGGTCACGTTCCCTCGGATGACTCCTTCTCGCCGGGAACGTCCAGCGGGGGCAGAGCGGCCACGGCCTCGTCGCGTTCGGTGCCGGTGGCCTGCAACAGGTCCACGATGATCGACCGGACCTGCGCGATCATCACGTCCGCCGAGAACCCCCACCGCTCGGCGTCCGGCCGCGAGGCCACCGCCATGATCGCCGCGCCGGCCCGCTCGGGCTGCCGCCCGCCTGCCAGCTCGTCCCTGAGCAGCAGCGTCGCGTCGGCCAGATCGCGCAGCGCCCCCGGCAGCCAGGGCGGCAGCTCGCTGGAGCCGTCGAGCGCCACGATGGCCCGCCTGGCCAGCACTCTGGCGTTCCTGAGCGCATGGTCGAGCGGCACCGCGGCCGTCTCGTACCCCTCCAGCCTGGTACGGCGGTGCCGGTGCAACGGCGAGATGGTGGCGATCTCCCGGCTCGTCTCCAGCGCCTGCTTGAACTCCTCCACGCTCGTCTGGCTGCCCCGCGCGGCCTCCAGCGCCTCGGCGGCCAGTGCCGAGTCGGACCGCTCGATGGCCTCCGCGATCCGCCGCAGGGCGTCGGCCAGCGCCTCGAACATCCCCATCGCGTGCCGCGTCGCGAGCGCCTTCGGACTGGCGGGCAGCAGCGCCACCGCGGCCAGCCCCATGAGGCCGCCGACCAGGGCGTCCAGCATCCTGTCGATCCCGCCTGTGCCGGTCGGAGGCAGCAGGGTCGCCACGAGCACCGCCGAGGAGCCGGCCTGGAGCACGATCAGCGAGCCGCTGTCGAGCAGCACCGCGACCGCCATCGCCAGCGCTACCACCAGCGCGATCTGCCAGGCGCCCGACCCGATCCACGACACCAGCAGGTCGCCGACGCCGACGCCGAGGCTGACCCCGACGACCAGCTCCCCGACCCGGCGTAGCCGCTGCCCGAGCCCGACGCCGATGCACACGACGACCGCGATCGGGGCGAAGAAGGGGCGGCTGTGCCCGAGCAGGTCCTTGGCCACGAGCCAGGCGAGCGCGGCCGCGACAGCGCACTGGGCGATCGGCGGCGCCATCAGCCGCAGCCTGTTCAGGCGCTGGTGTACGTGCATGTCGACCACCCACCTACCCTGGCCTGGGCACATAACGCCAGGGTTACGGCGCGATTAGAGCGGCCGTTCAGCCTCCGGAGAGACGGCCGTTCAGGAAGTCGTCCACCGCGCGCAGGAACGGCCCGCGGGCCGAGGTGTGGATGAGGTGCCCGGCCTCGATCGTGACCAGCTCGGCCCCCGGGATCAGCGCCGCCAGCTCCGCGGCGTCGAACGGGCTCGCCGCCCCGCCCGACAGCACCAGCGTCGGCGCCGTGATCCTTTCCAGCCCTTTCAGCCAGCCGGGATCGGGGTCGAGGAACTGCCGCTCGGTGTCGTGCATCATCCGCCAGTCGAACCCGGTCGACCCGTCCTCCACGATCGGCTCGCGGCCTGCGAGCGGCCGCGGCGGCGCCGGATCCTCCAGCACGAGCCGCTCGACCCGGCCGGGATGGGTCATGGCCAGGAGGTACGAGACCATGCCGCCGAGCGAGTGTCCCACGAGCGTCGCCCGCGCCACACCCAGGTGATCGAGCAGCCCCGCGATGTCCTCGGCCATGCCGGGCAGCGGGTACTCGCCCGGATGGTCGCTGGCCCCATGCCCGCGCAGGTCGGGGACGATCACGTGGTAGCGGGCCGCGAAGTGCTGGGTGATGCCGTTCCAATCGTTGTGATTTGCCGTACGGCCGTGGATCAGCAGCAGTGGGGGAGAGGCGGGGTCCCCCTCCTCGCGGTACACGAGTTTGATCCCGTTGACGTGTGCTTCACGAATCACGTCCGCGACCCTACCCCCGCCGGCGCGGCTGTCCCTGACCGTGACACTGAGCGGACCTTGACATGGCCGGCGGCGTTCATGGGCAGACATTGCCCATGAACCTCGCTGACCGGCTCGGCTAGCGTCGCCAGGGCAGCGGAACCGGGTACTGGAGAAGGGGCTTCGCATGCCGGACCCGATTGAAGTGCGCAAGGTGCCGATCGAGAGCGTCACCGACGCCTCCGGGCTGTCGCGGCTCATCGCCGACGGGGTGATCGAGGCGGACCGGGTGCTCGCCGTCGTCGGCAAGACCGAGGGCAACGGCGGCGTCAACGACTACACCCGCATCCTGGCGGACCGCGCCTTCCGGGAGGTGCTGGCCGAGCACGGGCATCCGGCGCCGGAGAGCGTACCGCTGGTGTGGTCGGGCGGCACCGACGGCGTGCTCAGCCCGCACGCCACGATCTTCGCCACCACCGCGAACGCCCCCGCCACCGAGGAGCCGCGCCTGTCGGTCGGGGTCGCGATGAGCGAGGTGATCCTCCCCGAGGACATCGGCCGCCCCGCCATGGTGGAGAAGGTCGCCGCCGCGGTACGGGAGGCCATGAAGATCGCCGGCATCGACGACCCGCGCGACGTCCACTACGTGCAGACCAAGACGCCGCTGCTCACCCTGGCCACCATCACCGACGCCAAGAGCCGCGGCCAGGACACCGCCATCGAGGAGACCGGCCCCTCCATGGACCTGTCGAACTCCACCACCGCCCTCGGCGTCGCCGTCGCCCTCGGTGAGATCGACATGCCGAGTGCCGGCCAGATCCACAAGGACCTGTCGCTGTACTCGTCCGTGGCCTCCTGCTCGTCGGGGGTGGAGCTGGACCGGGCGCAGATCGTGCTGGTGGGCAACGTACGGGGGATCGGCGGGCGCTACCGCATCGGCCACAGCGTCATGAAGGACGCCCTGGACGCCGACGGCATCTGGGAGGCCATCAGGGACTCCGGACTGCCCCTGCCCGAGCGGCCGCACCCGTCGGACCTCGGGGGACGGCTGGTCAACGTGTTCATGAAGTGCGAGGCCGACCCGTCGGGGCGGGTGCGGGGACGGCGCAACATCATGCTGGACGACTCCGACGTGCACTGGCACCGCCAGATCAAGGCGGCGGTCGGCGGGGTGGCGGCGTCGGTCACGGGCGACCCGGCGGTCTTCGTCTCGGTGGCCGCCGTCCACCAGGGCCCGTCGGGCGGCGGCCCGGTGGCGGCCATCTCGGACGTGAGTTAGCCGGTCCCCGGCCGGCCGGGGACCGGGCCGGGATCGCGCTGCCGCTTGACAACGTTCATAATGCTGCGTGCAATATATTGCATGCCAGTTCCCCAGGGCCGAGGGCTCGTCTCCAGGTCACTCCTTCGGGAAGACGCGTACCGGGCGATCCGGGACGCCATCGTCGATGGCACGCTAGCCCCTGGCGAACGCCTCAACGACCCTGACCTGGTGGAATGGCTGGGCGTCAGCCGCACCCCGGTTCGGGAGGCTCTGGCGCGTCTGGAGCAGGCCGGCCTGGTGCAGACGAAGCCTGGCCGCTACACCATCGTCAGTCCCCTGGACGTACGCGCTGCCCGCGCCGCTCAGTCGGTGACGGCTGCCATGCACGAACTCGCCGTCCGGGAGGCGCTGCCCAACCTGTCCGCCGCCGAGCTGGACGCCATGCGGGAGGCCAACGCACGCTTCGCCGACGCCCTGCGCCGCAACGACGTCGACGCGGCGATCGCCGCCGACGACGACTTCCACGGCGTTCCGGTCACCGCCAGCGCCAACCACGCCATCCGTGCCGTTCTTGAACAGTTCACGCCGCTGCTGCGGCGCCTGGAGCGCTCGCGCTTCTCCTCGCTGAGTGGCCGGGGCTCGGTCGCTCAGCACGACCGCATCATCGCTCTGTGCGAGGCCGGAGACGTCGAGGGGGCGGCGGCTGCCACCCGAGCCAACTGGCAGACGCTGGTGCCTCTGCTCGACATCCAACTCCCTGGCGGCGACGCCCCCGGCAACTGAGCCTGCGGCACCTCCGCCCCATTGACCACAGGCCCGGCACCGGGCGCATCCCAAGGAGCCACGATGTCCCTCGACGCCTTCGAGCGTTACCCCCTGCTGTTCGGCCCTAGCCCCGTCCATCCCCTGGACCGGCTCAGCGACCACCTCGGCGGTGCCCGCGTCTGGGCCAAACGGGAGGACTGCAACAGCGGGCTGGCTTTCGGCGGCAACAAGACCCGCAAGCTGGAGTACCTGATTCCGGACGCCCTCGCCCAGGGGGCGGACACCCTGGTCAGCATCGGCGGGGTGCAGTCCAACCACACCCGGCAGGTGGCCGCGGTCGCCGCCAAGGCCGGCATGAAGGCCGTTCTTGTCCAGGAGAGCTGGGTGGACTGGCCGGACGCGGTCAACGACAAGGTCGGCAACATCCTGCTGTCCCGCGTCATGGGCGCCGATGTCCGCCTGGTGCAGGCGGGATTCGGCATCGGCTTCAAGGACAGCTGGCACCAAGCCCTGGAAGACGTCCGGGCGGCCGGAGGAACCCCGTACGCGATCCCCGCCGGAGCGTCCGACCACCCGCTGGGCGGTCTGGGCTTCGCCAACTGGGCCTATGAGGTGCAGCAGCAGGAGCGCGAGCTCGGCGTCTTCTTCGACACGGTCGTGGTGTGCAGCGTCACCGGCAGCACTCACGCCGGCATGATTGCCGGCTTCGCGGGTCAGGACCGGCCCCGGCGCGTCCTGGGCATCGACGCCTCGGCCAAGCTCGCCGAGACCCGCGCCCAAGTGGAGAAGATCGCCCGCAACACCGCCGAACTCATAAGCCTCGGCCGGGACCTGTACGACGACGAGATCACCGTACTGGAGGGCTGGGCCGGTGACCTCTACGGCATCCCCGTCCAGTCCACCGTGGATGCCATCCGGCTCACCGGACGCCTCGAAGGCATGATCATCGACCCCGTCTACGAGGGCAAGTCCATGGCCGGACTCATCGACCTCGTACGCGATGGAGACATCCCGAAGGACTCCACCGTCCTGTACGCCCATCTCGGCGGCCAGCCGGCCCTCAACGCCTACAGCGGCATCTTCCGCTGATCCAGGCGGCCATCAGGTCGACGAGGCCGACGAGAGCAGACCGAACGCTGCCTCGACCTCACCCTGGCGGACCCGCCCGCCGCCACATCGGCTCTGGTGTCACGCTCGGCTCGGTTGCGTGATGCGTTCGAGCCATCGCAGGAGAAGGGCGGTCTCGACCGGTTCGAGGGCGTCGGTGCCCACGAGGTCGAGTTGCGCGTGGAGGCGCAGTGCGGCGGTGTGCAGTGGGTCGGCGTCCTCCTGCGCACTCGTCTCGGTGAGCACGTGCGAGAACACGGCGTCGCGCATGCGGTGGGACAGCACGGGGTCATCGAACAGGGCCGGTCTGGCGATGTGGTTGAGGGCGTTCCCGATGTTCGCCGACAGGATGAGCTGAGCGGCGGTCTGTGGCTCGACCCTCAACGCGCCCGTCGCCGCGCACCGTAGGAGCGTCGCCACCAGCAGGTCGAACACCCGATCTCGAGCTGTCGAGTGGGACCACGGCCGAGGAGTGAACATCAGCTGGTAGAGGGCCGGGTTCTCCTTCGCGAACGCCATGTGGCCGTCCCAGCCGGCGCGCAGGTCGGCCACCGGGTCGGCCGTCTGCTCCTGAGCGGCCTTGAGCGTGGCGTAGCGCTCGTACCCGTGGTCGGCGACAGCGTCGAGGAGTCCTCGCTTGTCGCCGAACAACCGGTAGAGCACGGGCTGGCTCACGCCGACCGCCTCACAGACCGCCCGCGTGGCGATCTCGTTGTCGGAGGACGTCGCCAGCTGATGCTCCGCGGCCTCGATCATCGACGCGCGAAGCGTGTTCGTTCCTGTCATGAAATCAATGATACGCATCAGCGCTAGCGCCGATACGGAACTTGTGCTACCTTCATGTCGTAACGCCGATACGGAAAAAGCGTATCGCCGATAGGCGAAGGGGCTTTCCATGAGTGATCAGCACATAGCCGTCGTCAGCGGCGGCTCCCGCGGGATCGGCCGGGCGATCGCGATGACACTGGCAGCACAGGGCTCCGCGGTCGTCGTGGGATACCAAGGGTCGGCCGCGGCCGCGGCCGAGGTGGTCCAGGCGATCACGGCAGCCGGCGGCCGGGCGATCCCGGTACAGGCCGACGTGGCGGACGAGGTCGCGGTCGCGGCGATGTTCGACGAGGCGGAGAAGGTCTTCGGCGGGGTCGACGTCGTCGTCAACTCGGCGGGGCGGCTGTCGCTGTCCCCGATCGCGGACCTCGACCTCGACGACCTGGACGCTCTGCACCGCACCAACATCCGCGGCACGTTCGTCATGGCGCGAGAGGCCGCGCGCCGCGTGCGCGCCGGGGGCGCGATCGTCACCCTGTCCACCTCCGTGGTGGGCCTGCAGTTCCCGAACTACGGGGCGTACGCCGCCAGCAAGGGCGCCGTCGAGGCGATGACGCTCGTCCTGGCCCGCGAACTGCGGGGACGCGACATCACGGTCAACGCGGTCGCGCCCGGCCCGACCGCCACCGAACTGTTCCTCGACGGCAAGGACGAGGCCACCATCGGGCGGCTCGCCAAGCAGCCCCCGCTCGAGCGGCTCGGCACCCCCGAGGACATCGCCGAGGTCGTCGCCTTCCTGGCCGGCCCCGCGGGGCACTGGGTCAACGGGCAGGTCGTGCGTGCGAACGGCGGTGTCATCTGATGTCCGCCGCACCGCAGGTCATCGTCGCCGACCGGATCCGCGCCGAGTTCTACCACCGCGTAGGCATCGAGGACCTCCTGCCCTCGACCGCCTCACTCTGAATCCACATCACACGAAAGGGAAATCACCATGCCGTTCGCCAACCTCAAGGTGCCCGCCGACACCCTGACCCCCGAATCCAAGAAGAAGCTCATCGACGCCGTCACCGACGCCTACGCAGACGTGTACGGCGAGCGGGCCCGGGCGACCACCCTGGTCCTCCTCGAGGAAGTCCCCGACGGCTGCTGGGGCCTCGGCGGCGACATCCTCACCGCCGAAATGCTCGGCCGAAGCTGAGCCTGCCCGGGGCCGAGCCGGGCGATCCCCGACCGGCCCCGGGCGCCCACCGTCCTTCCTTCAGCGAGACAGTCATGCCGGAGGTAGTCTCGGAGGTTGTGCCGAGCATTCCGCAACCCCTCGACCCCGCCGACGACGGCAGCGCCCCGCCCGCGGTGGCCGCCGCCCTCGCCGCCCACCAGGCGGGTACGGCCGACGCCACCGACGTGCTGAACGCGCTCAGCGGCGCCCGGCTCCTCGTGCCCGTGGTGGCGATGCTGACCGAGTCCGAGGTCGGCGCGCACGGGCTGCGGCAGGAGAAGGAGAGCGAGATGGCCCTGCCCAAGCTCGTCGGGCAGGACGGCAGGCAGGCGGTGCTCGCGTTCACCGGCACGGAGGCGCTGGTCAGGTGGCGGCCGGACGCGCGGCCGATCCAGGCCACCACGCTCCAGGTGTGCCAGGCGGCCGTGCAGGAGAAGGCTGCGGCGGTCGTGGTGGACGTGGCCGGGCCGGTGCAGTTCGTGATCGAGGGCATGGTGCTGGAGGCGCTCGCGGCGATCGAGTCAGGCACCGTGGACCGGCTCGAGGGCGCGACGGTGGCCAGGGTCGAGCCCGCACCGACCCCGGCGGAGATCGAGCCGGCACGCAGGCGCCGCTGGTTGTCCCGGCGCTGAGCCGTGGTCACGTGCCCTCCCCTGGAGCTGACCGGGCACGCCGCCTGTCCCGGCGGTGCACGGGGCATGCCGCCTGTCCCGGCGGTGCACGGGGCGCGTCGCCTTTCCCGGCGGTGAACAGGGTCAGGGGACGGCCGAGCGGCGGCCTTCCCAAGTGTCGGCGGCCCGGTTCGCCAGCGCGTGCAGCAGATTGACGGTCACGACCGCCGGTGCCACCACCGCCACGAACCCGTCCAGCGACCGCTCGAACACCAGCGCCAGGATGACGGCCGTGACCCCGTTCTGCTGCGCCAGCGCCAGCCGTACCCGGTCGATCACCGGCAGCCCCCATGTCAGCGCCACGGCGGCGAGCCCCTGGGCGCAGAACGCCACCAGCCCCAGCAGCAGGCCCTCGTCCGGCGCCACCCCGCTCACCAGCAGCATTCCCATGAGGAACGCCGCCAGCGGGAACGCCACCGCCACCGCCTGCCCGATCCGCCGCCCGTCGGGCATCCGCAGGAACAGCCCGGCGATCGCCACCCCCAGCATCAGGAACGTCCACGCGCCCACGAGCACGACGGTGATGGCCGCGAGGTTGATCAGCCACGCTGGGCCACGCCGCACCAGCCGCCACACCAGGTACGCCACCGCGGCGAACAACCCGTTCCACCCCAGATCCGCCAGGTGCGACACGCCGATCCCGTCGGAGGAGAACGCCAGCGTGGCCGCGTACACCGACAGCACCACCGTCACCGGGTCGTCGAACGACGCCCACGACGCCAGGATCGTGCGGGCCTTGGGCGACAGCCGCGAGTCGCCCATGACGGACGCGACGGACAGCGGGTCGATCTGCGCCACCGCGACCGCGAGCACCAGCGCGAGCGGATCGCCGGTGAACAGGTAGAGGACTCCGGCGATGAACGCCGCCTTCAGCACCACCCCCACCGTGACCGCCGCCACGATCAGCCGGGTGTGGGCGCGCGCCTCGGCGCGGTCGATGTCGTGCGTGCTTCCGTACAGGCCGATCGCCAGCAGCAACTGGCTGGCCAGCAGGTACGTCTCCGACGTCTCGAGGCCGCGGATGCCGGTGAGCCACGCGGTGGCCCATCCCGCGAGCAGGACGAGGATCAAGAGCCAGATTCGGGCCACGCCTGATCTTTCCTGATCGCGCGGACGTTTCCGCCCCCGGCCTCCGGCCGGGTCCGCTGGTTGATCGGCGGCAGCGTGAAATGGCCGCGGATCAGGTCGACGAGCGTGGCCATCTTGTCGTCGGCCACGCCGACCTTGCGCTGGTCGAGGGTGACGCCGATGACGTAGCGGCCGTGGTCGACCCAGTAGTGGTAGAGAGCGCCGCGCTCGACGTCCAGCACCGTCCTGATCACCGTGCCGCTCTCCATCGACCGCAGGTGGGTGCCGAGCCGGTGGCCGATCCAGTCGAGCTGGCGGCCGAGCCTGAGGTAGGTGGTCCGGCGTTCCTCGGGTGTCGTTTCGTGGAAGAAGTGCCGCAGGTCGGCGTCGTCGAGCACGTCGGTGTAGAACGCGCAGCCGTCCGGGCCGAAGAACGCCACGAAGTGCAGGTCGTCCTGGTCGATCACGGACACGCAACTGCCGAGCGCCTTCTCCAGGGCGTGGCTGATCTCCGGCTGGGTGCGGATGAGGATCTCCGACTCGCCGATGACCTTGCGCTTCGTGGTGGTGGGCGATGGCACGGCGGTCGCCTCGATGTGCGGGACGTACAGGCCGCGGCGGAACAGCGTCAGGAGGTAACCACCGGTCAGCGCGGTGAACGCGGCGATCCCGAGCATCGACAGGCCGAGTAACTCCCCGGACAGGCCGCGGTTCCACAGCACGGGGCCGAAGCCGGCGACGAACCCCAGGATCAGCCCGCCGGCCGCGGTCGCCGTCATCGCGGTGACCAGCATGACGGGCAGCCGGCCGCGCACCCGGCCGGCGACGAGCGCGATCACCGCGAGTCCGGCGACCACGAAGATCACGGTGAGCGCGCGGGAGACGCTGTAGTCCTCGCCCTCGATGTACCACGCCAGCATCTCCAGCAACACCGGAGCCAGTACGAAGGTCGCTATGACGACCGCGATCCTCGCAAACCGGTCCCTGTCCACGCCGGAAGTGTCCGTGATCAGCCCGTGAACCGCAATAGGGCTGTCTTCCGCCTGCCCGTCCGGCCTTTCCACCGGCCCCGTGTGACGTCTCCACTGGTCTGTCCGAAAGGCCGCCGGTCGCGCCGGGGCCGCATTAGGGTCGGCTCGTGGTCGCACTCATGGCGCTGGCCGGACTGGTCTGCGGACACCGGATCAGGGCGCTGGCCGACTCCTACGACGGGCTCCCGGAGCCCGCCTGGCCGCCGAAGGTCGAGCTGGTGACCGCCGCCGTGGCCGCGCTCGTCGCCTGGCGGATCGGTCTGCCGTACGTGCCGTTCGCCGTGATCGGCACCGCCCTGGCCGTCATCGACTGGCGGACCACCACGCTGCCCGACGCGATCACGCTTCCCGCGTACCCGATCACGGCCCTGGCCCTCCTGCCCACGGGAGAGCTGCCCAGGGCGCTGGCCGGAGGGGCGGCGCTGGCCGCGATCTACGGGCTGCTCTGGTTCATCAGGCCGGAGGCGATGGGGCTGGGCGACGTCAAGCTGGCCGGGCTCATCGGCATGGCCGGCGCGGCGCTCGGCTGGCAGGCCTGGGTCGTCGCGGCCTTCTGCGGGCAGCTGCTCGGCGCGCTCTACGGTGTGGCCCTGCTGGCGACCGGGCGCGGCACGAGGCGCACGGAGTTCCCGTTCGGGCCGTTCATGCTGCTGGGCGCGTTCACCGTGCTGTGTCTCGACGGGTGAACGCTGGACATCTCACTCGGCCGCACATGGAAGACTTGTACGCATGTTGCGCTGGTTGACCGCCGGAGAGTCCCACGGGCCCGAACTCGTCGCCATCCTGGAAGGCCTCCCGGCCGGGGTGGAGGTGAGCACGGCCGCGATCGACGAGGCCCTGCGCCGCCGCCGTCTCGGCTACGGCCGCGGCGCCCGGATGAAGTTCGAGCAGGACCAGGTCACGATCGTCGGCGGCGTACGCCACGGGCGGACGATGGGCAGCCCGGTCGCGATCCGCGTCGGCAACACCGAGTGGCCCAAGTGGGAGAAGGTCATGGCGGCCGACCCGGTCGACCCGGCCGAGCTGGAGGGCCTGGCGCGCAACGCGCCCAGGTCCCGGCCGCGCCCGGGCCACGCAGACCTGGCGGGCATGCAGAAATACGGGTTCGACGACGCCCGGCAGGTGCTCGACCGGGCCAGCGCCCGCGAGACCGCGGCCCGCGTGGCGCTCGGCGAGGTCGCCAGGCGCTTCCTCAAGCAGGCGCTCGGCGTCGACATCATCAGCCACGTCACCGAGATCGGCGGCGCCCGGACCCCGGCCGAGGCCCTGCCCGGTCCCGGCGACCTGGCCAGGATCGACGAGGACCCGGTCAGGTGCTCCGACTCCGAGGGCAGCGCCGCCATGGTCGCCGTGATCGACAAGGCGCACAAGGACGGTGACACGCTCGGCGGCGTCGTCGAGGTCCTCGCCTACGGCCTGCCGCCGGGCCTGGGCAGTTACACGCACTGGGACCGCAGGCTCGACTCCAAGCTCGCCGCGGCGCTCATGGGCATCCAGGCGATCAAGGGCGTGGCGGTCGGCGACGGCTTCGAGACCGCGCGCAGGCCCGGCTCCCGCGCCCACGACGAGATCGAATACACCACCCAGGACGGCGTCCGGCGCATCACCAACCGCGCCGGCGGCGTCGAGGGCGGCATGACCAATGGCGAGATCCTGCGCGTCAGCGCAGCCATGAAGCCGATCTCCACAGTGCCCAGGGCGCTGGCCACGATCGACGTCAAGACCGGCGAGGCGGCCAAGGCCCACCACGAGCGCTCCGACGTGTGCGCCGTCCCGGCGGCCGGCATCGTGGCCGAGGCCATGGTCGCGCTGGTGCTGGCCGACGCGGCGCTCGAGAAGTTCGGCGGCGACTCCGTCGAGGAAGTCGCCCGCAACCTGTCCGGCTACCTCTCTTCAATGGTGATCAAATGACCGCGGAGCGAGCCCGACGCAGTGAGCTGAGTGGAGGCCCGACGCAGGAGGGACTCCGCGGAGCGAATGAGGAGTGGTGAGCGACCAATGACTACTGCCGTGCTGATCGGCCCTCCCGGGTCCGGCAAGACCACGCTCGGGCGGCTGCTCGCCGAGCGGCTCGGCGTCGGGTTCCGCGACACCGACGCCGACGTGGAGGCCGTGGCGGGCAAGCCCGTCGCCGAGATCTTCGTCGAGGACGGCGAGGCCCGTTTCCGCGAGCTGGAGCACGAGGCCGTGCGCCGGGCGCTGGCCGAGCACGACGGCATCCTGTCCCTCGGCGGCGGCGCCGTGCTCAACGAGGAGACCCAGGCCCTGCTCGACGGCCACCACGTCGTCTACCTGCAGGTGGGGCTGTCCGACGCGATCCAGCGGGTCGGGCTCGCCTCGGCCCGGCCGCTGCTCGTGCTCAGCCCGCGCAGCCAGCTGAAGAAGCTCATGGACGAGCGGCGGCCCGTCTACGAGCGGCTGGCCGTGATGACCGTGGTGACGGACAAGCGCGCGCCCGAGGAGCTCGCCGACGAGATCGTGAGGGGGCTGCCCGCGTGATGACGGCGACAACGGTGAGAGGACTGCCCACATGAGCGCCGCGACGAGGATCACCGTACGCGGTGACAGCCCCTACGACGTGGTCGTCGGCACCGGCGTGCTGGCCGAGCTGACGACGCTGCTCAAGCCCGGCGTGCGCACGGTCGCCGTGATCCACCCGGCGAGCCTGCCGGAGATCTCCCGCCCGGTCTGCGCGGCGCTGTCCGAGAGCGGCTACGAGGTGGTCGAGCTGCCCGTGCCGGACGGCGAGCAGGCCAAGACCGTCGAGGTGGCCGCCCAGCTGTGGTCCGCGCTCGGCCGCTACGGCGTGACCCGCTCCGACGCCGTAGTCGGTGTGGGCGGGGGAGCGACGACCGACCTGGCCGGGTTCGTGGCCGGCACGTGGCTGCGCGGCATCCAGGTGGTGCTCGTGCCCACGACGCTGCTGGCCATGGTCGACGCGGCGGTCGGCGGCAAGAACGGCATCGACACGCCCGAGGGCAAGAATCTCGTCGGCACGTTCCTGCCGCCCGCGGGCGTGCTGTGCGAGCTGTCCACGCTGGACAGCATGCCGAAGGCCGACTACGTGGCGGGCCTGGCCGAGGTGATCAAGGGCGGCTTCATCGCCGACCCGAACATCCTCATGCTCATCGAAGAGGACCCCGAGGCCGCCACCCGCCCCGACGGCCCGCACACCCGCGAGCTGATCGAGCGCAAGATCCAGGTCAAGGCCGATGTCGTGGGCGCCGACCTGCGCGAGGCGGGGCTGCGCGAGATCCTCAACTACGGCCACACGCTGGCCCACGCCATCGAGCGCAACGAGCACTACGGCATCCGCCACGGCGAGGCCGTCGCCATCGGCATGGTCTACGCCGCCGAGCTGTCCAGGCTCTCAGGCCGCGCCAACCTCGTCGAACGCACCCGATCGATCCTCACCAGCGTCGGCCTGCCCATCTCCTACCACGCCGACGCCTGGCCGCAGCTGCGCGACCACATGCGGCTGGACAAGAAGAACCGCGGCGCCAAGCAGCGGTTCGTCGTCCTCGACGACCTGGCCAAGCCGGGCCGCCTCGAAGACCCCGCGGAAGAGCTGCTCGCAGCCGCCTACAAGGAGATCTCCGGATGATCCTCGTGCTCAACGGGCCCAACCTGCGCCGCCTCGGCACCCGCGAGCCGGACGTGTACGGCGCGGAGACGTTCGAGGACCTCGCCGAGCTGTGCCGCGACACGGGCCGCAAGCTCGGCGAGCAGGTCGAGGTGCGCCAGACCGACGACGAGGCCGAGATGATCGCCTGGCTGCACGAGGCCGCCGACGGCCGCATCCCGGTCGTGCTCAACCCGGCCGCCTTCACCCACTACTCCTACGCCTTGCGCGACGCGATCGCCCAGCGCAAGGCCCCGCTCGTCGAGGTGCACATCACCAACCCGGCCACCAGGGAAGAGTTTCGGCACACCTCCGTCGTCGCCGGGGTGGCGACGGGCACCATCGCGGGGTTCGGACTACAGTCATACGTTCTTGCGCTGCACGCGCTAGCGGAGATGAACACCACCTCATGAGGCACTACAGGTCCTTCGTCGCCCTGGGCGACAGCTTCACCGAAGGACTGAACGACGCCGGTCCCGACGGGCACTACCGCGGCTGGGCCGACCGGGTGGCCGAGCGGCTGGCCGCCGACGACCCGTCCTTCCGCTACGCCAACCTGGCGGTCCGCGGCAGGCTGCTCGACCAGATCATCGCCGAGCAGGTGCCGCAGGCCGTCGCGATGGCGCCCGATCTGGTCAGCTTCTGCGCCGGGGGCAACGACCTGCTCAGGCCGGGCAGCGATCCCGATGTGATGGCCAAGAAGGCCGCGCGCGCCGTACGCGAGCTGCGGGCGGGCGGCGCGGACGTGCTGCTGTTCACCGGGGTGGACCCGCGCGACACGCCCCTGATGCGGCGCCTGCGCGGCCGCTTCGCCATCTTCTACCTGCATGTGCGGTCCATCGCCGACCTGTACGGGTGCCGGCTCGTCGACCAGTGGTCGATGCAGGGGCTGCGCGACTGGCGGGCGTGGAGCGCGGACCGGCTGCACATGAACGAGGACGGCCACCGGCTGGTGGCGGCGCGGGTGCTGGACGTGCTGGGGGTGCCGTTCGAGGACTGGCGCAAGGACTGGCCGGCGCGTTCGGTGGATCCCCGCGCGCGGCGGCGCGAGGACGCCCAGTGGATCCGCGAGCACCTGGTTCCCTGGGTCGCCCGCCGCCTCCGCGGCACCTCTTCCGGCGACGGCGTCTCTCCGAAGCGTCCTGAGCTGTCCCCCTGGGTGCCTTAAAGCCCATATATTACGGCGGTGCCGTGGCCGGCCACCCGCCCTCCTGCCGCACCCGGCGCTCAGAACACGCGTCAGCCGGTCGACTCCGCTGCCAGGCGTTTCAGCGCCGCGCGTGGGATGGCCGGGTCAGTGGTGCGCCAGAACGGTGGGAGTGAGCCCAGGAGGAAGCCGCTGTAGCGGGCCGTGGCCAGGCGGGGGTCGAGGACGGCGATGACGCCCTTGTCGTCCTGGGCGCGCAGCAGGCGGCCCGCTCCCTGGGCCAGCAGCAGGGCGGCGTGGTTGGCCGCTACTGCCATGAAGCCGTTGCCGCCCTTCGCTGCCACGTGGCGCTGCCTGGCCGAGGTGAGAGGGTCGTCGGGGCGCGGGAACGGCACCCGGTCGATGATGACCAGCCGCAGCGACGGCCCCGGCACGTCCACGCCCTGCCACAGCGACAGCGTGCCGAACAGGCAGGTCGGCTCGTCCTCGGCGAACTGCTTGACCAGCAGCATCGTCGAGTCGTCCCCCTGGCACAGCAGCGGCACGTCCAGCCGTTCCCGCAGCGCCTCCGTGGCCGCCTTGGCCGCGCGCATCGACGAGAACAGCCCCAGCGTGCGCCCGCCCGCCGCCTCGATCAGCTCGGCGATCTCGTCGAGGTATTGCTGCGGCAGCCCGTCGCGCCCCGGCTGCGGCAGGTGCTTGGCGACGTACAGGATCCCGGCCTTCGGGTGGTCGAACGGCGAGCCCACGTCGATGCCCTGCCAGCCCTTGCCGTCGCCGAGCCCCCACTGCGCGGCCAGCGCGTCGAACGTGCCGCCCAGCGCCAGGGTGGCGGAGGTGAGGACCACCGTACGGTCCCCGAACAGCTTGTCGCGCAGCATGCCGCTGACGCTCAGCGGCGCCACCCGCAGCAGGGGCGGGCGCCGGTCGGTGCCCGCGTCGAGCCAGACCACCTCGGCCCGGTCGGCCTCCGAGTCGTGCCCGTACGCCTCCAGCATGCGCACCGCCGTGTCGTGCACCTCGTCCAGCGCCGTGAACGCCGCCTTGCGCTGCCCCGCCTTGTCCGGGTCGTCCTTGTCTGCGTTGCGCGGCCCCAGCGCTGAGATGCACCGCCAGGCCGTGTCGCGGATCAGCTGCAGCGTCAGGCCGAGCACCTGCGGCATCTCGTCGATGCGGCCCGGAGGCGCGGCGGCCAGCAGCGCCTTGAGGTCCTCGCCCGCCTCCAGCAACTGGTCGGCGATCGGCTGCTCGATCAGCCGGCCGACCCTGCGGACCGCCAGCCCGACCGACACCTCCGACAGCTCGCTGGTCACCACCGACGTCACCCGGTCGACCAGCTCGTGCGCCTCGTCCACGACCACGACCTCGTGCTCGGGCAGCACCGGCAGATCGCCCATGGCGTCGATGGCCAGCAGCGCGTGGTTGGTCACCACCACGTCGACCTCGCCCGCCCGCGCCCTGGCCAGCTCGGCGAAGCACTCGGCGCCGCTCGGGCAGCGGTTGGCCCCCAGGCACTCCTGTGCGCTCACCGAGAACTGCCGCCAGGCCTGCTCGCTCACCCCCGGCACCAGCTCGTCGCGGTCGCCGGTCTCGGTCTCCTCGGCCCACTCCTGGATGCGCTGCACCATGCGGCCGGTCGCGCTCACCTCGCGCGGGTCGAACAGCTGGTCCTGCTCATCGTCCTCGGGCCAGCCCGCCGTGGCCTTGTAGCGGCACAGGTAGTTGCGGCGGCCCTTCAGGATCGCGAACGTCGGCTCGTGCGGCAGCTCCTTGGCCAGCGCCTCGGACAGCCTGGGCAGGTCGCGGTCGACGAGCTGGCGCTGCAGCGCGATGGTGGCCGTGGAGATCACGACGGGCGATTCGCTGTCCATCGCGTGGCGGATCGACGGCACGAGGTACGCCAGCGACTTGCCGGTGCCCGTGCCGGCCTGGACCGCCAGGTGCTCCTCGCCGTCGATGGCCTGCTGCACGGCACGGACCATCGTGACCTGGCCCTGCCGTTCGCTCCCTCCGAGAGCGTTGACCGCGATGCTGAGCAGTTCGTCGACTGGCGGAAGATGGGAGTCCGGCACGGCAGTAAACGCTACCCGCATTTACCGGGTCGCCGTGCCGAACGCGGTGTGATCGGCCATACGCATCCCGGCATTCCGGAATCGTTTCGGCGACTCGCGTGGCAGACTGGTCGATCGGGACTCCAACTGGTCAAACAGATCTTCCTGTGTGTGATCAGAGGGGGTCACGGTGTATATGGGAAGGCCGGTTCAGTAGGGTTTTCCGAGGTTGAGTGGACGAATAAAGGCTGGTTAAAGCAGTATGTCTGCCATGTCGGAAGTTGTCCCGTTGCCGTCGTTCGGCGAAGTCTTCTTCGATGCACGAGGTCAGGAGCGGTGTCTCCGGGTCACGTGGCATGAGGGCACCCTGGTCCTCAGCCTGTGGCGTGGAGAGATGTGCACAGCGAGCTTCCGCATGCCGATGGAGGACGTCGGCCGGCTGCTCGACACCCTCGACGAGGGCTTTGCCGAGGCCACGGGCGAGCAGCCCGCCGTGCCCGCGCACGATCCGGGCACCGAGGTCATTCCGGGCACCGGTCAATACCAGCGGCCGCAGCCCGCCCCTCAGCAGCACCATCAGCAGCAGCCGCAGCAGCCCCTCGACGATCGGCCCACGGCCGCACTGTCGCCCAACGACGTCCTCGTGGCCAGGGGGCCGGCCCCGCAGGACAAGCTGGTCGCCTCGTACGGAGAGACCACGGGCCCCAGGGACGCGACTCCCGCCTACGGCGAGCGGCCCGCCGCCTTCACCGGCCCCCAATACGTCGAGCCGACCGCGCCGCAATACACCGGAGACCCCTTCAGCGGTCCCCAGTACACCGGAGACCCTCTCAGCGGCCCCCAATACGCAGGGGACCCCCTCAGCGGCCCGCAGCACTACCAGCAGCAGCCCGAGCCCTTCACCGGCCCCCAGTACATCGTCGAGAGCGATCCCGTCTACCAACTGCCCGGCGACCAGCGCCGGCCGGCGCCCAGCACCGACCCGCTCGGCTTCCCCTCCCAGGCCGCCGACCCCTACGCGGCCCCCCAGCACCGGTCCGACCAGTACCCCTCCGACCCGTACCAATCGGACCCGTACTCGTCCGACGCGTACACGCGGCGACCCGACGGCTACCAGCACTCCCAGCCCCAGCCACAGCCCCAGCAACAGCCACAGACTCAAAACCAGGCCGCCGGCCTGGGCACGCCCATGCACGGCATCCCGGGGGCAGGCCGCCGACGCTCGGCTCCCCAGCAGGCGCAGCAGCCCGTCCGGGACGACTACGGGGCCTACCAGCAGCGGGCCCCGCAGCCCAACCCGGTGGACCCGCTGCTGGCGCTCGGCCGACAGGAGCAGCAGTACCAGCCGCAGCAGCCCGACCCGAACATGTCCGCCCCGTACGCCGGGGACCCCATGTTCTCCACGGGCGAGCGCCTGCGCCCCGAGCAGCCGGACTATCACGAGCGGAGCGACCGCAGGGAGTGGTGACGCGCGGTTCGCTCCCGCCTCTGCCCACCGGTACTCTCTCGGCGAGGTGATTGGGCCGAGGCAGAAGGAGCGCCGGTGAATCCCACCCTGGGCCTGCAACTGCTGCTGGTGGCCGGCGGCGCCATCGCGGTGGCCGCCGTGGCCCGGCGCAAGGGCTGGCCTGCCCCGCTGCTCCTGGTGGCGGCCGGGCTGCTGGTCTCGCCCCTGGTGCCGGCGGTGCCGCTGGATCCGGACCTGGTGCTGTTCGTGTTCCTGCCGCCGCTGCTCTACTCGGCCGCGCTCGACAGCTCCTACCTGCGCCTGCGCGACGTCAAGCGGGCGGTGGCGCTGCTGTCGATCGGGCTGGTGCTGTTCACCACGGCCGTCGTCGGGCTGGTCGTGCACCTGCTGCTGCCCGACCTGCCGCTCGCGCTGGCGTTCGCGCTGGGCGCCATCATCGCGCCACCCGACGCCGTGGCCGCCGTCGCGGTCGGCCGGCGGCTGGGCCTGCCGCGCCGGTCGCTGACGATCCTGATCGGCGAGAGCCTGTTCAACGACGCCACGGCGCTGACGGCGTACCGGGTGGCGATCGGGGCGGCCGTGGGCGGCACCGTGGACCTGCTCGACAGCGTCGGCCAGTTTCTGATCGCCGCGGTGGGCGGGGTGGCGATCGGGCTGGCGCTGGCGTTCGCGCTCGCCTGGCTGTTCCAGCACACGCGCGACTCGCTGGTCGAGAACACGCTGATGCTGCTGATCCCGTTCGCCGCCTTCGCCGCGGCCGAGACCGTGCACGCCTCCGGGGTGATCGCGGTGGTGATCGTCGGCCTCTACCTGGGCCACCGCATGCACCTGCGCGGGTTCGGCACGCGGCTGGTGTCGGACGCGGTGTGGAAGGTCACCGACTTCTTCCTCGAGACGATCGTGTTCGCGCTGATCGGGCTGCAGCTCGTGACCGTGATCGAGGGCATCACCGGCTACAGCCCATGGGCGGTGGCGGGATACGCCGCCGCGGTGCTCGCGGTGACGATCGTCAGCAGGTTCGCCTGGGTGTTCGCCGCCAGCTCCCTGATCCGTGTGTTCGCCAGGGGGAGCACGCAGCCGCCGACCCGGCAGCAGTCGGTGATCCTCAGCTGGGCGGGCATGCGCGGGGTGGTGTCGCTGGCGGCGGCGTTCGCCATCCCGCCGGAGGTCGCCCCGCGCGATCGCGCGATGCTGCTGTTCCTCACGTTCACGACCGTGATCGGCACGCTGCTCATCCACGGCACCACGTTCCCCGCGCTGATCAGACGGTTGGGCGTGTCGAGCCGGCAGGAGCAGTACGAGGACCGTCTGGCCGAGGCGGCGGCCCAGCAGGCGGCGCTGGAGGCCGGCCTGGCCGAGCTGGAGCGGCTGGTCGCCGAGCAGGACAAGGAACCCGACGAGATCCAGAAGCAGGTCATCGACCAGCTCAGGGAGAAGTCGTGGCGCCGCTCGCTGAGCGCGTGGGAGCGCCTGGGCGGCGGCACCGGACAGGGTGGCGCGGAGACCCCGAGCGCGCTCTACCGGCGGCTGCGCCGCGACATGCTCCAGGCCGAGCGCCAGGTCTTCGTGCGCATGCGCGACGAGCGCCGCCTCGACGACGAGGTGCTGCGCGAGGTGATGGCCCAGCTCGACTTCGAGGAGGCCATCCTCGAGCGCTGAGCCCTAGCCCATCTGGCTCAGCCCATCTGGCTGTCCACGAAACACCACCGCCAGCTCTCGCCGCGCTCGAACGACTGGATCGCCGGATGGGCGGTGGCGTGGAAGTGCGCGGTGGCGTGCTTCATGGGCGAGGAGTCGCAGCAGCCGATGTGGCCGCACTCCAGGCAGCGCCGCAGATGGACCCACCGGCCGCCGGCGGCCAGGCACTCCTCGCAGCCGTCCGGAGTCGTCGCCGCGGGGTCGCCGGCCTGGGAAAGATGCTCGCACATTGCCATAACAGAAATCTTAGGGCCATCGTGCCGAGTTATTTTCGGTCGGCCCTCTTGTCGGTTGCCGGGCAAGCGTGGACATTGTGGTCATCGGGGGAGTGATGTAGGCCACACTGTCCGGAGGAGCTGCGCGTGCTGGAGGTTCGCAACCTCGAGGTCGTCTACGACGATGTGATGCTCGTGCTGCGTGGCGTGAGCCTCAACGTCCCGCCAGGCTCGATCGTGGCGCTGCTCGGCGCGAACGGCGCGGGCAAGACCACACTGCTGCGAGCGCTGTCCGGACTGCTCGACGTGCACGACGGCGAGATCACCAAGGGTGGCGTCACGCTGGAGGGCGAGCCCATCCACCACCTCAAACCGGCCCAGATCGTCCGGCGCGGGATCAGCCAGGTCATGGAGGGCCGCCGCATCCTGGCCGAGCTGACCGTCGAGGAGAACCTCAAAGTCGGCGGTCACACCGCGGCCACGTCCCACCTCGACCGCGTCTACGGGCTGTTCCCGCTGCTGCGCGAGCGGCGCAAGAGCGTCGCGGGCTACCTGTCGGGCGGCGAGCAGCAGATGCTGGCCGTCGGCCGCGCCCTCATGGCGGGGCCGTCGTACCTGCTGCTCGACGAGCCCAGCCTGGGGCTCGCACCGTCGCTGGTCGGGCAGGTACGCGACCTCATCGTGGAGATCAACCGGCAGGGCACCACGGTCCTGCTGGTCGAGCAGAACGCCACCATGGCCCTGTCCATCGCCTCCCACGGCTACGTCATGGAGACCGGGAAGATCGTCATGGACAAGCCTTCCAAGGAACTGCTCGCCGACGAGGACATCAAGGAGTTCTATCTGGGGGCCGTCCGGTCCTTCCGCGAGGTCAAGCACTACAAGCGGAGGAAGCGATGGCTCTCCTGACGTTCGAGGACGTGCACCTGAGCTTCGCCGGCGTCAAGGCCGTCGACGGGGTCTCCTTCGAGGTGGGACAGGCCGAGCTGCTGGCCGTCATCGGTCCGAACGGCGCCGGCAAGACGTCGATCTTCAACGTGCTCTCCGGCGTCTACCGGCCCCAGCGCGGCCGGGTCACTTTCCTGGGCGAGGACCTGCTGCTCAAGCGGCCGCACGAGATCGCCGCCATGGGCCTGGCGAGGACGTTCCAGAACGTCGAGCTGTTCCACAACCTCACCGTCCTGGACAACCTCATGCTCGGCCGCCACCACCACTTCCGCTACGGCGCCATCTCGGCCCTCCTCTGGTACGGCCGCGCCAGGCGGGCCGAACTGGCCGCCCGCGCCAAGGTCGAGGACATCATCGACTTCCTGGAGCTGGAGGCCTGGCGCCGCCACCCCGTGCGGCTGATCCCGTACGGGATCCAGAAGCGGGTCGAGCTGGGCCGGGCGCTGGCCATGGAGCCGCGGCTGCTGCTGCTCGACGAGCCGGTGGCCGGGATGAACCTGGAGGAGACCGAGGACATGGCCAGGTTCGTCCTCGACATCCGCGACGAGCTGGGCATCCCGGTCGTCCTCGTGGACCACGACATGGGGCTGGTCATGGACCTGGCCGACCGGGTGCTCGTGCTGGACTTCGGCCGCCCGGTCGCACTCGGCAGCCCGGCCGAGGTGCAGCAGGACCCCAAGGTGATCGAGGCGTACCTGGGAGGGGCCCATGGCCGGACGAAATGAGGCCATCATCAGACACAGCACCTTGGTCATGAGGCCGGCGAAGGAGACCTCATGACCATCGCGGACAGAGTGCTTGAGCGGGCCAGGGCGAACCCCGACGCCGTCGCCATGCGGCACAAGGACTTCGGCATCTGGCAGGAGGTGACCTGGGCCGCGTACTGGACCCAGGTCGAGCTGGTCGCGCACGCCCTGCTCGCGCTCGGCGTCGAGCCGGGCGACCGGGTGGCGATCCACTCCGAGAACCGCCCCGAATGGCTGTACGGCGACCTCGGCACGGTCGCCGTGCGCGGCATCACGGTCGGCCTCTACCCGACGAACCCGCCCGCCGAGGTCGCGTACCTGCTGGCCGACTCCGGCGCCACGGTCCTCATCGCCGAGGACCAGGAGCAGGTCGACAAGGCCCTGGCCGTCCTCGACGAGTGCCCCGGCCTGCGGCGCATCGTCTACATGGAGCCGCGCGGCATCCGCGGCCGCTACGACGACGAGATCCTGATGTCCTGGCCCGAGCTGCTCGCGCTGGGCGCCGAGCACCGGGCCGAGCACCCGGACGCGGTGGAGCGCCGCATGGCCGGCGCCGCACCCGACGACGTGATGACGCTGATCTACACCTCCGGCACCACCGGGCCGCCCAAGGGCGTCATGCTCACCGTCGCGAACGTCGAGTTCGCCGTCGAAACGCTCGTCACCGGCGGCGGCTTCACCTCGCCGCCGCCGTCCGAACGCGACCTCGCGCTGTCGTACCTGCCGCTGTGCCACGTCGCCGAGCGCGCGTTCACCGTGTGGTTCAACGCGGCGGCCGGTGCCCAGGTGAACTTCGCCGAGTCCATCGACACCGTGCAGGCCAACCTGCGCGAGGTGCAGCCGACGATCCTGTTCGGGGTGCCGCGGATCTGGGAGAAGGTCCTCGCCCAGGTCAACATCAAGCTGGAGTCCGCCTCCCCGCTCAAGCGGGCGATCACCAGGTTCTGGCTGCGGGTGGCGGACCGGATCGGCGACGCGCTGGTGCGCACGGGCGGCACGCACACGCTCGGGACGCGGCTGGCGTACGGGCTCGGCTGGGTGCTCTGCTTCCGCGCGCTGCGCGAGCGGCTCGGCATGCGGCGCGTCCGCTACGCCGCCTCAGGCGCCGCGCCCATCGCGCCCGACGTGCTCAAGTTCTACATGGGGATCGGCATCCCCATGCATGAGGTGTACGGCATGAGCGAGAACACCGCCATCGCCACCGCCAACCGCCCCGGCCGGGTGCGCCTCGGCACGGTCGGCGAGCCGCATCCCGGCATCGAGCTGAAGATCGACGAGGCCACCGGCGAGATCATGACCAGGCACCCGGGGAACTTCGCCGGCTACTGGCGCAACCCGCGCGCCACCGCCGACGTGCTTGATCCCGACGGCTGGCTGCACACCGGCGACGTGGGGGAGTGGGTCGGCGGCACGCATGTGCGGATCACCGACCGGATGAAGGACATCATCATCACGGCCGGGGGCAAGAACGTCGCGCCCAGCGAGATCGAGAACGCGCTGAAGGCGTCGCCGTACCTGAAGGAGGCCGTGGTCATCGGGGACCAGCGGCCGTACCTGGTGGCGTTGATCGGGATCGAGCCGGACACGGTGGGGGAGTGGGCGCGGCGGCGCGGCCTGCCGTACACGACCTATCGGGATTTGTCGGAGAAGCCGGAGACGCGGGAGCTCGTCCGGGGGATCGTCGACGAGGTGAACGCCCGGTTCGCGCGGGCCGAGCAGGTCAGGCGGTTCGCGTTCCTGCCCAAGGAGCTCGACCACGAGGACGGCGAGCTGACCGCCACCCAGAAGGTCAAGCGCAGCGCCATCGCCAAGCTGTTCGAGGACCTGGTCGAAGGGATGTACAGCCGGTGAAGGGGCTGCTGGAGTCCGTCATCAGGGGCCTGGGCAACGGCTCGGTGTACGCGCTGCTCGCCCTCGGGTTCGTGATCATCTACAAGGCCACGCGCGTGATCAGCTTCGCGCAGCCCGCGCTGATGCTGGCCGGGGCCGTCGCGGTGAGCTACCTGGCCGAGGTGACCGGCTTCTACGCCGCCGTGCTGCTGGCCGCGCTGCTCATCGCCGGGGTGGCGCTAGGCATCGAGCGGGTCGCGATCAGGCCCATGGTGGGACGGCCGGTGTTCGTGGTGGCGATCATCACGCTCGGCATCGACGTGGTCGTGCGGGTGGTGGTCAACGGTTTCATCGGGCGCGACGTGCGGCAGATGGGCGACCCATGGGGGTTCACGCAGGTCTCGCTCGGGCCGCTCGTGGTGCAGCAGCGCTGGCTGGCCATGCTGCTGGTGACGGCCGTGCTGGTCGCGCTGCTGTTCGCGTTCTTCCGTTTCACGAAGTACGGGCTCGCCATGCGGGCGGCCGCCTTCGACCAGGAGACCGCCCTGGCGCAGGGCGTCTCCGTGGGCGCGGTGTTCGCGCTGTCGTGGGGGCTGGCCGGATTCCTGGCGGCGATCGCCGGGATGTTCGTCGGCACCGGGCAAGGGATCGAGCAGCTGACCTGGGTGGTCGCGTTGAAGGCGCTGCCGGCGATCATCGTGGGCGGGCTCGACTCGCTCGGCGGGGCCGTCGTCGGCGGGCTGGTCGTGGGGGTGGTGGAGTCGCTGTTCCAGTCGTACCAGGGGGAGTTCGCGCCTTGGCTGGGACAGAACGTAGCGGTTGTATCGCCGTACATGGTGATGCTGATCGTCCTGCTGGTCAGGCCGTACGGCCTGTTCGGGACCCGGGAGGTCGAGCGGGTATGACCGAGACGCGCTCCACGGCGGCTCCGGCCGCCCCTGACATACCGACCGGACGGTCTCGTAAGGTACGCGGCCGGCCGCTGCTTTACACCTCTTACGCCCAGGACATGGCGCTGCTCGACACCCGGGCCAAACGGGTGTGGACGGGGCTGCTGGTGCTGCTCGCGTTCGGGCTGGCGGTGCTGCTGCAGGACCGGTCGCTGGAGGTGCTGGCGGGGGCGTACGTGCTGGCCATCGGTGCGATCGGGCTCAACATCGTCACCGGGTACGCCGGCCAGGTCTCCCTCGGCCACGCCTTCTTCGTCGCCATCGGCGCCTACACCGCAGCCGCCCTGTCCGGACCCGCCGGCGGAGTTCGGCTCGGCTACGGGATCGCGGAGATCTGGATCTGGCTGCCCGCCGCCGGGCTCGTGGCCGCAGCGGCCGGGGTGCTCGTCGCGCCGCTGGCCACCCGGCTGCGCGGCCTCTACCTGGCCATCGTGACGCTCGGCCTGGTCTTCCTCGGCGAGCACATCTTCAAGGAGTGGAAGGAGCTGACGGGCGGCCCCGGTGTGGGACGGGAGGCGGCGATCCCGCAGCTCTTCGGCGTGCGCCTGGACCAGGACGGCCCGCTCGGCACCAAGGAGCAGTTGCTCTACACGCTCATGCTGGTGCTGCTGATCGTCTTCGCCGTCGCGGCCCGCAACCTGGCCCGCTCGCGCATCGGCCGCGCCTTCGCCGCCATCCGTGACCGGGACATCGCCGCCGCGGTCATCGGGGTGCCGCTGACCCGCTACAAGGTCCTGGCCTTCGGCATCAGCTCCTTCTACGCCGGGTGCGCGGGCGCCCTCCTCTACACGATCTCCGGGTACGTGGAGCCCGGCTCGTTCAGCCTGCTCATGTCGGTCCAATTCATCGCGATGGTCCTGATCGGTGGCGTGGCCACCGTGTCCGGGGCGATCGCGGGCGCGCTGTTCATCTCGCTGTTGCAGCCTCTCACGAGGTCGCTGCCCGCGCTGGTGCCGTTCGTCAGTGGCGACACCACGCAGACCCCCAACGTGTTCCAGGTCGAGACCGTGCTGTACGGGCTGCTGATCGTGCTGTTCCTCATCTTCGAGCCGCGCGGCCTGTTCGGTCTGTGGATCCGGATCCGCAACTACTGGAAATCCTGGCCTTTTTCATACTGAGAAGGGATTTTTCATGAAGAGTCGCTCTCTGGTGGCATGCACTGCGATGGTTGCCCTTCTGTCCGCATGCGGCGTCTTCCGGGGGGACGACGAGGGCAGCAAGGGCGGCGTCCAGGCTCCAGGCATCACCGCGGAGCCCTGTCCCAGCGCGGTCGACAGGAACAAGGGCTGCATCTACCTCGGCACGATCTCCGACCTGACCTCGGGGCCGTTCGCGGCGCTGGCCGTGCCGATCACCGACGCTCAGAAGGCGTTCTGGGCCCGCGTCAACAAGGCGGGTGGGATCGGCGGAAAATACGAGGTGGACGTCACGCGCTACGTCCGGGACAACAAGTACAACCCGGAGGTGCACCGGCAGGTCTACAACGAGATCAAGGACCAGGTGCTCGGCCTGACCCAGACGCTCGGCTCGCCCACGACCGCCGCCATCATCGCCGACCTCAAAGCCAACAGCATCGTCTCCGCCCCCGCCTCGTGGACCTCGGCGTGGGAGTTCGAGGACGTGATCGTCGAGAGCGGGGCCAACTACTGCGTCGAGGCGATGAACTCGGTGGACTACGCGGTGGAGACGTACAAGCCGAAGTCGGTCATGGCCGTCCACCTGGCGGGCGACTACGGCGCGGACGCGGCGGCCGGCGCCAAGATCGCCGCGGAGAAGAACGGCCTGCAGTTCACCAGCGTGGAGACCCCCACGGGGGCCAACGAACAGGGCCGCGCCATCACCGAGATCACCAAGAACAAGCCGGACCTGGTCATCCTCACGACCGGCCCGGCCGACGCCGCGACGATCATCGGCCAGTCGGCGGCGGCCGGCTACAAGGGCAGATTCATCGGTACGGGCCCCACCTGGAACCCGGCGTTGCTGAAGTCCCCCGCCGCCCCGGCGCTGAAGGCCCTGTACGAACAGTCGGCTCCCGGCAAGCCCTGGGGCGCCGACACCCCCGGCCACCAGGCCATGCGCGAGGCGTTCCCCAACGTGACGGCCAACGAGGGGTACACCTCGGGCTGGGCGTGGGCGTATCCGCTGAAGGCGGCACTGGACAAGATGGTCGCCGGCGGAGACGTGAGCCGTAAAGGCCTGCTGGCAGCGGTGAAGACCCTGAAGACCGTGGACTACGAGGGCATGCTCCCACCGGAGGCCGGCAACTTCGCCGACGACGCCAACACGGCGACGTTCCGCCAAACCTTGATCAACAAGGTAGACGACAAGGCACCCACGGGCGTCTCCATCGTCAAGGACTTCTTCACAGGCCCAACGGCCCAGTCGTACACCTTCGACGGCCCCTGCTTCGCCAAGCTCTAGATGCTCCGGGAGGCCCAGGTAGCCAAGGACAACTGCTTGGGCCTCCGCAATGAGACGCGCTACGCGCGACAAGAGCTCGGACTGCGCCCTGTGGGGGCAAGCCCCCACACCCCCAGCTGGGGATCTTCCGATCCCCAGACCCCAGGTCGTTGGCCGGTTTCCGCATGTGCGACGTAGAGGCCCTCACACTCAGCAGGCGGCGAGGCCGTCTACGGCGCGAACAGTGTCGGCTTTACGCGTGATCGCTGTCGACGCAGCCTTCACCGGCGCTCGATCGGCCTGGTCGACTGTCGCGGCCATCTCCAGCCCATGGTCGATGGCCACAGCAGCGGTGAACGACCGGGACTTGAGGATCGAGGTGAACAGTCGAGAGAGCTCACTCTGGCCCTTCGCCTTGAGGATCTGGCGTCGTTCCTGCCGACTGATCTCAGCATAGGCCCACAGGTTGGACGTGTTCCCGTGGCCATCCAGGCACTCGAAGATGTAGTACCTGCGGTGCTGCTGGATGATCCCAGAGAGTGGAATGTCGTAGTGGTTGAGGATTTTGTCGATCTTCGCGGTATCGGCCGGGCGCCACGGCTCAGCGCCGATCCGTAGATGGATCTGATCACTCATCTCCGCCCTCCTTCCACTCTGGCTCGCCGAAGCATCCATTGAAACGGACGCTGTCATCATTAGACCATTCCCGCTTCTCGTCTAGATTCTCAACCGAAACGTGCAGCTGGTTCCATCTACTGGGGGTGTATTTGACCCGAAATCCTTTCTCGCGGAGTCTCCTGGCCGTCGTGTAGCGAACACCTTCTCCCTTGCGAGCACTCGCTGTCCGGTTCGGGAAGTTCGCCACGGCCTCGTCGACCGTGAGCTTGCCACGCATGAGCGAGATCGCGTTCGCGATATGCGGACGGACCGGATGGTCCTTGAACGGCTTGCCGTTGATCGGCCGCTCTCGTTGATGCCGAGCGTGAACGTCTCGTACTCCTGCAGCTTCTGCCCGTCCGAGCGATGGATGCCCAGCGACTTGGCGGTGGTGACGGTCTCACAGAGCCCGACCCGCTGCTCCAGTTCCATGAAGAACGTGTTCACCGACCCCCACGTGCCGGTCCGCAGTGTCTTCCACCCTGGCGAGCCCTCGTCGTTGGTGACCGTGTGGGTGGGGTCGCCGATGCTCTCGCCCTTGCAGTTCTTGAACGTCGCGTAGCCGGGCGCCCGGTAGCCGGCGCCCGCGGTGAGTCCGTCGTCAAGCTTCATGCCCTGCTCCAGCGCGCTGATCAGGGTGAAGGTCTTGAACGTGGACCCGGCCTGGAAGCCGATCCCGCCGCCGTGGGCGGCGTCCGCGACGACGTTGTACGAGATCTCGTTCCGAGCCTTGCGCCCGCCGTACGGCCTGCTGGCGGCCATCGCCTTGATCGCCCCGGTGCCCGGTTGGACCAGGGCCTCGGCGGCGACCGGGGCGTCGGAGGCTCGTACGTATGTCTGGATGGCCCGGTCCGCGGCCGCCTGCATGGCCGGGTCGATCGTGGTCCTGATCGTCAGGCCGCCGCGGTTGAGGGTCGCCAGGCGGGCCTTGGCCGTCTTGCCGAAGTCGGGATTGCTGAGGATCTCGTGCCGGACGTACAAGCAAAAATAGGGATATTTGCTGGATTCGCAGCCGCCGGGGAGCTCTGTGCCCTTGTAACCGAGCTTGGCGGACCTGGCCTTCGCCGCTTCGGCGGTGGTGATCTCGCCTAGCTCCGCCATCCGGTTCAGCACGACGTTGCGGCGGTTAACGAGCCGCTCCCGGTGCTTCCTGCCGAGGTTGGGGTCGGTGGCGTTGGGGTCCTGTACGGCGCCCGCCAGCGTCGCCGCCTGCGGCAGCGTCAGGTCGGCGGCCTTGACGCCGAAGAAGCGCTTGGCCGCCGCCTCGACCCCGTAGGCGCCGGCGCCGAAGTAGGCGATGTTCAGATATTTCCCGAGGATCTGCTCCTTGGTGTACTTCTCCTCGACGCCCATGGCGTACCGCAGCTCGTTCAGCTTGCGCGCGTAGCTGGCCTCCAGCGCCGCGTTCCGCTCCTCGTCGGTGCCGGCGGAGTTGAGCAGCACCTGCTTGACGTACTGCTGGGTGATGCTCGACCCGCCCTGGCTCACCCTGCCCGCCTGCATGTTTCTGGCGAACGCGCGGATCGTGCCCTCGATGTCGATCGCGCCGTGCTCGTAGAAGCGGTAGTCCTCGATCGAGACGATCGCCGTCTTCATGACCTCGGCGATCTCGTCGGAGCCGACGACCTCGCGATACTCCTCGTAGAACCGCGCGATCTCGCTCCCCTTGTCGTCCTGCACGATCGTGACCTCGGCCGGCGGCGGCTCAGTGAGGTCGGCCGGCCTGAGGTCGACCTCGCCGGCCGCCGTCACGAGCCCGAAGCCCGCGCCCCCCACGGCCGGGACTGCGATCCCGGCCACGAGCACGCCCGCCGCCGCGCCCGCGGCGGCGAGACGTACGATCTTCGTCCCCCGATTGGACATCAGAGCTTGCCGAGCCCGCGGGCCAGGATGGTGGCGGTCTTCGCGATGGCCTTGTCGTCGGTGGCGAGGCCCGGGGAGCGGTTGGTGTAGATCGCCATGATGATGGGAGCGACGCCCTTCTCAGGCCAGATGACGGCGATGTCGTTCCCACCGCCGAACCCCGTCGAGTTGGTGCCGGTCTTGTCGCCGATCGTCCAGGTCTTGGGCAGGCCGGCGCGGATGCGCGCGTCACCGGTCTTGCTCGCCAGCAGCCAGGCGTTGAACTGCTCGCGGTCCTTGGCCTGCAGGGCGTTCCCGGTCGTGAGCAGCCGCAGGTCGCGGGCGATGGCCGCGGGCGTGGTGGTGTCGCGCTTTTCCTTGGGCGTCCAGTCGTTGAGTTCGGGCTCATAGCGGTCGAGGCGGGAGATCGGGTCCTTCAGCGAACGGAAGTACTTCGTCAGGCCGGCGGGCCCGCCGATCCGCTTCAGCACCATGTTGGCCGCGGTGTTGTCGCTCACGGTGACGGCCGCCTCGCATAGCTGGGCGACGGTCAGGCCGTCCTTGACGTGCTTTTCGGTGACCGGTGAGTTGGGCCGCAGGTCGGCGGCCGTCCACTTGACGAGCTTGTCCATCAGGCCGGGCTCGGCAGTGCGGGCCCTGTGCAGCGCGGCCGCGCAGAGGGGCGCCTTGAAGGTGGACAGCATCGGGAAGCGCTCGCCCGCCCGGTACGTCACCGTCCTACCGGTCGCCGTGTCCAGGGCGTACGCGCCGATGCGGCCCTTGAAGGACGCCTCCAGCTTGCGCAGGTCCTTCCTGACCTGGGCCTCTCCCGAAACCGAAACCGCAACCGCTGGGGACGCCGCCACCGTCGCGGCCGAGGCCGTGCCCCCGCCGAGGGCGCCACCGGACAGGAGGGAGATGGCCAACGCGGTCGCGGGCAGCGCTGCTGCGAGGCGGCGGGGGCGGAGGTATCGCATGTCAAATCCTTGCCTGTCGTCTGTCAGAGGGCAGGAGCAAAGCAGATGCGATCAGGTGATGTCTAATAGCGATATCGGTAATCGATCGATATAGATTCTCATATGCATGCAGGTCAGGAGCTTGTGCTCACCTGCTACCGCAACGTGGACCGGGTGGTCTCCCTGGGCCGGCGACCAGGGTGACCACATCCTCTCCCGAGTCGTCGCACAGCACGTCATGACCCGTCCAAGGGGCGATGCTTGGGTAGGGTCGAGGTATGCGACTCCACAAGAGCCGGTTCGTGCCCCTCGCCGCCTTCGCCATCTGCGTCTTCGCCGTCGGGTGCGGTGAGGTCAACAGCACCATCGACAAGGCCCAGGCGTGCCTGGAGGCACCGAAGATCGTCACCCAGCTGGGCGCGCAGGTCACCAAGCTCACCGACGACCCCCAGGCCATGGACAAGGCCCTGGACGATGCCGCGGCCAAGCTCAACGACGTGGCCGACAAGGCCGCCAACACCACGATCAAGGAGGCGTCCGACGACTTCGCCAAGACGCTGAGCGGCATCAACGTCACCAACGTCAACGACGCCGTCGACGCGGCTCAGAAGGTCGCCACCGACTCGGCCGCCTACCTGGAGAAGGTGACCAAGGCCTGCACCGGCTGAGCCGGGATCCATCCCCCGCGGAACAGGCAATCCCGCGTTCTCTAGGGGGAATGTAGACGAATTACCGTTTTTTCCATGGAACCCGACCCGCGCTTCACGTTGGCCAACGAACGCACCTTCCTCACCTGGTTGAGCACGGCCCTGGCGCTCAGCGCGGGTGGGGTGGCCATGGCGGCGGTGCCGGCCGACGTGTTCGTGCCGTGGATCCGTACCGGACTGGCCGTCTTCCTCGTGACGCTCTCGGCGCTGGCGGCGGGCATGGCGTACCCGCGCTGGCGCAACATCCAGCGGGCGCTGCGCAACCAGGCGCCGCTGCCGCCGCCCGCGCTCGCCGCCGTCTTCGGGTACGGCGTGGCGGCTGTGGCCGTGATCGCCCTCGTTCTCATCGTCCTCTCAGCTTGAGGGGCCGATGATGGCACCCGAGGAGGAGGTCTGGGACCGTGGACTGCAGAGCGAGCGCACCAGGCTCGCGTGGGTGCGTACGGCCGTGGCACTGTCCACCGGCGGGCTCGGCGCGGCCGGGCTGTCGGTCAGGCACGGCCTGCCGGCACTCGCGGTGGCCGCGTTCGCGCTGGCCGCACTGTGCGGCGGCGTGCTGCTCATCAGGACGAGGGCCCGGTTCCGGCGGGTACAGGCGGCGCTGCACGGCGGCAGGCCCCTGGACGACGGACCCGACGCGGTCTTCGCCTGGCTGGGCACGCTCGGCGTGGTCGCAGGCGCCCTGACCTTTGTCTTCACGGTCCGGTGAGTCAGCTTGCGAGAATCCGTCGAACGGGCGGAGACTCGGAACCAAGGGGGTGACCTAAGTGGAGGAAGAGCGCAGAATCGTGCCTTTCGAGTGCCGTAGCTGCTGGCACGTCTGGGAAGAGGAGTATGTGGTCAGGCACGCCGAGGACGAGCACGGCAACGAGGGCGAGGTCTGGTTGCGCCACGGCCTGCCCGTGCCGCCGCCCTCGCCGGGCGCCATCTGCCCGCGGTGCGGCTGCCAGCACGCAATCATGTTCCCCGAGGGCTATCTGTCACGACATCCGGAACTGATTCCGCCGGAGAAGCCGGCGGCGCCCGACGCGACTCCGCTGCTCAGCCCGGTGCCGCGGCCTCTCTACTGACCATTAACCTGACAGAGGGTAAGGATTTAGTAACGGCAAGTGTCACAAGCCCGTCTTGCGAGGGCTGCGAAGCCGGACGGACACTCGGGTCGAACGGCGATCCGCAGCCGGGGGTGGTTCTCGTGCCCGACGGGTTCGAAACCCGTGTGACATGGCCTTTCGAATGCCTGCGTTGCCTGCGCGTGTGGGAGGAGGACTTCGTCGTCCGCCATCTCGCCGACGACCACGGCAACGAGACGCAGGTCTGGCTCAGTTCGGGAGTGACGGTGCAGCCGCCATGGTCGGGGAGCTGTTGCCCCGGCTGCGGCGCCTACCACGTGACGTCGTTCCCGTCCGGGCACCTGGCCCGGCATCCCGAGCTCCTGCCCGGGCCCGGGCCCGAGCCGGAGCCGGAGCCGGAGCCGTGCCTGGAGCCGCTGCCCGAGCCGGGCAGGGTGCCCGCTGAGCGGACACCGCTGCCCGGCCGGCTGCTCGTGGCGATCGGGGTGCCGGTGGCGCTGTTCGTCGGCTACGAGCTGTACACGAACCTCGTCGCCGCGGCGCACCCGCACCACTGAGGCGCTAGCTGAGGCTGTCCAGCCAGGCCTGGTGCAGGCCGGCGAAGCGGCCCGAGGCCGCGATGAGCCGGTCCGGTGGCCCGTCCTCGACGATCTCGCCCCGTTCCATGACCAGCACGCGGTCGGCGATCTCCACCGTCGACAGCCGGTGCGCGATGATCAGCGCCGTGCGGTCGGCCAAGATGGTCCGCAGCGCGCGCTGCACCAGGCGCTCGCTGGGCACGTCCAGGCTGGAGGTGGCCTCGTCCAGGATCAGCACGGCGGGATCGGCGAGGAACGCCCGGGCGAACGCGACGAGCTGGCGCTGCCCGGCGGACATGCGGCCGCCGCGCTTGCCGACCGCGGTGTCGTACCCGTCGGGCAGGCTCGCGATGAACTCGTGCGCGCCGATCGCCTTGGCCGCCTCGCGCACCTGCCGGTCGGTCGCCTCGGGCCGGCCGAACCTGATGTTGTCCGCCACCGTGCCGCTGAACAGGAAGTTCTCCTGCGTCACCATGACCACGGCCTGGCGCAGCGTGGGCTCGTCAAGGGTGCGCAGGTCGACGCCGTCGAGCAGCACCCGGCCTGCCGTGGGGTCGTAGAAGCGGGAGATCAGCTTGGCCAGCGTCGTCTTGCCCGCGCCCGTCGACCCGACCAGCGCCACGCTCTGCCCGGCCGGGATCGTCAGGTCGAGTCCGGGCAGGATCGGCATCTCCTCGACGTAGGCGAACCTGACGCCCTCGAAGCGCACCTTGCCACGCGCCCTGCCCTGCGGCAGCTCCTGCGGCTTGCGCGGCTCGGGCACCGACGGCTCCTCCTCGAGCACGCCCGACAGCTTCTCCAGCGCCGCGCCCGCCGACTGAAGCGTGTTGTAGAACTGGCTGACCTCCTGCATCGGCTCGTAGAACTGGCGCAGGTAGAGCATGAACGCGGCCAGCACGCCGACCTTGACCTCGCCGTTCAGCGCCAGCCAGCCGCCGTACAGCAGCACCCCGCCGATCGTCAGGTTGCCGATCAGCTTGATGCCGGTCATGAACGTGGCGCCGATCCGCATGCCCTGAGCGTTCGCGCCCCGGTAGTCGTCGTTGAGCTGCTCGAAGATCTCCTGGTTGCGCGGCTCCCTGCGGAAGGCCTGCACCGCGCGGATGCCGGTCATCGACTCCACGAAGTGCACGATCACCAGTGCCACCGTCTCCCGCGTGCGCCGGTAGACGATTACCGACTGCCGCCGGAACCACCGGGTGAACAGCAGCAGCAGCGGCAGCGGGATCAGCGCCATCAGGCCGAGGTGCACGTCCAGCACCAGCAGCAGCACGGCCGTGCCCACCAGCGTCAGCACGGCCTTGACCAGCGCGTCGAAGCCCGACTGCAGCAGCTCGGCGATGGCCTCGATGTCCGAGGTCAGCCGCGAGATGACGCGGCCTGAGGTGTACTTCTCGTGGAAGCTCAGGGACAGCCGCTGGAAGTGGTCGAACACCCTCCTGCGCAGCTCCAGCAGGATGCTCTGGCCGATCCCGCCCGACAGCCGCAGGAACGCCTGCCGGGTCAGCGCCTGCGTGACGGCAGCGGCCAGGATCACCCCGACCACGGTCAGCAGGACCGACGGGGCCGATCCGCGGGTGATCGGCGGGATCCCCTCGTCGATGCCGAGCGAGACCAGGAAGGGGATGGAGAGCCCGGCCGCGTTCGACACCACGATGATCGCGACGAGCAGCGCGATCCTCTTCCGGTACGGCCTGATCAGGTCGCCGAGCAGCCTGCGGGAGCGCTCCCGCAGCAGGACCGAGACCTTCTCCGGCAGCTCGTCCTGCTCCTCGGAGGCGACTCCGCGCCAGGACGCCGTGGACTCGGTGGACTCGGTGGTCGTCGTGGTCATCGCAGTGCTCCTTCCGAGGCGTCGTCGAAGTCGGCGTCCTGGGCCAGCAGCTCCCGGTATTCGGGTACTTCGGCCAGCAGCTGCTGGTGCTGCCCGACGTGCGTGATCGTGCCGTCGCGCAGCAGCGCCACCTTGTCGGCCAGCAGCACGGTGGAGGCGCGGTGGGCGACCACGATGCCGGTGGCGTCGCGCAGCACGTGCCGCAGCGCCTCCTCCACCAGCGCCTCGGTCTCCACGTCGAGCGCGGACAGGGTGTCGTCGAGCACCAGGATCCGCGGCCTGCTCAGCACGGCCCGGGCCAGGGCGAGCCGCTGCCGCTGGCCGCCGGACAGGGACAGGCCCTGCTCGCCGATGCGGGTGTCGAGGCCCCACGGCAGGTCGTACACGAACATGGCCTGGGCCGTCTGGATGGCGTCGGCCAGCTCTTCCTCTGTGGCGTCGAGGCGGCCCAGGGTGAGGTTCTCGCGCACGCTCATCGAGAACAGCGTCGGCTCCTCGAACGCCGTGGACACCACCGAGCGCAGGGTGGGCAGCTCCAGGTCGCGCACGTCGTGCCCGTCGATGGTGACGCGGCCCTCGGTGGGATCGATCAGCCGGGGCACCAGCGCGGTGAGAGTGGTCTTGCCCGCGCCGGTCGCGCCGACGACGGCCACCGTCTCGCCGGGGGACACCTCCAGCCAGACGTCGCGCAGCACCGGCTGGTCGGAGCCGGGGAAGCGGAACCCGACGCCCTCGAAGCGCAGGTGGCCGTGCGGCTGCTCGATCGTCTCGGTCCCGCCCTCGATGGCCGGGACCGTGTCCATGACCTCCATGAGGCGGTCGGCGGAGGTCATGGCCTCCTGGCCCATGGCCAGGATGTAGCCCATGCTCGCGATCGGCCACACGAGCTGCAGCATCAGCGTGGTGAAGGCGACCAGCGCGCCCAGCGTCAGCGAGCCCGTGCCGACGGCCAGCGCGCCGAGCAGCAGCACCAGGGCCAGCGTGATGTTGGGGATCACCTCGAGGAAGGCGAAGAACTTCGCCGACAGGCGCGCCTTGTCCATCGACGTGTCGTAGACCTTGCGCGCGCCGTCGTCGTAGCGGTCGTAGACGTGGTGGCGGCGGCCGAACGCCTTGATCGTGCGGATGCCGATCGCGGACTCCTCGACGAGCGTGGCGAGGTCGCCCTGCTCGTCCTGCACCTGGCGGGAGATCCTGATGTAGCGCTTCTCGAACCGCAGCGACGTCCACACGATCGGCACGGACGAGGCCAGCACCAGCAGCCCGAGCGGCCAGTACATGTTCAGCAGCAGCACGGTCACCGCGATCAGCTGCAGGATGTTCATGACCAGGAAGAGCATGCCGAAGCCGAGGAAACGGCGGATCGTGGACAGGTCCGTCGTGGCCCTCGATAACAGCTGGCCCGACTGCCAGTCGCCGTGAAAGCCCATCGGCAGGCGCTGCAGGTGCTCGTAGAGGTCGTCGCGGATGGCGGTCTCCAGGCCGAGGACCGGTTTGACCTGGGCCCACCGCCTGAGGAAGATCAGCAGCGCCTCGACGACGCCGACGCCGATCGCGAGCAGCCCGAGCGGGAGCAGCCCTTCGGAGTCACCGTGGGCCACGGGGCCGTCGATGACCTGCTTGCTGATGAGGGGAAGGGCGATCCCGGCGGCGATGCCGACGAGCGCGGACAGCCAGATGAAGACCAGTCTGGCGACGTAGGGGCGGAGGTAGGACTTCATCCGCCACAGGGAGTTGGAGGACAGCAGGGGACGGCTAGGGATGTGCGTATCGGGAGGCATCTCCTCCAGGCTAATACGCTGGATCAACCTATTTTCTGGGGTCGCGGGTGAGTTTCCCGTACCTGACGTGCGGAAACGTGAAGGATCATGTACTTTCGACGGTCCGCCGAAGGCGAACGGCGCGTGGGCAGCCGTCCCGGCGAGGCATAGAATGGGGCACCGATGATCAGTGAATCCGAGATGCCGCACCTGCGCCGCTGCGTCGAGCTGGCCGCGCAGGCGCTGGAGGCAGGCGACGAGCCGTTCGGCTCCGTGCTCGTCTCCGCCGGCGGCGCCGTCCTGGCCGAGGACCACAACCGGGTGGCGTCCGGTGACCGTACCCAGCATCCGGAGTTCGCGCTGGCGCGCTGGTCGGCGGCGCACCTGACGCCGGAGGAGCGGGGCGCGGCCACCGTCTACACCTCGGGCGAGCACTGCCCGATGTGCGCGGCCGCGCACGCCTGGGTGGGGCTGGGGCGGATCGTGTACGTGGCGTCGTCGGCGCAGCTCGCCGCCTGGCTGGCCGAGCTCGGCGTCCCCGCGCCGCCCGTCCGCACGCTGCCGATCAACGACGTCGCGCCCGGCGTGCCGGTGGAAGGGCCGGTGCCGGAGCTGGCCGAGCAGGTCAGGGAGCTGCACCGCCGCTGCTACCGCTAGCGGGTCTCCCCGTAGTCCGCCGGGGATGAGCGGCCTCGGTGTCTAGGAATCCGTGCCGAGGGTGATCGTCTCGGTGACCTCAGCGTGCCGCTCGGCCTCCTCCTGGGCGAAGCGCTCCGCGTCGAGCTTGTCGGCGATCTCCTCGTCCTGGTTCATCAGCGCGTCCAGCGACTGGCCGGCCATGTCCAGCACGCCCATATCCGCGTACGCCTGCTGCAGCCGCGGGCTCCACAGACCGATGTCCTTGACGCACGGCACGATCCTGCTGAACAGCAGCGACCGGAACAGCCGCAGGTACTCCGACTGGTCCGTGGCCTGCATGGCCTCCTCGACCTCGGACTTCGACAGGCCCAGGTTCTCCCAGGTCTCCCGGCCGCGCAGCCGGTCGCGCATCAGGTAGCAGCCCTCGATGACGAAGTCCTCGCGCTCGCGCACCTCCGTCTCGGACAGGTCCCGGTAATAGTCGCGCAGCGCCATCCGGCCGAACGCGACGTGCCTGGCCTCGTCCTGCATCACGTACGCGAGGATCTGCTTGGGCAGCGGCTTGGTCGTGATGTCGCGCATCACCCCGAACGCCGCCAGCGCCAGCCCCTCGATGAGGACCTGCATGCCCAGGTACGGCATGTCCCAGCGCGAGTCGCTCAGCGTGCTGTCCAGCAACGCCTTGAGATGCTCGTTGATCGGGTACGCCAGGCCCACCTTCTCCTGCAGGAACCGGGCGTACGTCTCGGCGTGGCGGGCCTCGTCCATCGTCTGCGTGGCCGCGTAGAACTTCGAGTCGAGGTCGGGGACCGACTCCACGATCTTGGCGGAGCAGATCATCGCGCCCTGCTCGCCGTGCAGGAACTGGGAGAACTGCCAGGCCGCGCCGTGCAGCCGGACATCCTGGCGGGTCTTCTCGCTCATCCGGTCCCAGAGCGGGGTGCCGTAGATGGCGATGGTCTGGTCGGGGATCCCGAGCACGTTGTACGGATCGACCTCGAGGTCCCAGTCGATGCGTTTGGCCGAGTCCCACTGCTTGTCCTTGCCCTTCTGGTACAGGGCCAGCATCCGATCTCTGCCGTCGTCGTATTCCCAGGTGAACCGGCTGGCGCCGGACATCTCGACGTCCCAGGTGGAGAGCTCGGCGGGGATGGTGTAGAGATCGTGCGTCGACATAGGTCCTCCGCAGGGGGGTTACGTACACCGTACGTCCACGTTTCGAGACTTGCACGTACGGTGTACGTCAGTCAATAGAATGAGCTATGCCCACGGAGCCCCTGTCTCGCGGCCGCATCGTCGCCACGGCCATAGACCTCATCGAGCGCGAGGGCGCCGACGCGGTCTCCATGCGGCGCATCGCGGCCGAGCTGGGCGTCGGCGTGATGTCTCTCTACAACCACGTGCCCAGCAAGGACGCACTGCTCAACGGCGTGGCCGAGGCGGTGCTGAGCGAGATCGAGTTCACCGACGACCCCGACGCGCACTGGACCGACCGGGTGCGGATGCAGGCGCGGGCGTTCCGGCAGATCGCGCACGACCACCCGCGCTCGACCATGCTCGTGGTCAGCCGCCAGCTCCACTCCGCCGCCGGCCTGCTGCCCGTCGAACGCGCGCTGGCCACGCTGCGCAGCGCCGGGTTCGTCGGAGCGGACGCGGTCAGGATGCTGCGGATGTTCATCGCGTACATCGTGGGCTCCCTGCTGCGGGAGGTCGGCGTGACGCCTTCCTTCGCGCCCGTCCACGACCGGACGGTCACGGCGGAGGGCGTCGATCCCACCCTGTTCCCCGAGGTCAGCTCGCTTGCGCCGCTGCTGGACGAGTGCGACCACGAGGCCGAGTTCGAGTTCGGGCTCGAGCTGCTGATCCAGGCGATCGTGGCGCACGCGGCTCGTAAGGAGGGCACCCGGTGAGGGGTGCCCTCCCGGTCGTCAGTACCAGTTGTGCGATCTCCAGTGGCCCCAGGCGCCGCACGGCCTGCCGTACCTCCCCTTGATGTAGGCGAGGCCCCACCGGATCTGAGTCTCCGGGTTGGACCTCCAGTCGCGGCCCGCGCCGCTCATCTTGCCCGCGGGCAGCGCCTGCGGGATGCCGTACGCGCCCGACGAACGGTTGAGCGCACGATGGTTCCAGTTGCTCTCCCTGGTCCACAGGTTGTCCAGGCAGCGGAATTCCCGAAGGTTCCACGATCGCTGGACTATGTGGTCCAGAGCGATCTTCTTGTTCCTGTTCCCCGGCCGGACTGTCGTGATCTTGGGTTGCGCTGATGTCGTCCAGTGCCGGATCCTGATCGAGGGCGCCGCCTCCGCCGAGGCCGTCGTGGTGGCGCCGAATGCGGTGAACGCGCTGACGGAGATGAGAGTGCTGCTGAGCACGCGTTTGCTGTCCAAGTCGATCCTCGCTGTCGGGTCGCGTGCGGACAGGCGCACTTGATCTCGGCGCCCTGCCGGTCCGCGTCCGTGGCTCGGACGCGGAGGGTCCGCCCCGGCCCTCCGGGTCCTGCTCCGCCCGATCGCGCTGGGCGGCCCGGAGGGCTCCGCGACGTGTCCTTTAGCACGATTCCTATTACGCGCTGTCACGTTGGGTCATACATCTCGACACGCGAAGGACAGGTGTTTGTGTGATCGTTGCGGATAAAAGGCCCGCTCGCTGTACCGGGATTGCCCGGCCCGCCGCTCACATGGCGTTCCCTTGCCGGAAAGTGCGGGCAAGCCTGGGGTTTAGCTCAGTACCAACGGTGGGATTGGAAGTGCGCCCACGCGCGACACGGCGAGCCGTACCTCTGCTTGATGTATCCGAGTCCCCACTTGATCTGGGTGCGGGGGTTCGTTCGCCAGTCACGGCCCGATGAGGCCATCTTGCGCCCGGGCAGCGCCTGCGGGATGCCGTAGGCGCCCGAGGAGCCGTTGGCGGCGCGGTGGTTCCAGCCGCTCTCTCTGGCCCAGAGCCTTTCCAGGCACCTGAACTGGGCTTTGTTCCAGCCTCGCGCGGACACCAAGGGCTTGGCGATCGACTTGTTCCTGCTGCTCGTCTGGGAGCTCTGCGCCTGTGCGGCCGAGGCGCCGCCTGCCGCCACCAGGGTGGCGGTCAGGACGAGGACGCCGATACGGCGGAGCATGGGCATGCGGATTCCCTCTCGAAGGGGGTACATGGACCGCGCCACCCTGCCCGATAGGCACCTTTCATCGCGAATTGACCATGAAAGGGTAGATCGTCAGCAAAGATCCCAATATTCGGTTGTTCAGCGGTTTTGTCGGATAAATGAGGACTACGTCACATTTCTGGGTCTGGAGCCCCCGGCGGGGTTCTGTAAGGTCTGAACATGAGCCTCAGTGACATCCCGCTCCGCACCGTCACGGACACTCCCACCACTTTGGGCGAGCTGACGGCCGGCAAGCTCGCCCTCATCGTGAACGTCGCCTCCCGCTGCGGCCTCACTCCGCAGTACGACGGCCTGGTCAAACTGCAGGAACAGTACGGTCCGCGCGGCTTCACGGTGATCGGCGTACCATGCAACCAGTTCGCCGGCCAGGAGCCCGGCTCGGCGGAGGAGATCCAGGAGTTCTGCTCGACGACGTACGGCGTGGACTTCCCGCTCCTGGAGAAGACCGACGTCAACGGCCCGACCCGGCACCCGCTCTACGCGGAGCTCACTCAACTGCCGGACGCGACCGGCGAGGCGGGGGACGTCCAGTGGAACTTCGAGAAGTTCTTGGTGGACGGAGAGGGCAGGCCGGTTGCCCGTTTCCGCCCCGGCACAACCCCCGAGGACCCCTCAATAACCTCAGCCCTCGAAAAGCTCCTTTAACCGGGCGCGGGGCCCAAACAGGCCGCCCGTTCGAGCGATTTCGCCGTTGCCTTCCTCGCCATGCAGCACATCACTTCATCGAGTGAATCAATGCCATCGATGTAGTAATGCGTGTGCTGTACCATTCGGCGCTGTGGGTGAGGAACTGGGACGCCGGGAACGCAAAAAACAGCGCACGCGCGAGGCGCTCGCCGCCGCGGCGGTGCGGCTGTTCGAGAGGCAGGGCTACGACGAGACCACGGTCGCCGAGATCGCCGAGGCGGCCGACGTGTCCACCCGGACCTTCTTCCTGCACTTCCCCGCGAAAGAGGACGTGCTGCTGGCCAACGTCCAGGTACGGGTCGACATCGGGCTGCACACCATCGCCGGGCGACGCCCCGGTGAGGCGGCGCCCGACGTCCTGGCGCGGGCGGTCGAGGAGATGATCGCCAACACCTGGCGTACCGACTTGCCCAGCGGGATGGCGGGGTTGCGGGCCGGCCTGGTCACCTCGTCCCCGGCGGTGCAGGCCCGGCTGCTGCAGCGTGTGCTCGCCGCGCACGCCGAGCTGGCTCAGGCGCTGCGGCAGGCCTACCCGGAGGAACTGGACGAGGTGGACGCCTCCGCGCTGGTCGGCGCGGTGATGGGCGCCGTCGGCGCCGCCGGGCTCACCAGCCTGCGGCGGGGCGACGCGCCCGAGCAGGTCCGCGACGCCATGCGCCGCGCGGCCGATCTCGCCGTCCATCGCCGCTGAGTACACGCGATCGGTCAGTTCTTCGTGAGGTCGGCTGCCAGGTCAGGGGTTGTGGAAGGCGATCTCGGGGTTGGCCGGTGAGGGACCGCTGAGCAGCGGTTGCTTCTTGCCCTTGAGATGCAGGTCGAAGAAGGCGCCGATGTAGGTACGGGTGATCTCCAGCGAGCGCTGCGGGGAGAGGTTGCCGGGGCCGGACATGCCGGCCTCCTTCTGGAGGATGGACAGGTCGGTGAAGCTGGTGTGGTCGGTATGGGCCATGGTGAGCCAGCGCTTCCAGCCGCTCATGTTCGGCCAGTTGCCGTCCCAGGTGTGGTCCTTGCCGGGGATGTGGTCGGCCTGGCTGCCCAGCAGGAGGAAGGGGCGGCCGCCGAGACTGTTGGCGGGGATCGAGGCTCCCGCGCCGCTACACCGGCGCGCCTGCGCGGTGAGACGTCGTGTTCCCATGTGTTGTAGGGCGAGAAGCGCGAAACGATCAGCAGTGAGCCAGGATTTCAGGGCCATCTCAGTGGGTTTTTCTCCTGGCTGGGCGTAAAGTAGGGTCCCGCATCCTATGTAGCTAGGGGTTTCGGCATGCTGGTGGGATTTCGGGCCGCTAATGTGCTGTCGTTTTGCGGAGAATTGGAGCTGTCGCTCCTTGCCCCGGATGGGAGCGACCGCGCCGCACGCGCGGCCGGCGGCTTGCGTATCTCCTCAGTGGCCGCAGTCTTCGGGGCCAACGCCTCCGGTAAGACCAATGTCTTGGAAGCCATGCGCTGGATGCATCATGCGGTGCTGGACTCGGTAGCCGACTGGGCGCGGGTCGAAGGCGTACCCAGACGGCCTTTCGCGCTGGAGCGCGAAGCCGCGAACGAAGCCTCCCTGTTCGAGGTGGACGTCGTCCTCGGGCAGGACAGGTATGTCTACGGCTTCGAGGTGTCGGACGTGCGCGTGGAGACCGAATGGCTCCACGTCTATCCGGGTGGAAGCCGTCGTCGGCAGGTCTGGTTCGAGCGAGACGCCGAACGACCGGAGCACGGCCTGCCTGAATACCGCTTTCCCAGCGACTGGCTGAAGGGCGCGAAGCGGCCCTTGATCGACTACACCAGGCCCAACGCGCTGTTCCTCACGGCGGCGGGGTCGCTTCAGATGAAGCAGCTGGCGCCGTTGCATGACTGGTTCAAACACAATCTATGGTTTGTCAGGCCGGGGGACGACCTGCGACAGCGTGACGCGCGCATGCGATGGGCGCTCCTGCGCCCGGGATTCCGCGAGCGGGTCGAAGGTCTTCTGGCCGTGGCCGATCTCGGAGTCATCGGATTGAAGGTCCAGGACAGGGGCGAGGAGACACCAGAGGTCTCCCTCGTTCACCTCGGCAAGGACGGGCCCGTTCCGTTCGACATGCGCCAGCAGGAATCCTTCGGGACACTTGCCTGGTTCGCCTTCCTGGGGCCGCTTCTCGAAGCGCTCGACCATGGAGCGGTGTTGCTCGTCGACGAGCTGGACTCCAGCCTCCATCCGCTGCTGGTGGCGGAAGTCGTCCGCCTTTTCGAGGACCCCGTGGCGAATGCGCGCGGAGCGCAGCTCGTCTTCACCGGACACGACGTGACCCTGCTGAGCAAGGCGCACGTCGAACGCCCGCTGGACCGCGAGCAAGTGTGGATCACCGAAAAGCGGAAGACCGGCGAGTCCGAGCTCTATCCGCTGACCGCTGTGGGGGTCCGTGCGGACGAGAGTCTTGAACGCGGATATCTGCGCGGGCGGTACGGAGGCGTGCCCCGCCTTGGGCTCGGTGCCATGGCTTTGGAGGTCGAAAGGCATTCGGCCGGGGGCGGCGCGTGAGTCGCGTGCGGAGGAAAGGTCCGCCCACCGGGGGCGCCCGCGTGCCGCGCGTCGTGAGCGAAGGCCGCAAGCGCAAGGTCATCTACGCAGTGGTCGAAGGAGAGAGCACCGAACGCGACTATTTGGGCTACCTGGAGGATCGGTTCGGTGGCGACCCGCCCGCGTTCGAAATCCATGTCCTGTGGAGACGCAGAGGACTGAAGCCTCAAGAAGTGGTGGATTGGGCGCTGGACAAGCTCCGTGAGATAGATGATCCACGGCGGGAGCAGGTGTGGGTGCTCTTCGACAGGGACGATCACAGTCGGGTCGAGGAGTCCTATGCGCGGGCCGAGGCGGCGGGGGTGAACGTGGCCTTCTCACACCCCTGTTTCGAACTCTGGTTGCTGCTCCATTTCACGGCTGCGCTTGCGGGTGGGCAGAACTCGAAGAGCGTACAGGAGCCGTTGAGAGCGGCACACCGGGCCTTTCAGACCTTCGACAAGCGTCTCGACGCCGCCCATCAGGCGGCGCTGAACGGCAACGAGACTGAGGCCGCCGGCCGGGCGAGGGCGCTGATCAATAACTGCCCGAGCATGGTGTGCGCCGCGAAGCAAGGGCACGGGGCGGAGTGCAAGGTGCTCGATCGTGTTCCTTCGACGGACGTGTGGCGGCTCCTGGCGGAACTCGGCATCGTGCCCCGCTGACACGTCAGCGGTGGGGGCCGCAGCTGCCTCGGATGATCAGCTCTGTCGGCAGGATCACGCTGCGCGGTTTCCTGCTTCCGGCACGCAACACCAGCTCCGCCGCCCGATACCCCATGTCCCGTCCCGGCTGGGCGATCACGGTCAGCGGCGGGGAGCACAGTTCGGCCCATGGCACGTCGTCGTACATCACCAGCGACACGTCCCGCGGCACCCGTAGGTCCAGCTCCCTGGCCGCCAGCACGGCCGCCTCCCCGAGCACGTTCCCCCCGGCGACCACGGCCGACAGGTCCGGGCGGCTCTGGAACAGGCCCGAGGCGGCGGCGTAGGCCGAGTCGCGGCTGCCGGTGCCGGACACCACCAGCTCCTCGTCCACCGGCGACCCCACCGCCTCCCTGAAGGCCGCCACCCGCCGGTCGTGGCCGGGGCCGCCGAGGAAGGCGATGCGCTTGTGGCCCAGGCCCCTCAGATAGCGGACTGCCGTACGGATGCCCGCCCGGTCGTCGGCCACCACTGCCGGCACGTCCAGCGGGCGGGTCTGCTGGGTGGGGGAGAGGCCGTCCAGGAGCATGAGGTCGTCGACCGCGACCGTCCCCCGGTTCTCCTGGACCGCCTGGGCGGGAAGACGGTCGGCGAAGACCACCGTCATGCCCGCCCGGATCGCCGGCGTCCACGTGTCGGAGTCTCCCGTCGGCACCGCGATCACGCGGTCCACGCTCTGCTCCAGCAGCATGCCGATCAGCTCGGACTCCTGCTCCGGGTCGTCGCCCGTCGAGCCGAGCACGACCGGCTCGCCGGCCGAGCGGGCACAGGCGAGGACGCCCTCGGCCAGCTGCCCGTAGAAGGTGTCGGTCAGGTCGGGGACGAGCAATCCCATGCCGCCGGTGCGGCGCTGGCGCAGGTTGCGGCCGAGCGCGCTGGGGCGGTAGTCGAGCTGCGCGGCGACGGCCAGGACGCGTTCCCTGGTGTGCGGGCTGGCCGAGCCGCCGGACAGCACCCTGGACACGGTCGCGACGCCCACACCTGCCGCCGCGGCCACATCCTTGATGGTCGCCCGCTTCTCCATGGAAACGATTCCATCATGGTTTCAGCGGAACGGGAAGACTTGCGTGCCGACAACGGCTGGTCACACGGTAACCCTTGACACGGATGTCCGTTTCCGGTGAGATGCTTGAAAACGTATCCACGCGAGTGGGGCACGGAATCAACGTCCGGGCAATGGCCCTGGAGCGCGAAGGAATGTCATGGCATCCATCGTTCTGACGAACGTCGACAAGATCTACGCCGGTGGCGTTAAGGCCGTGGACGGGCTCAACCTTGAGATCAAGGATGGCGAGTTCATGGTGCTGGTCGGACCGTCCGGTTGCGGTAAGTCGACCGCGCTCCGGATGATCGCGGGCCTGGAGGACATCAGCGGGGGTGAGATCTCCATCGGCGACAAGGTCGTCAACCACCTGCCGCCCAAGGACCGCGACATCGCGATGGTCTTCCAGAACTACGCGCTCTACCCGCACATGACGGTCGAGGAGAACCTCGCCTTCGGCCTCAAGCTTCGCAAGATGCCCAAGGCGGAGATCCAGAAGCGCGTCAACGACGCCGCCAAGATGCTCGGCCTGGACACCTACCTCAAGCGCAAGCCGGCCGCCCTGTCTGGTGGTCAGCGCCAGCGTGTCGCCATGGGCCGCGCCATCGTGCGTGAGCCGCAGGCCTTCCTCATGGACGAGCCGCTGTCCAACCTGGACGCCAAGCTCCGCGTCTCCATGCGCGCCTCGCTCAACACGCTGCACGAGCGCCTCGGCGTCACCACCGTGTACGTCACCCACGACCAGGTCGAGGCCATGACCCTCGGCGACCGCGTCTGCGTCCTGCGCGACGGCCTGCTCCAGCAGGTCGACACCCCGCAGAACCTGTTCGACAAGCCGGTCAACCTGTTCGTGGCCGGGTTCATGGGCTCGCCTTCGATGAACTTCGTCACCGCCGAGCTCGTCCGCGACGGCGGCGCCGTCGTCTCCTTCGCCGACATCAAGCTGTCGATCCCCGAGTCGACCTTCTCCGACAAGCCGGGGCTCGACCAGTACATCGGCAAGAAGATCATCCTCGGCATCCGCCCGTCCGACTTCGAGGACGCCACCTCCGCGGGCACCCACGCCAACGGCTGGGCCACGCTGCCGGTCAAGGCGGAGGTCACCGAGGAGCTGGGCTCCGAGATCAACGTGCTGTTCCTGATCGACGCCCCGCCGGTCGAGCACAAGGACACCGTCGCCGCCGCCGACACGGGCGACGACGAGGAGGTCGCGCTGCCGCTCGTGGGCGACAAGTCCCTGTGGACCGCCCGCGTCAACGCCCGCAGCCACGTCCGCCCCGGTCAGAACATCGACCTGGTCCTCGACACGCACAACCTGCACTTCTTCGACCCGGCGTCCGGTCTGGCCATCGGCCACGAGGCCAACCGCTGAGCCTCCCGCTCTCCTGGTTCCCGGCCGTGAGCCCAGCTCACGGCCGCTCGGGCCCCCACCGCGACCCCCTCCCGCGGTGGGGGCCCGCTTTTTTTGCGCGGGTCATCGCGAGGGTACGGTCAGCGGCGGCCGAGCCTGCCCGACACGAGGCTCTGGAGATTGCGCGGCACCAGCCGGCCGATCGCCACGATGGCCTTGTAACGCAGGTCTGGAACCGACACCCGCTTGCCCAGCGCCAGGTCGCGCATCGCCTCCCGCACCACGTCGTCGGCCTTCAGCCAGAGGAAGCCGGGAATGCCGGCGGTGTCCATGGTGGCCCGCTGGTGGAACTCGGTGCGCACGAATCCCGGGCACAGCGCCATGATCTTGATGCGCGGGTTGCCGATCTCGGCCGCGGCGGACTCGCTGAAGTTGACCACCCACGCCTTGGACGCGCTGTAGGTGCCGCGCGTGAAGAACGCCGCCACGGACGCCACGTTGATCACCGCGCCGCGATCGCGCTCCCGCATCCCGGGCAGCGCGGCCAGCGTCAGCCGGAGCACGGCCTCGCAGTGCACCTTGAGCATGCGGACCTCGTCCGCGACCGGCACGTCAGGGAAGGGGTCCGGGTGGCCGAATCCGGCGTTGTTCACCAGCAGGTCGATCCCGTCTCTGATCCTGGACTCGACCTTGGCGATTCCCTCGTCGGTGGCGAGGTCGGCGGGCAGCACCTCGACGCTCACGCCGTACCTGAGCTTGAGCTGGTCGGCGGCCTCGGCGAGCCGGCTCTCGTCCCGCGACACCAGGACGAGCGAGTACGCCTCGGCGGCCAGGCGCCGGGCGAACGCGGCGCCGATGCCGACGGTGGCACCGGTGATCAATGCGGTTGGCATGCCTGAACCCTAACGCGCATGGCAGGATGAACGGCGTGCGCCTCGTCGTGGCTGTGCTCCTCTCCCTCATGACCGTCACCGCCTGCGCGGCCGAATCTCCGCCACCTCCCGGGTCGGCGACCCTCGGGCCCGAGACGACGACCGCCGCCCCGCCGCCGGCCACCTCGGCGGCGACGAGTCCGGCCGAGCGCGGCGAGCTGCGGTTCAAGAAGATCGCCGAGTTCGAGCAGCCGGTGGCGTTCGCCGTGCGCAAGGACGACGACCGGATCTACGTCGCCGAGCAGACCGGCCGGCTGCGCACCTCTGCGGGCGACACGGTGATCGACCTGTCGCGAGAGGTGAGCGGCGGCAACGAGCAGGGCCTGCTGGGGGTCGCGTTCCACCCGTCCGGCCGGTGGGTCTACCTCGACTGGACCGACGCCCAGGGCCGCACCCACGTCACCGAGTGGGCCTACGACGGCTCCAAGGCGACGGGCCGGCGCGACGTGCTCACCCAGGACCAGCCGTTCGCCAACCACAACGGCGGCCAGCTCGCCTTCGGCCCCGACGGTCACCTCTACATCGCGCTCGGCGACGGAGGCAGCGCGGGCGACCCCCAGGGCAACGGCCAGGACCTCGGCACGCTGCTCGGCAAGATCCTGCGCGTCGACCCGCGGGGCGGCCGGCCGTACAAGGTGCCGGACGACAACCCGTTCGTCGGGAAGGAGGGCGCGAAGCCGGAGATCTGGGCGTACGGGCTGCGTAACCCCTGGCGGTTCACCTTCGACCGCGACACCGGCGACCTGTGGATCGGCGACGTCGGGCAGAACGCGTGGGAGGAGGTCGACTACCAGCCCGCGGGCTCCGAGGGTGGCGAGAACTACGGGTGGAACCTGCGCGAGGGCGACGAGCCGTTCCGCGGCGGGAAGGGGCGCGAGCTGGTCGACCCGGTGATCGTCTATCCGCTGAACGATGGCGGCAACTGCTCGGTGATCGCCGGGTACGTCTACCGGGGCGAGAAGATCCCCTGGCTGCAGGGGCAGTTCATGTACGGGGACTACTGCGCCGGATGGATCAAGGCCGGTCCCGTCGACGAGCTGGAGAAGGCGGCCGAGGTCGGCAAGGTCGAGCAGCTCTCGTCGTTCGGCGAGGGGCATGACGGCGAGCTCTACGCGCTCAGCCTGCGCGGCCCGCTCTACCGCATCGAGCCCGCCTGAAACCGGCTCAGCCGGCCTGAAGCCGGATCGAGCCTGGCTCTGAGCGGCTGAGCCCGTCTGAGACCGGCTCAGCCCGCCGTGTCACCTCTGCCCGGCGGTGTCCGCCTGACCTGCTCGATCAGGTTCTCTACCCGGTCGTTCAGCCGCGCCCCCCGGGCCCAGCCCGCGTAGTGCGCGAGGAAGACGACCACCTCGCGCAGCTCGGTCTCGGTGAGGTCGCCGCCGCGCAGGGCCGCGTCGAGCTGCACGTCGGTCATGTCGTCGAGGCCCTGGCCGACGAGCAGCCCGAGGAGGAGCAGGCGGCGCTCCCTCACCGACAGGACCGTCCTCGACCAGATGTCGGCGAACTGGCGCTCCGCCGCCATGCCGAAGGAGTCGACGGTCTCTATTGCGGGTTCTGTCATCGCGCGCTCCGGGTGTCGGTAGGGGGCGAGCTTCGCCGTCCCTGCGGCGGTCCGCGAACGCGGCCCACCATAGGGATCCTCATATCTTTCGCTACTTCCTGAGTTCAACCAATGGGGGTTGCATGAACGTTGTACCGGAAGGGTGAGGCCCCAGGCGCACGCCACGGTTCGATCTGTAACAAGTAAAGCCAATGCACGGCCAAGATTTGGTCAAGATTTCTCACCGTGCATCGGGCTCATTCCGCCTGAAAGCGGGCACAACAACTCCGTTGGTCCGTAAAGCGGAGGTAAGCCCTGGTGAAAAGGACACGGGCTTTGATCGCGCTCATGGTCGCGGTCTTCGTGCTGTCGGCGTGCGGGCAGCCTGAGTTCACTTACGTTCGCGACCGGGCGGGCACCACGTACTTCAAGGTGCCGTCCTCGTTCACGCAGCTCAACGCGAGCGCCATCGAGACGTACCTGACCGGTGACCATCCCAACTCGCAGGCGGCGCTGCTGCGAGCCCAGCGGGTCTGGTCGACGGCCTTCGACCAGTCGGCGGATCCGTCCGTCGATCACCTGCTGAAATCGGCGGATCCCTTCCTCTACGCAACCGTGCACCAGCTCACCGAGGAGCAGCGGGACGGGGTCTCACTCAACCGGCTGCGCGACTTCATCCTGCCGGTCACCGAGCAGATGCGCGAGCTCTATCTGCAGCAGTCGGTGGCGACCGGGCAGCCGCCGATCTTCCAGAACTTCGCGCTCCTCAACGACGAGGTTCTGACCCTGGACGACGGCGCCAGGGGGGTCCGGGTCCGCTTCAACTACCAGATCGGCAACGACGTCCAGACGTTCGACCACACCGCCATCCTCGACGAGTCGGGCACCACGGTCTCCGTCATGCTCATCGCCTGCCAGTCGATCTGCTTCAGCAAGCGCGCCGCCGAGTTCGACAAGATCGCGAGTACCTTCAAGCTGCTCCGGCTGCCTGGATGAGGGAGCACCATTGACCACGACCGTTCACCATGAAGGGCTGCGTGCCCCCGGCAGCGGGCCCTCTGACCCCGACTCCGTGACCAGGAAGAAGATGCAGTTCTGGGATCGGAGCAAGTTCCTCATCGCCCTGGTGCTGGCCTACCTCATCCTCACGTGGAAGGTGATGGCCGACTTCCAGGGCGTCGCCACGTTCCCCGAGGCCGCGCAGAAGATCGCGTACGAGTATCAGTGGATCTTCTGGCTGCTCGGCGTGGAGGTCGTCCGCCAGCTGCATTTCCTCGTCAGCGAGCACTGGTCGGCCTACCACCGCTTCTGGAGCCAGAAGGTCTTCGGCGGCTTCGAGCGCTGGACGCATCGCCGCTTCGACGACTGGACGAGGTACCGCCTCTCGCGGGCGCTCAAGATCGCCTTTTTCGTCACGCTGATCGCGCTGGTGCTGGGCGCGGTGCTGGACGTCAGCCCGTTCGTGGCGCTGATGCAGGCGCCGGCGCTGATCTGGCAGGCGCTGCCGTTCCTGCTGCAGATCGTCTTCCTGTTCTTCGTGGTCATCATCCAGTTCGTGGGCCTGTTCTGGTTCCTGTCCAGGGGCGGCGTCGAGACGTACTTCCCCGACGACATCAAGACCCGCTTCCGCGACGTGTGGGGGCAGGACCACGTGGTCGAGCGCGTCCAGGAGAACATCGTCTTCCTGGAGCGGCCCGACGAGATCGAGACGCGCGGCGGGTACGTCCCCAGCGGCCTGCTGCTGTGGGGCCCGCCGGGCACCGGCAAGACCCTGATGGCCGAGGCGGTGGCCGGTGAGACCGGCAAGCCGTACGTGTTCGTGGATCCGGGCGCGTTCACGAACATGTTCATGGGCATCGGCATCCTGAAGGTGAAGTCGCTGTTCAGGAAGCTGCGCAAGCTGGCACTCCGGTACGGCGGCGTGATCGTCTTCTTCGACGAGGCCGACTCCCTCGGCAAGCGCGGCAGGCTCGCCCAGCAGGGCCCGCCCGGGCAGGGCGGCTTCTCCGGGCTGTCGGGCTTCGCCGGCTGCCACGGCCTCAACTACCTGTCCGACGAGACCCGCCAGGTGCTGGCCTTCCGCGCCAGGCGCGAGGAAGGGGAGGAGCCGGGCCGGCGCAACCGCTTCTTCATGGGCGGCGGCATGAACGGCAGCGGGGACCCCGGCACGCTGCAGGCGCTGCTCACCGAGCTGTCCGGGCTCAAGAAGCCGCGCGGGTTCTTCAACCGGCTCGTGCGGCGGCTGCTCGGGATGCGGCCCAAGCCGCCGCCCAAATACCGCATCCTCGTCATGATGGCCACGAACCGGCCGGACGCGCTGGACGAGGCGCTGCTGCGGCCCGGCCGCATCGACCGCATCTACAAGGTCGGCTACCCGTCCAAGGCCGGGCGGGTGCGCACGTACCAGGGCTACTTCGACAAGGTCGATCACGAGCTCACCCCGCAGCAGATCGACAAGCTGGCCACGATCACCCCGTACGCCACCGGCGCCACGATCAAGGACCTGGTCAACGAGTCGCTGATCACCGCCATCCGCGACGGGCGCGAGATCATCACCTGGTCGGACGTGCTGCGGGCCAAGCGGCTCAAGCAGCTCGGCCCGCCCGAGGACGTCGAGTACATCGAGCGCGAGCGGCACGCCGTGGCCGTCCACGAGGCCTGCCACGCCGTCGTGGCGTACGTGACCCGCTTCCACCTCGAGATCGACATCGCCACCATCGAGAAGGGCGCCGACTACCTGGGCATGGTCGCCTCGATCAAGCCCGAGGACCAGTTCACCCGGTGGAAGTCGGAGCACGAGGCCGACATCATGGTCTCGCTGGCGTCGCTGGCCGGGGAGCGGATGTTCTTCGGCGAGGACAACTCCTCCGGCGTGTCCGGCGACCTGTTCTCGGCGACGTACCTGACCGCGATGATGGAGTCGTACTGGGGCATGGGCTCCGGCGTGACCTCGCTGCCCGCGCTCCAGGAGCTGGAGATCATGGGCGGCAAGGCCATGCGCAAGCGGACCCCCGGCGGCGGCACCATCGGCATCACCGAGCGGGAGCCGGCCAAGCGCGATCCCGACCTGGCCCCCGACGTGCTGGGGGAGCGGATCGAGTTCAACCTGGTGCGGCTGCTGGAGAAGACCGAGCGGCTGCTGCAGGAGCACCGCAGGGAGGTGCTCTGCGTGGCGCACGCGCTGGAGACGCACAAGACGCTCAACGGCGACGACGTGGTGGCGATCATCCGGCGGGAGCCCGGTCCGCTCATCGACGGCACGATCTACGCCTCCGAGGAGCTCTACCAGGAGCTGGAGGAGTACCACCGGGACGCGGCCAGGGCGCACAAGGAGCACAGCCGCATCGAGCGCGAGCTGCCGGGCGTGGTGGAGGAGCCCGTCGAGCTGTCGCCGGCCGCCTTCAGCGGCACCGGCGCCCTCCAGATGGCGCCCCCGGCCGTTACCGTCCAGCCCCCGGCAGCCGCCGTCCAGCCCCCGGCCGTTACGATCCAGCCCGCGCCGGTGATCACGCCTGCCGGCGATCGGCCCGAGTTCGTGCCGTGGGCGCCCGACGCGGCGCCGCCCGCGCCCCAGCCCCCGCCCGCGCCGCCCGTGCAGGTGCCCGTCGTGGTGGAGTCGGCCACGGCGCCGCCGCCACCGCGGCGCCGGACCGTGGGCCGGGTCTGGCTGGTCGTCGCCAGCCTGCTCGGGCTCGTGGCGCTGTCCATCATCGCCGCGCTGGCGGTGACGGGCACCGGCGGCAGCGGTGCCAACACGGCGGCCTCCACCATGGTGGCCTCCCCGGGGCTGCTGCTCCTGCTGTTCGTGGTGGTCGTCGCGGTGATCGTGGGCGCCGGCCTGGCGCTGGTCGCGATCAAGGGGGTACGCGCGTCCCAGGCCAAGGCCGAACGCGAGCGCGACGAGGCCCACGCCCGGGCCCAGCTCCTGGCCGCCGCGATGGACCCGGACACGGCCATGCGGCTGCTCGGCTACGACGGCAACGGGCGCGACGGCCGTACGTGAGAGCGGGCACGGCCGGTGCGCTCAGCGGCGCCGGTCGTGCTCCTCGTGAACCCTGCGCAGCAGGGCCATCAGATGCGCACCCCGAGCCGTGCGATCGGCTCCACCAGCTCCTCCTCCTCGTAGGCGAAGTGCGACGACAGCACGGCCGCCAGCCGGTCCGCCCGCTGCCTGACCCGGTCGATCCTGGCCGGGCTCCGCAGCAGCTCCACGCACGCCTCGTCGAGGCGGGCGAGCAGCTCGGCGATGACCTCGTGCTCCTGCTCCAGCTTCTTGATCACCGGCGCGAGCGCGGAGTCGCGCTCCAGGAGGGCCGGGAGCACGCCCTCGTCCTCGATCGTGTGGTGCACGGTCAGCAGCCGGCAGAACGTCGCGCAGTACGTGCCGAGCGTCCAGTGGTTCTGCCGGGCGGCCAGCCGGTTGATCGCCGAGCGCAGTGCGGCCGCGTCCAGCCGGCCCGCCGCCACCTGCTCGACCGCGTCCTGGACCTGCCGCATCTCGTGCCGGTAGCCGTCGTGCACCTCGACCAGGTGGCGGCCGAGCCGCCGCTGCTCCGGCGTGAGCTCCGCCGGGTCGTGCTTGGGCGCGCGGGGCCGGCCCGCCTCGTCCAGGTCCGTGAGCGTGACCGGCCGCTCGGCCGGCTCCGGCGCGGGCCGCCCCCGCTCCCTGGCCACGGCCTCGCGTACGGCGGGCGCGACCTCCTGGGCGAACGTCCGCAGATCGTGCTCCGCCTCCAGCCCAGGCGCCAGCACGAATCCGGTCATGCCGACCTCGAACACCAGCTCCGTGAGCTGCTCGCCCCACAGCGCCGCGGGCCCGTCGAGAAATCCGGTGCCGGGCAGCGGTGAGAAGGTGCCCCCGATGTTGTAGATCTTGCGGATCTCCGCCGGGTCGCGCCCCGAGTCCGCGGCCGCCGCGTCGAGCACCTTGACCTGCGCCGCCACCGCCTCGGGCGGGCTGTAGAAGGACGAGGGAAGCCAGCCGTCGCCCATCCGCCCGGTCAGTTCCAGCATCCTGCGCTTGATCGCGCCGATCCAGATGCCGATCGGATGCGCGGGGAACGGCCCGGGCCGCGCCCCGCCGAGCCGGTAGTGGTTGCCCTCGAAAACCACGGGGTCGCCCGGCGTCCACAGCGCCCGCAGCACCGTGATGGCCTCGGCCAGCGCCTCGATGGACTCGGCGGGGGAGAGCCGGCGCCCGCCCATCGCCGCGATCGCGTCCCAGAACGCGCCCGCGCCCAGCCCCAGCTCCACGCGGCCGCCGCTGAGCAGGTCGAGCGAGGCGGCGGCCCTGGCCAGCACAGAGGGCGGCCGCAGCGGCAGGTTGACCACGTCGGGCACCAGCCGGATCCGCTCGGTGCGCCCGGCGACGGCCGACAGCAGCGTCCAGGTGTCCAGGAAGCCCGCCTGATAGGGATGGTCCTGGATGCCGATCAGGTCGAGGCCGAGCCGGTCCGCCAGCGTGACCTGGCGCAGCAGCCGGTCGCGGCCCTCGGCCTCGGGTGACAGGAACGCGCCGAACCACAGATCGTGCATGAGCAATCCCCCTGAGTGAAATGGTCGCACGGCGCCGTGAACCCTGAATCTCTGACCCGCGTCTTACGGGTTATGCATCGGGTCGTCTCGCTTGCCGTCTTCTGCCTCCTGCTCGCCGGATGCTCGGACGACAAGGAGTGCACGCTCATCGGCACCCCGGTCGGGGTGTCGGTGAACGTCAAGGGTCCGCTGGCGGGCCGGGCGGCGGCCGCCTCGATGGAGGTGTGCTGGGACGGCGCCTGCGAATCGGCCCGCGTCGAGCTGATGCCGACCCATCGGGCGGGCAAGGAGACCTGCTCGGGCGACACCTGCGCGGTGACGCCGGTGCCTGACGGCGGCAAGCACGGGTTCGGCGACGTGCCGGGGCTGCCCGACCGGCCCGTACGGGTGCGGCTGGAGCTGCTGGACGCCGCCGGTGCGTCCGTGTTCGAGCGCCTGCTCGAGGTCACGCCGCGGCTGCGCTACCCGAACGGGCCGGACTGCGGGGCGGGCGGCCCGAATGCCATGCTGACCGTCGAGGGCGACGGCGCGGTGCGCGAAGGGTAAACGCGGGACATGCGTTCGCCTTGGTAAAGGATGGCTGATTAACACGCCGTTCACATGTGGGCAAAAACGGGGAAACGGCTGTCCATAAGACTCGGCGTGGCTGAGAAGAACCCTGAAAGGATCGCAGTGAGCTACAAGGCTGAGTACATCTGGATCGACGGCACCGAGCCCACGGCTCTGCTGCGCTCGAAGACCAAGATCCTTTCCGACGGGGCCGAGCCTCCGGTCTGGGGCTTCGACGGCTCCAGCACCAACCAGGCAGAGGGTCACTCGTCGGACCGCGTGCTCCGCCCGGTGTTCACCTGCCCGGACCCGATCCGCGGCGGGGCCAACGTGCTGGTCCTGTGCGAGGTCGAGGAGATCAACGGCGACCCGCACGTCAGCAACACCCGCGCCCTGCTGCGCCCCATCGCCGAGCAGTATGCCGACCAGGAGTCCTGGTTCGGCATCGAGCAGGAGTACACCTTCTTCAAGGGCAGCCGCCCGCTCGGCTTCCCTGAGGGCGGCTTCCCCGCTCCGCAGGGCCCGTACTACTGCGGTGTCGGCGCCGACGCCATCTTCGGCCGCGAGATCGTCGAGCTCCACCTCGACCGTTGTCTCGCCGCCGGCCTGGCGATCTCCGGCATCAACGCCGAGGTCATGCCCGGCCAGTGGGAGTTCCAGGTCGGCCCGGCGAGTCCGCTCGACGTCTCCGACCACATGTGGGTGGCCCGCTGGCTGCTCTACCGCACGGCCGAGGAGTTCGGCGTGGAGGCCACGCTCGACGCCAAGCCCGCCCGCGGCGACTGGAACGGCGCCGGCGCGCACACCAACTTCTCCACCAAGGCCATGCGCGAGGGCTACGAGGCGATCATCACCGCCTGCGAGGCGCTCGGCGAGGGCGACAAGCCGATGGAGCACATCACCCAGTACGGCGTCGGCATCGAGAGCCGCCTGACCGGCGCCCACGAGACCGCCCCGTGGAACAAGTACAGCTACGGCGTGTCCGACCGCGGCGCCTCCGTGCGCATCCCGTGGCAGGTCGAGGTGGAGAAGAAGGGCTACATCGAGGACCGTCGCCCGAACGCCAACGTCGACCCGTACGTCGTCACCCGCCTGCTGGTGAACACCTGCTGCTCGGCGCTGGAGAAGGCCGGCCAGGTCTGACCGCTCTGACAAAAGGGGGCCCCGCGGGGCCCCCTTTTCGTCATGAGAGGCGGAAGTCCAGGTCTGGGACGATCTCCGCGACGTCCATCTGCGCCTTCTGCAGCCGGCCGGAGTGGTCCCAGTTCATCGCCTGCCAGCGGGTGAACTGGTCGAGCACCCACATGCCCGACTGGCGGCTGCCGTTGCCGGACTTGCCGTTGCCGCCGAACGGCAGGTGCGCCTCCGCCCCCGAGGTGGAGTTGTTGACGCTGACCATGCCGGCCGAGACGCCCTCGCGGAAGCGGAAGGCGTGCTTCGGGTCGGTGGTGTAGATCGAGCTCGACAGGCCGTAGCCGGGCAGGTTGGCCAGCTCGACGGCCTCGTCGAGGGTGCGGAACGTGGTCACGCCCACGATCGGGCCGAACGTCTCCTCCATGAACAGCCGGTCGCCGGGCTTGACGCCGTCCACGACGACGGGGTGGTAGTAGAGGCCACCATCGCCGTCGAAGTCACCGCGCGGGTTGTCTTTGGTGATTTTCCCGATATTTCCGGACACGACCTTGTGGTGGGGCTGGAGCCAGGTCAGGTACTCCTCATAACGGTCGGCGAACTTCTGGTCGAGCAGCGGGCCCGCCAGCACGTCCTGCGCGGGGTCGCCGATCCTGGCCTCCCGCACCGCCCGCGCGAACCGCTCGACGAACGCGTCGTGGACGCTCTCGTGCACGATGACCGTGCCGAGGCTGGTGCAGCGCTGGCCCGCGGTGCCGAAGCCGGCGAACAGCGCGCCCTCGACGGCCAGGTCCAGCTCGGAGTCCGGCATGATCACCATCGGGTTCTTGCCGCCCAGTTCCAGGCAGGCCGACTGCAGGTGCCGCCCGGTCAGCTCGCCGATCTTCCGGCCGACCTCGCTGGAGCCGGTGAAGCCGACCTTGTGCACGGTGCCCTCGTCGAGGGCGAGCTCCAGGCCGCGGAAGGTCTCGGCGCCGTCGGCGAAGACGATGTTGAGCACGCCGTCGGGCAGCCCCGCCGCCGTGAACAGCTGGAACATGGCGTGCGCGGAGGCGGCGGCGTACTCGGCGGGCTTCCAGACGACGGCGTTGCCGCACAGCAGGGCCGGGACCAGATACCACGACGGCACGGCGACCGGGAAGTTGCCCGCGGTGACGACCGCCGCCACGCCGACCGGGTTCCGGAACGTGAACAGGTTCTTGTCCGGCATCTCCGACGGCACCGTCTGCCCGTAGAGCCTGCGGCCCTCGCCGAGGAAGAAGTCGCACGTGTCCACGATCTCCCGCACCTCGCCACGGGACTCGGCGTACGGCTTGCCGATCTCCTCGGTGACCAGCCGGGCCAGCCGGTCGGTGTTGGCCTCGACCAGCCGCCCGATGGAGGCGATCACCCGGCCGCGCACGGGTGCGGGCACCCTGGCCCACTCGCGCTGGGCCTCCTTGGCGGCGCGGCAGGCGGCGGCGAACGCGCCGGCGTCGGCCAGGCCGACCTCGGCCACGACTTCGCTCGGCCGGGCCGGGTTGGTCGACTCGTATGTGGCTGTCGTGGCGGCCTCCTTGCCACCCACGACGGAAACGATTTGACGGCTCACCGCTGCCCTCCTCATAAGTTCTCCGGACAGACCATCATCCCTCAGGAAACGTTAGGGTGCGCCGCTCTCCAGGGCCAGTTTGCGCAGCTCCGGGCCGTACGCCGGGTCGGCGAGGGCCGCGGCGAACTGAGCCCTGAGGTAGTCGAGCGGGGAGCCCGTGTCCCACCAGGTGCCGTCGATGACCTGCCCGTAGACCGGGTGCCCGGCGGCGGCGTGGCGGTGCAGGGCCTCGGTGAGGTAGATCTCGCCCTGGGGGTGGTCGTACCACCTGCGCGTCGCGGCCTCCAGCTCCTCGACGACGCCGGGGGTGATGACGTACCCGCCGATCGCGGCGTACCTGGAGGGGGCCTCCCGTGGGGACGGCTTCTCCACCAGGCCGGAGATCCGCAGGCGGCCGCCGCCGAGGTCCTCCTCGACGACGGGCACGCCGTAGCGGGCGGCGTCCTTGATCGCCATCGGCATCAGGGCCAGGACGGGGGCCTGCGTGGCCTCGTACGCGGCCTTGAGCTGCTTGGCCCGCGGCACCTCGGCCACGAACACGTCGTCGGCCCACAGCACCATGAACGGCTCGTCGCCGATGACGCGGGCGGCGTTGAGCACGGGGGTGCCGTTGCCGTACGGGCCGTTCTGGTACAGGTACGTGATGTGGGCCAGGGACGACAGCTCCGCCACCGCGCCGGCCAGTTCGTCCTTGCCGGCGGCGCGCAGCTGCAGCTCCAGGTCGGCGTCCGGGGCGAAGTGCCGCTGGACGAGCTCCTTGCGGGCCGAGGTCACGATGGTGATCTCGTCGATGCCGGAGTCCACGAGCTCGCGGATGGTGTGCTCGATGACGGGCTTGTCGCCGATCGGCAGCATCTCCTTGGGCAGCGCCTTCGTCAGGGGCAGCAGCCGGGTGCCCAGGCCGGCCACCGGGATCACGGCTTTGTGGACCATGTGACTCTCCTTGATCGAGGTGGAGAGTGCCGACGTTACCTCAGGGGCGTCTCGGTGATCATGCCGGTGAGCACGTCACGGATCACGTGCCGCGCGTTGGCCGCGATCGCCGGGTTCGTGTGCAGGTAGTGGGGAGCTGGATGAGCGCCATGGACAGCGCCCGGCCGCGGCCCCTGGCCCAGGTTGCCGGTGCCGGGCACGCCGACCTCGTGGAGCAGTACCTCGCCGAGAACCTGGCCGAGCAGATCAGGCAGGGCGTGCTGCGGCCGGGCCAGGCGCTCCCGTCGCAGGCCCGCCTGGCGAGCGACCACGGCATCGGCCGGGACCGCGTCCGCAAGGTGATCGAGGCGCTGGGAGACATGGTCGAGACGGTGCCCGGCGCGGCACCTTCGTCAGGCCGGTTGCGTGAGGATGAGGTCGGCGACCCGGCGGGGCAGGCCGGGGGACAGGAACGTGTGACCCATGCCGGGGATCGTCCGCAGCCGCGCGTGCGGGATCTCCGCGGCCAGCGCCTCGCCGTGCGGCAGCGGCAGCAGTGGGTCCTCGGTGCCGTGCACGACCAGCGTCGGCGCCTTGATCGAGGACAGCGGGACGCGCCGGTCCTCGGTCATCAGCCGGCCGGCCGCGTCGTGGTTGAGCGCCGCGGCGGGATCACCGCTCCGGTCGTACGACGCCTCGACGAAGCGCTGTGCGGCATCCTCGTCGAACGGCAGGACGTCGCCGTTCAGCACCCGCCAGGTCTCCAGGTTTGCGGCGATGTGCTCCTCGCGGGTCGTCCGCGGCCCGGCCGCCGAGCGGGCGAGATGCTCCAGGAACCGCGGCGCGGGCGGCGGCAGGTCGCCGGGATCGGGCGCCTGCCCGGCCAGCGCCCGCGCCCACACGGGGCCTGCGGCGGCGCCCATCGGACTCGTCATGATCGCGGTCAGCGCCGTCACGCGCTCCGGGCGGTGCGCCGCCAGCCACTGGCCGATCGCGCCGCCGAGCGACGCGCCGGCGACGTGGGCGGCGGCGACGCCGTGGCCGTCGAGCACCGCGATCGCGTCGGCGGCCAGGTCGGCCAGCGTGTAGGGGTGCTTGGCGAAGTCCACGCAGGTGGACCGCCCGGTGTCGCGGTGGTCGTACCTGATGACCTGCCGCCCGCCGGCCACGAGCCTGTCCACCAGCTCGTCCGGCCAGCCGATGCCCGCCGTGGAGGTGCCCATGACGAGGAGCACCACGGGATCCGCGGGGTCACCGAATCGCTCGGTCCACAGTTGCAATTCTCCAGAGGGAACGAATTTCTCCTCGATCGCAGCCATGGCCGTCAATTTACCGAATTCAGGCGCGTTAGTAAAAAGTGCGTTATTTAGCTATTTATGGTATAATGTATTCACCATGAGCGGTTCTGGGCGGGCGAGTCCGCCGAGCCCGCGATGTCCCGCCGGGCGCTGACCGCCAGGCTTTCGGCCAGGTCAGCGAGCGCCCGCGCGGCCGCCAGCTCGTCCCCGATCTCCGGCACCGCCGGGTCCGACGGGTTGCGGCGAGCGCGCCCGGCCCCCGTCACCTCGATGCCGTCGTCCGTGGTCAACGCCGCTCGCGCCGAGGTGTCGTCGCCGTCCTCGGTCAGCTGAATTCGCACGGTCCATTCTTTGGCTTTCATGGCACACGGCTGCCCGCTCACGGCCCGGTGAAACTATGCGGGAACTCGTCCTGGGCCGGGGCCTGCTGCGCGGTCCGGGGTCGCTCGCCGACATGTTCCGGCTGATGGATAAACCGCGGGACTATGCGGTGAAGTCGGCGAAATCGAAGCCCGGTGACACGACGCAGCTCACCAGCACCGGCTCGGCGCCCGCCGGGCGGGCCGACTGCCAGACCCCACCCGGCACGACCGCCTGCGGCACGTGACCGTCCTCCACCTGCGGGCCGAGCGTCACCGTGGCGTCCCCGACGGTCAGGGTCAGGGGGCCGCCGCGGTGCCACAGCCACACCTCGTCCGACCTGACCATGTGCGGCACCGACTCCTCGCCCGGTTGCAGCAGGAAGTAGATGCCGGTGGCGCTGGCCCGCGGCCCCTCGTACCCGTCCGGCCGGAACGTCACCGCCGACCGCCAGGTCTCGCGGAACCAGCCGCCCTCCGGGTGCGGGAGAAGGTCGAGCGCCGCGGCGACGGGCGGTCGCTCGACGAACGCCACCGGGGCGCCCGCCACGTCCCTGCGCAGGAAGCGGGTGCCGTCGAGGACGAGCTGCCCGTCCAGCGGGCTGGCCAGGGCCGCGGCCTCGTCGGCGACTTGTACGGACGGGCCGTCGGGGTAGATCTTCAGCTCCACGTGGCCGAGTTTAGGTGGAAATTTCAGGACAAGGTTGGTCGCCCCCCGAGGGCATCCAGCGCCTCCGCTGCTCGTCTGTCCGGGACGGAGGTGACCGTCGGCAGATCGGTTCCCGGGCTCGCCGCGAAATGTCGGCCGGAGTGGCTAGTCTGCGGCAGGTGATCGAACGGTGGAGCCGTGATCAGGTGCTCGCCCTCGCCCCCGACGCCTCCTCGCAGAAGGCGGCCCAGGGGGTGGCGGTGCCCGGCAAATGGTCCTTACGCGGCACGACGGGCATGGTCCTGTACGGCGCGTGCAAGGGCAGCGGGGCCAACCCCTACCTGGCCTGCGTCGACCTGACCGAGCCCGCTTACCGGTGCAGTTGCCCGAGCCGGAAGTTCCCCTGCAAGCACGCGCTCGGGCTGCTGCTCATGTGGTCCGCCGACGGGGTGCCCGAGGTGGAGGCGGCCCCGCAGTGGGTGACGGAGTGGCTGGAAACGAGGGCCGAACGCGCCGCCAAGGCCGCGGCCCGCCTCGAGGCCGACCGTGCCGAAGGGGCCGCCAAGGGCGCTGCCACCGAGCAGGGCGACGCCGGGCGAAGTGGCGTCGGGGTTTCGGCGCGTTCGGGCGGCAAGCGGGGCGCCGTCGCCGGCGCGGAGTCCGTCCGCCATGCGCGCGTCGCATCCGGGCTGGCGGAGCTGGAGCGCTGGCTGGCCGACCAGGTGCGCCAGGGCCTGGCAGGGGTCGCCGAGCATGAATGGGACGGCCTGGCCAAGCGGCTCATCGACGCCCAGGCCCCCGGGGTCGCGGGCATCGTCTCCCGCCTGGCGCAGGTGCGTGCGGAGGAAAACTGGCCGGGGCGGCTGCTGGAGGAATACGCCCTGATCAACTTGCTCGCCGTCGCCTACCGGCGGCGAGCCGACCTGCCCGGCCCGCTGGCCCGGACGGTCCTGATCCGCGCCGGCTTCCCCGTCACCAGGGAAGAGGTGCTGGCCAGGCCCGCGGTCCGCGACCTGTGGGACGTGCTGGGCAGGCGCGACGAGCAGCATGACCGGCTGACGGCCCGCCGCGTCTGGCTCCGCGGCCGCCGCACCGGACGACCGGCGCTGATCCTCTCCTTCGCCCCGCAGGGCCAGCCCTTGGACGCCTCCCTGGTCACGGGCACCGTCATCGACGCCGACGTGACCTTCTACCCGGGTGCCGCCCCTCTGCGCGCCCTGGTCGCCACCCGCCACGGCACCATCCCCGCATCCGACCTCGTCTCCAGCCACGGCACGATCCCTGAGCCGGGGCCTGCCGGCCGGCCCGCTGCTCCGCATCCGGCCGTGCCGCCGGGTGTGTCGCCAGAGGAGGCGCTCGACGAGGTGGCCCGGGCGCTGGCCGAGGATCCGTGGACGGAGTCCTGGCCGCTCGTGCTGGAAGCGGTGGTGCCCGAGCGGGCCTCGATCGGCGGCCTTCCCCTGCACCCCAGGTCCCGCGATCCCTGGCGGCTGATCGCCGTCTCGGGAGGGCACCCGCTGACGGTTGCCGCCGAATGGACGCCGCAGGGCCTGCGCCCCCTGACCACCTGGGACGAAGACGGAACGGCGGTGATCCTTTGAGCACCTGGGAGGAGCTGGCGTCGGCGGCGCTCGTGGGCACCGAGCGCAGGCCGTACCAAGGCGCGCTGCTCGAGGACGCGGCGGTCGAGGTGGCGAGGCGGCGGGCCGGGCGGCGGCCGATCGAGGTCGCCCGGCCGGAGCCCGCGCCCGAGGAGGAGCGTTCCGCCGTCGCCCGGCGCGCGGCCGAGCGCCTGGTGAGGATCATGGGCGGTGAGCACGAGAGGTTGCTGCCCGAATGGCTGGCCGCGGCGGCGGAGACCGGCCGCAGGGTGCCCCCGTACGTGCTGCCCGAGCTGCTCGAACGCGGCCGCCGCGACCGCTCGATCCGGGTCCACCTGGGCGTGCTGGCCGGGCAGCGCGGCAGGTGGCTGGCCGCGCAGAACCCCGCGTGGGCCTACCTGCTGGAGGAGCCGACGGGTGAGACGTGGGAGCTGGGCGGCGCGGCCGACCGGCTGGCGCACCTGCGCGCCCTCAGGGCGGCCGACCCCGCCCAGGCCCGGGAGCTGCTGGAGAGCACGTGGGAGCGCGAGACGCCCGACGATCGGGCCGAGTTCGTCGAGGCGCTGGCCGACGGGCTGAGCATGGACGACGAGCCGTTCCTGGAGGAGGCGCTGGACGACCGCCGCAGAGAGGTGCGCCAGGCCGCCGCCAACCTCCTCACCCGCCTCCCCGGCTCGCGCCTGTCCCGGCGCATGGCCGAGCGCGTGAGGGCCTGCCTGACCATCGCCGGGAACGTCATCGCCATCGAAGCCCCCCACGAGTGCGACAAGGCGATGGAACGCGACGGCGTCCGCCCCAAACCGCCCAGAGGCCTGGGCGAGCGCGCCTGGTGGCTCCAGCAGATCATCGCCCGCGCCCCGCTCGCGGTCTGGGGTCACTCGCCTGGCCGGCTGCTCCAGATGAGGATCCACGACTGGGACGCCGACGTGAAGACCGCCTGGGTCCGCGCCGCCGTACTGCAGAAGGACCCGGAGTGGGCGCGCGCGATGTTCGGCTGGGACCCGATCGCCGACCTCCTGGAGTCGCTCCCGCCCGACGAGCAGCAGGAGCTCGCCGCCGACTTCGTCCGCGAACACGACCTGGACAGCCAGCTGATCATGGTGCTGGGCGGCGTGTCGTCCCACTGGCGCGAGGGACTCGCCACGGCCGTGCTCCGAAAGATCGTGAAGGTGGCCACCACGCAGCCGTGGAACCTCGGCGAGCTGGTCAAGCTGGCCGGCGAGCACATCGACCCGGCCCTGTTCCCGCTGGCCGAGAGCTACTCGCCGGTCGAGTCCATTCAGCAGGTCGCCGCCCTGCTGCGGTTCCGCGCCGACATGTACAGGGAGCTATCACCGGAAATGACATCCCGCACCTCGGTCATGAGACCGACGAAGGAGACCCCGTGACCGTTCTGCGCCCGCACGCGGAAGACCAGTACGCCGAGGAGCTGGCGCTCCTGGCCAAGGACGACGACCGGCGCAGGCCGCCGGGCTGGAAGCTCTCGCCATGGGCCGTCACCACGTACATCCTGGGCGACGGCGACCGGGTCACCCCCAAATACGTGGGCGCGCGGCGCATCGTCGAGGTCGCCGTCGCCACGCTGGCGACCGACCGCGCGCTGCTGCTGCTCGGCGTGCCCGGCACCGCCAAGACGTGGCTGTCGGAGCACCTGGCCGCCGCCGTCAGCGGCGACTCGACGCTGCTCGTGCAGGGCACGGCCGGCACGGCCGAGGAGGCCATCCGGTACGGCTGGAACTACGCCAGGCTGCTGGCCGAGGGCCCGTCGATCGAGGCGCTGACCCCGTCGCCCGTGATGCGCGCGATGGCCGAGGGCCGCATCGCCCGCGTCGAGGAGCTGACCCGCATGCCGTCCGACGTGCAGGACGCCCTGATCACCGTCCTGTCGGAGAAGACGCTGCCGATCCCCGAGCTCAACCGCGAGGTGCAGGCCGAGCGGGGCTTCAACGTCATCGCCACGGCCAACGACCGCGACCGGGGCGTCAACGAGCTGTCCAGCGCGCTGCGCCGCCGCTTCAACACGGTCGTGCTGCCGGTGCCGGCCACCGCCCAGGAGGAGGTGGACATCGTCGCGCGCCGCGTCACCCAGCTCGGCCGGGCGCTGGAGCTGCCCGAGACGACGACGGGGCTAGCGGAGATCCGGCGCGTGGTGACGGTGTTCCGGGAGCTGCGCGCGGGCGTCACCGAGGACGGGCGCACCAAGGTCAAGTCGCCGAGCGGCACGCTCTCGACGGCCGAGGCGATCTCGGTGCTCACCAACGGCATCGCGCTGGCCGCCCACTTCGGCGACGGCGTGCTGCGCCCGGCCGACGTGGCCGCCGGGATCGTGGGGGCGGTGGTGCAGGAGCCGGTGTCGGACCGGGTGGTGTGGCGGGAATACCTGGAGACCGTGGTCCGGGAGCGTTCGGACTGGCGGGACTTCTACCGCGCGTGCCGCGAGGTCACATGAGCGAGCGAACAAACAGAGACAGCGTGTACGTCCTGGGGGTGCGGCATCACGGGCCGGGGTCGGCGCGGGCCGTGCGGGCGGAGCTGGAGCGCCTGCGCCCCGACGCGATCCTCATCGAGGGCCCGCCAGAGGCCGACCCGCTCATCCCGCTGGCCCCTGACCTCGAACCGCCGGTCGCGCTGCTCGCCCACGTGCCCGGGGCGCCCGCCCGCGCCGCCTTCTGGCCGTTCGCCGCGTTCTCGCCCGAGTGGCAGGCCATCCTGTACGGCACGTCCGCCGGCATCCCGGTGCGCTTCTGCGACCTGCCTGCGGCCCATTCACTTGCCGACGACCGCGATGACGAAACACCGGACCTGCGGGCCGACCCCATCGGCTCGCTCGCCGCGGCCGCCGGATACGACGACCCGGAACGCTGGTGGGAGGACGTGGTCGAGCACCGCGGCGACACGCCTTTCGAGGTGATCGCCGAGGCCATGGCCGCCGTGCGCGAGGGCTACGAGCCGGACGAGCGGGAGGCCAGGCGCGAGGCGTACATGCGCAAGACCCTCCGCGCGGCCCTCAGGCAGGGCCACGGACGGATTGTGGTGATCTGCGGCGCCTGGCACGTGCCCGCGCTGGCCGGGCCGCTGCCCCCCGCCACGGCCGACAACGCGATCCTGCGCGGCCTGCCCAAGGTGAAGGCCGAGCTGACGTGGGTGCCGTGGACGTACGGGCGGCTGGCCTCCCGGAGCGGCTACGGCGCGGGGATCACCTCGCCGGGCTGGTACCACCACCTGTTCAGCGCCCCCGACCGGCCCGTGGAGCGGTGGCTCGCCGAGGCGGCCGCCGTGCTGCGTGACGAGGGCCTGGCGGTGTCGTCGGCGCACGTCATCGAGTCCGTACGCCTCGCGGACAGCCTGGCCGCGCTGCGCGGCCGCCCCCTGGCCGGGCTCGGCGAGGTCACCGAGGCGGCCAGGGCCGTGCTGTGCGAGGGCGACGACCTGGCCGTGGAGCTGGTCCAGCGGCGCATGGTCGTCGGCGACCGGCTCGGCCACGTCACGGACGGCACGCCGATGGTGCCGCTCCAGCGCGACCTGCGCGACCAGCAGCGGAAACTGAAGCTCAAGCCGGAGGCGCTCGACCGCGAGATCGACCTCGACCTGCGCAAGCCGCTCGACCTCGACCGCAGCCACCTGCTGCACCGGCTGCGGCTGCTCGAGGTCGGCTGGGGCACGCCGGGGCAGGCGCGCGGCAAGGGCACGTTCAGGGAGACGTGGACGCTGCAGTGGCGGCCAGAGCACGATCTGGCGCTCATCGAGCACGCCGCTCTGGGCACCACCGTGGCCGCCGCCGCCGCGCAGCGCGCCAGGGATCTGGCGGGGACCGAGGCGGCGGCGCTGGCGGATCTGACGTCGCTGGTCGAGCAGTGTCTGCTGGCCGAGCTGCCGCAGGCGCTGCCCGAGGTGCTGGCGGCGCTGTCGGCCAAGGCGGCGCTGGACACCGACGTCACGCACCTGATGGCGGCGCTGCCCGCGATGGTCCGCGCCCACCGGTACGGCGACGTCCGCGGCACCCCGGCCGAGGGCCTGGCGGCGATCGTGGAGTCGATGCTGGACCGCATCTGCGTCGGGCTGCCGGTGGCGGTGACGGGGCTGGACGACGACGCGGCGGCCGGCGTGCTCAAGCACGTGGACGCGGTGCACGCGGCCGTCGCCCTGCTCACCGAATCCCCGCCCGGCGCCACAGGCGGAGAGCCCGCCGAAGGCGGCGGTCCGGCGCCGCGGGCGCGGTGGCTGGGCACCCTCAGGGGCATCAGCGACCGGCCGGACCTGCACGGCCTCATCGAGGGCCGGCTGACCAGGATCCTGCTGGACTCCGGCGAGCTCGCCGACGCGGGCGACCGCATGTCCAGGGCGATGTCCCGCGGCCAGACCCCGGCCAGGGCGGCGGCCTGGGTGGAGGGGTTCCTGGCCGGGGGCGGGCTGCTGCTGGTGCACGACCCGCGCCTGCTCAACCTGGTGGACGGCTGGCTCACCGGGCTGTCCGGCGACCAGTTCACCGACGTGCTGCCGCTGCTGCGCCGCACGTTCGGGAGCTTCGCCGCACCGGAGCGCAGGGCCGTCGGCGAGCGCCTGCGGTCGGCGGGACGCGCGGAGGGGGAGCGGGACGTGGACGAGCGGCGCGCGGCGGCGGCCGCCGCGACCGTGCTGGCGATCATCGGGAGGACTGAACGGTGACCGAGGCCGATGAGCGCATGCGCAGGTGGCGGCTGGTGCTGGGCGGCGGCGACGCCGACGGCACCGGGTGCGGCCTGCAGGGCGCCGACGTGCAGATGGACGCGGCCCTGGCCGCCGTCTACGACCTGTCTCCTATACACATCTCCGAGCCCACGAGACCCTAAGACAACTCGTATGCCGTCTTCTGCTTGAAAAAAAAAATAAGAAGAGCTCCGAAACCATGAGACC
>NZ_VCJS01000449.1 GCF_005893125.1 Nonomuraea basaltis | reverse complement strand
GACGTGTGCCTTGTAGCCGTCCTGGCGCTGATGCACGGTCTTGTGCACGTGCCGGGGCTTCGGGATCGACGGTGGAGACGCCTGCACCCACGGTAGAGGGCGGTTCCCCGATCAAAAGTCACGACCATAAAAGCCCAGCTCAGACACTCACTGAGGACGAGCTGCTACACCCAACCCAGCTCCCCTGCCACCCACTCAGCGACGAGCGTCTCCTTCGAATCCAGCACAGCCTCCGCGCCCGTCTGCACCGCCCGCGTGATGGCCCCATCGATCCCACCAAGGACTTCTGGGATCTCTACGAGCTGCTCTTTCGGCTGGCCATCTATCTGGGCACCCCGGAGATGCTGCCTGCCGGCACTGACGTCCACCTGTGGTGGACCTTCCACGAGTTCTGCCACCTACGCGACCAGCTCGCGCTCACCGCCGGGTCCGCCGCCCGCGAGCGCTGCCGCGAACTGACCTTTTACCAGCCCGGGCCCCTGCTGACCGCCGCCGGTATGCTCATCGTTGATGAGATTTGCCTGGGCGGCACGCTCCTGGACGGGTTGCGCTACTTCATGCACCAACGCCGTTACGACCCCTGGGCCGGCACCCTCTGGCATGAATTCTGTGAGCAGCAGAGGAATGTCGCGCTCACGGACCGCGTCCTCGGCCACCTGCAGATCAGCAGGGTCGACACCGACTCGCTCAAACCCCTCGCACTCTGGGAACCAGGCGCGCCCCACCACCTGCACCCGCCCGAGACCGTCGAAGACGTGGACTTGCCCGAGGCGGCACTGCTCCTGACCGGCGAAGGGCTACGCCCCTGGGAGAGGGTTACATCGCCCAGGTCGGGCCCGCCGGGACAAGCGCAAGGCAGACAGGGCATCAAGCCTATCGGTAGCTTCTGATCATGTCCGATGCCGACTTCACCCCCCTCCGCGTCACCTACCGGACGCCCAAGCTCGGCCGCACGCAAATCCGGGACTGGGCAAGAGCGACCGGCTACCTGGTCAGTGAGCGTGGCCGGATAGCTCCAGAAATCACCGAGGCCTTCTTCGCCGCCCATCCCGAGATCCTCGAGCAGGCGAGCACGTTCGAGATGGTCCGCGCCACCGCGAGAACCCCCGGCGCGTCGCCGGAGGATTACGAGTGGCAGGAGGACAGCCCACTCGGGGACATCTACACGATCGTCTTCGTCCGCGGGCTCGACGAGCGTGAGGTGCTGCGCCGGCTCGGCGCCGCGGACGAGGACATCCGGCTGATCGACGATGGGGACCACTCCTGTCCGGAAGGACCTGAGGTCATCACCGTGAGGCGAATCGGGGAATGGACTGTCGCGATCGAGGACTGCGGTTGGCGGGGTTCGCATGCTGAGGCCCTCCGCCCCCTGTCCCGCGGCGGAGGACAGGCAGTGGCGGTGATGCGGCACGACTACGCCGCCCGGCACCGCCTCTCCTGCGCCGTCGACGGCGAATACCTCACCGACATCGACCCGACCTTTCCCATCCAGAGGCATGGCGCAGAGCCCGATCGGCTTAATCGTTACCTCCGTGAGCTGGGCATCGATCCGGCCGCCGACGACCACATCGACAACCCCATCCCGGCGGCCCTGGCAATCGCCAGCCGGATCACCAACGTCATGATCACCCCGCAGCACCTTCGCCGCCCCATCCTCGGCGCCGCCATACCTGGTGCCTATTTCTGACCCAACCCAGCGTCGAGACGGGCCAGAAGCGGTGGTGATGCAGCGATGCCCTCACCTCGCCGCAGAGGCCCTCCGAACCATGCTCGGATCGCACTGTCATTTTGAATGTCGTTCGGGTGTCCTGATTAGACGCTGATCAAAGTGACAGTGCCCAGGTCGGCCTCAAGCCTCGCTGTCATGTTCCGCGACGCCAGACATCTGTCTGATGTCTGGGCCCATTGAACTTGAGAGTTTGGCGTGGATCTTGAGAGTCGACTCGATAGCGAGAACTCGAAGGTGAGAGTTGGCCGCACCCCTCGGCGCCTGGCGTTGGTGGTTGAGCCGCAGCCGGACGAGTCGTTCGCCTCATGGGTTGATCGCAGCGCCCCCTGATCACCGGGCCGCCCGCCAGCTCTTCAGGGGTCGAGGCGCGGCTCCTGGTCGTAGACTCCGATCGACCAGAGACCCCGCTGAGGGCCGGTCTCGGCCGCGAGGCGCTGCGGCATCGCGGTGATCGCCTCGCGATCCCACGGTCCGTCGCACTTTCCCGCCCGCCGGTCGGCGAGGGCGCACTTGTCAGCCAGCCCGGCCGATCCGATCGGCGCGTCGGCGGGGAAGACCCAGACCTCCAGATTCTGCGGTACCCGCAGCCAGTCCCGTGTCACGGAGCTCTTGTCGAACTGGACTTGCAGACCCCGGCCCAGCCGTACGCACGGGGTGAGATCATTCCACGTGCCCTTCGCGTCCCGGACCAGCACCCACGCCTTCGGGTCGGCGCACCGGATCGCGAACCCGGTATGGACGCTGGTCGGCCGGAACGAGATCCGTACCCTCTCCCCCACGGACTGATAGGTCTGACCGAAGATCAACGACACCGGCCCGTACCTGCTTTCCATGGTTGGCGGCAGTTCGACCCCCGTCAGGAAGTGCGCCGTGACGCCCGTGGCCGGCTCGCCGGGTTTCCCGCCGTGCCATGGCACCACGACTCCGGCCAGGGTCACGACCGTCGCGGCGGCCCCCGCCAACGCCGTCAGGGCCGCCCCTGCCGTCACCCGCCGGCGCAGGCGCGTCCTGGCTCCCCGTCGCCTGATCTCGCTCATCCGGGGAGGCAGCCCATCCTCGCGGACGCTGTTCTCGGCGAACACCGCACGCAGGTCGTCCTCGGTGTAATGAGTCATCGAAGCGCCTCCAGCTTCAGGTCGTGTAGCGCAGGATCCACGCGAAGCCGCGCCAGTGCCCTGCTCAGCTGTTTCTTCACGCTGCCGACTGAGCATCCGAGCGCGTCAGCCACCTGCTGTGGGGTCAGATCGTCGAAGTAGCGCAGGACGAGCGCCGCGCGTTGCCTGGCCGGCAGGCCGCCGATCGCCGCCCAGAGAGCCGAGCGCCGCGCGACGCCCGTCTCGAAGTCCGGCCCTGTGGGGCCCTCGGGCAGCACCTCGGTCGGCACCTCGCCCTGCCAGCGCCGCCGCCACCAGGAGGCGTGCGTGTTGACGAGGATCCGGTACACGTACGGGTCGGGGTCGGCCTCGATTCTGCGCCATGCCGTCCATGCCTTGACCAGCGCCGTCTGCACCAGATCCTCGGCCGCCTGCCAGTCTCGGGTCAGCAGGTACGCCGTACGGCATAACCGCTCGTGTCGTTGTCCGACATATTCGGCGAATCCATCCGCCATCGCGTCCTCCAGATCCGTTCCACCTCACGGTGTACTACCGGCTGGGAGAGCGGTCCGGGTGACAGGGCCGGATCATTCGCCTTGCCCGCCCATCAGCTTCAGGCAGCACCACCTCCAAGTCCGCACGATCAGATCGGCTATCGGCAGCTGTGGCGAACGCCGCAGGGACGCAAGGGCGTAGGCCCGGAGATCGTGCGCGATATGCACATAGATGTACTCAACAGCTCTGCCGTAAAACTGGCGGGCGAGCCGGCGATCTTTCGAAGAAGCGACAGCTGAAGGACAACCCCGATCGGCTGCCGAACCGAATTCGGATCGCACTGTCATCTTGAATATCGTTCGGTCGAACTGATTAGACGCTGATCTAAGTGACAGCACCCAGGTCAGTCGTATGCTCCGCTGTCATGTTCGGTGACGCCAGACATCTGACGGCCTTGAAGATGACAGTCCGTCACGCCATCTGGAAGTGGACATGACAGCGGGCCATCGGAGTTGACAGTAGGGGCGTTTACTGTCCTGTCTCACTTGATCTGGCGGAATCTCATCAGAGGTGGCGCATCCTTGATCTGTTCAGTTGTGGAGGAGCGGGTGCGACGATGGCTGGATGGATGTGGCGTTCCAGGCCCTTGGATTGATGGC
>NZ_VCJS01000448.1 GCF_005893125.1 Nonomuraea basaltis | reverse complement strand
GCCGTTACCAGCGACGCATGCCAAGGCGGGAACAGGTCTCACGGACACTGACCAGGGACTACACCTTCGATATCAACCGAACCTCCATTTGGTAAGCCCACTCACAACCTGCGACCTCGTGTCGCACTGCCCTCTATACCCCGGGGACGGTGGTGTCCTCCCGACCGGCGGTTCGCTCACCGGTCGGCACCCGCCGCCTTACTGCGGCTGGTCCCTGCACCCCGCTGAAATCTTCCGCCTGACGGGGCTCAAACGTGACGAGGCATCATCAAGGGTTCACTCGCGTTCACCCCTCCGGTCTTCCCCTTGCCTGTGGCCCCCGGACGGAACGGGAGCCCTTGGGCTTCTTCTCCGAGCTTCGCACCCCGCCGTTACCAGCGACGCACGTCGGAGCGGGGACAGGCCCTGGACACTGGCCTGGGATGAACATCTACGGCATCAGCCGAACCTCCAATCGATGCATCCACTCAACTCGTGCGACCTCGTGTCGCACGGATCCGGCGTTGCCTGCCCGCAGCATCAGGGCCAGCGGTTCCCCGCCGCCGCCTTGGTCGTGGTCGGCGAAGGCGGTCATCGGGTGGAAGCCGTAGCTTTTCTTCCAGGTCGGCGCCGCGTGCTGCTTGTCGGAGTGGGAGAGCACGATGGTGGCGTCGAGATCCACGATCACGGGCTGGCCGTCGGCTCCGGGGGCGTGGGGTCCGGCCAGGTGCCAGGCGCGTTCGCGTGCCGTTGCCCGCGCGGCGCGGATCGCCTTCAGTGAGCGGGCCGGATCGGCGGCGAGCCTGTCGATCAGGCGCGAGACCTTTGCCGGGTCGTGGATCGCGCGGCCGGGCCGCCATCGCTCCAGTTGTGCCGACAGCGCTTTGTCCAGCCCGGTGACGCGCAGCGTCTGCAACAGCAGCAGGCCGCCGGCGTGAGAGACCAGCCCACGGCCGTCGGCAGACACGCTGATCTTGCGGTGGGAAGCGGTAGAGTTCACGCGGAAAGTGCCTTCTGATCTGGGGTGGACGGGACCTTCGATAAGTCCGATCATCCCAGCTCAAAGGCACTTTCTCATGTAAACGATCAAGCCGACTCAAATTCACGGTAAAGCCGCAGGTTAGCGTGCTCGGCATCGATGAGGTCCGCCGGGGGCGGCCCCGCTGGGTGCTGGATGACAGCACCGGCACGTGGACGACGGCGGTGAATCGCTGGCATACCGGCTTCGTGGACCTGTCCGATGATCAGGGTCTGCTCGGCCAGGTCGAGGGCCGCACCATCGCCGCGGTGACCGGCTGGCTCAACCAGCGTGATGCCACCTGGCGCGAGCGGGTGGCCTTCGTCGCGATCGATATGTGCACCATCTTCAAAGCCGCCGTACGCGCCGCGTTACCGCAGGCCCGTCTGGTGGTCGACCACTTCCACGTCGTACAACTAGCCAACCAGGCCCTCACCGAGATCCGCCGCCGCATCACCGTCCAGATCCGCGGCCGGCGTGGGCGCAAAGGTAACCGGGAGTGGGAGCTGCGCAACCGGCTCACCCGCTCCGCAGCCCGAATGCACGGCTCTCAACTGGATCCGATGGTCGATGACCTGCAAGCGCTCGGCCGCATCGGCAAGCCGATCCTGGCCGCGTGGAACGCCAAGGAAGACCTGCTGGACCTGCTCGCCCTGGCCCGCACCAACCCTGACCGCACCGTCATCGCTGAGCGGCTGTTTCGCTTCTACGACCGCTGCGCCGCCTCCGGCCTGCCCGAACTCGAACGCCTGGCCACCACCATCGAGACCTGGTGGCCCGAGATCCTGGCCTTCATTCAGACCGGCATCACCAACGCCGGCTCCGAAGGCACCAACCGCGTCATCAAGACCACCGCCCGAGACGCCTATGGCTTCCGCAATCCCGAGAACCAGCGTCTACGCACCCGATGCGCCACTACCCGACGCGGACGCGGATGCCTCAACCCCGCTTAACTTCCGCCTAAAATCGAAGAGCCCCCAAGTCCCGCTCGATCCCTGGCAGCTGCGGTCGCACATGAGCGGTGACTCGTCGCAGCTTCGTCTCTTCGCTAGTCGGCGGGGATCATCATGGCTGCGTGCCGGGCCACCGCGGCGGCGCCCGTGCCGGCCAGGACGAAGAGGGCGGCCAGGCCGACCCAGCCCGCGGTGCCGTGTTCGACGGCGGTGGTGGCGAGGATCGGGGAGAACATGGCGGCGATCGCGTAGCCGGTCTGGCTGAGGCCTTGGTAGGCGCCGGCGCTGCGCTGGTCGGCCAGTTCGAAGGCCATGCCCCAGCCACCCGCCTCGCCCAGGATCTCACCCATGGTGTGGGCGAACGCGGCCAGGACGAACAGGACGCAGGCGACGATCATGTTTCCGTAGCCGGCCAGGGCGTACAGACCGCATGCGATCGCGAGCAGCCACGACGCGCGCCTGACCGTGCGCCCGGCCTTGCGCACGTCGTCGGTGCCGCGCGAGGCGCGCACCTGGAGTGCGGCCACGACCACGGTGTTGAGGACGAGTAGCACGGAGACGATGGCGGTGGGCGCGTCGGTGGTGGCCACCCAGAGCGGCATGCCGACGGTCAGCAGGCCGAACTGCGTGGCCACCACGGTGTTGCACGCGACGCTCGCGATGTACGTACGGTCCCTGAGCGGCGAAGGCCCGGTGGACGCGGTGCGCTCCCTGACGGCGGTCATCCTGGCGGCGAGCTCCGGCACCTGACGCCCGAGCCCGGCCAGCGGCACGGTGGCCGCCAGCAGCAAGACGCCGGCGACGACCATCGCCACACGGTACGCCGACGCGGTGCCGATCAGGAGCGCCGCCGCGGCGGCCACCGTGCCCAGGCCGATGAAGACGTTCGTGACCACGCGCATCCGGGCCCGGACCTCGACCCGCTCCGGGCCGGTGTACCACCGCGCCAGCATCGCCTGCTTCGACGAGGAGCCCACCGAACGCATGATCACGGCCAGGCAGGCGATCAGGGTGAACACGACGGCGTCGGAGACGAACGTGTAGGCGAGCAGCGCAATCCCGTTGAGCCCTGTCGCCACCGTCTGGATGTGGTGCGCGCCGACCCGGTCGGCCAGCCACCCTCCCGCGTACGAGGCCAGCACCCCGGTGCCGCCCGCGATGCCCAGCCCGAGACCCACCGTCGTCGCGCTGAGCCCGATGACGAGCGTGAAGTACAGCGTGCTGACGGTGTAGAAGACGCCGCTGGAGAGCGCGAACGCCATCGTGCTGACGGTCAGTGAGCGGGCGACGCGGTCCTGAGGGAAGAAGGTCTGGATCACGGAGGCCTTTATCCCGTAATAGGGCCTTTATCGCCAATTGATGTAGCGTATGGCTTCATGGCAGGGCTGATCGAGTACGAGCTTGCGGGGATGGACGTGGCCGACGTCCGCTTCGCCATCTCGCCGCTCAACGAGCTCACGCTGTCGTTGCGTACGTTCCGCGACCCTGGGCGCTATCCCGTGCACCTGCCCTGGCTGCGCCGCACGGAGCAGGCCCGGTCCACGCTGGACGTGCCCCTGCTGCGGGCGCTCACCAACGACGACATGTGGACACCGGACTACCTGTCACCCCGCCCCCACGCCCCGCTTACCCGCATCGACGACGAGCTCGCCACGGTCGCCCGCGTGCCCGTGGACCGGGTGCTCGACGACCTGCGCGCCATCCACCCCCGGCTCCCCGAGCCGCTGCGCGGCGACCCGTCGGCCCGCATCCTGGACGCGCTGCGGGACTACTGGCGCACCTGCTTCGTGCCCTGGTGGCCCAGGATGCGCGCGGTCCTGCAGGCCGACGTGGTCCACCGCGGCCAGGTCATCTCGGCCCACGGCCTGGCCGCGATGTTCGCCGACCTCAGCGAGCGCGTTCAGCTGAAGGACGGCGTGGTACGCATGCGGCTGATCAGCGACGCCCGCTACCGGCGCTCCACCAGCGGCGAGGGCCTCACCCTGGTCCCGACCCTCTTCAGCCGGGCCCCCACCGCCCCCATCTCCCCG
>NZ_VCJS01000447.1 GCF_005893125.1 Nonomuraea basaltis | reverse complement strand
CTCCCACCCGCCCGCCTCGGCGAGCAGCGCCTTGGCCTTGGCCGGGTCGTAGGAGCAGGTGACGCAGTCCGCGGCGCCGCCGCCGGGGACGGTCGCCCCCGCCAGGCCCTTGGCGGGCCGGCCGAAGCCGCGCAGCAGCGACTTGACGATGGTGTCGCGGTCGATGGCCTGAGCGAACGCCTGCCGCACCTTGATGTCGGAGAAGCGCTTGTCCCACAGCGGGAACCCCAGATAGACGACCGCCGGGTACGGCACCTGGACCAGCCGGTCCTTGAACCGGCCGGCCGCGTCGGTGAGGTTGTTGCCGGACACCAGGGTGACGTCGAGGTTGCCGGCCTGCAGGTCCCGGTAGGCGGCGGCCTCGTCCTGGTACGACTTGACCTCGATCGTGGCCGCGTCGCCCGGCTCCCCCTTGTACTGGCCGAACTTCCGCAGGACGACCTTCGTCACCCCGGCGGTCAGCCCGTCGCCCTCCATCTTGTACGGGCCGTTGCCGATCGGCTTGCGGTCGAACGCGTCGAGGTCGGCGAAGGCCGCCTTGGGCATGGGCGCGAACGCGTTCTGGCCCAGCACGTACGGCAGCAGCGAGAGCGGCTTGCCGAGCGTGACCTTCAACGTGGTCTTGTCGACCACCTCGACCCCGGACAGCGTCTTCGTCTTCGGCTTGCCGTCGGCGGGGTTGAGGTCGGCATACCCCTCGAAATCGGCGAACAGGAAGTTGCCGGAGAAGGCGTTGGGCCCGTACGCGGTGGCGTTCCACGAGTCGGCGAACGACTGCGCCGTGACCTCCTCCCCGTTGTGGAACGTCCAGCCCGGCTTGAGCTTGATCGTCCACGTCTTGTTGTCGGCCGACTCGATCGACTCGGCGACGGCGTTCACGGCCTTGCCCGTCGCCGTGTCGACGCGGGTCAGCGGCGTGAACAGGGCGTAGTCGATGTTGCTGGCGGCCGACTTGCCGGGGGTGAAGTGGGACAGGAAGTACGTGGTCACGCCCACCGAGTAGGACTTCTCCCCTTGAGGGGCGGACGCGCTGGAGCCGGCGGAGCAGGCCGTCATGGTGACGGCCAGAACGCTCGCGACGGCGGCTCCGAGTGTTGTCTTGACGGACATCCGCTGACACTCCAAAGGGACGGCGGCCTGTGCTTGGTTGACGAGCGTGCCATAGCACCGCCGGGCTGATCATTGTTGGAATGGTTCAACCCGGTGGTGCGGCATTGTCAGCTCGGACAGCCGGGTCAACCTCGTGTTTCAGCTCTGTTGCCGGTACGTCCACCGGCCGTTGAGCAGGGTGCCGAGCACCTCCATGCCGGGCAGCGCGGCCGGGTCGAGGTCCGCCGGGTCGGTCGCGGTGATCACGAGGTCGGCGGGGTCGCCCGGCTTGACGCCGTGCCGGCCGCGGCTGGCGGCGGCGAGGGCGGCCGGCAGCGGGACGGCCTGCTCGGAGTGCCACGGGGGGCGCTCGTCGTCGGTCCTGGCGATCGCCGCCGCCATACCGTCCCAGGGGTCGAGCGGTGCCACGGGGGCGTCGGAGCCGAGCTCCAGCGCGGCGCCCGCGTCGAGCAGGTCCGCGTAGGCGAAGGCGCGGTGCGTCCGGCCCGCCCAGTGCCGGTCGGCCACCTCCCGGTCGTCCGGCGCGTGCGCGGGCTGGACGCCGGCGATCAGCCCCGGCCGGGCGAAGCGCGCGAAATCCGCGGCCCGCAGGAGCTGCGCGTGCTCGATCCTGCCCGCGCAGCCGACGCGCTCGAACGCGTCCAGGGCGATGCTCGCGGCCAGGTCGCCGATGGCGTGCACGGCCGGCTCGACACCGTTCGACCAGGCCAGGCTCATCGTGTCGTAGAGCTCGCCGGGCGGCGTCTCCAGCCGCCCGCGCATGTCCGCTCCCCGGTGCGCAGGCCGCGCCGGGGAGCCCTTCTCCTGGCCGGGGATGTTGGAGTAGCCCAGCACGTTGCCCTGCGGGTCCTCGATGGTGGTGGCCCCGCCGATCGTCGCGGCGATCGCGTTGGCCAGCGCGAACAGGTCTCCGATGGCGACCGTGGAGTAGGTGGTGGTGGCCGAGCCCGGGCCGGAGATCGCAGCGGTCAGCAGCGCGTCGAGCTGGCGCCACGGGATCCGCTGCGGGGCGATGAGCAGCGCGATGCCGGCGTTCTTCGCCGTGTCGACGAGGGGGCCGAGGTCGGCTCCCCGGTCCTTGACGACGACGGCGTGGTAGCCGAGGCGGGCCGCCTGGCGTACCAGGTCGTGGGCGTCCGGGCTGGTCACCCGCGCGCCCACGGCGAGCAGGACGCAGCCGGGCCGCTCGTCGAGCGGGTCTTCGGGATCGTGCACGATGGGCTCGCGCAGGGTGACCGCCTCGCCGTCGGGCGCGTACGCGGCGGAGAGCACGTGGCCGCCCAGGGTCTCGAGCACCTGGCGCAGCGGCGGGTGGTACGGAACGGTCATGGACCCGTCGGGCATCGGACCATCAGGCATGAGGTCAGATGCCGACATTCCACTCCTTAGCGTGATCAGATCTCTATTGAACCAGGTCCCGGCTTTGACGGTTGCCACAAGGGCCGGCGCGCGACCTTGGGATTCCCCACGATGTCCCCGGGTCCGGATCATGTGCACACTAGGGCGTGCTCGACACCCTCATCCAAGAACTCGACACCGTTCCGGACTTCGACCGCTTCGCGACCGTCGACGAGGTCCACGCTGCCCTGACCCGGCTGGCGGACGCCCATCCCGGCGTGGCGTCGCTGCGCCGCATCGGCACCTCCCGCCTGGGCGACCCCCATGCTCTGCCTGACCGTGGGCGACGGGCCGCACCACGCCGTCGTCGCCGCCGGGCCGCATCCCAACGAGCCCATCGGCGGCCTGACCGTCCAGCACCTCGCCACGCGCCTGTGCACCGACGCCGAGCTGCGCCGCTCGGCCGGCTGCACCTGGCACATCGTGGGCTGCCTCGACCCGGACGGGACGCGGCTCAACGAGGGCTGGTTCGCCGGGCCGTTCACCAGGGCGCACTACGGCAGGCACTTCTACCGGCCGGCCGGGGACGAGCAGGTCGAGTGGACGTTCCCGTTCTCGTACAAGAGGGCCTATTTCGACCGGGTGCTGCCCGAGACGCTCGCCCTGATGCGGCTGATCGACGACACCCGGCCGTCGTTCCTGACCACCCTGCACAACGGCGAGTCGGGCGGCGTCTTCTACTACCTGACCCGGTCCGAGCCGGCGCTCCAGGAGCTGCTCAAGTCCCTGCCCGCGCGGTACGGCGTGCCGCTGCACGCCGGCGAGGCCGAGCATCCCTCCGTGAAGCGGCTGGAGCAGGCCGTGTACCTGGCTCCCACGATGGAGGACGCCTACGACTACCTCGAGGCCCTCGGTCAGGACCCCACGGAGCACATCAGCGGCGCCGCCAGCGACTCCTACATCAAGAGGTACGGCGCGCTGGGGCTGACGGCGGAGGTGCCCTACTGGACGGACGCCGCCGCCGGCGACACCACACCGACCGGCCGGATCTACCGAGACCTGCTGCTCGCCTCCGCCGCGGACCTCCAGGCCACCTCCGCCGTCCTCGACGAGACGTTGCGCGCGGTCTCCGCCGACCTGGTCACGGGGTCTGCGTTCATCCGCGCGAGCAGGTGCTTCATCCCGATGGTCGCCGGGAACGCGGCCACCGACCAGAGCCGGGCCGGGGCCCCGGAGAACGACCGGCCCGCCACGGTCGCCGAGGTGGCCTCCTGCCGGGACATGCTGCACAGCGTGCGGCTCCGGTTCGGGGGGATGCTGCTGCGGGCGCTGGAGGGCGAGCTCGCGGTCGGCAACGCCACCCCGGTCATCCGGAAGCGGGCGGGCGCGCTGGCGGAGACGTACGACGGGTGGTGCGCGGAGGCGGAGGCGGACGCGTCCAACGAGACGATCCCGATCGGCCACCTGGTGGCCATCCAGTACGGCGCGATCCTGGCCGGCGCCACGCACGCGGCGCAGGAGGCCCGCACCCGGCCGTGACCGATCCGGCAAGGG
>NZ_VCJS01000446.1 GCF_005893125.1 Nonomuraea basaltis | reverse complement strand
GTGTTAATATAATTAGTGGAGGAGTAGAGGAGCTTGGTGTTCCTTAAACGCATATGGCAAATGCAAGGAACAATTATCTGCGCTGTGTTTTTTTTTTTTTAGGTGTGTATAAGAGACAGTCGTAGGCGGGGACGAACGCGAAGCTGCTGTGCCAGCGGCCGCCCGTGGCGCCCTCGGGGACGCTGTAGACGCAGTGGGCCGCGGTGACGACGAGCAGCCTGGCCGCCGAGCGCACGACGGAGGCGCTGCAGGAATCGCCCTGCCCGCCGGCGTTGCGGAAGAACAGCCGGCCGCTGATCCTGCTGAGTGCGGCACCGGAGTACGGGCGGGGCATGCGGGCGTAGCCGTTGGCGTCCCCGCCGGGGGTGAGCCGCTTGCCCGCGGGCACGCTGCGGCGCTCGGCCGCCGCCGGGTCCGGCAGGCGCTCGGGCAGGTCGGCGGCCTTGGCCTGGGCCTGTTTGACCGGCGTCCAGTAGCGCACGGCGTGGCCGGGGTGCATCAGCGGGGAGGACCCGGCGTCCCATGTCTGATCCTGCGGTGGAACGGCGGGCGGCGGGACCGCAGGGGCGAGCGGTGGCCGGTCGGCCGCCGCGGGCAGCGCGAACGCGACGCCGGCCAGCGTGGTCAGCGTGGTGACCAGAGTTCTCGGCACAGTCTCCCCCTGAGCGGGTCAGATCCGATGACTTCGATCACTCTAAGTCGCGAAAATGTGACGAAGGGTAGTTGTGGCCCGTGTCGTGATGAGGGGTGTGATGAAGTGCGGCGTCCGGGTCGCGATCAGCCCGCCGCCACGTCCCCGTCGGGGCGGAGGTTGAGGATTTCGGCCGTTTCGGCCTCGGCCGGCTCGCGATCGGGGCGCAGTCCGCGCCAGGACGGGTGGCGCAGCATGCCGTCGCCGGTGACCTCGGCGTACTGCACCTCGCCGACCACGCGCGGCTCGACCCAGTGCGCGTCGCGGGCGTGCTCGCGCGGCACCGGCTCGGCGAACGGCGGATCGGGCCGCGCCAGCGGCGCCAGCCGGTGCTGCAGGTCGCGCAGCATGGCCTGGGTGAACCCGGTGCCGACGTGGCCCACGTACAGCAGCCGGCCGTGCTCGTCGTACGCGCCGAGCAGCAGTGACCCGATCATCCCCGAGCGCCGCCCGCCGCCGGGGCTCCAGCCGCCGATCACAACCTCGGCGGTGCTGACGTTCTTGACCTTGGTCCACTCGCCGCTGCGCCTGCCCGGCCGGTACGGCGAGTTCAGCCGCTTGCACACGACCCCTTCGAGCCCGAGCTGCCGGGACGAGTCGAGCGCGCGCTCGGCCTGGTCGGCGAACCAGACGGGAACCTCCCACCGGTAGCCGGGCGTGAACGTGCTCTCCAGCAGCTCCCGGCGCTCGGTGTACGGCAGGGCGATCAAGGCGGCGTCGTCCAGGTGCAGGATGTCGAACGCCATGAACGTCACCGGCACCGCCCGGACCAGCTCGGCCACGAGGGCCGGGTTGCGCTGGTGCATACGGGGCTGCAGCGCCTCGAAGCTGGGCCGCCCGGCCTCGTCGAACGCCACGATCTCCCCGTCGACGACGGCGGCGCGGCCTCCCGTGGCGCCGGCCATGAGCTGGAGCTCGGGGTAGGCGGGGGTGATGTTCTTGTCGTTGCGCGACATCAGGCGGACGGCGCCGTTCTCGAGGTAGGCGAGGGCGCGCACGCCGTCCCATTTCATCTCCACGGCCCAGCCTGGGCCCTGGACGGAGGTCAGGGTGCCGAGCTGGGCCAGCATCGGCGCGTACGCCGGCAGCCGCACCATGGTGCATGCCGTACCCCGTCCGGCTGATCGACAGTGGCGGATCGGGGTCTACAGATGGTCAAGGCGCTTGTCCTCCACCAGCTCGGCCAGGTCGATGCCGTGGTCGCCGAGCTCGGCGACGGTGGCGCAGTAGCCGCGCAGGTAGGTCCTGCCGTTGACGCGGTGGGAGATGCGCAGCAGCGGGCGATCGTCCAGAATGATCGCTTCCACCAGGATGCCGCCAGGGCCTCGCCACTGTCCCATGGGGCAAGCGTAAGGGGCCAGACATAATGGACACGCAATGCGATAGTCCTCACATGACCTGCGGAAAGGTGTGATCCCATTCGCGGGGGCCGCCCCGCCGGCGGTCACTGCGGACCTCATGGCCGACGGTGTAGCGCATCCGGGGCTCGTCCCCCCGCGGGGCCACGTGCCGGCGCGCCACGAGCAGGACACGTTCCCCCGCCTGCAAAAACAACTTAACGCGACTTTTTATTACGTAGAGTATTTTCGTGGTCGGGCGTTAGAGGGCCCGCGCAAGGGGAAGAGGCCAAGGCTCAGAGCCATTCACGGCCGTGGCCGCGCCCCCGTGGCGGCCACGGCCCCCGCCCCGGCAGGCCCGGTCCGGGGTGACGACGGCCGCGGGAGCGGCAGAGGCGACTGCCCCTCCCGCGGCCGTCGAGCATCCTCGATGCCCGCCCGCGCACGATCCCCATTCGCCCCGATGCCGGCCGCGCGCGACCCGGACGCGTCCCGGAGTATGGACAGAACGAGATTCAGGGGCTGGACTCCGTAAACTGTGAGGGTGATTTCCCGTATCGACATGCGCGGTTCCCTGCCGGACAACCTGCGCGACGTGCTGCCACGCGCCGAGCTCGACGTCGAGGCCGCCCTGGAGAAGGTGCGGCCCATCTGCGACGATGTGCGCCATCGCGGGGCGGCAGCCGTACGGGAGCTGACCGCCAGGTTCGACGGTGTCGAGATCGCCACCACCCGCGTCCCCGCCGAGGCCATCGAGCGCTCCCTGCGTGAGCTCGATCCCAAGGTCAGGGCGGCGCTCGAGGAGTCGATCAGGCGGACCAGGCTCGTCCACCGCGATCAGCGGCGCACCGACGTCACCACCCAGGTCGTGCCCGGCGGCACGGTGACCGAGCGGTGGCTGCCGGTCGACCGCGTGGGGCTCTACGTCCCCGGCGGGCGCGCCGTCTACCCCTCCAGCGTGGTCATGAACGTCGTCCCCGCCCAGGAGGCCGGCGTCGGCTCGCTGGCGGTGACCAGCCCGGCGCAGAAGGCGCACGGCGGGCTGCCGCACCCCACGATCCTGGCCGCGTGCGCGCTGCTCGGCGTGGACGAGGTCTACAACGTGGGCGGGGCGCAGGCGGTGGCCATGTTCGCCTACGGCACCGAGGAGTGCCCGCCGGCCACCATGGTGACCGGTCCGGGCAACATCTGGGTCGCGGCGGCCAAGCGGCTGCTCAAGGGCCGCATCGGCATCGACTCCGAGGCGGGCCCGACCGAGATCGCCATCCTGGCCGACGAGACGGCCGACGCGGTCCACGTGGCCGCCGACCTGATCAGCCAGGCCGAGCACGACACGATCGCCGCCGCCGTGCTCGTCACCACCAGCCCCGAGCTGGCCGACGCGGTCGAGAAGGAGCTGCCCGGCCAGGTGTCGGCGACCAAGCACACCGAGCGCATCACCGAGGCGCTGGGCGGCCGGCAGTCGGGCATCGTGCTGGTCTCCTCGCTCGAGGACGGCATCAAGGTCGTGGACGCCTACGCCGCCGAGCACCTGGAGATCCACACCGCGAACGCCGCGGAGATCGCCTCCAGGATCCGCAACGCCGGCGCGATCTTCATCGGGACCTACGCGCCCGTCTCTCTCGGCGACTACCTCGCCGGCTCCAACCACGTGCTGCCCACGGGCGGCTGCGCCTGCCACTCCAGCGGCCTGTCGGTGCAGTCGTTCCTGCGCGGCATCCACGTCGTCGACTACACCCGCGAGGCGCTCGCGGAGGCGGCGGCCCACGTGTCGGCGCTGGCCGACGCCGAAGACCTGCCCGCGCACGGCGCCGCGATCCGCGCGCGCTTCGACTGGCGAGTGCCCACGGAGACCGCGTGAACCTGGACGACCTGCCCATCCGCGACGACCTGAAGGGCAAGACGCCCTACGGCGCACCCCAGATCGACGTCCCGGTCCGGCTCAACACCAACGAAAACCCCTACC
>NZ_VCJS01000445.1 GCF_005893125.1 Nonomuraea basaltis | reverse complement strand
GTCGAATCCATCGGCGTTGAAGTTGTGGATCACATCACGGACCCGGTCTTCGCTGGTGAATGCCACCTGTGCGATCTTCGCCACCGGCATGCCCTGGGCCGGCAGCAGCACCATCTGCGCCCGCCGCCAGGTCACCACCGACCCGCTGCCGCGCCGTACGATGCGCAGCAGCCGGTTCCCTTCGTCGTCATCGATCTCGCGTACACGAACCCGTTCGGCCACAAGCAGAGTCTGAAGCGGTCACGCCCTCCACGGTGGGACCTTGATCGGCGTGCCACCACGAAACAGGGCAAACCCAAGCTGCTACGGCACTAGGTGGTCCCCGCCCGGGGAAGCCCTCCAGCTTGCGGGCGGGGGACCGGTCTTGTGGGCGGCCCCGCCAATGCGCCTGGCTACCACCCCAGGCGACGGGGCCGCCCTCCCCTCGGCAAAGAGAGGGTCTTTCGGGCCCTGCTCCCGCCGCGCCTCACGACACGGCAGCAGGGCTGTCCAAGGAGCGCTCCAGGTCGGTCCGTTGCAGACCATGGGGCGTGACGATCAGTTGCGTGGCCAAGGCGTACTCCAGATCGCGGAACGCCTCCAACGGGAGTTCGATTGCGCGCTGGACCACCACGACCTTCCGCCTGGCGGCAGGTCGGTAGAGGTCCGCCACGACCCCGTACGGTTCGCTGGCGCGCGCCGTGTAGACGTGCGACTCCGGCCGTAGGCGCGGGCACAGCGTGCGAGCCTTGGGGATGCACGACCGGCAGGTGGGCGGCGCGTTCGTGAACTGCTGCCCGGCTCCAGTCGTCGCGGGCGGCTCGGCCATCACCCACCAGATCCGGCCGTCGTCCACGGCCGACCGGCCGCACACCTGGCACAGGTTGTGCAGCATGCACCGGCGCTGCCGAGCGGTGTTGACCGGCTTCCACAGCGGGCGACCGGCGCGGGACATGCCGTGCCGATGCCAGAGCACCCCGAACAGCCAGTCGGTCTCTGTCGCGTCGGCATAGGAGAGCCGGATGCCGTCCGTCGCCTCAAGGTGTGCGGCCAGGGCGAGCTGGTAGGCAACGCTCTCGCCGTCGTAGGCCGTGATGTACGGCACGGGAAGCGAGGCCGCGGTCCTCACGCCGGATCGCCCGCCCGGAACGGTGTCTCGCCGGAGCTGGCCCAGGCCCACGGAGGGCGTTTGAATGCGGCGGCCCGGCCGACGGTGGCAGGTCCAGCGCCTGGCCGCCGCTGCCGCGCGGAGTCGGTGCGCGGCGGCGCGGCGGCGGACGCCCGGGAAGGACGGTCGCCGCCGTGCCGGTCTGTGGAGGGCTGGACGCAGTCGCTCATGAGCTGCCCCACAAGGCGTGCGCGAGGCGCACCATCGGCGCTTCGACGCGCTCCAGTTGCTCGAAGGTCGTCGCCGTGATCGGCTCGCCGGTCGCCTTGTGGATGGCCGTCCACGTGCCGTCCGGCCGCCGCTCGACGCCGCGGAACTCAGGGATACGCGGGGCGTGCTCGGCGGATTCGGCCTGCCGGCCGCGCGTCACGTCGTCGTCGGCAGGCCTGCTCGTGGCGCCCGTGAGGGCGGGCGATGTGGGGGGTTCGGACCCGTGACTGTCCATGTCCAGGACCGTAGAAAAGGCCCGGTGCGGAAGCCAGGATGTTGCGGAATGTTGCGTTGTTAATCGGTGCGGAGTTCTTTGATGACCGCCAGCACTAGGCTTCGTGCGGCGCGGCCGGCGAGGGCGACGCTGGCCAGGTGCTCGAACATGCGGGCGTAGAGTTCGATCTCTCGCGGCCGTGTGATCTCCATGCTGGCGGTGGGCGTCTCCAGCGTCACCAGCTCGTCGTCAAAGATCCAGAAGCCCGCCGAGGCGACGCACGGTCTTTCGATCATCATGGGGATGATGCGCACCGAGACGTGCGGGTGCGACATGACGGTGAGCAGCCGCTCCAACTGCTCAGCCTGGACGGCGGCTGAGCCGAACCAGGTCCGCAGCGCCTGTTCCTCCAGGAGCACGTCGAAGCGCTTGTCAGGGCCGTGGATGACCTGCTGACGGTCCAAGCGGGCGGCGACGGCGACGTCGAGGTCGTTGGGCGCGTCGAGGAAGTCGAACCAGAAGGTCAGCATGGACCGGGCGTAGCCAGCTGTCTGGAAGAGGCCCGGGATGACGTTGTGCTCGTAGATCCGGAACCGGTGCGTGCGCTCATACAGCGGGACGGGAGCTTGCATGAGGCGCTTCATCCCGGCCCGCGTCTGCCGTCGCAACTCCTGGTACATCGAGTGGATGGCGCGGACGGTCGCGATGAGATCTGGCACCTGGTCCTCGGCGCCGCAGATCCGGCACCAGGTCCGGATCTCTTCCTCAGTCGCCGTCTTGACGCCGTGTTCCATCCGGCTGACCTTCGTGTAGTGCCAGCCGGCCCGCGCGGCGAGGGCGCGGCCGGTCAAGGCCGCGCCCGTCCGTATCTCTCGCAGGCGCGTGCCGAGTTCCTCGGCGACCTGCCGGGCAGGGCTAGATGGGCGAGTAGTCACGGTGTGGGACGGCGAACTGCCAGATTGACTCGAAGGCGTTGATGCAGCGGGCGATGTCCTGCGGGTCCGTGGACCCGATCTTCTCCCGGGCCAGGCCGTTCCCTGCGTAGGTGAGGAAGACCACCAGGCGCCCGTCGAAGACGTAGAAGTCGTTCGCGGGCAGCAGGATGACCCGGCCTGGCACGGTGAGGAGCCGCCGGGGGACCCACCTGATGTCCTCGCCAGCATCGACCATGGGGTGGGCAATGCTGTGCGACCACCTCTGGTAGTTGCTCAGAGGCTCTGAGACGATGCGGGCCCGGCGTGCGACCCTGTCCGCGGCGGCGTGCTCGCGCAGCGTCGCGCACCATCCCTGCAGCCATTCCAGGTCGTCCGGCTCTCCGGCGGCCCACCTCGCCATGTACGGCAATTCGACCTCTGTGCCGTACGCATCACGGGTTTCGAGGTGGATGGCCTCGCTCTCGAAGCTGGCGAGCAGCTTCTCGAACTCCTGGTCAGAGACGATCACGCGTTCTCCCGGAAGAACGGGATCATCCTGTCCGGGATCTCGACCGCTGACTCGCCCTCGGGAACGTTCATTTGCTGGAGAGCCTCGGGGTCGGTGACGATCCATCCTTGGACGACCCAGGTTCCCCGATCGGTGCGATAGAGGGTCGGCGACCCGGTGGGGTTGCTGTCCGGGTCTTTCGCGATGAACGTGAGGCGCATGATCGCTCCTGGGGGTTGCGGATTATTGCGCCCATCGATCGTCATGGGAATGTGGGCGACCGTCAAGCGTCCGGCTCCCAGGACCCCGGGAGCCGGGCCCAAGTCGTCAGGAGCGTCCCACGACCTTGCGCTCCAGCCTGTTGAGCCGCTCCAGCGCAGCCCCCACGGCCGACAGGCCAGCATGAGCTTGTTCGCTCTGCATGGCGAACCGCGGCCCATCTGCCGCACGTTGTTGATCACTTCTGGCGGAGATGATGGTGTCGCTCCCCGCATAGGCGATAAAGGGCCCCTCCGATGGAGGAGCAGCGGCAAAGGCCGCATCCCACGCATCCGCTGCGCTCCGGACGTGCTTCTGCAGCTTCGCGTCGTCGAGGCGCTCGGCCTCATCACGAAGGCGTTGCCCCGCCTCTCGGCGCTGCTCGTCAATGAACCACGGGCTGCGCCGCGGCTCGGCGGCGATGTCCTGGAAAAGCCGTCGAATGGTCTTCAAGGCGTCACGCAGATCGTCAGCCGGGCCCATGGCCCGTCGCAGGCGCCGCGTACGGCGCTTCGCCACCCACGTGACCAGACCGGTCGTAAGGGTGATGAAAGTGAAGAGAAGCCCTAGCCATGCCGGTATCGGCCCCCACTGGGCCTGAGACCAGTCGAGGCCGTTCCACCAGGAAGCCAGATCTTCGAGCAGAGTCACACACGCGATTCTCCCTCCCGTCCGCACACGGTGATGCCATCCCCGCCATGAGAGCTCGCGGTCGCCCTAGGGCGCGTATTTGATTGTGATCAATCTGCGGGATCTGCCCTCGTCTCGGGGCCTGATCCGGTAGATCGTTCAGCGTGACGCGAGTGCAATTGACGGATGTGGAGTGGGAGTTCATCGAGCCCTA
>NZ_VCJS01000444.1 GCF_005893125.1 Nonomuraea basaltis | reverse complement strand
GAGCTGTTCCAGGGCGAGCCGCTGGACAGGGCGCTGGCCTGGGCGACCAGCGGGCGGCGGCGGATGACGCTGAGCGCGGGCGAGCAGACCTTCCTCGACGCGGCGATCGCCCGGGGCCGCAGGCGGTCGCGCCGGCGGTGGGCGGTCGTGGCGGGGCTGCTGCCGGTGGTGCTGCTCCTGGGGTTCTGGCAGACGTTCTGGCAGTGGAACGACGCCGACGGGCGGCTCGAACAGGCGATGGCCAAGGTGGCGGCGTCGCGGGCGGAGGCGCTGCGGCTGACCGACCCGGTCACGGCACGCAAGCTGAGTCTCACCGCCTGGCGGCTGGCGCCGATCCCCGAGGCGCGGCGGGCGCTGACGGCGGCGGACGCGGCGGTGGCGGTGTTCACGGACCCGTGGGCGGGGCCGCGCTCGCTCCACGCCATCAGCGGCGACGGCACCCGGCTGGCGGCGCTGGAGGAGAACACGCTCCGGGTGTACGACCTCGCATCGGGTCGCGAGATCGCCCGGACGGCGGGGCCCGCCCAGAGCGTACGGGCGATGGCCTGGGCGCCCGACGGCCGGACGCTGGCGCTGGTGGGGGTCGACCGGTCGTACCTGTGGGACACCGCCTCCGCGAGCGTGGGCCCACCCTTCGGCAGGGGGCTCGGCGCGCCCGGGGAGCAGTCGGCGTGGTTCAGCCCTGGCGGCGGGCTGCTGTTCGCGGCGGCCCGGCAGTCGGGCGAGCGGTGGGCGTGGGACCTGCGGGCGCGACGAGCGGCGTTCGTGGGCGAGTACGCGGTCGTCGGCCCTGACGATCGGGTGGCGCTGGTGTTCGCGGGCAAGCGATCCGAGATCAGGCGGACGGGCCGGGAGTCCCGGGCGGCGTCGTGGCTGGACCGGATGCCCTGGGAGTACACGACGTTCGCGCCGGACGGGCGGCGGGTGGCGATCGCGGAGGAGAGCGGCATCCAGATCTACGGGCTCGACGGGGTTCCCACGGACTATGCGCGGCTGCGGCCGTCGCCTGGGTATCTGCGGTTCAGCGCGGACGGGCGGCTGCTGGCCAGCACGGACAGCGACCGCGTACGGGTGTGGCGGCTCAACGACGGCACGCTGCCGGACGACGACAGGGCCCAGCCCGGCGGCGGGACGCTGATCGCCGATCGGCCGGTGGTGGCGACCGGCGTGGACCGCCCGGCCCAGGCCGTCTTCACCCCGGACGGGCGCCGGCTGCGGGTGCTGACCGGGCGCGGCGTCGTCCTCACCATCGCCCTGGATCCCGAGCCTCCGCCCGCCGACCACGCGGCACATATCTGCTCCCGGTACGGCGGGCTCTCCCCGCAGGAGTGGGCCGAGCACCTGCCGGAGCTGCCCTACCGCGAGGCGTGCTGAGCAGGGGACGGCACAATGCCCTCTATGACCTTGGACCATCTCGTGTACGCCACCCCTGACCTGGACGCGACCGCGGCGGAGCTGGAACGGCTGCTCGGCGTGCGGGCCGCAGTGGGCGGGCGGCACCCCGGCCTCGGCACCCGCAACCAGCTGATCGGACTCGGCGGCAGGAGCTATCTGGAGATCATCGGCCCTGATCCCGACCAGGACCCGCCGATCGGGCCGAGGCCTTTCGGTATCGACGAGCTGACGGCCGCGGCCCTGGTGAGCTGGGCTGTGGCGGTCGACGGCATCGACGCGGTCGTGGCGCGTGCGCGCACTCTGGGCTACGACCCCGGCGACCCGCAGGACATGTCGCGCCGCACCCCCGCCGGCGACCTCCTGAGCTGGCGCCTCACCCCGCCGCAGCACATCGGACATGCCGGTATCGTCCCGTTCCTCATCGACTGGGGCAGCACGCGCCATCCAACAGAGAGTGGACTACCGCTGGTAGAGCTGGTGTCCCTACGCATCGGCCATCCCGACCCCGAGGCGGCGCGGAAGGACCTGACCGCCGTCGGCGTCACCACCATCCCCACCGCGAAGCCTCACCCGGACACGAGCGCCGCACGAGCCACCCCCACAGCGGAACCCTGTCGGGACGTGGCCGCCGCGCGGTTCGGCCTCGCTCTGGATACCCGCCCCCGCCTGACCGCAGTGCTGTCCGGGCGATGCGGACACGTGATGCTCAGCTGATCCCCAATCCTCCGCCCGGCGCAACACGACTGCCCGCCCAGATCAGCGCCACTCCCCGGCCCGCCCAGCACGGCGCAAGACGCGTGGCCCGCCCGGCACAGCGCAACACGCCTGCCTAGCCCGGGTCAGCGGAACATGCCGGCCAGGAGGTCTCGCATGGCGTCGGTGAGCTCGTTCAACGTCGGCGTGGAGCCGGCCCCGGCGATGGCGTCGAACATGAGACCTTCCCCGAAGGCCACCAGCTGGCGTGCATGCCGTACCGGATCCTTCGAGCCCAGCGCGGCCAGGATGCCGACGGCGGGGTCGCGGAAGCGGCGGCCGGCCGCGTCGTAGATCTCGCGTAGCTCCGGTCGCCGCGTCGCCTCCAGCGCCAGCTCGTAGCGGGCCAGCGTGCGCCTGCGGTCCTGGAGCTGGATGTGCAGTGCCTCCGCCATCCGGCCGGGCAGTTCGGGGAGTTCGAACGCCTCGCTCTCGTACGCCGGTGCCAGTGCCCGCATCTCCAGCTCCGTGAGCCGCGACAGCGTCAGCTCCAGCAGGGCGGCGCGGGTGCGGGCCAGGTTGGAGGTGGATCCGGGCGGCAGGCCCGCCGCCTCGTCGACGGCCCGATGGGTGAGGCCGCGCATGCCTCGCTCGGCCAGCAGTGTGATGGCCGTGTCCGCGACGGTCTCTGAGCGTTTCACGGGACCCGATACTACAGCGGTAGTGCAGCCGAACTACAGGCGTAGTATGGTGAGACTACAGACGTAGTGAGAGAAGGAGGGTCCTGAGATGCCCAGGGCTGTTGTGATCGGCGGCGGTATCGGCGGGCTGACCAGCGGGATAGCGCTGCGCCGTAAAGGGTGGGACGTCACCGTGCTCGAGCGGGCGCCCAAGATGGATCCGGTCGGGTCGGGGCTGGCGATCGCGGCCAACGCCCTCAAGGCTCTCGACACGCTCGGCCTCGGCGATCCCATACGCCGGCTCTCCAGGTTGCAGGGGCAGGCGGGGATCCGGAGGAGTGACGGGCGGTGGCTGGTGCACACCACCATGGACGTCGCGGAGGCGCGGTACGGGGATTCGGTGGTGGTCATGCTGCGAGCGAGGTTGATGGAGGTGCTCGCGGATGCGCTGGGGGCCGGACATCTGCGGTTGGGCATCACCGTGTCCGGGGTGGACGCCGAGAGCGGCGTCGTGCGTACGGATGAAGGCGATCTCCAGGCCGATCTCATCGTGGCGGCCGATGGCATCAACTCGAAGACCCGGCAGGCGCTCTTCCCGGAGCACCCTGGTCCGACGTACTCAGGGGTTACGGCGTGGCGCGGTCTCATACCTCGGGGGGATCTGGACATCCGGAGTACGGAGAGCTGGGGGAAGGGGCTGGTGTTCGGGGTCAGCCTGCTGGCCGATGACGTCGTGTACGTGTACGCGACCGATGTGCTGCCTGCGGGGACCGTGTTCGAGGACGAGCGGGAGGAGCTGTTGCGGAGGTTCGGGGACTGGCATGATCCGATTCCCGGGCTGCTGCGCGCGGCCGATCCGGCGGGGATCATCCGTAATGACGTCTGCTCCTACGACACACCGCTGCCTGCCTTCCATCGCGGGAAGGTGGCGCTGGTGGGAGACGCCGCGCATGCGATGACGCCCAACCTCGGGCAGGGGGCCTGCCAGGCGATCGAGGACGCGGTCGTGCTCGCCCACCTGGCCGGCAACGCCGGTGACCACCTCGCGGCCTACACCGCCGCTCGGCTGGAGCGGACGTCGAAGGTCGTGCGGCAGTCGATGAGCATCTGCAAGGTCACCAAGCTCCGTAACCCGGTCGCGGTCTGGCTGCGCGATCTCGGCATTTCCGTGGCCGCCAAGTCCAGGCCGGACATGATGTTGCGGTCCATGGACGACGTGCTGAGCTGGCGCCCGCCGGCGGGCGAGAATGGCGGGGACCGGGGATCGGACCCGGCTGCCCTGCGGTCCGGAAGGAATTGACAGGCCGGCACAGGACGCGGACGTGCTCGAGAACCACCCGGCCGAATGGCGGGGGTCGCTCAGCTCACCTCGGAGGTCGCGGTCACCGGGCGGGGTGGGGC
>NZ_VCJS01000443.1 GCF_005893125.1 Nonomuraea basaltis | reverse complement strand
GGTGGTGGGCGGCTGGGCGCAGCGGGCGAGCGGCGAGGTCGTGTGGCGGCTGCTGGCCGACGTGGGCGCCGAGGCGAAGGCGGCGGTGGAGGCCGAGGCGGCCGGGCTGGCCGCCTGGCTCGGCGGGATCAAGGTGACCCCGCGCTTCCGCACCCCGCTGGAGCGCGAGCTGTCGTCCCTCTAGGACACCGTGCTCTCTAGGACACCGCGCGGATGAACTCCTCGAGCGAGTAGCGGCCGTCCTGGTCGGAGTCGGCGGCCTGGCTCATCGCGCCGAGTGCCTCGGCCGGGAGGTCGGGGAAGTGCTGCTTCAGCTCGGTCTCGCTGATGTAGCCGTCGCCGTCGGTGTCGATCGACGCGAAGGTGCTCTTGAGCTGCGCCAGCCGCTCGTCTGGGAGTTCCGCCGACACGGGACCGCCTTTCAGGTGCTCGTTTCCGGACATCCACACCCTAGTGGTCACGCCATGATGGACCTTCCCCGCCCATTGAGCCGCCTGCGTGAACCTCCTCGGCGGCGCGGAACCCCCGCTCCTCCGCCAGCCGCAGCAGCCTCCGCCGAGCCTCGGCCCCCGCCCGCCCGGCGGCGTCCTGGGAGACCGTTTTCAGCTCACCGTCCTCGACCACGGTCCGGCCACCGACCAGCACCCGGGCCAGCGGCGGCGGAGGCCCGAAGACCAGCGCGCACACGGGGTCGGCGACGGCGGCGGTGAACGGCCCGTCGATGCGCCACAGGGCGATGTCGGCGAGCTTGCCGGCCTCCAGCGACCCCAGCTCGCTCTCCCGGCCGAGGTTGCGCGCCCCGCCGAGCGTGGCCAGCTCTAATGCCTGCCTGGCGGTGAGCGCGGCGGGGCCGTACCTGGCGCGCTGGAACAGCAGGGCCTGGCGCATCTCGCCGGCCAGCGGCGTCAGCTCGGAGGAGGCGCTGCCGTCCACGCCGAGCCCGACGTTCGCGCCGCGGCGCAACATCTCGGACACGCGGGCGATGCCCGCGCCGAGCCGCCCGTTCGACGAGGGGCAGTGCGCGGAGCCGGTGCCGGTGGCGGCGAGCTTGCCGATGTCGGCGTCGCTCAGGTGCACCGTGTGCGCGAACCAGACGTCGGGCCCGAGCCAGCCCAGCTTCTCCATGTAGTCGACGGGCCGCAGCCCGAACTGCGCCACGCAGTGCTCGTCCTCGTCGAGGGTCTCGGCCAGGTGCGTGTGCAGGCGCACGCCCTTGGCCCGGGCCAGGGCGGCCGACTCGGTCATCAGCTCGGCGCTGGCCGAGAACGGCGAACACGGCGCGACGACGACCCGCAGCATCGAGGAGAACGACGGGTCGTGGTAGGCGTCGACGGCCTCGGCCGTGGCGGCCAGGATGTCGTCGAGCTCCTCGACCACGGCGTCCGGCGGCAGCCCGCCGTGCGATTCGCCCCTGTCCATGGAGCCGCGCGCCGGGTGGAAGCGGATGCCGACCTCGCGCGCGGCCTCGATTCCGGCCGCGAACAGGTCTCCCCTGCCCTTGGGGAAGATGTAGTGGTGGTCGCTGGAGGTGGTGCAGCCCGACAGCGCCAGCCAGCCGAGTCCCGCCGAGGAGGCGCCCTTGACCACGTCGGCGTCCATGGCGGCCCACACCTGGTAGAGCGCCACCAGCCACTCGAACAGCGTCGCGTCCTGGGCGAGCCCCTGCGAGGCCCACTGGTACAGGTGGTGGTGGGTGTTGACCAGACCGGGGGTGGCCAGGCACCCGGTGCCGTCGATGCGAACCACGTCGCCGGCGCCATCCTGCACCCGGGCCGCGTCGGGCGCGGGCCCGGCGCCGACCTCGACGATCCGATCCCTCTCAATCCAGATATATCCGGACTCGATCTCCGGCCCCACGACCGGAGCGATGGACACGTTCTCGATCAGCAGACGCGGGCGGCTCACTCGGCGCCCGCCTTCCGCGCCGCGGCGAGCCGCACCGCGTCCATGATCTTCTCGTAGCCGGTGCACCGGCACAGGTTGCCCGCCAGCGCCTCCCTGATCTCGGCGTCCGACGGCCGCGCCACCCGCTCCAGCAGGTCGTGCGCCTGCACCAAGAGCCCGGGCGTGCAGAAGCCGCACTGCACGGCCCCGCACTCCACGAACGCCTCCTGCACCGGATCGAGCCGGTCCCCCTCGGCCAGGCCCTCGACGGTACGCACCCGCCGCCCCTCGGCCTGCCCCGCGGCCACCAGGCAGGAGCAGACCGGGACGTCGTCGAGGTACACCGTGCACGAGCCGCACTCGCCCTGCTCGCAGGCGTTCTTGGAGCCGGGCAGGCCGAGGCGCTCGCGCAGCACGTACAGGAGGCTCTCGCCCTCCCACACGCCGTCGGCGCTCTCCTCGCGGCCGTTGACGGTGAAGGTGACGCGCATCAGGCGGCCCTCCTTCCCAGATAGTCGTTCCAGGCCCAGGTGAGCGTGCGGCGGGCCATCACGTCGATGGCGTGCACGCGGTACTCCGCGGTGCCGCGCACGTCGTCGATGGGCGCGGCGGCGGCCGCGCACAGCCGGCCGAACCGCCTGACCAGCGCGGGGTCGAGCGACGAGGCGTCCCAGTCGAGCCACTGGGCCAGCAACTCCTCGGCCTCCCGCGCCCGGCGCGGAGTGGGCGCCGCCGACCCGATCCCGGTGCCGACCCGCCGCTCGTCCGGGTGGAGGGCGACGGCGAACGAGCACACCGCGATCACCATGGCGTTGCGGGTGCCGACCTTGGAGAAGTATTGAGGCCCGGTCGCGGGCTTGACGTGCACGGCCCTGATCAGCTCGTCCGGCCGCAGGGCGCTGCGCTTGACCCCGAGGTAGAACTCGGCGGCGGGGATCATCCTGACGCCCCGGTCCCGCGACTCCACCTCGATCACCGCGTCCGCCGCCAGCAGCGGCGGATGGCTGTCGCCGGCGGGCGAGGCCGCGCCCAGGTTCCCGCCGACGGAGCCGCGGTTGCGGATCTGCGGCGACCCGACCGTGCGCGACGCCTGCGCGAGCCCCGGCAGCAGCCCGCCGAGCTCCTCGATGATCGTCGTGTACGACACCCCGGCCCCGACCCGGCACACGCCGTCCACCACGGCCCATTCCCGCAGCTCGCCCACCAGGTTGAGGTCGAGCAACGCCACCGGCCTGCGCACATCGAAGTTGATCTCGACCATCACGTCGGTGCCACCCTGGATGGGCACCGACTCCGACTGGTCCGCCTTGGCGGCCAGCGCCTCCGCCCACGTCGTGGGCCGCAAGAAGTCCATCCTGCCTACTCCCAGGAGAATCCGGCGTCGGGTGCGTCGTCGCGCAGCACACTGCCCTCGATCAGGCCGTAGGGGCGGTCCGCGGCGTAGAAGACCTCGTTGTCGTTGTCCAGGCCGAACGGCGACAGGTCGACGAGGAAGTGGTGCCTGTTCGGCATCGTGAGCCTGACCTCGCAGATCTCGGGGCAGGTGGTCAGCGCGCGCTCGCCCATGGCGTACAGGGTCTGCTGCAGCGACAGGCTGTGCGTGTCCGCGAACGCCTCGAGGAGGCAGCGGCGCACCTCGTCATACGACTTGGCATACGAGGCGGTCTCCCCCGTGTGCCGCCACTGGGCCGCGACGGCGGTGGCGAGGATGCGATCGGTAGTGGGTCGCAGCGTCGTGTACGGATCGACGATGTAGCCGTGGAACTCCGACCCGGTCGAGTTGAGCACCACCAGATCCTTCAGCCCGGACACCACGGTGGTGCGGCCGTCCCTGTCATGGTGGACGACGCAGGTGCGCACCTCGCCGCCCTCGCGCACGAACGAGTGCGGCCCGCCGCGGTTCCACCCGTACTCCTCGATCTCCACCCTGGCGTGGTGAATGGAGGGTTGCGACTCGACGAAGTGCCTGGCCAGCAGGAGCGCGAACTCCTCGATCTGGCCGACGCCGTGCTTCCTGGCGAAGGCGTACGCGGTGTTCTTCTGCGTGTCGGTCGGCAGCACGGCGGCGTTGTCGCCGGTCAGGTGCACGGCCTCCATGTCGCCGGAGAGGAAGGTGCTGACGTTGATGTCCTTGATGTGGTGGACGGGGCCGTCCCTGACGACGCGGACGAGCCTGGTCTCCGCCTTGCCGTAGCGGTTGGGGCCGAGCTTGACGGACATCTAGCTCCCTCGGTAGGTGGAGTAGGCGTACGGGCTGAGCAGCAGTGGCACGTGGTAGTGCTGCGCCGGGTCGGTCACGGTGAAGGCGATGACGACCTCGGGATAGAACGTCTCCTGCAGGTAGGCCCCGGTGTCGAAGACGACACGATGAACCCCCGCCCCCTCCGGCTC
>NZ_VCJS01000442.1 GCF_005893125.1 Nonomuraea basaltis | reverse complement strand
GCCCGCTGCTGGAGCAGGAAGACCGCCTTCCCGAACGGGCACCCATCCGCTATCGCACGGCGGCCGATCTCCTTGCCAGAGCACCAGAGAGCCGCGACACGCCGACAAGTTGATTCCTTACGGCTTCACACCACCCGGCATCTGTGCCTGACGGACTTGGCCCGGATGGGCTGGGAACTCCACGCGATCTCCACCTTCGCTGGTCATCGCTCGACCGAATCGACGATGCGGTACATCCACCTGTCCGGCCGGGACCTGGCCGACAAGCTCAACAGAACGATGGAGCACATCCACGCCTGGCGCATCGAGGCGCTCACCAGGATGAACACCGTGGGCGACGGGGGCATCAAGTGACGGGGCTTGCCGTCGGGACCGCGGGCGAACAGCCGTCGGTGCGGAACTGGTGCTGGCCGATCGACCCCGACCGCTATGACCGCCGCAGGCTCGCTGATCACGACCGCGCGGTGGTTGGTGAGCTGGGTGCTGATCTGCTGCGGTCGAGGGACTGCGATGCGGTCGTGAGCGAGCGGACGGTCGGACGGTTGCTCCGGCCCCTGAAAGAGGCCCGCGATGCCTTGCGCTGGCAGCCGTCGACGTTGGAGGAGTACCGCCGCAGTTCCACCCAAGCGATGGGCCTCATACTGGCGCGCAGCGGCGAACTCGGTACAGCTTACTGGCAGTGGTCCCCGAACCGAGGATAGTGTGCAGCATTGATCACTACCGTTCCTCGCGGCACCATGGCTGTGTATCCGATCCCGCATTCCCCAAGCGAGCTCAGCGGGGGCGAGGTCCTCCACCGCAAACTGACCGCGAAAGGCCAGCATGGCTCGACTCAGGCGCAAGAAGTCGACCAGACAACCGCCGTCTCCTACACCAGCGCCCCCAGATCCATCACCAACGACATCCCGGTGGCGAGAGCCCGGCACCGTTGTAGCTATCGCCGGGGTTGCAGTCGCGCTGTTGGCCGCCTACTTCACCTGGCAGCAGACTCAACGATCAAGTGATTTAGCGATCGAACAAGTGCTGGCATGCACCTTCGGCGACCTCAATCGCAACAAAACCGACGAGGACTGTGATCCGACAAAAGAGATCAAGATAGTTCGCGGTCGCCAAGATTATCCCTTCGGCGCGCACCTGGATCTGGTTTTCCGGAACTCGGGCGAAGTTTCGGCCCTCATCAAGAGGGTTACGCTCCAGGTGCTACGGGTTACTCCCCTGTCCATATGTGCGAAGGTCGGCGGAGAGGTTGAGTCATCAGCGACGTATGACTTTGCCATCAAGCAGCCCGCTCCACCGGCTTACGACCTGTCCACCACAACCATCCACTCGGTGGACGACAAGCTGGACCGAATTACCCTCCTCATCCAGATGTCATTGAACGGCGGCGATCCCACCCTCGCCCTTGTCAAGGTCAGGCTTGACACTAGCGAGGGCCCGCTGACGACGGGACCGGTTGTAATTGCCGCTAATGGCCCTGTCTACAGCCTGCTCCGCCCCACCTCTACTGGCTGGGACGTTCCCGCGGACAAGGGCATTGATTGTGTCCGCCAGAACGCGACGACCATCAACGAGTTCCTGGGCGAAGCTGATGAAGAAGAAAGCAACGATCAGGTTCTTCTTCTACGGGAGGAGTTCGACAAGTTCCTCAGCAAGGCCGGCTGACGTCAGGCGACGCCAACGCCGCCGTAGAAGCTACGATGGTCGATTATGGTCCGGCCGAACTGCCTCGACTTTGACGGCGACCCCAAAGTCGGCCCATCCGAGCTACACCGACCTTGACAGTCGGCTTATAGACGACGGTTAGACACTGCGCTAGTGTGCTTAGCCTCGATTCGTCAGGGGGTCCCGGTAGTAATGGCGCAGGATCCAACGGATATGCCGCTCACCTGTGCTTATGCAGAGGTCTCAGAGTGGGGGGCCATGCCTGAGCCCTGCCTATCAATGCAGGCCAGAGGCATATCTGCTGGATTTTCGGCCGAAGCTACGGGGACCCCTCGTAGTGGTTGACCAGGGCGCGCTCGAGCGCGCTGGCGCCGTCGAACACGATGTCGACGGCCATGCCCTCGCGGCGCAGCCCGGCGGCCACCGTGCGGGCCAGCTCCTCGTGGTCCTCCACCACCAACACTTTCATGATCTGCCCAGGATGCCCAGGCGGCGGTTACAGCGCGGTAACCGCCGCTGTTTCCTCCCCGTAACCGGCCGGGCGATTGTCTGAGCGCCATGAAGACACGCAACCTGCTCGTGGCCGCCGCAACGGCTGCGGCGGCCGCCGCCCTCTGGGCGCTCCCAGCCACCCTCACCGGAATCGAGGCCGGCGACGGCGGCAGAAGGTTCACCACCTGCATGCGGGCCCAGGGCCTGCCCGACTTTCCCGACGTCGCCGTCTCCTCAGACGGCCTGGTCAACCTCACCATCGGCAGCGAGCGGGTGGAGGTGCTGTCGGAGAAGTACGGCGAGGCCGTCCGGGCCTGCCGGCACCTGCTGCCCGCCGGGGCTGTCCTGCCCGGCGGGCCCTTGGCCCCGCAGGCCCCGATGGTGAGGTTTCCCGGCTGATGCTCAGAAATCTCTGCACCGCCGTGCTGGTAGCGGCCTGCTCGGTGTTCGCGCCCGCGTGCACGCTCGTCTCAGCCTCCACCCCGGCTTCCACCCCGGCCTCCAGGCCGGCCAAAGGCTGCACCGCCATCACGGCGCCACCGTCGCCATCGGCATTGGCGACGTCGATAGACACGCTCAGGCAGGCGTATTTCTGCGTGCTGGACAACTACTACAGCGGCCCGGTCATGGACTCCAGGGCGCTGCTGAAGAGCGCCTTCGCCGCCTACACACAAGACCTGATGCGGCGCGGCGCCGACCGGGCCGATCTTCGGCTGCCCGCCTTGAGCGGAAACCGCGGCACCGACTGGGCCGCCTTCGCGAAAGTCCTCGGCCTCGGCGACTCCGCTGCCCTGCACGCCGCGATCACCGGTATGGTCACCGGATTGCACGACAACCACGCCCGCTGGGTCAGGCCGGACCCGTCGCCCCAAGGCAGGCCAGCCGGAACCGGCGTCGTAGGCGTGTCGGCCCAGCAGGGACCCCAGCTCGACCCCGCGGCCCGACCGCCGCTGTTCATCACCCGCGTCCTGCCAGGCAGCCCCGCCGCCAAGGCTGACGTCAGGGTCGGCGACATCATCGATGAGGTCAACGGCATGCCGGCGTTCATCGGGGACACCGTCAATCAGGCCATCCACGCCGCTTTCGCCTCCGACCTGGTACGGCTCACGCTCAAGCGGCCCACTACCGGACGCAGCCGCGTCGTCCAGCTCAGAGCAGGTCCTGCCACGCGGCAACCTCCGTCGGTGACCTCCAGGAAGCTCACCGGCGGCGTCACCTACGTCCACCTGCCTGAATTCCACGAGGGCGTCGCCGACCAGGTCATCGCCAAGCTGCAGGACAAACCGAGAGCCGTGATCCTCGATCTACGCGGCAACGGCGGCGGGTCGCCTCGGGAGGTGACGCGATTGCTCGGCGCGTTCGCGCACGGCAAGATCACCAGCTACTTCTGCCCGCTCAAGGGCGACTGCGTGCCCAACCGGACCGACGACAGCATCGCGCTGCTCGGCTCACGCCTGATCGTCCTCACCGACCGCGAATGCGCCTCGGCCTGCGAGGACTTCAGCGCTGCGGTCAAGGACAATGGCCTGGGCACCCTCGTCGGGACCCGTACCGCCGGGGCGGTCTCCGGCCCCAGCACGCCCTACCTCCTGGATGACGGCAGCGTCCTGCTCCTGCCCAAGGTCCGCCATCTCGGGCCCGCCCGCGAGGTCATCGACACGATCGGCGTGCCTGTCGACCACTACGCCCCCCTGACCGCCCTCGACCTGGCCACCGGACGCGACCCAGGCCTGACTAAAGCGCTGGGACTGCTCTGAGCTGCCTACCGCAACTTCAGACCTCTGTGGGTCTGGTGCGTTTGCTGGGGAGCGGTCACGGAGTGCGACTTCCAGGCGCGAGTGAGGCCGGGGCCGCATGGAGGGTGGTAGCGATCGCGTAACGCGTTGCGCGTGAGAACGGCCGTTCTGTCACGATCTGGATTTGCCAAGATCTGATCATGAAGAACGGCCGTAGGGGTGCCATTGTGCTGCACGAGCTCACCGGCAGGGAAGTCGGTCTGCTGTACATGCTGTTCCCGCACTTGAGGGGCCTGGTCCTTGACCAGGTGGAGGATCTGGGTGACCGCCTGAGGATCGCGGCCCGTACGGGCTCGGAGGGGGTGGCCTGCCGCGGCTGTGGGACACCGTCGGCTCGGGTGCATGACCGGTA
>NZ_VCJS01000441.1 GCF_005893125.1 Nonomuraea basaltis | reverse complement strand
GAAGAAGAGCCAGACTGACCACCCACAAGCCCGCCGGGCCCGCCCGAACATCCCCGGCCCGGCGGCGCCAATCCGCGGTTCGGGCCGCGTCCTCGGTCCGACCGCGCCGCTCACGGCCTGCGTGTGCCGGTCTGTGCCCGAACCGGCTTTCGCTCTTGTCCAGGGCCGATCGGCCGACTAACGGCGGGCGTCAGGCGGCCGGGACCGCGGCACGCTTGCGGGGGCGGTTCAACGCGCCCTGGGCCAGGGCGATGGCGATGAGGATGATCACCGCGCCCATCGGCTGGTTCCAGCTGATCGTCTCGCCCAGCACCACCACCCCGGAGCCCGCCGCGAACACCGGCAGCAGGTAGGTCACCGTCGACGTGGTCGTCACCCCCGCCTGCGCCTGCACCCAGTACAGCAACAGGTACGCCAGCCCCGTCCCCAGCCCTCCGAGCGCCGCCAGGCTCCACCAGACCTCGGCCGGCGCCCCGAGGTCCACCAGCGGCACCCCCGCCACCAACGTGATCACGGCAAGCTGGACGGTCCCCGCGACAAGCTGCCCCGTGGCCAGCACCACGGCCGGCTCCGGACGGCGCCCGGTGATGAACCGCCCCATGTAGGCGCCCCCGACCCCGTAGCACAGCGCCGCCCCGAAGCAGGCCAGGCTGCCGCCGAGCTGCCCGCCGTCCATCGGCTGCCACACCCCGAGCACGACCATGACGCCGGCGAACCCCAGCCCGAGCCCGGTCACCCGGCTCGGCGTCGACCGCTCGGCCCGCAGGATGAGCGTGAAGGCCAGCGTGCACAGCGGAGTCGTGGCGTTCCAGATCGAGGCCACCACGGACGAGACGTACTGCTCCCCGTATGCGAAGAGTGTGAAGGGCAGCGTGGTGAGCACGACGGAGGCGACGAGGAAGTGACCCCAGAGCCCGGGATCGCGGGGGAGCGGGTTCCGGCTGATCGCGAGGGCGACGAGCAGGACGGCGGCGCCGACGGCCATCCGCCCGAACGACACCTGAAGCGGGTGCAGTGACCCCACCGCGACCTTGATGAAGAAGAAACTGTTGCCCCAGATGGCCGCCAGCACCAGGAAGCCCGGCAGCCACCTCCCCACGGCCTTGCTCCGCACGCACGCCTCCCGTAGATGAACCAGGAGGAGCGTAGCGAGCAGAACGCCCAGGGACGTAGGGATATATCCCTATTTCCCGACCTCGGGTGGCGCGGGCGGGGGGCACCGTGTTCTGACCCGGCTCACATGCCGGCCGTGAGCCGGGCGATCACCCGCATCTTGTTCATCGCGTCCAGCGCCGCCACCTTGTACGACTCCGCCAGCGTCGGATAGTTGAACACGGCGTTGACCAGGTAGTCCACGGTCCCGTTGCACCCCATGACGGTCTGCCCGATGTGCACCAGCTCCGTCGCCCCCGTGCCGAACACGTGGACGCCGAGCAGCCGCCGGTCCTCGGACGAGACGAGCAGCTTGAGCATCCCGTACGAGTCCCCGATGATCTGCCCCCTGGCCAGCTCCCGGTACCGGGATATGCCCACCTCAAACGGGATCTTGTCACGGGTCAGCTCGTCCTCGGACTTCCCGACGAAGCTGATCTCCGGGATCGTGTAGATCCCGATGGGCGGCAGGTCGGCCAGCTCCTCGACCGGCTCGCCGCACGCGTGCTGGGCGGCCAGCCGGCCCTGCTCCATCGAGGTGGCCGCCAGCGCGGGGAAGCCGATCACGTCGCCGACCGCGTAGATGTGCGGTACGGCCGTGGCGTAGTTCTCGTCCACCTTGATCCGGCCCCGCGCGTCGGCGGCCAGGCCCGCGGCCTCCAGGCACAGCTCGGTGGTCTTGCCCTGGCGCCCGGCCGAGTACATGACGCAGTCGGCGGGGATCTTCTTGCCGCTCTCCAGCAGGGTCAGCGCGCCGCCCGGGCGGCGTTCGACGGCGGCGACGTTCTCCCCGAACCGGAAGGTCACCGCCAGGTCGCGCAGGTGGTACTTCAGCGCCTCGACGATCTCCAGGTCGCAGAACTCCAGCATGCGCTCGCGCCGCTCCACCACCGTCACCTTGGTGCCGAGGGCGGCGAACATGGAGGCGTACTCGATGCCGATGACCCCGGCCCCGACCACGACGAGCGTCTCGGGCACCCGGTTGAGGTGCAGGATCGCGTCGGAGTCGATGACCGTGCTGTCGTCGAACTCGACGCTGTCCGGGCGGGCCGGCGACGTGCCGGTGGCGATCACGATCTTCTCTGCGGTGACCTTCTTCTCCTCCTTCTCCTCGTCGCCGGTGATCCCGATCGTGTGCGGGTCCAGGAACCGGCCGGTGCCGTGCAGCACCGTCACGTGGTTGCGGCCGAGCTGGCTGCGGATCACCTGGATCTCGCGGCCGATGACGTGCTGGGTGCGCATGCCCAGGTCGGTGACCGTGATCTCGTCCTTGACGCGGTAGCTGGCGCCGTACAGCTCGCGCTGGTTGAGCCCGGTGAGGTAGAGGACCGCCTCGCGCAGGGTCTTCGACGGGATGGTTCCCGTGTTGATGCACACCCCGCCGATCATGTGTCGTTTCTCGACGATCGCGACGCGCTTGCCGAGTTTCGCCGCCGCGATCGCGGCCTTCTGCCCACCAGGTCCGGAACCCAGGACCACAACATCAAAGTCCGCCACACCGTACAGTCTGGGGGTGGCGTGTTAACGGGGAAAGACCTGTCTGGGAGACTCCGACATATGTTGCGCGCTTTCACTCAGGTCGACGTGTTCACCGCCACGCCGTACCACGGCAACGCGCTCGCGGTCGTGCTGGACGGCGAGGGACTGAGCACGGAGCAGATGCAGCGGTTCGCCGCCTGGACGAACCTGTCCGAGACCACCTTCCTGCTGCCCCCGGGCACGCCCGAGGCCGACTACCGGGTGCGGATCTTCACGCCGGCCACGGAGCTGCCCTTCGCGGGCCATCCCACTCTGGGAACGTGTCACGCCTGGCTGGAGGCAGGGGGAGCACCGCGCCAGGCCGGCGAGATCGTCCAGGAATGCGGTGCCGGACTGGTGCGGGTGCGCAGGACCGGCGAAGGGCTGGCGTTCCAGGCGCCGCCGCTCGTGCGCTCCGGGCCGGTGGAGGAGCCGCTGGTGGAGCGGATCGCCGAGTCGCTAGGGATCGCGCGGAACGCCATGGTGGCCGTGGAGTGGGCCGACAACGGGCCGGGCTGGGTGGCGGTGCTGCTCGCGGACGCCGAGTCGGTGCTGGCGCTGCGGCCGGGCACGGTGCCGGTGGACGTGGGCGTCGCGGGGCCGTACCCGGAGGGGGCGGAGTGCGCGTTCGAGGTGCGGGCGTTCTTCCCGCTCCAGGGCGCGACCGTGGAGGACCCCGTGACGGGGAGCCTGAACGCCTCCCTGGCCCAGTGGCTGCTGCGGGAGGGCCGGGTGAAGGCCCCGTACGTGGCGAGCCAGGGCACCGCGCTCGGGCGTTCCGGGCGCGTGCACGTCTCCACCGACGCCGAGGAGAACGTCTGGGTCGGCGGCGCCGTCGTCACGTGCGTCACCGGCCAGGTCGAACTCTGAGCCTTCATCCGGAGGAATTTACACAATTTTATTCTTGGCGACTTGGACACAGCGTTTACTTGATGTATTGGTCCCATTGCGGAATTCGTCGCGTTTCGGTGGCCATTCATTGTGCGGCTTCCGTGGCGCGTAGCCCTCGAATGAGAAGACGTACGGCGGTTTCGGAGGCGTCGTGAGAGGCCGCGGCGATGAGCAGGTGGAGTAGCGATGTCGAATCCGGACGGTCGCGGAGCTCGCCCCGGCTCTCCGCTCTGGCCAGTGCCTCCTCCAGAAAGAGCCGGCGTCCGTCGATGAGGGCCACGAGCCGGGTCTGCGTGCCGGGGTTCCGCCTGGCGAGGAGGTTGAGACTCGGCAGCAGCCGTGCGACGGGGCGGAGCGACTCGACGAAGCGGGCGAGATCCTCGGCCAGGCTCGCTCCCGGCCGGCCGGGCGGCGGCCGGTCGAGGGAGTCGACGGTGTCGGCGATGAGGGCGTCGCCGTTCGCCCAGCGCCGGTAGACCGTGCTCTTGGCCACCCCTGCCCGCTCGGCGACCGCCTCCATCGGCAGCGTGGCGAGCTCCTGCCGGGCGAGCAGGTCGGCGGCCGCCGCGATGACGGCGCCGTCTATGCCGGGATCGCGCGGCCGGCCGGCCATGCCCGTCTCCCTTCCGCCAGTTCCATGATCATGCCGGCGCCGACGGTGCCGTTGGTGGCCTCGTCCACCAGGATGAAGCCGCCGGTCAGCCGGTTGCGGCCGTAGTCGTCGACGAACAGCGGCTGGGTGATCCGCAGCGACACCCGGC
>NZ_VCJS01000440.1 GCF_005893125.1 Nonomuraea basaltis | reverse complement strand
CAAACGCTGGATCACCCGCTGGAAAGCCGCTCTCAACGCCTTCGCCATCACCTTCGAAGGCCGCCTGAACCCGACCACCCGATAGAACTAATTCAAGATCGAGTTACACCGTTTACTGGACAGGCCCCGGCCTCCTGCACGCGGTAATGGACTAGCAGTTGAATGGCGTTGCGACTCACTCAGAGTCGCAACGCCAGACCCGGTTTAGCCCTCTAGCTCTAGCCCCGTGATGGCACTTGAGTGCAATCGCGAGACGTGATCGGCTTCGCCACCGGCCTGGTCATCTCTCGCCAGAAGACCGGTGCCAGGCAGGGCGGCAGTACGCGGGGTCCATGCCGGCGATCCGGTGTTCGCGCCCGTCCTCGTCGATCCAGACCTGCTCCTGGTGGAGCAGGTCGAACCAGTCTGTGATGCCGCTCATTCATTGATGAGGTCGAGCCATGGGCCGAGCGGCTGTTCGGGGAGGGTTTCGCCGGGATGGCCGGGAATCGCTCGGGGCATGATGAGGGCGAGGAAGGCGCGGCCTTCGGTGGCGATGATAGGGCCGTTGGTTCCGCGCAGGTGGATGTTCATCGGCTTGCGGGGCTTGGCGAGGGCCTTGGCGGGCCCAAGCTTTGCCAGGTGGAAGGGGTCGATCATGAGGCGGTCGGTGAGGACGTCATCGTCGGTCAGGTGGTCGGTGATGGCGCTCCGCCAGGGCAGTTCGCTGGGGCGGGCCGGGATGTGGACCTCGGTGCGCCCATAGGCGAGCGTGATCTTTCTCGGTTCGATGGCGAGGGAGACGCGCGTCTTGTCGTCGATGGTGTCGAGGCGGGCGCCGATCGTGTCGGCGGGCACGGACACGCGGACGGCGAATTTCGCGGATGTGGCGGTGAGCGACTGCCGGACGATGGCGAGGGACTTGCGGTCGGTGCCGATGAGCAGGAGTTCGTTGTTGACTGCCTCGATGTGCAGGTGGGTGACGGGGGCCGGGGAGGTGGCATCCTCACGTTCGGCGACGAACGGGAGGACGGAGCCGGCCAGGGCCTTGAAGCGGGCTCCGCTGGTGTGGAGCAGCGCGGCCGGGCCGGTCACGGTGATGGTCACGGGAGTGTTCTCCGGGCGGGGATGGCGGGGCGGCGGTGGTGCCGCCACGGCGGGTTGTCAGTCTGTGGCAGCGACGTCGGCGGCGAGTTCGTCGATGAGGTCGCGGGTGGCCCTGCCCCCGTTCTGCTCGATCAGGTACAGGATCTGGGAGTCGAGGCCGCTGTTGTTCATGTCGCTGGCGTGCGCGGCGGCGGTGTCGTGGATGACGTCGAACAGGTCTTCCGCATCGACACCCCGGTGTTCGGCGTAGCCGACGAGGCCGTCGAATTCGAGGGCGACGTTCGCGAACGCTTCGCAGACCTTGTTGCGCTCGGCGATCAACCGAGTGAGGACTGCGCGGATGGCGGACCAGCCGGTGGTGGCGCCGGTGGCCTCCTTGAGGTCCACAAGGTCGATGAGATCGGACTGGAGGGTGCAGCCGGGGGCGAGGGTCACGCTGAGGAGAAAGTCATCGTTGCGGGAGTCGGCGACGCACCAGAGGGACATGTCGGTGATGGCGTCGATGCGGCGCTCGTCATCCTCGGGCAGGTCGTGACGGAGCGCGTTGTGGGCGCGGATGAGGACGGCGTGGACGTCGTCGAACTCCCGGACGGCGAAGTTCGGTGCCAGGTTGGCGGTGGCGAGGACAAGGTCCCACTGGGCGTCCGTGAGGGTGATGGGGCGGGTGTCGATCACGAGGTTTCCTTGGGGGTGCGGAGGGCCGCCTCGTCTAAGCGACGAGGCGGCCAGGTGGGTTAGCTGATGGCGGCGGCGGTGATGAGCTGGGCCGCCGCCTCGAACGCCTGGTAGCGCGTGAGGTCGCACACGTCGGAGAAGTCGGTGAGGTCGAGATGGACCCGGCCGTCCCGTGCGCTGAGTACCGTCAGCGGGCCGTCCTGCATCGCGTCGGGCGACACCTCGGAGATAACGGCGCAGAAGTGGACTGCGGCGCTCTCGTACACCTCGCCGTCCTGGGCGGGTGTGGCCTTGATGTCGAGGACGTTTCCGCTGCTGGTGAGATTGAGGTAGCTGCTGGCGGTGTCGTCCAGTTCGTTGTCGGCGGCGGTGAGCGCCTGAGCGATCATGGACGCGTCGGGGCGGGGCAGGAAGGTGCCGATGAGCGCGCCGACTGCTTCGGGGATGCTGGACGTTGCGATCGCCTTCTGAAGGCGAGCCATCTCGTCGTCAGTGAGGGGCCGACCTCCCCACTGTTCGATCTGCTCGCGGGGGATGACGATGTTCGTGCTAGTCACGTGGATTTCCTTGTGGGTTAAGCGATAGGGGTCGGGCGTGGCGCGCGGGCAGGCGCGGGTGCGTGGTGGAGAACCTCTTCGCCTTCCCCCGGGCAGATGCGGTGGAAGGTGCAGCATCCGGCCTGGCACGTGGGGCACAGGCCCTGCTCTCCCTTCGGTGCCATGCAGGGTTCGGTCGCCTGGGTGCAGAAGCACGTCAGGCGGGCGGCCATCTCGCGGAGGTCCTGCATGCAGCCGGGGTGAAAGCGCGAGGTTTTGGGTGTGCTCATGTGTTCACTTCCATGCGGTTCAGGCGGCCAGGGCCAGTAGGGCGCGGCGTGCGGTGGCGCCGGAGCGAACTCCGGCGCCTCCAGCGTGAGTTGCATGGTCAGGCGGCGCCCATGAAGGCGGCGCGGTAGCGCTGCATGATGGGGTGGATCTCGGCGTTCACGTCGTCGGTTGGGCGGCCGGGCTGCGCGTGCTCGGTGAGCAGCGACAGGTAGACGATCGCGAGCGGGCCGATGATGTCGCTGGGGAACACCTCGCTGTAGTCCCACGGCATGCCGATGTCCTCGGTGGCGTCCTCAGCCAGGCGGGAGATGCGGACCTCGCTGGTCTCCTCGTTGACGATGATCTCGGCCTTCTTGCCCCGGTAGGTGCGCAGGTGCGGGTGGCCGGTCTCGATGTGGCCGGGGTCGATGAAGCCGGGCGGGAAGCCGACGAATTCGAGTTCGGCGGCGAGGTGGCCCGCGTAGGCGAAATTCATGCTCACAGGTGGGATTCCTTCCGGTCACAGCCAGGAGCGCCGCTCACTCCCCGCTGACTGATCAAAACATTAGCAGTGTTCTTTAGCGATGTCTACACGGTGCCAGAATTGAAGGAATCCTCCAGCGCGACCAGGTCATCCGCCTCTTGGCCCTCGTGTTCGACCAGCACGGCCACGATCGCCAGGTCCTTGCGCGCGATGACAAGGTCCTGGCCGGTGCGAGCGCGGGCAGCGATTGGCGCGAGGACCTGGCGCAGGCGCGTGAGGCGGCCGGCGAGGCGCTGGTTCTCCTGCTCGGCGTTGAGTGCGCTCGTCAGTGCCTCGGCCTGGGCGATGCGGAGGGCGGCGATGCGCCGGCGGGCGAGGATCCAGGAGCGGAGCAGCAGGATCAGCGCGATGTTGACGCTGATGATGTAGAGCACCAGCGCGGTATCGGGCGTCACGTCATCGCCCTGGGGCGGGGTTGGCCAGGCTGTGGTGCGGGCATGAAAATCCTCCCGGCGGTGTCGGCTGGCCGGGAGGATGTCGCGTAGACGCGGCTTACGTCTCGCTTCGATTAGGGGATGGGTCGAGCTTCACGTTGCCGCTGACCGCCGCGGTGGTCAGGCGGCTTGCGTCCGCCCCGGTGCTCGTCAGGCCGCAGCCGATACGGGGTACTTGCGGCGGCGGGCGGGCGGGTTGGCGCGCAGGCCGGCCTGTTTGAGGTAGCGGCGGATGGTGGATTCGCTGACGCGGTGCTGTGTGGCGATCTCCGCCACGGTGAGACCCGCCTGGTTGTCGGTGATCACTTTGGTGACGTTGACGTGCTTGGGGCGGTTCTGGGGCCTTCTGAGGGGTACCTGTGCGGCTGCGGCGATCTGGGAGATGCGCGCGGAGGTGAGCCCGAAGGCGGCGGCGATGTCCTTGACAGGCATGTCGCCTTGGTAGAGCTCGATGATGCGTGCGTCGCGGTCGGAGGTGGGTGCCACGGTGTGCTCCTGGGCGGGTGTCTGCCAGCAGGTGCCGCACTGGCAGACGAGTCGGGGATCGTCGGTGTCGTCCGGGTGGTGTCCGGTACAGGCCGGGCATCGGGACGGCGGGGGTGGTTGGCCGGTCATGGCCGGTGCTCGCGGATGCGGGCGACGGCGAGGGCGACGCACCAGGCGAGCATCGCGGCGGGGACGAGCCACGGGCCGGCGCCAGTCAGGACGACTCCGGCGATGGCGGCGATGATGGCCGTCCAGCCGATCCAGAAGGTGAGGTCGATGGGGGTCATGAAGTTCTCCGGTTGGGGGCGGCCGCGGTGGGGGCGGCCGC
>NZ_VCJS01000043.1 GCF_005893125.1 Nonomuraea basaltis | reverse complement strand
GGGCGGAGGCGTACCTGGGCATCTCGGTGCCGAACTTCCCGAACATGTTCCTGCTGTACGGCCCCAACACGAACCTCGGCCACAACTCGATCATCTTCATGATCGAATGCCAGGTGAACCACATCATGTCGTGCCTGCCCTACCTGTCCTGGCACGGCCCCATCGAGGTGCGGCCCGAGGTCATGGCGGCCTGGAGCAGGCGGCTCGACACGGCGATGGCGCGGATGGTGTGGGGCGGCGGGTGCCAGAGCTGGTACAAAACGGCGGAGGGCCGCGTCACGAACAACTGGCCCGGCCCCACGACGCTCTACCGCAGACTGACGGCCAAGCCGCCGGTCAACGCCTACCGGCCCGTCCCTGCGGGGTAGGCCCGGGCGGGTCAGCCTGCAGGTGGACATGGTGCGGGACGGGTCGGCCCGCAGTCGGACAAGTGATCCAGAAGATCAGACCCAGGACGCATTGGTGCAGGTCGGGCGCACGCGATAACGTCGAAGGCATGACGCTTCCCCTCCACCGGCGCGCCGTCGTGGCCGACACCCACAACGATCTGCTGATGGCCGTCACCGCCCGGCCGCCGGGGCAGTGGGCCTCGTTCTTCCGCGAGAGATGGCTGCCACAGCTCGTCGAGGGCGGCGTCGATCTGCAGGTCCTGCCGGTCTTCATCGACGACCAGTACCTGCCGGAGGGTGCGCTGCGGCAGACGCTGCGCATGATCGAGTGCGCGCACGTGCTCGCCGAGGGCAACGCCGACCACGTCCGGATCTGCCTCGACGCCGCCGGGATCGACCGGGCGCTCGACGAGGGCAGGATCGCGTTGGTGCTCGCGCTGGAGAGCATGCCGGGCATCGACACGAGCGTCGAGCTGATCTCCACCGTGCACCGCCTGGGCGTGCGGGTGGCGTCCATCGCGCACTTCGGCCGCACGCCGCTGGCCGACGGCAGCGGGGAGGACGCCACGGGCAGCGGGCTGACCTCGCACGGCGTCGCCGCCCTGGCGGAGATGGAGCGGCTCGGCATCGTCTTCGACATCTCCCATCTGGGCGCGTCCGGTGTCGAGCACGTGCTGGAGCTGGCCACCAAACCGGTCATGGCCACCCACTCCTCCGCCCGCGCGCTGCGCGACCACCACCGCAACCTCACCGACGAGCAGTTGCGCGGGGTGGCCGCCACCGGAGGCGTGATCTGTGTCAACTTCTTCGCCCCCTTCCTCGCCGACCGGAAGGAGGACATGACGCTCGACCGCCTGCTCGACCACATCGAGCACGTCGCGGCGGTCGCCGGCATCGATCATGTCGGCCTCGGCCCCGACTTCATCCGCGAGGTCATGGACGATCTGACGGCGCCGTGCTGTGAAGGGATCAACACGAGGGGCGTGGACCCGAGGTCCGCGGTGCCCGGCTTGGCGGGGCCGTCGGGGCTGCCCATGGTCACCGAGGGCCTGCTCGGCCGCGGCCTGCCGGAGAAGGACGTCATGAAGATCATCGGAGGGAATGTGCACCGGTTCTTCGGGGAACGGCTGGCCTGATCGGGGGTTCCCCCACCGATCAGGCAGGCTCGCTCCTCAGCCGAACGCGCCGGCGGCCGCGGCTACACGACCGGGCCGAGGGTCCTCTCCATCACGCAACTGTTGGGGAACACGTGGTGGTACGACACCTCCCGCCCGGACCAATGGCCGGTGACGTCGACGTTCACCGGCATATAGATCAACGGGCATGGGCCTGGGTCGACATTCAGATCCTCGATCCACCCGTCGACCTGGCGCAGCACGTCGCACGCCGCGACCGGCCGAGGATGGGCTCCGCCATCCGGGTCGCAGGTGAGGTGCATCGCGTACGCGCCGCCGTCGGCGGGGGTGACGGTGATGTACAGCTCCGCGCCCGAGGCGGCGGCGGTCGCCGGGAGCGTACCGAACGGCGTGGCCAGGACCGCGGCGGCGCAGAGTCCGAGCGCGGCCATCCTGCGAGCGGTGGTCAGCACGAGTGTCATGGGAACCTCCCTGGTCAACGGACGTCCCGGCATGGGACGACGCACCTCAAATGACTACAGTGAGTGATCGGCATGCGACTGGAGGCAGGCAAGCAATCTGCGCGTAATAGTGCAGTTACATAGTGCTATCTATGCTGGTCGGCCTATCGGCTCACCGTGCAGGACAGACAGCTCGTGACGCGATTCCCGGCGCTTGACAGCGTGCACATGGTCGCCGTCGCGGCGGTCCCGGTTACACAACGTCGTGCTCATCGACGCTGTCGGCGGGTGTGCCTACTCCAGCAACTCCCGCGCTGCCGGACAAGTGGTGCGATTTACGGATCGGTGCGAATACGCGGAGGTGGTTAACTGGCTATTCCACGAGCGTTTCAGGTCTCTGTAATGTGACGGCAAGGTAAGCCGAACAAGGAGACCGCATGGCGGAGTTCATCCCGACCGTTCCTGCGCGCGTCCTACCACCCGTCACCGTCCGCGACCTACCCGAACCCCCCCGATCGAAGTGGCGCGTCATCGGCCCAGGCCTGGTCGGCGCCGGGGTGGGGCTGGCTTCGGGGGAATTCATCCTCTGGCCGTACATCGCCTCCCAAGTGGGGCTCGTGTTCGTCTGGGGAGCCGCCATCGGGATCATCACCCAGTGGTTCCTCAACATGGAGATCGAGCGCTACACCCTGGCCACCGGCGAGACCGCGCTGACCGGGTTCAGCCGGATGTGGCGGCACTGGGGACTCTTCTTCGTCCTGATGACGCTCGGCTCGAACCTGTGGCCCGGCTGGGTGACCTCGTCCGCGACCATGGTGACCTACCTGACCGGGTCGGGCGCGGGCGCCGTCCGGTGGATCGCGATCGGCATGCTCTTGGTGATCGCGCTCGGGCTGACGCTGGCGCCGGTGATCTACACGGCGCTGGAACGAGTGATCTTCGTGAAGATCGCCCTGGTGGTGACGCTGATCGTGGTCGCGATCGTGTTCGCGATCACCGCCGACAGCTGGCTGGAGCTCGGCAGGGGGCTGAGCGTCGGGGCCGAGTTCCCGGTGCCTGATCTGGAGTTCGCGGTGCTCATGGGCGCCATCGCGTACGCCGGCGCGGGCGGCGGCCAGAACCTGTGCCAGAGCAACTGGATCCGCGACAAGGGCTTCGGCATGGGCCTGTACGTGCCGCGCCTGGTCAGCCCGGTGACCGGGCAGGAGGAGGCGGCGCCCGCGACCGGCTACCAGTTCGCGCCGACGAAGGAGAACCTGGCGCGGTGGCGGCAGTGGTGGCGGTTCGCGAACGTCGAGCAGGCGTGGACGTTCGTGCTGGTGTCGTTCGTGACGATCGCGCTCATGTCGATGCTGGCGTACTCCACCGTCTTCGGCAGAGAAGGGCTGGCCAACAGCATCGGCTTCCTGAAGGTGGAGGGCGAGGCGCTGCAGAGCACCGTCGGCACGTGGTTCGGGGTGCTGTTCTGGTTGATCGGGGCGCTGGCCCTGTTCGCCTCGGCCATGGGCATCGTCGACTACACCTCGCGGCTGGCCTCCGACATGATCAAGACGGTTTACCTGCGCGACAGGCCCGTGACCGTGGACCGGATCTACTTCCTGACGGTCTGGGCGCTGGTGCTGGTCGGGATCCTGATCCTGCTGCTCGGGTTCGACCAGCCGCTGATCCTGCTGGTGTTCTCGGCGAGCTTCGCGGCCGTGATGATGTTCGTGTACTCGATCCTGCTGATCATCCTGAACCGGCGGGCACTGCCCGAGGCCATCAAGGTGCGCTCCTACCGGCTCGGGGCGCTGATCTGGTCGGTGGCCTTCTTCGGCACGCTGACCGTGCTGACCCTCATCCAGCAGGCGCAGAAGCTGTTCGGCGGAGGATGACCCTCACCCCCGGTGCCCGCCCGGCAGAAGCGGGCGGGCACCTTCCACGGATTCGGCGGCCGTCCGGCGTATCGTGAAAGCATGATCAACGGAGCGCATCTGATCATTTACAGCCGGGACGCGGACGCCGACCGGGCGTTCATCCGTGACGTGCTCGGCTACCCGTACGCCGAGGTGGGCGGCGGCTGGCTGATCTTCAAGCTGCCGCCCGCGGAGGTGGCCGTGCATCCCACGGACGGGGCGGACATCCACGAGCTCTACCTGATGTGCGACGACCTGGAGCGCACGATGGACGAGCTGCGGGCCAAGGGGGTGGAGTTCGCCGCGCCGGTCAGCGACCAGGGGTGGGGGCTGCTCACGGCGATCATGCTGCCCGGGGGCGGGCGGCTGGGGCTGTACGAGCCTCGCCATGAGACGGCGTACGACCTGAGCTGACTTGACCTCAACTCTGCTTGAGGTATGAGACTCGGGCCATGAGAGTTGTCGAGGTGACGAAGTTCGGCGGGCCCGAGGTGCTTCAGGTGGCCGAGGCGCCGGATCCGGTCGCGGGTCCCGGGCAGGTGGTGATCGGCGTGTCGGTGGTGGACGTCATGTCCATCGAGGCGCAGCTGCGGGCCGGGTGGGGGCGCGAATGGTTCCCCGGCGAGCCGCCGTACGTGCCGGGCACCGGGGTGGCCGGGCGCGTGGTGTCGGTGGGCGACGGGGTCGACGCCGGGTGGACAGGGCGGCGGGTGGCCGCGCTGGTGTCCGGCGGTGGGTACGCCGAGCGCGTCGTCGCCGACGTCGAGACCGTGGTCGCGGTGCCCGACGGGGTGCCTTCGTGGCGGGCGGCGGCGCTCGTACAGGTGGGGCCGGCGGCGTTGAGCCTGGTCGGGGCGGCCGAGCTGGAGCCCGGGGCGCGGGTGCTGGTCACCGGGGCCGGTGGGGCGCTGGGGCTGGCGCTCGTACGGCTCGCGCGGGCCGCCGGGGCCCGGGTCACCGCCGCGGCCCACGGCGCGGCCAAGCGGCAGGCCGCCGCCGGCGCGGGCGCCGGCGAAGTGATCGGCTACGCGGACCTGGCGGGCGCGTTCGACGTGGTGTTCGACGGGGTCGGCGGCGATGTCGGCGGGACCGCGTTCCGGCTGGTCAGGACGGGCGGAAGGTTCTTCGCCCACGGAGTGCCCAGCGGTTCGGCGGCGGCGGTGGACCCTGCGGAGGCGGAGCGGCGGGGCGTGCGGGTGATCGGTATGGAACAGGTCCAGTTCGCTCCCGCCGAGTTCAAGCGCCTGGCCGAACAGAGCATGGAGGAGGCGGCGGCGGGCAGGCTGACGACCGTCGTCGGGCTGGCCGTGCCGCTGGAACGGGCCCGGGAGGCGCACGCCGCGCTGGCCGCGCGCGAGCTGGTCGGCAAGGCACTCCTGCTGGTCACCGCGCAGGCCGTGCGCTACCGGACCCACGGCGGCGCGGAGGTGCTGGAGCTGGAGGAGATCCCGATGCCCCGGCCCGGACCCGGCGAGGTGCGGGTGGCGGTCAGAGCGGCCGCGGTGAACCCCCTCGACTGGAAGATCCGCGGCAGCGATCCGGGCACCGAGACCGACGGCCCGCAGGGCACCGGGATCGAGCTGGCGGGCACGATCGACGCGCTCGGCCCGGGGGTCACCGAGTGGCGGCTCGGCCGGCCGGTGTTCGGCCAGGTCGCGACCGGCGCGGCGGCCACCCACGCGATCGCCGAGGCGAGCGCGCTGGCGCCCAAGCCCGACACCCTGTCCTACGAGGAGGCCGCGGCGCTGCCCGTCGCGCTGGGAACGGCCCGCCGCGCGCTGCGCGATCTCGGGCTCCGAAGCGGGCACACGCTGCTGATCCACGCGGTCGCGGGCGGTGTCGGCCTGGCCGCCGCGCAGCTGGCCATCGCCCGTGGGGCCAGGGTCGTCGGCACGGCCAGCGAGCGCCACCACGACTTCCTGCGCGGCCTCGGCGTCCACCCTGTCCCCTACGGCGACGGCCTGGAGGAACGCATCGATGAGCCGATCGACCGAGTGCTGGACGCCTCGGGCCGGGGCGAGCTGGAGCTGTCGGTCAAGCTCGCCGGCGACCCGGACAAGGTGATCACGATCGCGGACCCGGCCGGCGCGGGCCGGCTCGGCGTGCGGTTCTCCTCCGGCGGCGGAGTGCGCGCAGCCGTTCCGGCCGAGGACGGCGTACGGATGCCGATCGCGGAGGTGTTCCCCTTGGAGCGGGCCGCGGACGCGCATCGCCGCAGCGAGGAGGGGCATTTCCGCGGCAAGATCCTCATGAACACGGAAGCTTCCTTGCCGCATTAGCAGGCACACTGTGCCCATGCTGGTAACCTCCGCCCGCCTGCTCAAACTCCTCTCCCTCCTCCAGGCGCACCGGGAATGGTCCGGCCCCGAGCTGTCCACCCGGCTCGGGGTCTCGACCAGGACGATCCGCAACGACATCGAGCGGCTGCGGTCGCTGGGCTACCCGGTGCACGCCACGCCGGGCGTCGCGGGCGGCTACCGGCTGGGCGCGGGGGCCGCGCTGCCGCCGCTGCTGCTCGACGACGAGGAGGCCGTGGCGGTCGCGGTCGGGCTCGGCCGGGCGGCGGGCGGCGGCGTCGAGGGCATCGAGGAGACCTCGGTACGCGCCCTGGCCAAGCTGGAGCAGGTGCTCCCGTCCCGGCTGCGCCGCCGGGTGAACGCGCTCAACGCGTACACCGTGCAGATCCCCGGCAAGGGCCCGTCGGTCCGCCCGGAGGTGCTGACCACGATCGCGAACGCCGCCCGCGACCACGAGCGGCTCCGCTTCGACTACACCGGCCACGAGGGCGAGACGACCGTCCGAGACGTCGAACCGCACCGCCTGGTGCACCGGCACAGCCGCTGGTACCTCGTGGGATATGACGTCGAGCGGCAGGACTGGCGGACGTTCCGGGTGGACCGGGTGCGCCCGCGCACGCCGGGCGGCCCGCGGTTCACCCCGCGCGAGCTGCCGGAGAACGGCGACGTGGCGGCGTACGTGGAGAAGGGCGTCAACACGGCGATGTGGCGCTACCGGGCCACGGTGCTGCTGCACGCCCCGGCCGGCCAGATGACCGCGCTGCCGCTCGGGCTGGAGGTGGAGCCGGTCGACGACGCCACCTGCCTGGTCAAGCTGGGCGGCGACGACCTGAACGGCATGGCGGTGTGGATCGGGTTCATCGGCGTGGACTTCGAGGTGCTCGACCCGCCGGAGCTGGCCGAGCACGTGCTGCGGCTGTCGGAGCGCTACCGCCGCGCCGTCACCGGTCAATAGGCCGTCAGCGGCCGGTAAGGGGCCGGTCAGCGCGCGGCCGCAGGCTCGGTGGCATGCAGAACATGACACGCGTGGCGGGCGGCAAGGACGACTTCCAGCTCGTGCACCACCTCACGCTCACCGGCGGCCAGTTCGAGATCGGCAAGGCGCTCGCCGAGGAGGCGCGCAGGCTCGGCTGGTCCCCCATGCCGGTCGATCCGGTCGTGAGCCGGGCCCGCCGGAGCTGGTTCGAGCGGCACTGGCCGCAGCACCACGCCCGCATGGACGGCGCGGCGGCGGCCCTCGGCCTCGATCCCGACCAGGACGAGCTGGCCCTGGACGGCCTGAGCTACATCCCCGAGGGCTCGGGCTGCTCGGCCCTGTGGATCCCGCCGTCGGCGGCCACGGACGGCCATGGCCGGGTGGGCCGCAATTACGACTTCTTCCCTGCGACCACCAGCGAGATCATGGGCGGCGCCGCGCGACCCGGCGAGCTGCCTATGGCCTCGCGCCCGTACGTGATCACGACGGTGCCCGACGAAGGCCTGTCCTCGACCGTGATCACCATGAACGAACTCGACGGCTGCATGGACGGCATCAACTCGGCAGGGCTGGCGGTCATGCTGCTGGTCGCCGACTTCGAGACCGCCGCGCCGCCGGAGAGCGCCACGCCGCAGGTCGGGCTGGCCAGCGTGCAGCTGCCCAGGTTCCTCGTCGACACCTGCGAGAACGTGGACCAGGCCAAGCAGGCGCTGCTGGGCGCCAAGCACTACGACTACGGCATCCCGCTGCACTACCTGGTGGCCGACGCGCACGGACAGGCGTTCGTGTGGGAGCGCGGCAGGGACGGCAGCGAGCACATCGTCGAGTTCGGCGACGGCCCGCTCTGCGTCACCAACCACCTGCTGCACCGCAACCCGGACCCGATGAACCTGCCCGCGGACAGCGAACACAGCTTCGGCACCTTCCACCGGCTGCGCACGCTGTACGAGCGCAGCAAGGGCGCCGCCCTGTCACACCAGGACCTGCGCGACAGCCTGACCGCGGTCGAGCAGGCCGAGGACCCCGCCGTGCCGTTCCGCACGCTGTGGAGCACCGTCTTCGACACCGCCGACCGTACCCTGTCGACCCGTTTCTACCTGGGCGACGGCCGGCGCTACAGCGAGGAGCTGGTGTTTCACAGCTCCGCGAGGTAGGTCTCGCGGACCTTCGAGCGCGACAACTTGCCCGTGGGGGTGCGCGGGAGCCGGGAGCGGTATTCGACCACCTTCGGATGCTTGAACTTGGCGATGCGCGGCCCGCAGTGCTCCAGCAGCTCGGCGGTGAGCTCGGGCCCCGGCTCGATCCCCTCTGCGGGCTGCACGAGCGCGACCACATTGTGGCCCCACTCCTCGTCCGGCACCCCGATGACGGCCACGTCGGCCACCGCGGGGTGCTCGAGCAGGGCGGCCTCGATCTCGGCGGGGTAGATGTTCACCCCGCCGGAGACGATCAGGTCGGTACGCCGGTCACACAGGAACAGGTAGCCGTCCTCGTCCAGGAACCCGATGTCGCCCGGCGCGTACCACTCCCCCCGCATGCTGGCGGCCGTCTTCGCCGGGTCCTTGCGGTACTCGAACGACCCGAGGCTGGACTTGACGTAGATCAGGCCGGGCTCGCGGGGCGGCAGCTCCATGCCCGCCTCATCGAGGATCTTGGCCTCGAACGTGGGCGCGGGCCGGCCCACGGTGCCCGGCCTGGCCAGCCACTCGTGCGGCTTGACCGCGAACGCGATCGCCGACTCGGTCGAGCCGTAGTACTCGTAGAGCACCGGCCCCCACCAGTCCATGATCTGCTGCTTGACCGCGACCGGGCAGGCGGCGGCGGTGTGGATCACCTGGCGCAGGCTGGAGACGTCGAACTTGCCGCGGACGTCCTCCGGCAGTTGCAGCATGCGGTGGAACATGGTCGGCACCATCATCGCGTTGGACACGCGGTAGCGCTCGACGAGCTCCAGAATGTTCACCGGTTCGAACCTGGGCGTGATCACCACGGTGTGCCCGAGGTGCAGCGCGAACTGGGTGTGCGCGCACGGCGCCGAGTGGTACATCGGTGAGGTCACCAGGTGGACCTCGTCGCCCGGCCGCAGGTCCACGACCTCGCCGAGGAACCACGTGTACAGCGGCACGAGCCCCTCGGGCGCGGCGCCCGGCAGCGGCCGCTGCACGCCCTTGGGGAAGCCGGTGGTGCCGGAGGTGTACCACATGACCGCCCCGGCCGTGCGGTCCTCGGGCGCGTCCGCCGGCTGCCCCTCGGCCAGCCTGTCCGTGCCGATCTCCGCGCCGGGCCGGGCGTAGTCGGGGCCGGTGACGACGATCTTGGCGTCGCAGTCGTCCAGGATGTACGCCACTTCGGGGTCGGTCAGGTGCCAGTTGATCGGCACGTAGTAGAGGCCGATCTGCCCGGTCGCCATGATCATGACGACCGCGTCGATCCCGTTGGGCAGCACGCCGGCCACCACGTCGCCCGTGGTGAGCCCGCGGGCCCTGAGCCCGTGCGAGACCTGGTTGACCCGGGCGAGCAGCCGGCCGTACGTGGTCTCCGCGCCGTCGGTGTCGATCACGGCGAGGCGGTCGGGGTCGGCGGCGGCGATGGCGTAGAAACCGGGCAACTCGCTGACGTCCATCACAGCTCCAGCAGGTGTGCGAGGCGGGCGCGGTGGATCCGGGGCGGGCCCAGCAGCACCTCGTCCGCCTTGGCCCTCTTGTAGTACAAGTGCGCGTCGTGCTCCCAGGTGAAGCCGATGCCGCCGTGCAGCAGCAGGTGGTCGCGGGCCACCTCGAAGCAGGCACGACCGACGTACGCCTGGGCGAGCGCGGCGGCGCCGGGCAGCTCGTCCGGCGACTCGTCGGCGGCCCAGGCCGCGTACCTGACGATGGACTCGGCCTGTTCGAGCTTGCAGTGCATGTCGGCAAGCTTGTGCTTGACGCCCTGATAAGAGCCGATATAGCGGCCGAAGGCGACGCGGATCTTGGCGTAGGCGACGATGGCGTCCAGCGCCGCCCGCATCACGCCGAGCTGCTCGGCCGCCAGCGCCACGCACAGCCGGTCCCCGATGCCGCTCTCCGGCGGCGGCCCGAGCACCTTGCCCGGCGCGCCCTCCATGACCACCCGCGCCTGGCCGCGCGTGAGGTCGAGGGTCTCCAGCGCGGTCCTGGTGACGCCGGGCGCGGTCAGCTCGACGGCGACCATGACGACGCCGTCGCCGGTCCGCGCCGGCACCACCAGCACGTCGGCCTCCATGCCGCTGAGCACCTGCGTCAGCGTCCCGTGCACGGCCGAGCCGTCGTAGGCGACCTCATCCTGCGCGAGTGTGGCCGCGATCCGGCCTTCGGCGATGCCGGCCAGCAGCTCCTTGTCGGGCACCTTGGTGACGGCGATCGCGGCGAACGCGGTGGCCAGGAACGGTCCCGGCAGCAGGGCCGCGCCCGTCTCCTCCAGCGCGACCGCCAGCTCGGCCAGGCCCGCGCCCGCGCCGCCGTACTCCTCGGGGACGATCAGGCCCGACAGGCCCAGCTCGCCGTTCAGCCGGGCGTACACCTGAGGGTCGTAGCCGTCGCGGACCTTGGGGAGGGGCGAGGCCGTGCGCAGGAAGGACCGTACGGACTCGCGTAGCTGCTGCTGCTCCTGGCTGAGTACGAGCTTCACCCCTGCGTCCCCACCTTCAGGTCCTTGAACGGCACGTTCTTGTCCACGCGGGGCTCGGGCGGCAGGCCGAGCACGCGGTCGCCCACGATGTTGCGCATGATCTCGTTGGTGCCGCCGCCCAGCGCCATGCCCGGGGCCAGCGAGATCGCCTGGGCGAGGGGATGGCCGGCCAGCACCGACTCGGGGCCGACGAGCTGCGTGGCCAGGTCCGCCTGGAACAGCGTCAGCTCGGCCAGCAGCAGCTTCGCCGCGCTCCCCCGCGCGCCGGGGAAGATCCCGGCCCTGGCCTCCTGGGCGAGGCGCTGGTTGAACAGCGCGAGCGCGCGGCTGCGGATGTGCAGCTCGACGAGCTGGTCGCGGACCAGCGGGTCACTGGTGTCGACCGCCCGGCGCAGCGCCTCCAGCGAGGCCGGATTGTCCTTCTGCCCGCCCATGCCCACGCCCGCCGAGATGGACAGCCGCTCGTGCAGCAGCGTCGTGACGGCCACGCTCCAGCCGTCGTCGACCTCGCCCACGCGGTGCTCGTCGGGGATCGTGACGTCGTCGAGGAAGATCTCGTTGAAGTTGGCCTTGCCGGACATGTCCCTGAGCGGCCTGACCGTCACGCCCGGATGGTGCATGTCCACCACGAACATGGTCAGCCCCTTGTGCTTGGGCACCTCCACCTCGGTGCGGGCCAGCAGCAGGCCCCAGTCGGCGTGGTGGGCGACCGAGGTCCACACCTTCTGCCCGTTGACGACCCAGTGGTCACCGTCGCGCACGGCCCTGGTCTGCAGGCTGGCCACGTCGCTGCCCGCGCCCGGCTCGGAGAACAGCTGGCACCAGATCTCCTCGCCGCGCAGCAGCGGCCTGACGAAGCGCTCGCGCTGCTCGTCGGTGCCCCGGTCGACCAGCGTCGGGCCGGTCATGCCGAGGCCGATGGAGAAGACGTACATGGGAAGCGAGAAGTCGCGGGCCTCGGCGGCGAACGCGTGCTCCTCCGCCTCCGTCAGCCCCTGGCCGCCCCACCGCTTCGGCCACGTGATGCCGGAGTAGCCGGCGTCGTAGAGCTTGGCCATGAACTCCTTGGCCCGGGTGATGCCGTCCGCCGCGGGGTGGTCGTCCGATGGAGCGTTCTCCTCGAGCCAGGCCCTGGCCGCGCGCCGATACTCAGCAAGGTCCACATCGTCTCCTTGGTATCAGTGCCCACTTACTCTAGCCAGGCCGCCGCACGACGCATAGAGCATTGCTCTGCCTGGCCGGCGCCACCGGACACCGGGGCCCGGTTTCATGCCGCGGATGCCGGTCAGAAAGGACTGATGGCGCGGCAGAACGGGTACTGAAAGGTTTTCGGCCCTGATCGAGAGTGCATTAGATGCCATCGTTACCATGATCACTAAGAGTGTCCACACACGAGGAGCGCCGAGACAGTCTCCAGGTGATCGGTGTCCGGTTTGTTCTACAAGTAGCCAGAGCAGAAGTTAACCAGTTCGAAGAGAGTTACCCGTTGTGACAACAGGTTTCAGCCGATTACGGCGTGAGGATCTACTCAAGACCGCCTGCGAGGTGATCGCGGACCAGGGGTTCGGCCACACCAGGACGATCGACATAGCCAGAGCCGCCGGAGTCAGCCAAGCCCTCCTCTTCTACCACTTCGAGAACAAGGAACGGCTGTTCGCGCAGGCCTTCACCTACGCGGCGCGCCTGCACATGGACGCCCTCGGCGATATCGAGCGGTCCACGGGCACGCCGATGGAACGGCTGCGCAGCCTGCTCAGGCTCTGCTCGCCGGCGATCCCCAGCGAGGGCTGGCGGCTGTGGATCGACGCGTGGGCGGAGGCCATGCGCAGCTCCGAACTGGAGGACATCTCGCGGCGGATCGACACGCAGGGCCGGCTGCTGCTGCGCGCGATCATCGAGGCCGGTACGGAGTGCGGCGAGTTCGACTGCGCCGATCCCGACTCGGCGGCTTGGCGGATCTTCGCGCTCATCGACGGGCTCGCGGTCCAGACGCACGTGCATCCCAAGGCGCTGTCGCGGCGCCGGGCCAACGTGCTCATCCGCACCGCGGCGGCCAACGAGCTCGGGGTGTCCGTCGAAAAGCTGTGATTCCCGCCCTTTCCGAGTTATTGGACTCTTCGTACAATTACTTGGCGAGGAGAGGAGTCAACGCGATGTCATCCCCACCCAGCTCCACCGCCGCCAGGGAACATGACGAGCAGGTCGCGAGCCGCAGCGCCTACGAAGCGGTCATCGAACGCCTCTCGAAGGCGTCGGTCGACAAGCACTGGGAGCCGTACCGGGACATCCCGTGGGACGACCCGGAGTTCCACGTGGACCCGGCGGACCCGCGCTGGGAGCTGCCCGAGGTGGACAAACTGGGCGGCCACCCGTGGTACCGCAGCCGCTCTCCCGAGGTGCGCGCGGCGATCGGGCTGTGGCGGGTGGCCACCGCCATGAAGATCGGGCTGCAGTTCGAGAACCTGCTCAAGCGCGGCCTGCTCAACTACGCCTACCGGCTGCCTAACGGGGCGCCGGAGTTCCGGTACGTGTACCACGAGACCATCGAAGAGGGGCATCACGGGATGATGTTCCAGGAGTTCGTGAACCGTACCGGGCTGGCGATCCGCGGCATGCCGCGGCCGCTGTCGGTGATGGCGCAGGTGGCGCCGTGGATCCCGCTGATCTCGACCGAGCTGTTCTTCGTGTTCGTGCTGGGCGGCGAGGACCCGATCGACCACGTGCAGCGCAAGGTGCTCAAGGACGGGCGGGTGCACCACCCGCTGGAAGAGACGATCATGCGGATCCACATCGCGGAGGAGGCCAGGCACATCTCGTTCGCCCGGCACTACCTGCGCAACCGGGTGCCCAGGATGCCCGCGTACCGGCGGCTCATGCTGGGCCTCGCCGCGCCGGTCATCCTCGGCGTGATGGCCCGCATCATGCTGGCGCCTCCCGGGCCGATGATCAGGCACTTCCGGATCCCGCCGAGCGTGGTCGCCGAGGTCTACCTGCGCAACCCGGCCGCCAAGCAGGAGATCCGCGACTCGGTGGGCAAGACGCGCGAGCTGTGTGCCGAGCTCGGGCTGATCAACGCGGTTACCCGGCGGATCTGGCGGGCCATGGGCATCTGGGCGGAGCCGCGCTCCTGATCAGCCGGCAGCTCGCGCAGCATCGTGGAGTCGCCCCGCAACCAGCGGATGTTCGGCGCGCCCGCCGGCACTCAGGTCGGAGAGCGAGTGGCGGATGGGACCATATACAGGTTCGGGACAGATTCTACGGAGGGCTTGGAGCTTTGAGGCGGCTATTCACGGTCTTGCTGCTCGCCTGCGCCGCGGTGGGCATCGGCCCGCCTCCTCCGGCTCAGGCGCACAACGTGCTGATCAGCAGCGATCCCGCGGACGGGGCCGTGCTGGGGGCCTCGCCGGGACGGGTGACGCTGGTCTTCGACCAGGCGGTGCGGCAGGGGTACGCACAGGTGGGCGTGACGGGGGCGGACGGGTCCGCGTGGGCCGACGGGAGCGCGGTCGTGGCCGCCGAGCGGGTGTCGGTGAAGGTCAAGCCGTTGCCGGCCGGAGGGTCGTACATGGTGGGATACCGGATCCTGTCGGCCGACGGGCACCCGGTGACCGGCAAGATCTCCTTCAGCCTGTCCGCGGATGCGACCGGGGCCGGTGCCGAGGTCGGGGCCGGTCAGGCGGCGCAGGGCTCCGACGCCGAGGCGGCGGAGGCGGCGGCGAACGGCGGGGCGGGGATGGCCGTGGTGTGGATCGTGGGCGCCCTGCTCCTGCTGGCCGCCGGCACGGCGGTGGCCCTCCGCCGCTCACCCACCACTCCCGCCACGGGCCCGGCCGGTGACCATGTGGCGGAGGCACCTGCGGATGCCGTACAGGGGTCGAGGGCTGAGGGGACGCGCGCGTGACCGTCACCGCTCCTCCCCTGCCCCGCCGGCGCGTCGGCGGGCGGCTCGTGGTCGGCGCGTTCGGTGTGTGCGCGGTCGTCTCGGCCGTGGCCGCGAGCTCGTTCACCGCCCAGGAGTCGGTGCCCGGCATCCCCATGCCGGGCCTGGTGGTGGCGGCCGGGCTGCCGATCGTGCGGGTGCTGCTCGACGTGGCCGCCGTGGCCGTGGTCGGGCTGAGCCTGCTGCCCAAGCTGCTCGGGTTCGACGATCCGGAGCGGACCGAGCCGGTCCTGCTGAGGGTGCGGCCGCTGGCCGTGATCGCCGCCTGGGCATGGGCGATCTGCGCGCTGCTCACCATCGTGTTCCAGACGGCCGAGCTGAACCCCGGCAGCGTGCCGACGTTCGGGATGATCGCCGCATACGTGGGGAATGTCGGCACGGGTCAGGGGCTGCTGTTCAGCGCGGCGTGCGCGCTGGCGGCGGCGGGCATCGGGCTGATGGCGGTGCGGTTCGGCGAGAAGGTGCCGGCCGAGCTGCGGGTGATCGTGGCCTTGTTCGGGCTGCTGCCCATCCCGGTCACCGGCCACGCCGTGAACTCGGTCTGGCACGACCCCATCATGGTCGCGATGGAGATCCACGTGATGGGCTCGGCGGCGTGGGCGGGCGGGCTGGTGGCGACGGCCGTGTTCGTGGCGCCGCACAAGGACCTGCTGGCCGTGGCGCTGCCGAAGTTCTCCAGGATGGCCACGGTCTGCCTGCTCCTGGTGTGCCTGTCGGGCCTGATCACCGGGCTGGGCACGATGGCGCTGACCCCGGGAGTGACGCTGCCCGACGCGATCGTGACCAGCCCCTACGGATTGCTGGTCGTGGTCAAGACGGCGCTGGTGGCGCTGCTGGTGCCGCTGGCCGCGCACATCCGCTTCCGCCTGCTGCCCGCCGTACGCCGGGGCCGGGCCACCGCCCTGGTGGGATGGGCGGCGGCCGAGGTGTCCGTGATGGGCCTGGCCTACGGGGTGGCGGTGGCGATCACGCGGGCCTCCATCGGCTGAGGCCGTCGATCTAGGCGGTGGCGATCGCCGGGGCCTCGATCGGCCGCAGCTTGCGCTTTTCCGCGATCCACTCGACGGCCAGCCAGGCGGCCAGCAGGCCCAGCCCTGCCCACAGAGCGGACGACGTGACCAGCGGGGGCGCGCCCAGCAGCCCTTCCTGGCCCTTGAGCGCGCCGTACACCGAACCCATGATCGCGCTCTGCGCGACCAGCGCGCCGTACGCGACGGCGGTGACGCCGGCGGCTCCCAGCACGGCGCGCGCCACCGGCCTCCGCACAAGGAACGCGACATCCACCATGAGCCCGGCCACGATCAGGAAGAACGGCACCGCCGACGGCGGGAACCCGGTGAACGTCAGCAGCGGCCAGATCAGCGTCCTGAAGCCCACGTAGGCGCCGGCCACGAGGGTGGCGCCGCCGAACCTGCCGATCAGCAGCCGCGCCACCACCAGCACCGACAGCCCGGCGACCACCGCGTAGACCGGGTAGAGGAAATCGGGCACGGGCAGCGAGAACCCGACCGCCATCGTCCGGTCCACCGGCCGCCCCATCTGGTCGGCGGCGAACTGGAGCAGGATCGGCTCGGCGTAGATGGCCTGGTTGTCCCAGGCGCCGATCGACAGGATGCCGTACTCCTGGTGCTGCTCGGGGAAGTGCACGTTCTCCAGGAACAACGCGAAGAACGCGCCCAGCACGACCGTGCGCTCCCTGCCCGGCGGCGCTCCCATGAACCAGCCGCGGATCACGCCTGCGATCATGAAGAACGTTCCAGCGTAGAGCATGATGTGCGACGGGCTCCACGAGGTGATGTCGAGCCCGTTGACGCGGTGGTTGATCAGGTCGAGCGGGACCGCCACGAGGAAGATCCCGGTGCCCCACTGGATCAGCCTGAGCGCCGCCTTGTCCACGCCGTAGCCGGTGTAGCCGTGGATGATGGTCAGAGCGAGGGCGAGGGCCGTACCGGCGGAGTTGAGCAGGTGCGGCGGGGCGAGGTCGTCGCGCAGCCACTTGAAGTGCCACGAGACGTCCCAGGCCGAGCCGAGCAGCTTGAGGGTGAGCGCCACCAGCCAACCGAAGTAGAGCACCCTGAACAGATCTTGCGGCGTCTCGCGCCCCGCCTGGCCTCTGGTCCAGTGCGGCAAGGCCCACTCTGTGGCCTTTTTGATCGATGCTGGAGACTTCACGGGAGTGCATCTTACGGTCCTCAGGGCACAGATCCGCGACCCCCCGGTTTCCTCCACGCCCGTTCGCCCGCAATCGCACGAAGCCGGGACATGTCATTCAAGATCGCGGCCTGCGCCGGTCCGGAAGTGATGGGGGCGCGGCGGGCTCTATGAGCGGTTCGGGTTCACGTTGCCGGGACGCACGATGACGCTGCCGTTACGGAGGTCTGATGCGAATCGGGGCGCCCCCGATCAACCGGGCGTACCTGCTGCTCGGGTCAGGCGTACGGGGAGGTGTTTGAGGCCGTTCTGGAAGTTGGACGTGAGCCGTCGGGGGCTGCCCGCGAGCTCGACGTCCCAGGAGAGCAGCTCACTGAAGATCGAGCGGAACTGGGCGCGGGCCAGGTGGGCGCCGAGGCAGAAATGCGGGCCGAAGCCGAAGCTGACGTGGTCGTTCGGGGTGCGGGAGATGTCGAAGCGGTCGGGGTCGGGGAAGACGGACGGGTCGCGGTTGGCGGAGGCGTGGTAGACGACCACCTTGTCGCCGACGCGGATGCGGCGGTCGCCGAGGGTGAGGTCGCGTGTGGCCGTACGGCGGAAGTTCATGACGGGAGGCCAGAAGCGGAGCATCTCCTCGATGGCGGAGTCCAGCAGGGAGGGGTTCGCGCGCAGTCGGGCCAGCTCGGCGGGGTGCTGGAGGAGTGTGAGGAGGCCGCCGGGGATGCCGTTGCGCAGAGTCTCGGTGCCGGCGACGGCGAAGAGGAAGAACATGTTCTCGAACTCGGCCTCGGTCAGACCGCCCTTCAGCATGGCGGACATGACGGATTCGTCGTCGACGGGGGTCTCGGCGAGGGCGTGCGCGTAGGCGAACATGTCGGTCAGGGCCGCCCGGGAGCGCGGGTGCGTACCGGGCTCCAGCTTGGGCCTCGCCGCGATGGCCAGGCGGCCCATCGGGGTGAGGGACTCGACGTCGGCCGTGGACAGTTCCGCGTAGTCGACGTCCTGGTAGCCGATGACCTGCGACGCCCAGTCATACAGCAGCGGCATGTCCTGTGCCGGAACGCCCATGACGTGGGCGAGCGTCCACACGGGCAGGTCGGCGGCCATCTCCGCGAAGTCGCACTCGCCCTGCGCGAACAGCGCCGCCGCGCGCTCGGCGATCGTCCGCTCCAGTGCTCGCACCGCACGCGGTGTGAAGGCCGCCGCCACGATCTTGCGCAGCCGGGAGTGGCCGGGCGGGTCCATGTTGACCATCTGGGCCTGGGAGAAGGCCAGGTCGGCGGGGTTGTCGAAGTCGCGGATCTGGGTGGCGCCGAGGTGGGAGGAGAAGTCTTCCGGGCTGCGCAGGACCTGCTTGACGTCGGCGTGCCTGAAGACGGACCAGTAGCCCGGGCCCTCATGCCACGGGCCGATGGCCGGCTCGGGGATCCAGCAGACGGGGGTGTCCCGTCTCAGGCGGGCCAGCAGGTCGTACGGTACGGCTGCCGCGTAGGTGGCCGGCAGGAAAACCTCCACCGGCGCCTCTACCTCATGGACCGTCACCCTTGCCTCCTTGCGTGTACGCCGAGATCATGATCTTACGATCTTTACCCGCCTGGCGTCCGTGAGCAAGAGATGCGGCCCGGGGCGGGTTCGTGCCGATGACCACGGTGCAGCGGTCCACGACGTTCCAGCGGCCGGTGGCATTTTGTGATCTTCGTGGTTCCGCAGCTCAACGGCATCGAGCACCACACGGGCGATCCCGGCGTGAGCGTCGTCTCAGGGATCTCTCAGGTGCGGAAAGTAGGCTCGCCGTCATGAAGCGTGTGGCCGCACTGGTAGCGGCGCTCGCCCTGATCGGGGTGACGACGTGGCTCGTGTGGCCGTCGGATCCCGAAGTACGGGGCCAGGACCAGAAGATAACCGTCGTTGACGGACCAGCCGACGACCAACGGGTAGAGCTGGATGCGACGTTCTTCCCACCGCCAGGTGGCGGGAAGGCGCCTGCCGTCTTGATCGCCCATGGTTTCGGCGGCAGCAAGCAGAGCGTGCGGCAGCAGGCGATCCAGGTCGCCCAGGACGGTTACGCCGTGCTGACCTGGTCGGCGCGCGGCTTCGGCCGCTCGACCGGCGAGATCGCGCTCAACTCGCCCGACTACGAGGTCAAGGACGTCAAGCAGCTGATCAACTGGCTCGCCAAGCGTCCAGAGGTCCAGCTCGACGCCTCCGGCGACCCGCGCGTCGGCATCGCGGGCGGCTCGTACGGCGGCGCCATCGCGCTGATGACGGCGGCCTACGATCAGCGGGTCGACGCGATCGTGCCGCAGATCACCTGGTCCGACCTGGCCGACGCGCTCTTCCCGAACGCGGCCGCGACAACGGCCGGGCAGGGGCCCGAGACCGGCGTCTTCAAGCGCATGTGGGCGGGCATCTTCTTCGGCCAGGGCGTGTCGCTGGACAGCTTCGCGCTGCTGGGTCAGCAGCAGGAGAGCGCGCCGCCGACCGCCGAGCAGGCGCGATGCGGCAGGTTCATGCCCGCGATCTGTGACATCTACCAGCAGGTAGCCAAGGACGGAAAGGCCACACCGGAGGCCGTCGCCCTGCTGCGCAAGTCGAGCCCGATCACCGTGGCCGGTCAGATCAAGGCGCCCACGCTGCTCCTGCAGGGCCAGCGCGACTCGCTGTTCCCGCTCAGCCACGCCGACGCCAACGCCAAGGCGATCGCCGCCGCCGGCACCCCGGTCAGCCTGGGATGGTTCGACGGCGGGCACGACGGCGGCAACGGCGAGGCGGACTGGCTCTTCGAGCAGTCCTCGGCCTGGTTCGCCCGCTACCTGAAGGGTGACGGCTCGGCCCAGACGGCGCCGCCGGTCAGTGCCTTCACGGTGACGCGCGACGGCGGCCGCGACCCCGGCACCCGCCAGCGCATCCGCCTGCACCCGGAGGCCGCCTCCTACCCGGGCCTCGCTGGCACCGGCACCACGACCGTGGAGCTGAGCGGCCCCGAGCAGAACGTCGTGAACCCGCCCGGCGGCGCCCCCGCCTCGATCTCGACCGTGCCCGGCGTCGGCGCCCTGCTGGGCGGCCAGGGCACTGGCGGCGTGTCGATCGACATGCCCGGCCAGAGCGCCGCGTTCGAGTCCCCGCCGCTCACCGCCCCGCTCCAGCTCACCGGCAGCAGCACAGCCAAGGTCAAGGTGTCGGGCAAGGGCGAGGCGACGCTGTTCGCGAAGGTGTACGACGTGGCCGACAGCGTGCAGCCGCCCTCCTTGCCCGCCGGGCTGGTGGCGCCGATCCGGGTGACGATCCCGGAGGGCGCGGGCAGCGTGGAGGCCACGATCACCCTTCCGGCCGTGGACTACCAATTCGCCGTCGGCCACCGGCTCCGCCTGGTGGTGACCACGACCGACATGGGCTTCGCGACTCCGGCCGAGCCCGCCACGTACCAGGTGTCGCTGGCCTCCCCCACGCTCACCGTGCCGACAGTGCGAACGCTCGCCGCGCCCCCGACCGGGGTCGCATGGTGGGTGTGGGCGATGCCGCTGACCGCCGTGGTGATCGCCGCCGCCCTGCTGGCGACCGGCCGCACTTCGGCCGGAGGGCCGGCAGGGGCCAGGTTGCGCCGCCGGGCCGTACCCGCCTCGGAGGGGATTGCCAGGCCGGACGACTCACCTGCGATCGTCCCCGACGCCGTACCCGTGTCGGCTGTCGATGGACAGCCGCATGACGCACCCGCGCTCACGCTGAACGGTCAAGCACACGACACGCCTGTCCTCAGCCCGAACGGCCAGGCGGACAAGGCATCTGTCCTCAGCCCGAACGGCCAGGCGGACAAGGCATCTGTCCTCAGGCCGAACGGCCAGGCGCATGACGTGCCTGCTTCCATCGCGCACGGCGAGTCGGGGGAGGCGCCGGCCGCCGGCCTCGCAGGCGCTCGCGGTGCCCCGTCCGAGCAGGGCGGCGAGCCGGTGCCGTTGGAGATCAGCGGGCTGACGAAGGCGTACCGGAATGGGGAGCTGGCCGTCGACGGGCTGTCGTTCCGGGTCGAGCAGGGCCAGGTCCTTGGCTTGCTCGGGCCGAACGGCGCGGGCAAGACGACCACGATGCGGATGATGATGGGACTCATCCGGCCGGACAGCGGCGAGATCCGGATATTCGGCGACCGCGTGACGCCGGGAGCGCCTGTGCTCTCCAGGCTCGGGTCGTTCGTCGAGGGCCCCGGTTTCCTGCCGCACCTGTCCGGACGGGACAACATCGAGCTCTACTGGGCCGCCACCGGGCGCCCGGCCGCCGACGCCCATTTCGACGAGGCGCTGGAGATCGCGGACCTGGGCAAGGCACTGGAGCGTGCGGTACGCACCTACTCCCAGGGCATGCGGCAACGGCTCGCCATCGCGCAGGCCATGCTCGGGCTGCCGGACCTGCTCGTGCTCGACGAGCCCACGAACGGTCTCGACCCACCTCAGATCAGGGAGATGCGCGAGGTGCTCAAGCGCTACGCGCGGGACGGCCGTACCGTGATCGTCTCCAGTCACATGCTCGCCGAGGTGGAGCAGACCTGTAGCCACGTCGTGGTCATGCACCATGGCCGGCTGGTCTCCGCCGGGCCGGTGTCGCGGCTGCTCACCCCGGCCGCCGGCGCCAACGGGCAAGGCCCACGACTGGAAGACGTGTTCCTCGACCTCATCGGAGACAAATCATGACCGCCGCGCCGGGCTACGCGCCCCGCCGCACGCTGCCACTGCGGGTGGAGATCGTCAGGCAGTTCAAGCGGCGGCGGACGATGGTCATGTTCGGGCTGCTGCTGGCACTCCCGTGGATTCTGGTGATCGCGTTCCAGTTCGGGCCGCAATCCAACGGCGGGGGGCAGGCGTCGCTGCGCATCTCCGACCTGGCGACCGAGAGCGGCCTGAACTTCGCCGCGTTCGCCCTGTCGGTGTCGGCCAGCTTCCTGCTGGTGGTGGCGGTCGCCCTGTTCTGCGGCGACACGGTGTCCAGCGAGGCCAACTGGTCGTCGCTCCGCTACCTGCTGGCCGCGCCGATTCCCCGGGACCGGCTGCTGCGGCAGAAGCTGATCGTGGCGCTGGGCTACTCGGCGGCGGCCGTGATCTGCCTGCCGCTGATGGCGCTGCTGGCGGGCACGCTGGCGTTCGGGTGGAACGACATCCAGGTGCCCGGCACGGGCGAGACGATCCCGGCGTTCGACGTGCTGCCGCGTTTCGGCATCGTGATCGGGTACGCGCTGGTCAGCCAGCTCGTGGTGGCCGCGCTGGCGTTCCTCATCTCCACCCTCACCGACTCCCCTCTGGGGGCGGTCGGCGGCGCGGTCGGGCTCTGGATCGTCAGCAACATCCTGCAGGCGGTCGAGGCGCTGGGGGTGCTGCGCGAGTTCCTGCCCACGTTCTGGAACAACGCCTGGCTGGACGCCCTGGCACCGGAGCTGGACTGGAGCGGCATGGCCAAGGGCGCGTCGGTGTCGATCACGTATGCGGCCATCCTGATCGCGGTGGCCTTCCGCCGGTTCCGGCGCAAGGATGTGGTGAGTTAGCCGCCGATCCAGGGGGCTTTGTGCTCAGGGCGGGCGCGCGGTGACGGATCCGCCCTGAGCGGCTCCCCGCGCCCGGCCGCCGGCGAGTACGCGGCCAGGACGATGCCGAGGGCGCGTTCGTCGCCGAGTCCGCCTCGGTCGACCATCTGGTTCATCACGTACGCCACCGTCATCCGGGCGTCGAGGTCGACGAAGACCATGGAGCCGCCCCATCCGCCCCAGTAGCACGTGCGCTGACCGCCATAGATGGCGTACCCCATGCCGTAGCGCATCCGGGCGCCCAGGTAGCGATCCAGGCCGTGATACTGCTCCTTCAGGGCACGTTCGCAGCCCGCCGGTGACAGCAGCCTGACGCCGCCCAGCGCTCCGCCGCAGGCCAGCACCGACTGGATGGCGGCGACCGAGCGGGCGTTGCCGTGTCCGTTGGCGGCCGGGATCTCGGCACGCCGCCAGGCGGTGGTGTTCGCGTCCGCAGCCCGGATCTCGGGATGGAACGGCTCGTCCGGCCGGCGGTCGCCGGCAGGGGGCGAGGGCGGGATGACCGGGGCGACGCGGTGGTCGTGCTCGGCGGGCAGGCCGATGTGGAAGTCGGCGCCCAGCGGTCCGGCCACCTCCTCGGCGAAGAACGTGCCCAGGGTGCGGCCGGTGATGCGGCGGACGACCTCCCCGATCAGGTGTCCCTGGGTGACCACGTGATAGCCGCTCTCGGTGCCCGGCTCCCAGCGGGTGGGCTGGGCGGCCAGCCGGGCCGTGGACCGCTCCCAGTCGAAGAGGTCCTCGACGCTCATGGGCGCGTCGAAGGTCGGCAGGCCGGCGGTGTGGGAGAGGACGTGCCGGACCTGTACGCGCTCCTTGCCCGCGGCGGCGAACTCGGGCCAGTACGCGGCCACCGGCGCGGCCAGATCGAGCTCGCCCCGGTCGGCGAGGATCAGCGCGCACAGCGCCGTCATGGTCTTGGTGGTGGACCAGACGTTGGTGATGGTGTCGCGCTGCCATGGGACGTCGCGGTCCGGGTCGGCGTACCCGCCCCACAGGTCGACGACCGGCTCGCCGTCCACGTACACCGCGGCCGAGGCGCCCACGTCGTCGCCGTTGGCCAGGGAGGTCGCCAGCATCTCGCGTACCTCGCCGAAACGGTCGTCGCACGTGCCGTGAATCTCCGCCATGCGACGGAACGTAGCTCGGTTTGCCCGGATCGGGCCACGGATTAAATCCCACCCTGGTCAGCGGCGGATGGAGATTCGCGGGTGCGGACGTTGCCGACAGGGCCGCCGCCCACCCCCGGCAAGTCGACCGGCCGTCGCTCACTCCTGCGGATCGGGTGGGCGGCCGAGGCCGGCGTCCCTGGCCAGGACGATGGCCTCGGCCCGGGAGGCGACCTGGAGCTTGGCGAAGATGCTGGAGATGTGGTTGCTCACCGTCTTGGGCGCCAGCGCCAGCCGCGCCCCGATCGAGGCGTTGGCGTGGCCGGCGGCGATCAGGTCGAGTACGTCCCGCTCCCGCCGCGTGAGCTCGGGGAACGGCTCACCCGAGAGGCGCGGGGCAGTCAGGTGGCCGAGCACGCGGCGGGCCACGCCGGGGCCGAAGATCGCCTCGCCGGCGGCCACGGCTCGGATCGCGCGCACGATCTCGTCCTGTTCCGCGCCCTTGAGCACGTATCCGCGAGCCCCGGCGCGCATGGCCGCGAACACCGACTCGTCGTCCTCGTACATCGTCAGCATCAATACCGCCACCCCCGGCGCGGCCGCGGCCACCTCCCGGGCGGCGTCGATGCCCGACATTCCCGGCATCTGGATGTCGAGGACGAGGACGTCCGGCGCCAGCGTGACCGCCGCCCGCACCGCCTCCCGCCCGCTGGACGCGGTCCCCGCGACCTCCATGCCCGGCAGAGTGGACAGCAGGGCGGCGAGCCCGTCACGTACCACCGGGTGGTCGTCGGCGATCACGACGCGGACGCTCATGACGCCACCGCCACCGCGACCGCCAGCGGCAGCAGCGCCACGACCCGCCCGCCGCCGCCGTCCCCGGGACCCGCCTCGCAGGTGCCGCCGAGCTCCTCCGCCCGCTCACGCATGGATCGCAGGCCGACCCCCGGCCGCCAAGCGCCGTCACTCGCACCGTCGCCGCCACCCACTCCGTCGCCGCCACCCGCGCCATCGTCGCTGACCTCGACGTGGAGGCGGTCGCCGAGCGTGAGGTCGACCCGCGCGGTGGTGGCCCGGGCGTGACGGGCGACGTTGTTCAGCGCCTCGGTGACGATGCGGTACGCGGCCACCTCCACGGCGGCGGGCAGCGCGGACAGGTTGTGGGAGGCGCGGATGCTGACGTCGAGCGACAGCCGCTCGGCCTGCTGCCGCAGCGCGCCCACCAGGCCGAGGTCGTCGAGCGCGGGCGGGCGCAGGCCGTACACCAGGCGCCTGATGTCCTCGATGGCCGACGTCACCTCGGCACGGAGCCTGAGGAGCAGCTCCTTGGCGCGGGCGGGGTCGTCGGCCAGCACGTTCCCTGCCGCGTCGGCCTGGTACACCACGCCGGTGAGGGTGGGGCCGAGCCCGTCGTGCAGGTCGCGGCGCAGCCGCCGGCGCTCGTCCTCGCGGGCCACGACAATGTGCTCGCGGATGCGCTGCAGCTCCTCGGACAGGCCGGTGGCGTGTACGGCCACCGCCAGCGGCACGGCCAGCAGCTCCAGGACGCGGGCGTCGGCCGCGGATACCGCCCGCTCGCCCGGTCGCAGGCCGACGATCAGCTCGCCCACGCGGTCACCCCCGTAGACGAGGGGGACGGTGTGGAGGCGTTCGGGGGCGGTGCCGTACGAGGTGCGTTCGACGTCGGCGGAGCGCAGCGCGGCGAAGGGCAGGCGCAGGACCGTGCAGAGCGCTGCCACCGCCCCGGCCAGTCCGGGTGCGGGGTCGGCCAGGCGGCGTCCGATCCGCGACAGGGCCCGGGCCGGGTCGACGCGGTCGCCGTACAGGAGCCGGTCGACGACCCGCTGCAGCCGTACCCTGACCGGGTTGAAGCCGACGGCGATCAGCACGGTGGCGAACACCGAGTCGCCCGGCCCAGCACGGCCGAGGACGGTCACCAGGAGGGCGTAGAGGGCGATCACGCCCGAGGTCAGCAGCGCGTACAGCACCGTACGCGAGACGATCAGGCGGATGTCGAGCAGGCCGTGCCGCAGGATGGCGACGGTGATCGCGATCGGGACCAGCGGGATGGCCAGCAGCACCAGCACCGGCCCGGCCTCGAACACCCCCCACCAGACCATGACCGCCGCGAACACCAGCACCACGGCGAGCAGCAGCCACAGGAGCTGGCGCCGCTCGCGCTCGCCGCCCCGGCGGTAGCGCAGCGCCAGCCCGGCGAGGGCGGCGAGGACCAGTACGGCGCCGCGCACCTCGGTCGCCGTCCAGAGGGCGGCCAGGTCTTCGTGGGCGGGGATGGTGAGGTAGCCGACGACGCTCGAGCCGGCCGACAGGCCCGTCGGGGAGGCGCCCATCTCGAGCACGAAGAGCGGGGCGGTCAGGACCGTCACGGGGACCAGCCAGGCCCAGCGGGGGCTCGGCGGGCGGCCGTCGGGGAAGAGCAGCAGGACCAGCGGCAGGCACAGCGCGATCGACCACGGCCAGGAGTAGGCGGCGAACGTGACGAGCGTCCGCTGCATGCCCTCGGGCCAGCCGTGCACCTCGCCGATCGCCAGCAGGCCCGCGCCCGCGGCGGTGCCGGCCTGTGTGACGGCGGCGGCCAGCAGGAGCCAGCCGATGGCGTTGCGCGGGCGCTGCCAGGCGAGCAGGACGCCGGCGCAGGCGAGGGAGAGGCCGATGGCGGAGTTCGTGACGATGAAGCTCTCGGCGGCGGCCTCGAAGGTCATCCCCGCCACGACGGCGGCCGTCACGCCGGCGACCGCCTCGGTCACGGCCACCGCGAACAGGCCCCAGGCCAGCACCTTCATGCGTTCATGATGGGCGCTCGCCGAGGCCCGCGCATAGGGGCGGGCCCCCAGAGCGGCCGGGAAGATCGCCCGGTCGCGGCGGGGGCGTACGCCGTGCCGGAGCAGCCGCTCCACGACCGACCATGAGCCTGCCCGGACGGGCCCGGCGACTACTCGGCCCGCTCCGGTCCGACTGAATGGGAGACATCATGACCATCGGCTCCGCCACCATGCGGAAGGCGCGTGACACGCGTGCCTTCCGCCGTCGTGCCCTCGCCGTGCTCCTGCCGCTCGGCCCTCTGTGCGTCGCCGTCCTGCGTGTCATCCTCCCCTACAGCACCACCGACGACCCCGCGGCTCAGCTGGCCGCGGTCGCCGCCGGGCAGGGGGCGCAGGACGCGGTGCTCTGGCTCATCCCGATCGCCACGCTCGTGCTGGTCCCGGCCCTGTTCGCGATGGCGCGGATGGCGTTGCGCGGTGCGCCGGTGCTGGCGATCGCGGCCATCACCCTGGCCCTGCCCGGCTACCTGGGTATGGCGGCGCTCGGCGCCTCGGACGCCGCCGCCCTGGCCGCCGTCACGGCCGGGCTGAGCCCTTCGGACGGCGCCGCGCTGCTGGAGGCGCTGGCGGCACAGCCCGCCCTCGCGGCCTCCGTGGGAATCTTCGTCCTGGGCCACGTCCTGGGCACCGTCCTGCTGGGCGCGGCCCTGTGGCGGGCACATGTGATCCCTGCCTGGGCCGGCCTGGCGCTGGTCGCCTCGCAGCCGCTGCACCTGGCCTTCGTGATCAGCGACGCTCCCAAGGTCTTGGACGGGGCCGCCTGGGGACTGACGGCGCTCGGATTCGCCGCCGCCGCGCTCACCTTGGCCAGGATGAGCGACGACGAGTACGAACCACAGGGATGACGACGCCGGTCGCCCAGGCACCGGCAGCGGCGGATGACGTTCGCTGAGGCCGAGCGGCGGCGGTGGTCAGAGGGGGCGTTCGAAGGTGACCAGATCGGCGCCTGGGCCGTTGTAATCGGGGACGGGGCCGGCGACCGTGAAGCCCATGCGGCGGTGGAAGGCGATGGACGCCTCGTTGACCGGCGAGGTGATGGCCTTGACCACGTGCCGGTCGTGGTCGCGGGCCAGCGCGAAGAAGCGCTCGTACAGCGCGCGGGCGACCCCGCCGCCCCGGGCGCCGGGTGAGACGCCGACGAAGTGGATGTACGCCTCGTCCGCCGCCGACGGCGACAGGAAACCGATCAGGAAGCCCGCCATCCCGTCAGGGCCATCGGCGACCAGGCTCGTCCGGTGGAAATGGTCCAGGTAGAGCCGGGGCAGGGAGCCCAGGATGGGGCGGCCCCACCACTCGTCGACCACAGCCGCTATCGCGTCGTAGTCGGCGGGCGCGGCGGGGCGCAGCGCGTGTCCGTTCATCGGGAGAGCCGGGACTCAGCCCCAGTGCGGGGGCTTGTTGTCCAGGTAGAACTCGTCCGCGTCCTCGTCCGGCAGGTCGTCGCCCCAGCCGAGGTCCTTGTCGTCCGCCGTCTGCTCAGGGTAGAAATCTTCCACGGTCAACATGCTACCCAGGTCTACAAACCAACACCGAGCACGTCCGCGGGTCCAAGGACAGGCAGGATTCACGGCGGTACGATGCGAGGGCAGGTGTCGCCTATCCCCCGTGAGGCTGCTCATGGCCACCCCGACAGGCTGGCGGCGAGAAGGCAATCTACCGGCGGAGCTCACCAGCTTCATCGGCCGGACGCGTCTCCTTGCCAACCTCAAACGGCACCTCGCCGAATCTCGGCTGGTCACCGTCACGGGCATCGGGGGTGTGGGGAAGTCTCGCACCGTGCTGCGGCTGGCGCACCAGGTGCGCTCCCATTATCCCGACGGCGTCTGGTTCGCCGACCTGGCCCGGCTGCAGGACGCGGGCATGGTCAAGCACACCATCGCCTCCGCGCTGCACATCGCCGACCAGTCCTCGCGGGCGGAGTCGGAGTCGCTGTCGGAGTGGGTCGGCGAGCGCGACATGCTGCTCATCATCGACACGTGCGAGCACGTCGTGCAGGGGTGCGCGGAGCTGGTGCACGAGCTGCTGGAGGCCGCGCCCAATCTCAAGGTGCTGGCCACCAGCCGGCAGTCGCTGCACCTGCCGTACGAGCACGTGGTCCCCGTGCCGCCGCTGCAGGTGCCCGGCGACGATCCTGCGGAGAACCTCTTCACCAACGAGTCCGTGCAGTTGTTCGCCGCCCGGGCCGGGGCCAGCGTGCCCGACTTCCAGCTCGACGAGGGCAACATCGGCGCGGTCGCCGAGCTGTGCCGGCGGCTCGACGGCATCCCGCTGGCGATCGAGCTGGCGGCGGTGCGGCTGCGGGCGCTGTCGGTGGAGCAGATCCTGGGCCTGCTGGCCGACCGGTTCAGCCTGCTGGCCGGCGCCAGCCGGACGGCGCTGCCGCGGCATCAGACGCTGCGCGCGGCCATCGGCTGGAGCCACGAGCTGTGCGAGCCGGCCGAGCGGCTGCTCTGGGCGCGGCTGTCGGTGTTCGCGGGCGACTTCGAGCTCGACGCGGCCCGTTTCGTGTGCGCCGACGGGCGGCTGCCGTCGGAGGACCTCACCGACCTGGTCACCGGCCTGGTCGAGAAGTCGATCCTGCTGATCAGGAGCAACCACGCCGGGGTCAGGTACAAACTGATCGACACCCTGGCGGAATACGGCGACGAGTGGCTCGACAAGCTCGGCCAGAAGCAGCAGATGCGGCAGCGTCATCTGGACTACTACCTGAGCCTGGCCCAGCGCAGCGAGGACGCCTGGTCGGGGCCGCGGCAGATCTACTGGTTCGTCCGCATGCGCCAGGAGCACGACAACGTGCGGGTGGCGCTGGAGCATGCGCTCAAGACGCCCGGCAAGGAAGTCCTGGCGCTGACCCTGCTGTCGTCGCTGTGGTTCATGTGGGTGTGCTGCGGGTTCGTCCGCGAGGGCCGCCTCTACCTGGAGCGCGCGCTGGAGGCCAACCCCAGGCCCAGCAAGGAACGGTGCAAGGCGCTGTGGGTGCTCTCCTACGTGCGCAGCGCCCAGGGCGACAGCGCGGGAGCCCAGGAGGCGGCCGAGACGTGCAGCACCGAGGCCGTCCAGGTCGGCGACTCCAGGGCGGTGATCCTCGCCTCCAAGATGCAGGGCACGGCCGCGCTGCTCCAGGGCGACCTGCAGAAGGCCAGCGCGCTGCTGGGCGTGGCGATCGAGTTCAACACCGACAACAAGGAGCTCAACCCGGGCCTGCTGCCCGCCATCGTCGAGCTGTCGCTGGTGCTGTCCTCGCAGGGCGAGCTGTACGAGGCGGAGTCGCTGCTGCAGGACTGCCTGCAGGTGTGCAGGGAGCGCGGCGAGTTGTGGGTCAGCTCGTACGCGCTGTGGGCGCTGTCGCTCACCAGGCTCGCGACGAACCGGGCCGAGGAGGCGCTGCAGAGCGCGAGGGAGGGGCTGCGGATCAAGCGGCACTTCCACGACACGCTCGGCACCCTGCTGGTGCTGGAGACGACAGCACGGATCTTCGCCGCTCGGGACGATCTGACGCCTGCCGCCCAGCTGCTGGGGGCGTTGCAGCAGAACTGGAAGGCGGCCGGCCTGCCGCAGATGGGCGCGCCGTTCCTGACCGAGGACCACGACGCGTGCGTGCGGGACTGCGTGCGCCGGATGGGCGAGCTGGCCTACAAGAACGCCTTCGAGGAGGGCGCCAGGCTCGACCTCGACGAGGCGTCCGCGCTCGCGCTCGGCGAGCTGGACGCCCCGGGCGAGAGCTGACCTCAGACAGCTTGAGGCCAGCGGGTGTCGTCGGGCCACGCGCCCACGTAACGAGCGCTGGCAAGCGAGAATTCGATGTGCCCGCGGACCCAGTGTTCGAGACCGCGTACGTATTTGCGGACCGGCAGGGTGGCCCAGCGGTCGAGTGCCGCGCGCCGGTCGATGAACGCGGCGATCGCGTCGTTGTGCATCTGGGAGACCTCGAGCAGGGCCTCCTGGAGCGAGAGGGACTTGTGCGTGGCCAGCACGGTGACGAGGTTGTGCCGGGCCTTGTCGTTACGGCACTCCTTGGCGTAGGAGAGCAGGTCGTTGTCCCACCCGATGAGGTCGCACGCCAGGTCGGAGAGCATGCGGACGTCAGGGTGATGCCACTCCTCCGCCTCGAGCCGGTAGCCGCCGCCGGCGTCGATGAGGGCGAAGCAGGTGTACGTGGCCCCGGTGATGCGGCGCATCAGCACGTAGTCCGCGGGGGTGGGGATCAGGTCGACCTCGCGGTTGGCGGCCTCCCAGATCTGGGCGAACAGGTACTCCTTCACCGTGATCCGCCACCGGTCCACCTGCGCGGGTGTGGCGGCCTCGGAGATGCGGTGGAGAAGCTCGTGGAGCGCGAGGCCGAACGGGTCGGTGTCGTCCGGGTCACCGCGGCCGTCGAGGATCTCGAGGAGCGGCGGCAGGGCGTGGGCCAGTGCGGAGGCCCGATGTCCCATCAGCTCGCCCTCGCAGAACGCGTCGTCGAACGCGAAGAGCCAGTTGTACCAGTCGTTGATCAGCCGGAGGCTGTCACGGGGCACGGTGGGGTTGGTCCGGGCCGCGAGCAGGCCGATCTTGGAGCGCCGGAAGTGTTCGATCGTCGCGGCGCCGGTGAGCATTTTTGAGGCGGCCAGCCATGTGTGGCTCTCCGGGTCGACCTCCGTGGCATGCTCATTGACCTCACTGGGGAACGGGCATGGCAGTGGAGGGATGTGGAGTGGTCGCCTACTGAAGGAGTGCGCAGAAGTAGCCACGCCATCCAGCATGACGATGGACTGTTCGAAAGGCCACACTCGACACTTCGGTGCCTTTAATGCTTATTTCGCACTATGAGTCGCTTTGCGAGAACCACTGGATAAACTGGTCATTTGCGAACATTTATGCCGTGTCCATCGCGGACGGCGTTCCGGCGCTCGGATCGGCACCCGCGTCCAGCAACGCTCTGACCACGGCAGACTCCTTCTTGAACACGGCACCGGCGAGCGGTGCCTGTCCACGATCGTTGGCGCGGTCGACATCGGCCCCGCATGTTACAAGCGTGCGGACGGTCTCAGCGTGACCGTAAATAAGCCGTCGGCATCAGCAAAGTGTCACCTTTGCCGTTGGTCAGGTTGACCGGAACCCCGGCCTCCACGTACGCCCGCAGCGTCTCGGTGTCGCCCGCCCGCGCCAGGTCGAACATCCTGGTGGCGAACTCTTCCAGCTCCGGGTCCCCGTCCATGCACCCGTTGTGCCTCGATAGGGTTCCGTCCACGGAATCGTTCCGGCCAGCCGGAGGCGCGGAATCGTTCTGACCCGCCGTAGGTTCTGTTGAAGAGTACCTAGGGAAAGGCTGTCCAACCGTGTTCGACCCGAAGGACCTCTACAAGCTCGCAGACGACGCGCCCGAGCTGCTCGATCCGGTGTTGCTGTACCACTTCGACGGTTTCGTCGACGCGGGCGGCGCCGGACGCCTCGCACTGGGCCACCTGCTGGCCGAGCTGGAGCACCGGGTCGTGGCGACATTCGACCTGGACCGGCTGCTCGACTACCGGTCGCGCCGGCCCATCATGACCTTCGACACCGACCGCTGGGTCGAGTGCGAGAGCCCGGAGCTGGCCGTTTACGTCATGAAGGACTCGACGGGGACGCAGTTCCTGGTGATGAGCGGGCCCGAGCCCGACCGGGAGTGGGAGCTGTTCACCAAGGCGGTGGCGGCGCTCATGGACCGGCTGCGGGTGAGCAAGCTGGTGACGATGCACGGCATCCCGATGGCGGTCCCGCACACCCGGCCGCTGGGCATCACGATGCACGCCAGCCGTCCCGAGCTCATCAATTCGCAGACGAGCGCGTTCGGGCGGGTCCAGGTGCCGGGGAGCGTCGCGGCGCTGATCGAGTTCCGGCTCGGGGCGCAGGGTTACGACGCGCTGGGCTACGCGGTGCACGTGCCGCACTACCTGTCCCAGGCCGAATACCCGACCGCCGCCGTGACCGCGCTGGAGGCGGTGACGCGGGGCACGGGGCTGGTGTTCCCGATGGAGCAGCTGCATGACGCGGCCCAGCGCACGACGTCGGAGATCGAGGAGCAGATCAGGGCCTCCTCCGAGCTGTCCACGGCCATCAGCGGGCTGGAGCAGCAGTACGACGCGTTCGCAGGCGGCGCCGACCGCGAGAACCTCATCGCCGAGTCAACCCCGATGCCCACGGGCGATGAGCTGGCCGCGCAGTTCGAGCGCTTCCTCGCCGAACGTGACGACCCCCAGAACCCATAAGATCATGAGTTCGTACGGCTTCGCCGGGTGACCCGCCACCCGGCGTACTTCGGCTGAGGACCTTCCAGGAACACGGCCTCTGAGCCCTTCAGTGGCTGAGCGCCGTTACGGAGCGCGTTGTGGGCCGGCCAAGTGGTTTCGCGCCGGCCAGGGATAGCCTGGGCCGATGAGTGAGATCCGGGTCGGGCTCGTCGGATACGGCGTCGCGGGGGCGGTCTTTCATGCTCCCCTGATCCGTGCCACTCCGGGGCTGTCGTTGACCGCTGTCGTGACCAGGGATCCTGGGCGACAGGCCGAGGTGGGCGCCAAGTACGGCGCTGCGGGCGTGGCCGACGTGCGGGAGCTGTGGGGGCGGTGTGATCTCGTGGTGGTCGCGTCGCCCAACCGGACGCATGTCGCCACCGCCGCGGCGGCGCTCGGTCAAGGGTTGCCTGTCGTCGTCGACAAGCCGCTCGCCCGGACCGCCGAGGAAGGGCGGGAGCTGGTGCGGCTGGCCAAGGAACGTGGGGTCATGCTGACCGTGTTCCAGAATCGGCGGTGGGATGGCGACTTCCTCACCGTGCGGCGGCTGGCCGGTGAAGGGGCGCTGGGCGAGATACGGCGGTTCGAGTCGCGGTTCGAGCGGTGGCGGCCGGCGCCCAAGGGCGGCTGGCGGGAGAGCGGCGGCGCGGAGGAGGTCGGCGGGCTGCTGTACGACCTGGGCAGCCACCTCGTCGACCAGGCCGTGCAGTTGCTGGGGCCGGTGCGGGAGGTCTACTGCGAGAGCGACGTCAGGCGTGCCGGGGTGGCCTCGGATGACGACACGTTCATCGCGCTGACGCACGACGATGGGGCGCGGTCTCATCTGTGGGTGAGCGCCGTGGCCGCCCGGCTGGGGCCGCGGTTCCGGGTGCTGGGGTCGGCGGCCGCGTACGTGAAGCACGGGATGGACGTGCAGGAGGAGCGGTTGCGGAGCGGGGTCGTGCCTGACTCGTCCGGGTTCGGGGAGGATGAGGAGGCGCGCTGGGGCGTGGTCGGCACGGAGGATGAGCATCGGGTCGTGCGCACCGAGGCGGGGGCGTACCTGGACTTCTACAAGGGGGTCGAGGCGGCGCTGCGGGACGGTACGGCGCCGCCCGTGGATCCGGAGAGCGCGATCGAGGCGCTGGCCGTCATCGAGGCGGCCCGCCTGTCGGCCACCCAGCGCATCGTCGTCCACCTGAGCTGACCACCGGGGCTGCGGGTGCGGGCCCGTCGAGGAGCCGCACCCGGGCCTCCGAAGGAAGTCAGTCGCGCAGGCGGGCGTGCAGGGCGGCCGTGTCGGCGGCCGTCCAGCCGTGCTGGGCCAGCCAGCCCATCGGGCCGCCGAAGCGGTCGTCCAGGACGCCGAGGAACTGCTCGATGTACCTCGCCCGGGGCATGTGGTCGTCCGCGGGCCTGGAGTCCAGGTCTCCGCGGTATGTGTCGCTCTCCCGCAGCCGCTTGAGGATCAGCTCCAGCCGCTCCCCCGTGGCCACGTAGTCCGCCACGATGGCCTCCCGGGTGGCGCCCGCCACCTCGAGTGCCAGCGCCACCAGCACGCCCGTGCGGTCCTTGCCGGCCGCGCAGTGCACCAGCGCCGCCCCGTCGTTCAACGCCATCGCGCGCAGGGCGGACACCACGCCGTCCGGGCGGTCGCGCAGGTAGCCGAAGTAGAAGCCGGTCACCCGCAGCTCCTCGTCCAGCCGGCGCTCGGCCCACGGCAGCACCCGGTCCACGTCGATGCTGTCGGCCTCGACGTCGGTGTGCCTGCCACCCTCGGCGAACAGCGTCAGATGGTGGTGCCGCACCTCGGGCACCTGGGTCAGCGGCCCGGGGCCCTCGAGCGAGACCTCGGCGTTGGAGCGGAGGTCCACGACATGCCGCAGCTCCCGCTCGCCGACCAGCAGGTCCACGTCCCGGGGGGTGAGCCCCTGAAGATTGTCGGCGCGGAAGATCCGACCGCGTCGGGTGACATCACCGTCACGCGTAGGGAGCCCGCCCAGGTCACGCGCGTTGACCGCGCCTTCCAGATCGATCCACCTCGTCATGTCACTCATTATCTCGACCCTATATGTCCGCCAAATATGAGCGGATTCAAGGTTTATAACGCAGCATGAACGTATGGATCCACGAGCTCTGCCTCCACGGCTGGTGATCGATCCATCGCTGCCCCCGGAGATCTCGGTAGAGCTGCGGTCGAGCCCGCACATCCTCCGTATGGCTCGATCCGGCAGGCGAATGGACACCACGTACGACCCCGCCCTCCTGTTCGTGCTCCCCGGCTTCCTGTTACTGATTTCCATCCTGACGCGCGTCCCGATCATCTTCGTGGCCAGTGTCGGCATCGGGATGATCGTCCTGCTCCGGTGGATGGCGCTGGACGGCTCATATCGCACGACCAAGCGAAGACTCCGGCTGGCGCAGACGTACGCCGACCACTACGTCCTCGCCGAAGACCTGGACTACCCCTGCCAGCAGCTGTTGCGCCGGGCCCAGAACGCGGTCGAGGTGATCCTCAACTCCAAGGTGCACCGGGCGGGCCTGATCGACACCATCGACAACCAGGTGACGCTGCCCGAGGAGGTCTGGCAGATCGCCCAGCGGCTGCGCAAGCTGTCGTCCATGCACGCCGAGCACGGCAAGCTCATCCCCCGCGAGCTGCCGCCCGGGATGGAGGACGCGTTCAGGCCGTACACGAGCGCGCTGGACGCCGCCTGGACGTCGCTGTCGCAGCGGGTACGCCACCTGGAGAAGTACGCCAAGCAGGTGATCAAGACGGACAAGGTCTACCGGACGCACCAACGACTGGAGGCGCTGGCCGCCAAGACCCCGGAGTACCAGCAGCTGATCGCCGAGACCGTTCATGACCAGCTGGCCCACCAGCACATCAAGGAGCTGGCCGACCAGGCGGCGCACGCGCGCAAGCTGTTCGAGGAGAGCATCACCCAGGCCAGGCAGGCGGCGGGGGCGCTGCTCAGGACCCCGCTCACCTGAGGGCTACGCCGAGGACTCCGCGCGTCTGAGCAGCTCCAGGGTCCTGCGCATGCCGGCCTCGTTGCCGAGGCTCCGGTAGATCTCCCTGGCCTGCTCCAGCGGCGCCACGGCCGCCAGGCGCCCGCCGGCGTCCAGGTGCGCCTCGCCCAGGTAGCGCAGGCTCATCGCCATCCACCACCGGTCCTGCAGCTCCTCGAACCCGTGGACGGCGCGGCGCAGCTGCTCCTCGGACTCCTGGATCCGGCCCAGCCGGGCCAGCGCCCGGCCCGCCGACACGGCGGTGCGAGCCACCCCCCACGAGTCCCCCAGGGCGACCAGGATCTCCTCGGCCCGCCGCACGTAGTCGAGCTCGCGCAGCCCGTTGGCCGGGTCGCCGACCTCACCGGCGGCCCGCAGGCAGCGGGCCTCCTCCCAGAGCTCCCCGCGCTGCCGGAACATCTCGGCCGCCCGGTCCAGGCTGAACCCCGCCCTGGTGAAGAGGTTGGCCGCGACCTTGTGGTCGCCCGCCCGGTGCTCGCCGCGCGCCTGCGCCGCCAGCACCTCGCCGTAGACGCGCAGCGTCTGGGCCTCGGAGTAGCGGTTGCCCTCGCGCTTGAAGATCTCCAGGGCGTCCTCGAGCAGCTCCCTGGCCTCCTCGGGCCGCCGCTCGGCCATCCGCATCTCGGCCAGGTTGCGCTGGGTGCGGGCCATCCACCACAGGTCCTCCTCGCCCGTGAACGCGGTGATGGCCCCGATGAGGAAGTCCTGCGCCCGGTCCAGGTGGCCCTCGCTGAACAGCGTCATCCCGATTGTGCGCATCGACCTGGCCGCCCACCACGACTCGCCCTGCTCGGTGAAGATCTCCAGCGCCCGCTCGGCCTCCTCCAGCGCCCGCTCGCGCAATCCGAGGCCGCCGTGGACGGACGCGCTGTCGAGCAGCGCGATGGCCAGGGCCCGCCCGTCGCCGGTCCGCGAGGCGGCCTCGCAGCCGATCTCCGCGACGGCCTTCCAGTCGGACCAGTAGGCGCGCAGCGAGTGGCACAGCGAGCAGAACGCCCGGGCCAGCCCCCACGTCAGCTCCCAGAGCTCCAGCTGCCTGGCCAGGTGGATCATGGCGAGCAGCGAGAGGCGCTCGGCGTTGAGCCAGTCGCCGGCCCGCAGCTGCCCGTCGGCGCTGGCGCGGCGCCCGCCCCGGCTCCAGTCCTGCGGCCAGCGGTTCTGGGCCGCCTCCTCGGCGCGGCGGCGGTAGCCGTAGAGCACCCGTTCGGTCGCCGCCCGGCGCCGCTCGGCCTCGTCCTGCCCGTCCAATTCCGCGGCGAACACCCTGACCAGGTCGTGCAGCCGGTAACGCATGATGCCGGTCTGGTCGGTGCCGGAGCACTCGGCGAGCTGGGCGTCGATGAGGGCCTCGAGCTGGTCGGCGCCGTCGAGCCCGGAGATGTCGAGCAGCTCGCCGGCCACCCAGCCAGGCACGTCGGGCGCGGTGAGGGAGCTGAGCAGGCGCAGCAGGCGGCGCTGCATCCCGGTGCAGTCGTCGTAGCTGAGCTGCACCGACGCGCGCACGCTCTTGTCGACCGTGGGCGCCAGCTCCAGCTGGTCGAGGCGGCGGCGCGTGTCGGCCAGCCGGCCGGCCATCTCGCGCAGCGTCCACTGCTCCCGGGTGGCGAGCCGGCCGCCGCAGATGTTGATCGCCAGCGGCAGGTAGTCGCACAGCCGGACGATCTCCTTGGCGGACTCCAGGTCCTCGACGATCCTGGCGCCGCCGGCCAGCCGGGCCAGCAGCTCCACGCCGTGCGCCTCGCTGAACACCCCCAGCCGCGTGTCGTGCGTGCCGTTGAGGAACAGCGGCGCGCGGGAGGTGACCAGCACCGCGCAGCCCGGCTCGGCCGGGATCAGCGGTTTGACCTGGTCGGCGTCGTGGGCGTTGTCCAGGCCGATGAGGATCTTGCGGCCCTTGGTCCAGGTCAGCCAAAGTTTGCGTAACTCGTCCAGGCCACCAGGGTCGGTGGTCAGGCGCACGTCCAGCGCGCGTAAGAAGCCGATGAGCACCTCGTCGGGGCGTACGGGGGCGTCGACGCCGCCGCGCAGGTCGGCGTAGAGCCGGCCGTCGGGGAACCAGTCGGCGACCTCCTGCCCGAACCTGGTCACGAGCGCCGACTTGCCGACGCCGCCGCGGCCGTACACGGAGACGACGAGCGGCGGGGTGAGGCCGGAGGCCTTCCGGCGGGCGGAGAAGACGTCGCGCAGCTCGGCGAGGGCCTCGGCGCGTCCGGTGAAATGCTCGGGGACGGGCGGCCACTGGTCGGGCGCGACGGTGCCGGCCTCGCGGAGCGCCGGGCGTTTGGGCCGCGACTCGGTGGTGGCCCAGGTGGCCAGTCCCACGAGGACGGCCGCCGTCAGGGTCACGCCGACCTTGGCGACCGGCGGGATCTCCCACTCCACGGACGCCGCCAGGACGCTCGCCGCGGCCGCCGCCAGGCCCGCGGAGACCGACGCGGCCCATGGCACCTTTCTCCGCCGCCGGCGCGGCTTGGCGGGCAGGTCCCCGGTCTTGTCCGGCAGGTTCCCCATCTTGTCGGGCAGGTCCCCTGTCAACGAACACCCCCTGTGCGGGGAGTTCCGCTCCCCGTGATGATCAAACGCCTCTTCCTCTCCTGCGGGGGACTCGGGGAGCTTTGCTCCCCGCAGCAATTAAATCGCCTCTTCCCCTCCTGCGGGGGGATCGCGGGGTCCCCGAGTGGGGGTTGATCCAAGCCGAGGGGGTACGGCCGGCGCCGGCCGTACCCCGTCGTGTCTGCTAGAGGCCGATCACGGCGCAGGTGGCGGTCATGGTCTTGGCCGGGTCGCTCTCCGAGGTGGCGGTGAGCTTGACCCTGGCCACCCGGTCGCCGCCGGCCTCGCGGACCGCGTTCACGGTCACGAGCGCCTGCTTGCCGAACGCGACTGAGGCCAGCGCGTTCGGCACCTGGGCGGTCCAGCCCTTGCCCTGGACCTCGGCCTTGAGGCGGTAGACGTCGGAGTTGAGGTAGGCGCTGACGTCCTCCGGGTGCTGGCCCTGCGCCGGGGCCGCCTTGCCGGTGTTGAACAGCGGGAACTTGCAGGAGGAGAGGTTCTTGCCGGCGGGGACGCCGACCGCGGGGAGCAGCTTGACGCCGCGCCGCTGCGGGCCTGCGCCGTCGAGCGAGCGGACGGCGACCGTGTAGGAGAGCTCGCCGTCGCGGTCGCGCTTGAGGTCGGTGACGTAGAAGTGCAGGCGGTTGGCCTCATCGACGTACTCGTACTCGCTGCCGGAGTCGGTGCCGGCGTGGAAGAGGGCATCGGAGAGCTGGCGGTAGTCGCCGATCGTGATCGGCACCTTGGTCCCGTCGGGCATCACGTAGTCGGTCATGCCGATGTCCTGCGGGTTGGCGTCGATCACCCACTCGAACGGGGGCCGGTCCTGGTTCTTGGTCTTGGCCAGGAGCACGCCGGCGTCGGGGGTGAAGGAGTCGGTGCCCATGCGGTCCACGACCTCGACGGTGTAGTTCTCGTAGCCGCCGCCGTCGCAGAGCGGGTCGGTCTGCGGGCACGAGCTCTTGTCACCGGTGTCGAAGGAGACGTTGACGCCGCCCAGCTCGTTCTGGCCCGGCTGCGCGGCCCGGGCCAGGACCTTGGCGGTGACCAGGCCGGACTCGTCCAGGGCCTCGCGGGACAGGCGCAGGACGTTCTGCTCGTCGATCATCTCCAGCTGGATCTTGTTGCGGAGCATGTGCTGGGCGCCCATGGACGCGCCGGAGGTCGGCGGTATCAGCCAGCGCGAGTGCGGGCCGCCGGGGCCGTTGAAGCTGCCGCGGCTGAGCATCTCCCAGATGCCGGTGTACGCCCTCTTCGGCGGCACGGCATACGGGTTGTTGTAGTTGTCGGCGATGCCCATGATGTGGCTCAGCTCGTGGGCGTAGACGGCCATGCCCGAGCTCTCGGCCTGGACCGAGTCGACGCCGAAGCGGGCGTTGGGCCAGAAGCTGGAGCCGGCCTGCCAGGAGGTCCACTCGACGTAACGGGTCCTGGACCAGTTGGGCAGGTTGGGGTCGGGCGGGCCCCACTCGTCGGGCACGTTCTCCTTGGCCGGGAACTTCATCATCCCGAACTCCTGCCAGGTGGACGACTCGTCCTGGCCGGCGCTCAGGTAGAAGACGAAGTCGTACTGGCCGGCCACCTCCTGGCCGACGTCGGCGAGCCAGGCGGCGTTGCCGTCGGTACGCAGGTTCCTGGTGCAGGTGTCGCCCGCCGGGCAGGCGTCCCGCTGGTACTCCATGGCGTACTCGTGGTCCTTGCCCGGCATCGTGTACGGGCCGAACCCGGTGAGCTCCACGCCGAAGCGGCCGCCGGAGTCCTCCATCCAGTACTCGTGGATGGTGTGGCCCTTGTTGAGGTCGTTCGGAGAGTTGAGGAAGTCCTGGTAGAACTTCGCGACCTGGTCGCGCGGGACGTCGTGGGCCTCGGCGCTCGGGTTGGCGAAGATCGTCGAGCCCTTGGGCTGGGTGACCACGAACGGCTGGTTGGGGTAGTCGAGCAGCACGAGCGCGCCCTTGAACGTGCGCTTCGAGCCCTTGACGGCGGGGTCGTTCCACTTGGTGCCGGGCGGCTTCTTGTAGTCCGCCCACGTCATGTTGTCGGGATTCTCCCAGTTCTGCGGGTCGATGGGCTGGATGCCGCCCGGCGGGCGGGTGCGCAGGGTCTGGGCGTCGATGGGTGCGTCGAGCTGCCAGGGCTGCGTCTGCGGCCAGTGGTCCTGCCGCCAGGGGTGCTCGGGGTCGGTAGGGGGTGCTGCGGAAGCAGGGGTCGCCAGCAGGCTCACCGGGATCAGCACGATGGCCGCCAGTAAACCCTTCAGCAGCTTCTTCGGGGCATTCACGGATTGACGGTATAGACGTTATTGACGGAGATCACCGAGCAGCTGTAGGGAAGACCTGTAGGGATGTTTCCTACAAGTGTTGAAAAATCCACGTAACGGGGTAGCTGTGGCGGATCTTCAGCGGACCGCGGACGAGCTCGCCGCCCGTCTCGGCCGCCCTCTCCTGCTCGAGGACCGCGTCCAGCGCGTCGTGGCCTACAGCGAGCAGAACGGCGCCATAGATGACATCCGCCGCGACTCGATCCTGCGCCGGCACACCACCCCCGAGGTACGCCAGTGGTTACGCGCGGCCGGCGTGCACGAGGCGCCCGGCCCCATCCGCACCCAGGGCGCGCCGCACCTGGGCCTGCTGCCGCGCGTCTGCGTCCCGTTGCGGCACGCCGACGCGCTGCTGGGCTTCCTCTGGTTCATCGACGCGGAGCCGCCCATGTCGGACGCGCAGGTCGCCGAGGCCGCGGCCGCCGCCCCGGCCCTGGCGCTGACCCTCTTCCACGAGAGCCTGGCCACCGGGCTGGCCTCGCACCGAGAGCTGGAGGCGGTCACCGGGCTGCTGCTCGGCGAGCCGGACGCGGCCAGGCAGCTCATCGAGGCGGGCGCGTTCCCGCAGGCGCAGGCGGTGACCGTGTACGTGGCCAGGCCGCGCGCCGCCGAGCCGTCCGAGGCGCTCCGGCCGGCGCTGGAGCAGGGGCTGCTGGCGGTGCGGCGGCGGCTGAGCGGGCACCATCCGCTGCATCTCGTCCGCTACGACCACGCCGTGCTGCTCACGGCCGGACCGCCGGTCTCGCCGGACGAGCTGCACACGGCCATGCCGGTGCCGGTGGCGGTCGGGGTCGGCCGCCCCAGGCCGGGGCTGGCGGAGGCGGCGGCGTCGTACCAGGAGGCCAGGCACGCGGCCGAGGTGGCCGCCCGCGTGCCGGGGCTCGGAGGCACGGCGGAGTGGGCGCGGCTCGGCGTGTACCGGATGCTCACCCACCTGCCCGGCCAGGAGTTGCATCCGGGGCTCGAGGGGCTGCTGGCCGACGCGCAGTACCTGCCGCTGCTGGAGACGCTGGAGACCTACCTGGACCTGGCGGGGAGCGCGGTCGCCACGTCGCGGGCGCTGCGGCTGCACCGCACGTCGCTGTACTACCGGCTGCAGCGGGTGGAGGAGCTCGCGCGTACGGACCTGAAGGACGGCGGGGAGCGGCTCGCCCTGCACCTCAGTTTGAAACTGGCGAGGCTGTCGGGACGCTATCTACCTAGGGATTTACCTGGTTCGACCTGATTGATTCCCTGGCGCGACTCGCGTTTAATTCCCAGAAGGGTAAATTCGACGGGAGTGCTGATGCCGCCTGCGACGCGTGCTGGACCGGTTGCCGGACGTCGTGTCCGACCGATCACCGGACGCCGCCCGCCCGCTCCCGTCGTCCTCCATTCCGCCCCGCTCGTGCTGCCCGTCTGCGACGAACCCATCCGCGACGGGGCCGTGGTGACCAAGCGCGATCGGGTCCTCCAGGTGGGCCCGCGGGCCGAGCTGCTCTCGCGCTTTCCCGCCGCGGAGGAGCGCCGGTGGCCGGGGATGATCGTCGCTGGGCTGGTCGACGCCTGCTCGGCCGCCCGCTCGACGACCCCAGGGGTGACCGCGCGGGCAAGCGTGGTGTCGGGCCTGACCGATCCCGCGGGGCTGCCGCACGGCATCTCGTACGTCGAGGTCACCAGCTTCGGCGAGGAGGAGTGGGAGGAGCACGGCAGGGACGCGGTCATCACGGCTATCCGGGAGGTCGACCGGCCGAGCGCGGTGGGGATCGCGGCCTTCACCGGGGATCCGCAGGTGCTGGAGGACGTGGCCGTGCTGGCCAGGACGTTCGGGCTGCGGCTGCTCGCCGATCTGGATCGGCACTCGCCCGCCGAGCTGGACGAGGCCGGGGTGCTGGGGCCGCTGTGCCACGTGGTGTGCGCCAGGCCGCTGGATCCGGGCGAGCGCAAGCTGCTCCGGCTGCGCGGCACCGTACCCGCCCTGTGCCCGTCTCGGGCGTCGGCCGCCGACATGCTGGCCCTGCTGGACGACGGGGACGTCGTCGCCCTCGGCACAGGCGGCCGCGTCGCCTCGCCGGGGCCGGGTGACCGCCCGGACTCGCCCGGCGCGGACGCCGCTTCCGGGCCGATCGCGCTGGCGGCGGCCATCAGGCGGCACGCGCGCGAGCTCGGGCTGCGGCCCCGGGGGCTGGACCGCAGGCTGGTCGAGGCGGCCACGCTGGGCGGTGCCAGGGCGCTGGGCATGGATCGCGGCCCGGGCCGGATCGGGTCGCTCGGGCCGGGAGCCCGCGCCGACTTCGCCGTCTTCGACGCCCGTGGCCGCTACCCGTACGCGGCGCTTCTGGCCGAACCGCCCTGCATCGGCACGGTCGTCGGCGGCGTGGTCACCGAGCACTGAGGCCCGTATCTCACCTGAACTGGGCGTCCACCACGCTCAGCAGCTCCCTCAGCTGCTCGCGCTGCTCCGCCGACAGCGCCGCGAACAGGTCCTCGCCCGCCTGCCGGCGGGCGTCGCGGGCCCGGTCGGCGGCGGCGCGGCCCTCCGGGGTGATCACGATCAGCGTGGAGCGGCGGTTGCCCGGATCGACCTCCCGGCGCACCAGCCCCGCCTCCTCCAGCGCGTCCACGACGGGCGTGAGGGAGCGCGGCACGATCCGCAGCTCGTCGGCGAGCCGCACCATCCGCAGCGGCCGCTCGGGGTCGGCGTCGGCGAGCACGCGCAGCGCACGCGCCTGGCTCGGGCTGAGCCCGAGCGGGACCAGCCGCCGCACGTATCCGTGTCGCAGCCGCCGGCTGACCAGGTGCAGGAGCTCGGCGAGCTCCTTCTCCCCCACGCCTTCATCCATGTCGTTAAGTTTAGCCGGAACAAATATGAGTTAACCTCTGTTTGAGTGGACATCTGAAAGGAGCACCACTTGGAGGAGGAACCACGGGCGCCGCTGCGGCGCATCATCAAACTGTTCCGCGCCTACCGTGGCCGCCTGGCCTTGGTGGGCTCGCTCATCCTGCTCTCGTCGCTCGTGTCGCTCGCCTCGCCGTTCCTGCTGCGCGAGGTGCTGGACGTGGCGATCCCGGCCAGGGACGCCGGGCTGCTTGCCCTGCTGGCCATGGGCATGATCGCGGTGGCGGTCACGACCAGCGTCTTCGACGTGGTGCAGACGCTGATCTCCACCACGATCGGCCAGCGGGTGATGCACGACCTGCGCATCGCGGTGTACGGGCACCTGCAGCGCATGTCGCTGGCGTTCTTCACCCGTACGAGGACCGGCGAGGTGCAGTCGCGCATCGCCAACGACATCGGCGGCATGCAGCAGGTCGTCACCTCGACCGCCACCTCCATCGTCTCGAACCTCACCACCGTGATCGCCACGATCGTGGCCATGGTCGCGCTCGACTGGCGGCTGACCGTGATCTCGCTCCTGCTGCTGCCGGTGTTCGTGTGGATCAGCCGCAAGGTGGGCGAGGAGCGCAAGCGGATCACCGCCGAGCGGCAGCGCAAGCTGGCGAAGATCTCCTCGATGGTGCAGGAGTCGCTGTCGATCAGCGGCATCATGCTGGGCCGCACGATGGGCCGCTCCCCCGAGCTGACCGAGCGCTTCGGCCGGGCCTCCGACGAGCTGGCCGACCTCGGGGTGCGCACGAGCATGGCCGGGCGCTGGCGGCAGGCGTCCATCCAGATCGTCATGGCCGCGATGCCCGCGATGATCTACTGGGCCGTCGGCTACACCGGCACCATCTCGGTCGGCACGCTGGTGGCGTTCACGACGTTGCAGGTCAGCCTGTTCCGCCCGGCGGTGTCGCTGCTGCGGCTCGGCGTCGAGGTGCAGAGCTCGCTGGCGCTGTTCGGCCGCATCTTCGAGTACCTGGACCTGCCCGTGGACATCCATCCGGGCACGCGGTCGCTCCGCCGCGTCCGCGGCGAGGTCCGTTTCGAGAACGTCGGCTTCTCGTACGGCGAGGCCCCCACGCTCACCGGCGTGGACCTCACCGTCCCGGCGGGCGCCAGCCTGGCCGTCGTGGGCGAGACGGGCTCGGGCAAGACCACGCTCAGTTACCTGCCGCCCCGGCTCTACGACGTCACAGGCGGGCGGGTGACGATCGACGGGGTGGACGTGCGGGAGCTGACGTTCGAGACGCTGAGCGCGGCGGTCGGCGTGGTCTCGCAGGAGACGTACCTGTTCCACGCCTCGATCGCGGACAACCTGCGCTTCGCCAAGCCGGAGGCCACGGACGAGGAGCTGGAGGAGGCGGCGCGGGCCGCGCGCATCCACGACCACATCGCCTCGCTGCCCGATGGCTACGACACAGAGGTGGGCGAGCGCGGCTACCGGTTCTCCGGCGGCGAGAAGCAGCGCCTGGCCATCGCGCGCACGCTGCTGCGCGACCCGCCGGTGCTGATCCTCGACGAGGCCACCAGCGCGCTGGACACGCAGACCGAGCGGGCCGTGCAGGAGGCGCTGGACGCGCTGGCGCGGGGCCGTACCACGATCACGATCGCGCACCGCCTGTCCACCGTCCGCGACGCGGACCAGATCGTCGTGCTCGACCACGGCAGGATCGTCGAGCGCGGCACCCACGACGAGCTGATGGCGCGCGGCGGCCACTACGCGACGCTCGTCAGCAGGGACCGGCCGGAGTTCGAGCTCATCTGAACCTCTTATGGGCGGATTCCCGGCCGCCGCCCGGCCGCCTGACGCTCTTACCTCCAGGTGAGGAGTGTCTAACGATCACTTGCCTACACATGTCTCTACAGCTAATCTGTAATTGAACTTGTAGGTTAGCTACAAGTAGACAAGTAGTGAGGAGGTTCGGAAATGCTCTTGACCTCGATAGATCCGTTCTTCCAGGAGTTCGAGCGCCAGTTCGACCGCCTGGCTCGGCAGACCTTCGGCGCTGAGGGAACCATCATGCCCATGGACGGGCTGCGCCGCGAGGACGACGTGCTGCTGCGCTTCGACCTGCCGGGCATCGACCCCGACTCCATCGAGGTGACGGTCGACCGCGGTGTCCTCAGCGTCAGCGCCCGCCGCGAGGAGGAGGTCGCGGAGGACGAGAGGCTGTTCGTACGGGAGCGCCCCATGGGCACGTTCACCAGGCGCGTCTACCTGTCCGAGCACCTCGACAGCGACAAGATCGACGCGGGATACAACAACGGCGTGCTGACCGTCCGCATCCCGGTCCTGGAGCGGGCCAAGCCGCGCAAGGTGGAGATCCAGCGCGGCGAGACGAAGGCCATCAAGGCCTGATCGGCGGGGACGGGGGCGGGCACCCCGGCCCGCCCCCGTCCCACGAGGAGGTCGTGATGCCCGATCTGCCCTTCGACGACGAGCACGCCCCCCTCTACTCACTCGGGCAGGTTGCGGAGATGCTCCAGGTCCAGCAGGCTTACCTGAGGCGGCTCGACCAGCACGACATCATCAGCCCGAGCCGGTCGAGCGGCGGGCAGCGGCGCTACTCCCGCCACGACATCATGACCGTCCAGCACGTCACGCGGATGGCCGAGGAGGGCATGACCCTCATCGCCATCCGGCGCATCCTCGAACTGGAGCGCGAGCTCGTCACTCTCCGCCAGGAGCTGAAGGAGACTCACGCGAGGCTGCGCGAGCTGGAATGACCGCGAATGGACGCCACCCACTCGGGTAGCGGGGCTCCCATGGCAACCGACGTCATCACCCTGATCACCAGTGACCATCGGACCGTCGAGTCCCTCTTCGAGCGGCTCAAGAAGGAGAAGGGCGATCCGAAGGCCACCGTGGCCGAGCTGCACGCCCTCCTGATCGCGCACGCCCGCGCCGAGGAGGACCGGGTCTACCCGGGCATCGACGCGCACCACAGCGTCGAGGAGCACAAGGAGGCCGAAGTCCTGCTCGACGCCCTCGTACGCGCGCAGCCGGGGACGACGGAGTTCCGCAAGACGCTGAAAGAGCTCATCACGGCCGTCACGCACCACGTCGAGGAGGAGGAGACCAAGATCCTCCCCGCACTGGCGAAGTCGGCCGGCGAGAAGCGGCTCAAGGAGCTCGGCAAGGCGTTCAAGGAGCGCAGGGCGGAAGAGCTGAAGGCGCTCAGCGTCCCCAAGCAGACCTCCCCGGCCGGCTCCCGCGAAGGGGCCACCAAGGCCGAGCTGTACGAGAAGGCACAGAAAGCGGACATTCCCGGCCGGTCCCAGATGGGGAAGAAAGAGCTTGCCGAGGCACTCAGGCACGCCAAGTCCTAGGATTCCCGCCGGTCCCCTGGGTAGAGGGAACGTATGACCGAAACACCTCCGAACCGGTACGGCATGAGCGATGAGCAGGCGATCGAGGTCGCCGAGTGGACCGAGGATCTCGGCCTTCGCCACGAGGTCGTCGGGGATGACCCTCAGCACAGGGACACCCTCGACGAGCGGCTGCACCGGGAGGCCAGAGACCGGCTCCGCGAGCCCCGCCCCAAGCACCGGCTGACCCAGCCGGACGAAGGGCTGGAGTCGGACGTGGAGGACGAGGAGATCGGCGACGACTGGGGCGACGACTCCGGAGACATGTCCGCCGAGGAGCGTGCGATCCGGATCGATCCCGGCGAGGACCTCAGGTGAGCCTCTGCGCGGCGGACAGAACGGCATGCAGGTCGTCGACGATCACGTCGGCGGCCGCCGCCTCCGGACGCTCGGCGTGCAGGTAGCCCCAGGGGCCGCGGCGTAGCAGCGCTGTGCGCATGCCCGCCCGGCCCGCCGGGAGCACGTCGTTGTCGAGCCGGTCGCCCACATACAGGATCTCGGCGGGCTCCCGGCCCGCGACCGCCGCCACCTTGGTGAAGAACTCCGGCTGCGGCTTGGACAACCCCCAGCCCTCGGAGGTGTGCACGGAGTCGGCCGGCAGGTCCATCGCGACCAGCGCGTCGTAGGCCCGCTTCGGCTGGTTGCCCGCGATGATCACCTGGAACCCGGCCGCGCGCAGGGCGGCCAGCGCCTCCCGCACGTCCGGGTAGAGGTCGTCGGCGTCGAAGTGGTTGCGCAGGCCGTGCGGATCGTCGCGCTCCCAGGCGGCGTCCTCCTCGTCCAGGTCGAACCCCGGCCGGATGAGCTCGAAGGCGTCCGCGTGCGGGCGGTCAAGGGCGGCCATGCCGCCGAGCGCGCCCATCAGCACGAAGCTGCTCACGCCCAGCCGCCCGGCCCAGCGCGACCAGATGCGCGTCTCGTCGATGAGCGTCTCGCCGACGTCGAACACCACAGCCTTGATCATCAATCCCCCTGCCCGAACCTGTTTCGGCTCATTTCTTCGGGCACTTGGTGAGAGCCCGACAAGTAACCACAAGGGGGATTTTTCCATGCAACCAGAGCGAGACGCCAAAGACCGCCAGCTCGACGCCCAGCGCGTCCCGCAGGACGACCTCAATATGACCACGGACCAGGGCGTCCGGGTCGACGACACCGACAACTCGCTGCGCGCGGGCACCCGCGGGCCCACGCTCATGGAGGACTTCCACTTCCGCGAGAAGCTCACCCGCTTCGACCACGAGCGCATCCCCGAGCGCGTGGTCCACGCCAGGGGCGCCGGCGCGTACGGGATCTTCGAGCTGTACGAGCCGCTCGGCGATCTGACCACGGCCGCGTTCCTGAACGACACCTCGGCCAAGACGCCGACCTTCGTGCGCTTCTCCACCGTGGCCGGCTCGCGCGGCTCGGCCGACACCGTCAGGGACGTGCGCGGGTTCGCCACCAAGTTCTACACCACGCAGGGCAACTTCGACCTCGTCGGCAACAACTTCCCGGTCTTCTTCATCCAGGACGGCGTCAAGTTCCCGGACTTCGTCCACGCGGTCAAGCCGGAGCCGCACAACGAGATCCCGCAGGCCCAGTCGGCGCACGACACGTTCTGGGACTTCGTGCAGCTCCAGCCCGAGTCGCTGCACATGGTCATGTGGCTGATGTCCGACCGCGCGATCCCGCGCAGTTACCGGATGATGCAGGGGTTCGGGGTCCACACGTTCCGGCTCGTGAACGCGTCGGGGCAGGGCACGTTCGTCAAGTGGCACTGGCGGCCGGTGCTGGGGACGTACTCGCTGGTGTGGGATGAGGTCCTGCGCCTCCAGGGCAACGACCCCGACTTCAACCGGCGCGACCTGTGGGAGGCGATCGAGCGCGGCGACTACCCCGAGTACGAGCTGTGCGTGCAGCTCGTGCCCGAGTCCCGGGAGTACGACTTCGACTTCGACCTGCTCGACCCTACGAAGATCATCCCCGAGGAGCAGGTGCCACTGCGGCCCATCGGCAAGATGACCCTCAACCGCAACCCGCAGAACTTCTTCGCCGAGACCGAGCAGGTGGCCTTCCACACCGCCAACCTCGTGCCCGGCATCGACTTCACCAACGACCCGCTGCTGCAGGCCAGGAACTTCTCCTACCTCGACACCCAGCTCCTGCGGCTGGCCGGGCCCAACTTCTCGCAGATCCCGATCAACCGCCCGATCGCGGAGGTACGCAACGATCAGCGCGACGGCTTCCACCAGCACCTGATCCACGAGTCCCGGACGAGCTACGCCCCGAACTCCATCAGCGGCGGCTGCCCGGCGGCCATGGACGGCTACCGGCACTACCAGGAGAAGGTGGAGGGCTCCAAGATCCGGATGCGCAGCCCGAGCTTCGAGGACCACTACAGCCAGGCCACCCTGTTCTGGAACAGCATGGCCGGCTGGGAGAAGCAGCACATCGTGGCCGCGTTCCTGTTCGAGCTGGGGCACGTGGAGCGCAGGCACATCAAGGAGGGCATGGTGCAGCACCTCGGCAAGATCCACCCGGACCTGGCCGCGCAGGTGGCCCAGGGCCTCGGCCTCCCCGAGCCGGCCATGGCCGAGGTCCACTCGAATGCCTCCCCCGCCCTCAGCATGACGAACCAGCCGCGCGGCATCGCCACCCGCAAGATCGCCATTCTCATGGCGGACGGCACGGACGCTGCCGCGGTCACGAACCTGCGGCGGTTCCTGGAGGGCCAGGGGGCGACCTGCGAGATCGTCGCCCCCGCGGAGGGCACCGTGGGCGGCCTCCCGGTGGACCGGCAGCTCAGCGCGGCCAACTCGGTCATCTACGACGCGGTGGTGGCGGCCGACGGTTCGGCGCTCGCGGCGACCGGACGGGCGCAGTTCTTCCTCAAGGAGGCGTTCAAGCACGGCAAGGCCATCGCGGCGGTGGGCTCCGGCAGGCAGCTCGTCGAGGCTGCGCAACTGCCCAACGCCGTGGGCGTGGTGATGGGGGACGGGAACGACATCGCGAAGGAGTTCGCTGAGGCGGTGGCGGGGCACCGCTTCTACGAGCGGGACGTGGAGCTCGTGCCCGCGTGATTCTCAGCCGATCGGCCGCCTCGCCGTTTGGCGGGGTGGCCGATCGGTGTGGCGAGGGCTCGCGATCTTCACGGTGTGAGCTTCTCCATCGCCTTCGCGATCCGCTTCTCCGACACCGGCGTGGGCGTGCCGAGCGTCTGGGCGAAGAAGCTCACCCGCAGCTCCTCGATCATCCACCCGATCTCCGCCACGTCCGGATCCCCCCGCCGCGCCGGATGCAGCTTCTGCAGCAGGTCGTGATAGTCGTCCTCGACCTTGTGCACCCGATCCATCCACTCCTGGTCCCGCCAGGGCTCCTCCGGAAGCTTGGTGAGGCGGCGGTCGATGGCCCGGATATATCGAAGGATGTCGGATAGACGGCGGTAGCCGGTGGCCGTGACGAAGCCCGGGTAGATGAGCCTGCCGAGCTGGTCGCGGATGTCGTCCGTCGCCGCGCTCGGGCGGAGCGCGTCGAGGCGTGCCCCCGCCTCGTGCCAGACCGCGAGGATCTGTTCCGCCTTCGCCAGCACATCCGCCGCCGTGTCGTACAGGTGGGCTCGTACGTGCTGGTAGAGGCGGTCGAAGGCGACCGGGTCCCAGGACGGGCCCCCGACGTCGAGCATGAGCTTGTCCACGGCCGCGTTGACCACGTCGTCGAACAGCGCCACCGCCCCGCCGTGCGGGCTCCGTGACAGGGCCAGCTTGGCCTGGTTGGACAGGCCGCCTAGCAGCGACTTGGCCGGGTTGGTGACGTTGAGGAGCAGCAGGCGGCGCACGCCGGGCCAGTGGGAGCGGCGCTGCTCGGCCTCCATCTCGAAGATCTTGATCGAGACCGAGTCGCCCGCGTCCACGAGCGCCGGATAGCCCTTCATCCGGCCCTGCTCGAATACCTTCGACAGCCGGCCGAAGCTCCAGGTGTGCAGGCCGGTCTGCTCGAGGTCGTCGCCCGCCTGCGACAGCGTCTGGCGCAGCCGCGGGGCCAGGCGGCGCTTGAGGGCGTCGAGGTCTTTGTCCTCGGCCACCGTGCGCTTGCGCTCGTCGATCACTCGGTACGTGATGCGCAGGTGGTCGGGCACCTGGTCGAGCTGCCAGGCGTCGCGCGGCACGCGTACGCCGGTGAGCCGCAGCAGCTCACGCTCCACGGCCGCCAGCAGCGGCTCCCCGCCCTGCTCCACCCCGGCCAGCACCTGCTTGGCGTAGTTGGGGGCGGGCACGAAATTGCGGCGCAGGTGCTTCGGCAGGGAGCGGATCAGCGCGGTGATCAGCTCTTCGCGCAGGCCGGGGATCTGCCAGTCGAAGCCGTCGGAGCTGACCTGGTTGAGCACCTGGAGCGGCACGTGCACGGTCACGCCGTCGGCGTCCGCGCCCGGTTCGAACTGGTAGGTCAGCTTCATCCGCTGGCCGAGCTGTTTCCAGGCGTCCGGGTAGTCGCGGGCGCTGATGTCGGCGCCCTCGTTGACCAGCATCTCCGGCGAGAATGTCAGCAGCTCCGGCTGCTCCTGCCTGGCCTGCTTCCACCAGGAGTCGAAGTGGCGGGCCGAGACCACGTCGGCGGGCACCCGCTGGTCGTAGAAGTCGAACAAGGCCTCGTCGTCGACCAGGATGTCGCGGCGGCGGGCGCGGTTCTCCAGCTCCTCGACCTCCTCCAGGAGCTTGCGATTCTCCTCGAGGAAGCGGTGGTGGGTGTCCCAGTCGCCCTCGACCAGGGCGTGCCTGACGAACAGCTCGCGCGACAGGTCGGGGTCGATGCGGCCGTAGTTGACCTTGCGGCCGGTCACGAGCGGCACGCCGTAGAGGGTGACCTTCTCCAGGGCGATCACCGCGCCCTGGTTCTTCTCCCAGTGCGGCTCGGAGTAGGTGCGCTTGACCAGGTGCTGGGCGAGGGGCTCGACCCAGTCGGGCTCGATCTTGGCGTTGACCCGGGCCCAGAGGCGGGAGGTCTCCACCAGCTCGGCCGACATGACCCACTGCGGTTGCTTCTTGGCCAGCGTGGAGCCGGGGAAGACGGCGAAGCGGGCGTTGCGGGCGCCGATGTACTCCTGGATCGGCCGGCGTCCGTCCTGCCCGCGCTTCTCCACGACGTCCTTGACGCCGATGTGCGACAAGAGCCCGACGAGCAGGGACACGTGCACGTGGTGAGGGTCGGCGGGTGCGCTGTTGGGCTGGGCGCCGAGCGCCTGGCGGAGCTGGCTGTAGATGTCCTGCCACTCGCGGACGCGCAGGTAATTGAGGAATTCGGCCCTGCAGAGCCTCCTGAACGCGCTGGAGGACAGCTCCTTCTGCTTGTCGCGCAGGTAGTTCCACAGGTTGAGGTAGGCCATGAAGTCCGACTCGGGGTCGGCGAAGCGGCGGTGCTTCTCGTCGGCCTGCTGCTGCTTGTCGCTGGGGCGCTCGCGAGGGTCCTGGATGGACAGGGCGGCGGCGATCACCATGACCTCGCGCAGGCAGCCGTTCTTCTCGGCCTCCAGGACCATGCGGCCCAGGCGGGGGTCCACGGGCAGGCCGGCGAGCTTGCGGCCGATGGGGGTGAGCTTGTCATGGGCGTCGAACGCGCCCAGCTCGTGCAGCAGGTTGACGCCGTCCTTGACCTGGCGGCGGTCCGGCGGCTCGACGAAGGGGAACGCCTCGATGTCGCCGAGCCCGATCGAGGTCATCTGCAGGATGACCGAGGCCAGGTTGGTGCGCAGGATCTCCGGGTCGGTGAACTCGGGCCTGCCGAGGAAGTCCTCCTCCTCGTAGAGCCTGATGCAGATGCCGTCGGAGGTGCGCCCCGAGCGGCCCTTGCGCTGGTTGGCGCTGGCCTGGGAGATGGCCTCGATCGGCAGGCGCTGCACCTTGGTGCGGTGGCTGTAGCGGGAGATGCGGGCGTAGCCGGGGTCGACGACGTATTTGATGCCGGGGACCGTGAGCGACGTCTCGGCCACGTTGGTGGCCAGCACGATGCGGCGGCCGGTGTGGCGCTGGAAGACGCGGTGCTGCTCGGCGGCGCTGAGGCGGGCGTACAGCGGGAGGATCTCGGTGTTGCGGAAGTCAGCCTTGGTCAGGGCGTCGGCGGCGTCGCGGATCTCCCGCTCGCCGGACAGGAAGACGAGGATGTCGCCGGGGCCCTCGGTGATGAGCTCCTGGCAGGCGGTCACGATGCCCTGCGTCTGGTCGTCGTCCTCGTCCAGCGGCCGGTAGCGGACCTCGACGGGATAGGTGCGGCCGGAGACCTCGACGATCGGCGCGTCGCCGAAGTGGCGGGAGAACCGCTCGGGGTCGATCGTGGCGCTGGTGATGATGACCTTGAGGTCGGGGCGTTTCGGCAGGAGCTGTTTCACGTAGCCGAGGATGAAGTCGATGTTGAGGCTGCGCTCGTGGGCCTCGTCGATGATCAGCGTGTCGTATTGGTCGAGCATGCGGTCGTTCTGCAGCTCGGCCAGCAGGATGCCGTCGGTCATCAGCTTGACCAGGGTGCGGTCGCTCGCCTGGTCGGTGAAGCGGACCTTGTAGCCGACCACCTCGCCCAGCTCGGTGCCGAGCTCCTCGGCGATGCGCTCGGCGACCGTGCGGGCGGCGATCCGGCGGGGCTGGGTGTGGCCGATCAGCCCGCGTACGCCACGGCCCAGCTCCAGGCAGATCTTGGGGATCTGGGTGGTCTTGCCCGACCCCGTCTCGCCGGCGATGATCACGACCTGGTGGTCGCGGATGGCCGCGAGGATGTCGTCCTTGCGCTGAGAGACCGGCAGGTTTTCCGGATATCTCACCTCTGGTACGGCTTCGCGGCGCCGTACCAGTCGCTGCTCGGCCCGCTCCACGTCGGCGAGGATCTCCGCGGCGATCTTGTCGCGGGTGTCGCGGGAGCGCACCCGGCGCATGCCGTCGAGCCTGCGCCGCAGCCGCCGCTGGTCGCGCGGCATGAGCTCGGGCAGGCGGGATTGGAGGTCGGCGAGTGGAGAGGACAACGAAGGCGTTCCCATACTGCTTCAAGGATATTTGAGCCCGGCTTCCCCGGAGCCAACCGCCCATAGTGCCCGACGCGCCCGCTCCGCGCATCCCAATATCGTGCCTAGCGGTCGTGGGCCGAACACCGAGCCGGCCGAGGCCGTATCGTCCTGAGCCGGCTCAGGGCCGCGCCGCAAGGGCCGCGCCGATGATGCCCGCCTCGTTCTCGAGTGCGGCCGGCACCACGGGGGTGGCGAGGGTGATGTGCGGCAGGAACTTGCCGGCCTTCCTGCTCGCTCCCCCGCCGATCACGATCAGCGACGGCGAGAACAGCATCTCGACGTGCTCCAAGTACTCCTGCACCCGCTCGGCCCACTTTTCCCAGCTCAGGTCGTGCTCCTCGCGCACCCGCGCCGAGGCCCGGTGCTCGGCGTCCTTGCCGTGGAGCTCCAGGTGCCCGAGCTCGGTGTTGGGCACCAGCGTCCCGTCCGTGAACAGGGCGCTGCCGATCCCCGTCCCGAACGTCAGCACCAGCACGGTCCCCCGCTCCCCACGCCCCCGGCCGAAGGTCATCTCGGCCACGCCGGCCGCGTCGGCGTCGTTGAGCACGGTCGCGCCGCCGAACAACGCGGCCGCGTCCACGCCGAGCCACGAGCGGTCGACGTTGGCGGCCGATCGCACGACGCCGTCCACGACGACACCGGGAAATGTGACGCCGACCGGACCATTCCAAGCGAAATGCCGGACGATCGAGGCCACCACGCCGGCCACGTCATCCGGGCCGGCCGGCTGAGGCGTGGGCACGCGCAGGCGCTCCTCGATCAGCCGCCCGGCCTCGGTGTCCACGGGTGCGCCCTTGATCCCCGAGCCGCCGATGTCGATGCCCAACACGTTCATAACTCTCCTTCTCCCCGCATGACACGGAGCAACTCCAATACCGATATTTCGCCACCCCGGCTGAACCTGCCTCACGCCCTCCGCGTATCTCGCGTCACAAGCGCTAACTAGGAGGCAACGGATGCGGCCACGCATCATCACACTCTGCGCTGTTGCGGTCGTCTTGGGAGCGACTCTCACCTCTCCCGCACACGCCACCACCAGGACTCGTTTCGACGTCATCCCCCTTGTGTCGGACGTCCAGGGCAAAGCCCCGGTCACCGACCCCAAGGTCGTCAACCCGTGGGGCCTGGCCATGGGCAAGACTCTGTGGGTCTCCAACACGGGGACCGGCACCGCCACCGTCTACTCCGGTACGGGCAAGAAGGAGCAGACCGAAGTGGCCATCCCGGGCGGAGCCCCGACCGGCCAGGTGTTCAACTCCGGCGAAGGCTTCACCGTGAAGGGCAAGCCCGCCACCTTCATCTTCTCCAGCCCGAGCGGCGCCATCACCGGCTGGAACTCCGAGGTGGACCCGGCCAACGCGATCATAGCGGCGTTCACCCGCGGCGCCGACTACAAGGGCCTCGAGCTCGTCGAGACCGAGGACGAGGCATACCTGCTGGCCGCCGACTTCGCGAGCGGCCGCATCCACGCCTTCGACGAGGACTTCCGGCGCATCCGTCTGGGCCGCTGGCAGTTCGCGGACCCGGACCTGCCCGACGGCTACCACGCGTACAACGTCGCGGTGGCCAACGGCAACATCTGGGTGTCCTACGCGCTGCGCGACCCGTCCACGGGCAAGCCGGTCTTCGGCAAGGGCAAGGGCTTCGTCAGCCGCTACAACGCCAGCGGGCGCCTCACCGGCCGCATCTCCAGGACGGGGCTCAACGCCCCCTGGGCCCTCACCGCCGCGCCCAAGGGCTGGAAGGAGTACGCCGGCGCGCTGCTGGTCGGCAACTTCGGCGACGGCACCGTGCACGCGTACAAGCGCGGCCGTCACATGGGCTCGCTGCGCACGTCCGACGGTAAGCCGGTCGTGATGCCCGGCCTGTGGGACCTGGAGCCGGGCACCGCGGCCACCGGCGGCGAGAACGCCCTGTGGTTCTCCGCGGGCATCGACGGCACCAAGCACGGCCTGATCGGCGTCATCGCCCCGCAGGGCACCAAGCCGACGTCCACGGGAGCGGGAGGCACGCCATCAGCCACCCCGTCGCCCTCGCCGTCGAAGACGCACCCGTCCGGCCACAAGTCGAGCGCCCCGGCCCCCTCGCCGTCGTCTTCCTCCCAGAACCCGTACGGCGGGTACTGACCGGCGGCTCTCTCGCCGCCGCCCCCAGCCAGGCGAGGTGCGCAGCTCGCCGGCAGCAGGCCGGGGGCGGCGGTCCCATGACGTTTCCGGCGCGGTTGGCGCGAGCCGCGCCGGAAACAAATTCCTACGTGAATGAGCGATCTTTCAGCGAATGGCTCCGGGAGCAGTGCGAGCCCGAGTGGACGGCGGTCGTGACGCACCCGTTCGCCATGGCGATCACGACGGGCACCGCGGCCGACGACGACATGCGGCGCTACCTGGAGCAGGACTTCCAGTTCGTGGACTCCTTCACGGCCCTGCTCGGGGCGGCCGTGGCGAGCGCCGACACGTTCGAGGCACGGGTCCCGTACGGGAGGTTCCTCGGGCAGGTGGCGACCACGGAGGAGAAGACCTACTTCCACCGCGCGCTGGCGAAGCTGGGCGGGCGGACCGAGGTGCCGCTGGAGCCGGTGACGGCGGCGTTCCGTCAGCTCATGGACGAGGTGCGGACACAGCAGGACTACCCGCTGATCGTCGCCGTGCTGTGCGTGGCCGAGTGGTGTTACCTCGGCTGGGCCTCGCGGGCCGAGGCGCCGCTGCCGGAGAGCTTCGTCCACCGGGAGTGGATCGAGCTGCACGAGGGCGCGGAGTTCCGCGGTTGGGTCGCGTTCCTGCGCGGCGAGCTGGACCGGCTGGGCGCAGGGCTGGACGAGACCCGGCGGCATGAGGTGCTGGACGTGTTCCGCCTGGCGGTCGAGCTGGAGCGGGCGTTCTTCGACCTGGCCATGCCCTAGTAGCTGAGGACGGCCGCCAGGTCCGCGACCGTGCGGTAGTGGACGCCGGTCATGCCGAGCGCCCTGGCCGCCTCCACGTTCGCGAGCCGGTCGTCGACGAACAGGCAGCGCTCCGGCGGGACCCCGGCGCGCTCCGCGGCGATCTCGTAGATCCGCGCGTCAGGCTTGGCCACGCCGACCCTGGCGCTGCTGACCAGGTCGTCGGCGAAATAGGTGAGCCCCAGCCGGTCCAGGTGCTCCTCCACCGTGTCCATGGCGTTGGTCACGAGGATCACGGGGACGTGCTGCTGGGCCGTGGCCAGCAGCGCCTTGACCTCCTCGTCCACCCAGAAGCGCACCTCCATGAACTCGGCGACGGCCTGCCGCGCCCGCTCGTCCCCGCCGAGCGCGACGACGATCGACTCCGCCCACTGCGCCTCGGTGGCCTGGCCGAGCGTGGGCGGCGTGATCAGCACGGGGTCGAAGGCCGTCTTCATCAGGGGCAGGCCGTAGCGGGCCTCGATGTCGGTCTGGGCGGCATGGTCGAAGTGGCGTAGGACGCCGTCGAGGTCGGACAGCACCGCGGCAAAGGGGATCACAACCTCTCATTCTCGCAGCCCCAGGCTTTTCGCGTACCACCGAAGGTGCTGGAGCGACCAGCGGCACTACCATCTCCGAGACAGGATTCGGTATCGGAACGGTAGGGCATGAACGATCACCGGCTGCCACGAGAGCTGTGCCGGCTGTTCCCCGACGGCGGCAGGGGCCGTACGCTGTCTGCTCCCCTGCCCCCGGGCGACGTGGTCTGGCCTGACCCCGGCTATACCCGGCAGGGCGAGGCGGCCAGGCCGGCGTTCTGGATGAGCGACGAACCGGCGACCGGCGAAGACTGGGCGCGCCTGCGCGAGTGGCATCCGCACAGCGGGCTCTGGCCTCTGCTGCTGGACGAGTCGGCGCAGCCCTGGGCGGTCGGGCAGGTCGTGCCGGACGATCCACGCATGATCGACCACTTCACCGCCGAGGGCTTCATGGCCGAGGTGTGGCAGGAGTGGGTGACGCAGATGCCGCAGGACGCGCTGGCCGAGCTGGAGCCTTACGGTGCGATCTGCCCCGGCCTGGCGCCGCCCGGCGTGCCGAAGGCCGATCCCGAGGCGGTCGCCGACTGGTACGCGCGCGAGCTGGCCGCCAGGGGCATGCCGCTCGGCCTGGTCGCGGCCGCCAGGGGCGCGGACGCGCTCGCGGTCATGGGCTGGCAGGGCGCGCTGCACCACAACGAGTGGATGGTGCCGATGGCGGCGGTGGTGCGCAGCTGGGAGGACCGGTTCGGGGCGCGGGTGGTGGGCGTCGGGTTCAACACGCTGGAGCTGAGCGTGGCCGCGCCGCCGGTGGATCCCGAGCACGCGTTACACGTGGCGGCCGAGCACTGGACGTTCTGCCCGGACAACGTCGTCCAGAGCGCCGGCGATCTCCAGGGCTACGCAGAGCAGATCATCGGGGGACACGCCTGGTCTTTCTGGTGGGACTGAATTCGGGGCCTTTACGCTACCTTTAGCTCTCGTGTCCTGGGGAGATCTGACGCCGGAGTTACTCCACTCCTCCGTCTGGGCCGACGGGCTGGTGGAGTCGGCCGGCATTCCGGTGTACGACATGCCGCTGGTGTCGGTGGGCGGCGGGCTGGGTTCGTTCACCCTGGTGGACGTCCTGCGCGTCAGCGGCGTCGCGGCGTCGGCCATGCGGGTGCTCTCCAACAGCGACTCCCCCTGGCAGACCTGGGAATACCTGACCCGCGTCTCGCAGCTTCCGGCGCACGAGCGCATCCGCTCCGACTCGGGCGCACGGCCCGACAACATCTGGGGCTTCCCGTCGTACGCGGTGCAGGAGGCGTGGCAGGAGCGCTCGCTCAAGCCGCTGCTCCAGGTGCTCACCGAGCCGCTCATGGCCGACTTCTACAGCCCGAAGTCCGCGATGGTCACGTGGAGCGTACGGCGCGAGGCCGACCGCATCGGCTACTGGGAGATGCTGGCCAAGGGCCAGGTGCGCATGGTCAGGAAGCGCCTGGGCGGCGGCTACTTCACCGTGCTGACCCCGCCGTCCGGCAGCGGGCCGACCAAGCGGGTGGTACTGCGCTCCCGATACGTGCATCTGGCCGTGGGCTATCCGGGGCTGAAGTTCCTCGACGACCTGCAGGAGTTCCGGCAGCGGCAGGGCGAGCGATACCGGGTGGTCAACGCGTACGAGCCGCACGAGCACGTCTACGACCAGCTGCGCAAGCGCCCGGGCGTGGTGGTCGTGCGCGGCGCCGGCATCGTGGCCTCGCGCGTGCTGCAGCGGCTCATGGACGACCGGGAGCGATACGGGCTGCAGACGCAGATAGTGCACCTCTTCCGCACGTACGTCACCGGGGCGCACGGGCCGCATCTGTTCATGCGGCGCAAGGGCGGCGGCGGCTGGGCCTACCAGGCGTTCACCATGCCGAAGTCGGCGTTCGGCGGCCAGCTGAAGGCCCAGTTCCGCAAGGCGTCCCCCGAGCGGCGGGCCAGGCTGGCCGGGCTGGTCGCCGGGACCACCACGCCCAAGCTCGCCCGCTGGCAGGAGCAGCTGCACCGGGCCAGGCAGGGCAGCTGGTACCACGCCGTGCAGGCCGTCGTGGAACGCATAGACCAGGCGCCCGACGGCCGGCTGGTCACCTACACCCGCAGCGCGAACTCGGCGGGCATGCAGTACGCCTCCGACTTCATCATCGACTGCACCGGGCTCGAGGCCGACATGCCCGAGCACCGGGTGCTCGACGACCTGCTCAAGCACGGCGGCGCGCGGCCCAACAAGGCGGGCCGGTTGCAGGTGGGCCCGCACTTCGAGGTGCTCGGCGCGGAGAGCGACGGTGGCGTGCTCTACGCCTCGGGCGCGGCCACCGCCGGCAACCACTTCCTGGCCGTGGACAGCTTCCTCGGCATGCAGACCGCCGCGCTCGACATCGCCGACGACCTGGCCAGGCGCGGGTTCTGCAAGGGGCTCGGCCCGTTCAGGTCCGTGTCCCAGTGGCTCAAGTGGGTGGCGAACAGGAGGCTCGCTTGATCCCGACGCTCGCCGGGCGCGTGCAGACCCGGCTGTTCGTGCTGGCCACGGTGGGGACCGTGCTGACCGCGCTGCTCACGCTGCTGCTGCCGATGTCCGTCAAGGACGCCTATCTCGTGCTGCTGGCCGTCGCCGTGGCCGGCGTCGGCTGGGAGCTGCTGTACCACCTGCTGATGCAGTTCCGCTGGGACAAGGACTGGCCGACGCTGTTCGGGCTGGTCACCGCCGTGCCGGAGGGGCTGCTCATGTGGGTGCTGCTCGACGCCGGCCTGGTGCCGGGCATTCGGGGACCGGTGTCCTGGTGGGCGTTCGTATTGATGTTCACGGTCGTCTGGCTGGGCCAGTGGCTGTTCGTGAACGGGCCCATGCGGGTGCTGTTCGTCAAGTGGCGGCTTCGGGGTGGCCGCCTGCTGTGATCGATCGAAGGGGGAACTCATGGGCGGCGTCGAGTTAGCTCGACCGCTGTACTTCTGGCTGGGCACGCTGGCCACCGTCGCGGGGGTGGTGCTGCATCTGCCGATGTACCTGCACGGCGCGGAGATGCACTACAAGCTGGCCGGGATGCCGATGGACCTGCCGATGACGATCGGCATGGTGCTGATCGTGGCGGGGCTGGCCCAGGCGGCCGCGAACGCGGCCGCGGCCTCCCTCGCCCCGCTCGCCGCCGACACGCTGGCGGCGGTGCGGTCGGTCTACGACGAGCTGATCCGCCCCCAGGTCCACCAGCGCTGGTAGCCCAGGCGGCGGCGTTGACGGAGGGTGGGCCGCCACCGCCATCGCGTCCCTCGCCCGCGACGGGTAGTCCGCGCCTGCGCCTACGCTGTTGGGCATGATTCGTCCTGCCACGCCCGCAGATGTGCCCGCGATCCTCGACATGATCCGTGAGCTCGCCGAGTACGAGAAGGCCGCCCACGAGGTACGTGCCACCGAGGAACAACTGCGCGCCGTCCTCTTCTGCGACCACCCCGCCGCCTTCGTCCACATCGCCGAGCAGGACGGCGAGGTCGCCGGCTTCACCCTGTGGTTCCTCACCTTCTCCACCTGGCGGGGCGTGCACGGGATCTACATGGAGGACCTCTACGTACGTCCCCAGCACCGCGGCGGCGGGCACGGCCTGGCGCTGATGGGGGAGCTGGCGAGGATCTGCGCGGAACGGGGATACCAGCGGCTGGAGTGGGCGGTGCTCGACTGGAACGAGCCGAGCATCGGCTTCTACGACAAGCTCGGCGCGGTCCGGCAGGACGAGTGGCTCAAGTACCGGCTGACGGACGAGCCGCTCCAGCGACTCGGCGGCAGCCAGGACTGACGGCCGCCGAGTCGCCGTGACCGGCGCCGTGGCCACACACATCACGCAGGTCACGCTCGGTGACGTGACCTGCGTGACATGATCCGTTAAATACCGGCGGGTGTCCTGGCTCGCGCCCTCTCCGCCTCGTCGTACACCCCCATCTCTGGCTCCCCGATCTCGCGATGGGTCTCCTCCATGCGGAGTGCCACCCCGAGCGCGAAGCACGTCGGAGCCCACTCGCCTATGAAGATCCCCCACCGGTCGGCCCGATCCAGGCCAGCTCGCTCGACGTTCCTCGACAGGAACCAGGTCCCGAAGGACACGGCGATCGATAGGGCCCCCGCGGTGTACATGTGACTGGACCTGAGGCCCATCTGGTGCAGCTTCTTGATCATGCTTCCCCCCTTGATGTGAGAGCTGTTACCCGAGCGTGCGCCGCGTAACCGATCATTACGAGCATGTTTCCGGCGTGACGCTTGTGCGTGGCTTGTTACGTCGGTGAATCACATGTAACGAACGCACAGCCACGGATTGTCAGAGTGCGTAACGCGCGATTCCTACCTTGGAGATCCCCGGTCGCCGAGTGTAGGAGAGTTTCGATGGCGCGCTGGATCGCTGAGTGGCATCCCGACAACCCAGCCTTCTGGGAGAGTTCAGGCAAGCGCGTCGCACGGCGCAACCTGATCTTCTCGATCTTTGCCGAGCACCTCGGCTTCACCGTATGGACGTTGTGGAGCATCGTGGCCACCAAGCTGGGGGTCTACGAATTCACGACCGACCAGCTGTTCTGGCTGGTCGCCCTGCCGAACCTGATCGGCTCCGTGCTGCGGATCCCCTACACCTTCGGCCCCGCCAAGTTCGGCGGGCGCAACTTCACCGTGGTCAGCGCGTTGCTGCTGATCATCCCCGCCGTGCTTCTCGGGGTGGCGGTGAGCAGCCCGGACACGCCGTACTGGCTGTTCCTGGTGATCGCGGCCCTGGCCGGCTTCGGCGGCGGCAACTTCGCCTCCAGCATGGCCAACATCACCTACTTCTACCCCCGCAACAAGCAGGGGGTGGCGCTCGGGCTGAACGCCGCGGGCGGCAACATCGGCGTCAGCTCCGTCCAGCTCGTCATGCCGCTCGTCATCGGCTCGCTCGGGCTGGCCGCCGCCGGCTGGTTCTGGGTCCCGTTCGCCGTCGTGGCGGCCGTCTGCGCCTGGTTCTTCATGGACAACCTGACCAGCGCCAAGGCCAGCCCGCGGGAGCAGCTCGCGGTGGCCGGCAAGGCCCAGACCTGGATCATGTCGTTCCTGTACATCGGCACGTTCGGCTCGTTCATCGGCTACGCCACCGCCTTCCCGCTGCTGAGCAAGAGCCTGTTCCCCGACTCCCCGTTCGCGGTCGTGGCCTTCGTCGGGCCCCTGGTCGGCTCGCTGATCAGGCCGGTGGGCGGCTGGCTGGCCGACAAGCTCGGCGGAGCGCCCGTCACACTGTGGAACTTCGCCGCGATGGGCGGCGGCGTCCTGCTGGTCTGGGTGGCCAGCACCTCCGGCAACTTCTGGCTGTTCTTCCTGGCCTTCCAGGTGCTGTTCCTCACCTCCGGCATCGGCAACGGCTCCACGTATCGCATGATCCCCGCGATCTTCCAGGCGAAGGCCGTGGCCGAGCGCGGTGAGAGCGAGGAGGCCCTGCTGTACGGCAAGCGCCAGGCGTCGGCCGCCATCGGCATCATCTCGGCGGTCGGAGCGCTCGGCGGGTTCCTCATCAACCGGGCGTTCGGCATGGCCTTCGCCGCCACCGGCACCCCTGCCCCCGCCTTCCTCACCTTCGCCATCTTCTACGCGGCCTGCCTCGGCCTGACCTGGTGGTGCTACATGCGCACCGTCGGCGTCAAGTCCGTGGCCAGCCTCGCGCACGCCAGGGTCTGAATCGTGGCCGACGCGGTGAAGACGCACTGCCCGTACTGCGCTCTGCAGTGCGGCATGGAAATCGGTCCTGAGTTGGCCATCCGGCCCAGGACCGACATCCCGGCCAACGCCTCGGGCGCGCTGTGCCAGAAGGGGTGGACGGCGGGCGACCTGCTCTCCAACGGCGAGCGCCTGACCACCCCTCTCCTGCACGGCGAGCCCGTGGAATGGGACGTCGCGCTCGATTACGTGGCGAACCGGCTGAGCGCCATCCGCGTCGAACACGGCCCCGACGCCGTCGCCGTTTTCGGCGGCGGCGGGCTGACCAACGAGAAGGCTTACACGCTGGGCAAGTTCGCCCGGGTCGCGCTCGGCACCAGCCAGATCGACTACAACGGGCGCTTCTGCATGTCGTCGGCGGCGGCCGCCTCCATCAAGGCGTTCGGCATGGACCGCGGGATGCCGTTCCCGATCACCGACCTGGCCGAGGCCGACATCGTGCTGCTGGCCGGCGGGAACGTCGCCGAGACCATGCCGCCGTTCGTCCGGCACCTGACCGGCCCGCGCATGATCGTCATCGACCCGCGCCGCACCCAGACCGCCAAGCTGGCCTGGCTGCACCTGCAGCCCACGCCCGGCACCGACCTGGCGCTCGCCCTCGGGCTGCTGCACCTGGTCGTCGCCGAAGAGCTGGTGGACGAGGAGTACGTGGCCACGCGGACCACCGGGTTCGACGAGGTACGCACCTCGCTGGCCTCCTGGTGGCCCGAGCGGGTCGAGCGGATCACCGGAGTGCCCGTCTACCGGATGCGGCAGGCCGCCCGGGCCATGGCCGCGGCCAGGAAGGCGTACATCCTGACCGGGCGCGGCGCCGAGCAGCACGCCAAGGGCACCGACACCGTCACCGCGTTCATCAACCTGGCGCTCGCGCTCGGCCTGCCCGGCCGGCACGGCTCCGGGTACGGCTGCGTGACCGGGCAGGGCAACGGGCAGGGCGGCCGGGAGCACGGCCAGAAGGCCGACCAGCTCCCCGGCTACCGCAAGATCGACGACCCGGCCGCGCGCGAGCACGTCGCCGGGGTGTGGGGCGTGCCCGCCGAGTCCCTGCCGGGGCCGGGGCGGTCGGCGTACGAGCTGCTCGACGCCCTCGGCACCCCGGGCGGACCGAAGGCGCTGCTGCTGTTCGGCTCCAACCCGGTGATCTCCGCGCCCGCCGCCGAGCACGTCGCCGAGCGCATCGCCTCCCTCGACCTGCTGGTGACCTGTGACTTCGTCATGTCCGAGACCGCCGCCATGGCCGACGTCGTGTTCCCGGTCACGCAGTGGGCCGAGGAGAGCGGCACCATGACCAATCTGGAGGGACGCGTCCTGCTCCGCAACCAGGCCACCGCGCCGCCCGAGGGCGTCAGGAGCGACCTCGACGTGCTCGCCGGGCTCGCCGGGCGGCTCGGGCACCGCTTCGAGACCGAGCCGGTCAAGGTGTTCGACGAGCTGCGCCGCGCCAGCAAGGGCGGCGTCGCCGACTACTCCGGCATCACGTACGAGCGCATCACCGCCGAGAAGGGCGTGTTCTGGCCCTGCCCGGAGACCGGGCACCCCGGGACGCCGCGCCCGTTCCTCGACTCCTTCGCCACCCCGGACGGCCGCGCCAGGTTCGTCCCCGTCCAGCACCGGCCCCCGGCGGAGGAGACCGACGCGGACTATCCCGTCCACCTGAGCACCGGCCGGGTGCTCGCCCACTACCAGAGCGGCGCGCAGACCCGCAGGATCGCGGCGCTCGTCCAGGCCGCTCCCGAGCCGTACGTCGAGCTGCACCCGGATCTGGCCGAGCAGCTCGACATCGCCGCCGGGGACGTCGTGCGGGTCAGCAGCAGGAGAGGCGAGGCCAAGGCCGTCGCCAGGATCAGCGACGCCATCAGGCGCGACACCGTATTCATGCCCTTCCACTGGGAGGGCGCCAACCGGCTCACCAACCCGGCCCTCGACCCGACGTCGAAGATGCCGGAGTTCAAGGTCTGCGCGGTCAGGGTGGAGAGGGACTCATGAGGCTCGTCGTCGTCGGGAACGGGATGGCCGGGTCGCGGCTGGTCAGCGAGGTGCGCACCCGGGACCCGCACATGAAGATCACAATTCTCGGCGCGGAGACGTGCCAGCCGTACAACCGGGTGCTGCTGTCGAACGTGCTCGCCGGCAGCTCGCGCCCCGAGCAGGTGCGGCTGCTCGACTCCTCCTGGTACGCCGCCCACAACGTCGAGGCGGCCTTCGGCAGCGCGGTCGCCCACATCGACAGGGAGACCAGGCACGTCGTGACCGAGGGCGGGCGGCGCGAGCCGTACGACCTGCTGGTCCTGGCCACCGGCAGCGAGGCCATCGTGCCGCCGATCCCCGGCGTGGAGCGGGCGATCCCGTTCCGCACGCTGGAGGACTGCGAGCGCATCCTGCAGTCCGCCGACCAGGCCCGCCGGGCGGTGGTCGTCGGCGGCGGGTTGCTCGGCATCGAGGCCGCCCGCGGCCTGGCCGGCCGCGGCCTGCCGGTCACGCTGCTGCACCTGGCCGGGCACCTCATGGAACGCCAGCTTGACGTCGAGGCCGGCGAGGTGCTCGGCGAGACGCTGGCCGGGCTCGGCGTCGACATCCGCACCGGCGTCAGCGCCGGCGCCGTGCGGGAGGACGGCGTCCTGCTGGCGGACGGCGAGCTGATCGAGGCCGACCTGGTCGTGCTGGCCTGCGGCGTCCGCCCCGTGACCGGGCTGGCCGCGGAGGCCGGGCTGGAGGTGCGGCGCGGCGTCGTCGTGGACGACGAGATGCGCACCGACGACCCGTCGATCTTCGCCATCGGCGAGTGCGCCGAGCACGACGGCACTGTGTACGGTCTGGTCGCCCCCGCCTGGGAGCAGGCCTCCGTGGCCGCCGACGTCATCACCGGCGGCAAGGCCCTCTACCGCGGCTCCAGGCTCGTCACCAGGCTCAAGGCCAGGAGCGTCGAGCTGGCCGCCATGGGCGAGACGCACCTCACCGAGGAGCACGCCGAGGTCGTCCGCTTCAGCCACCGGGCCCGCGGCACCTACCGCAAGCTCGTCATCCGCGACGGCCGGCTGGTCGGCGCGATCCTGCTGGGCGAGAGCGACGCCGTCGGCACGCTCACCCAGCTCTTCGACCGCGGCGGACCCGTGCCGGGGGATCGGGCGGGGCTGCTGTTCCCCGGGCTGTCCGCGACGCCCGTGGCGGACAGCCCGACGCTCATGCCCGACGCGGCCAAGGTCTGCCAGTGCAACAACGTGACCAAGGGCCAGATCAGGGCGTGCTGGGAGGCGGGGGCGCGGGACGTGGCCGGGGTGGCGGCCGCGACCAGGGCCACGACCGGATGCGGTACCTGCCGTGACGCCGTGGAGGGCATCGTCGGCTGGCTTTGCGAGCAGGAAGGGATCTCCGTATGAACAGGATCGTCGTCGTTGGGTACGGTCCGACGGCTCACCGGCTCGTCGAGACCCTGACGAGCAAGGGCTTCGACGGGCGCGTCACCGTGATCGGGGAGGAGCCGCGCCCGGCCTACGACCGGGTGCACCTGACCTCCTACCTGTCGGGCACCAGCGCGGAGGACCTCACCTACGCCGTGCCTTCTGGGATCGTGACGAGGCTGAACAGCCGCGTCACGGGCATCGACAGGGACGCCAAGCACGTGGTCACCGCCGACGGGGACGTCGAGCCGTACGACGTGCTGGTGCTGGCCACGGGCTCGGCGCCGTTCGTGCCGCCGGTGCCCGGGGCCGAGCACGCATTCGTCTACCGCACGATCGAGGACCTCGACGCGATCAGGGTGGCCGCCAAGGACGCGGCCGAGGGCGTCGTCGTCGGCGGCGGCCTGCTCGGTCTTGAGGCGGCCGACGCGCTGCGGTCGCTCGGGCTGATGGCGCACATCGTCGAGATGAGCCCCTGGCTGATGCCGCGGCAGGTCGACGAGGGCGGCGGCGCGGTGCTGAAGCAGCACATCGAGAGCCTCGGGCTGGGCGTGCACTCCGGCGCCGGCGTGCAGGAGATCGTGCTGTCCGACGGCGAGGTCGCCGGGCTGCGCAAGCCGGACGGGACGGTGCTGGACGCGCAGGTCGTGGTCTTCTCGGCGGGCATCAGGCCGCGCGACGAGCTGGCCAGGTCGTCCGGGCTGGAGGTGGGCGAGCGGGGCGGCATCGTGGTGGACTCCTCGATGCTCACCTCCGACCCCGCCATCTACGCGGTCGGCGAGTGCGCCCTCTTCAGCGGGATGATCTACGGGCTGGTCGGGCCGTGCAACAACATGGCCGAGGTGGCCGCCGACCGGATCATGGGCGGGTCCTCGACGTTCGAGGGCGCGGACATGTCCACGAAGCTCAAGCTGCTCGGCGTCGAGGTCGCGCAGTTCGGAGCGATGGACGGGGCGCTGGACGTCACCTACATGGACCCGGTGGCCGGCGTCTACAAGAAGCTGTTCATCAGTGACGACGCGCAGACGCTGCTCGGCGGCATCTGCGTGGGCGACGCCTCGCCGTACACGTCGCTGCGGCCGTTCGTGGGCAAGGCGCTCCCGGCATCGCCGTCCGACCTGCTGTTCAGCGGGGCGGGGGCCAGCCTGGACCTGCCGGACGAGGCGCAGGTGTGCTCGTGCAACAACGTGTGCGCGGGCGACATCCGCACGGCCATCGCCGACAAGGGCGTCACCGACGTCCCCGGGATCAAGGCGTGCACCCGGGCCGGCACCACCTGCGGCAGCTGCGTGCCGATGCTCAAGCAGCTGCTGGAGAAGTCGGGCGTCGAGGTCAGCAAGAACTTGTGCGAGCACTTCACGTACTCGCGGGCCGAGCTGTTCGACATCGTACGCGTCCGCAAGATCACGACGTTCTCCCAGCTCATCACCGAGCACGGCCAGGGCCGGGGCTGCGACATCTGCAAGCCGGCCGTGGCCTCGATCCTGGCCTCGCTGCACAACGGGCACGTGCTCGAGGGCGAGCGGGCCACGCTGCAGGACACCAACGACGCCTTCCTGGCCAACATCCAGAAGAACGGCACCTACTCCGTCGTCCCGCGCATCCCCGGCGGCGAGATCACGCCCGACAAGCTCATCGTGATCGGCGAGGTGGCCCGCGACTTCGGCCTCTACACGAAGATCACCGGCGGGCAGCGGATCGACCTGTTCGGTGCCCGGATCGAGCAGCTCCCGGAGATCTGGCGGCGGCTGGTCGAGGCCGGGTTCGAGTCGGGGCACGCGTACGGCAAGGCGCTGCGCACCGTCAAGTCGTGCGTGGGCTCGACCTGGTGCCGCTACGGCGTGCAGGACTCGGTCGGCATGGCCATCGCGCTGGAGTTGCGCTACCGCGGCCTGCGCTCGCCGCACAAGCTCAAGTCCGCCGTCTCCGGCTGCGCCCGCGAGTGCGCCGAGGCCAGGTCCAAGGACTTCGGGATCATCGCCACCGAGCAGGGCTGGAACCTGTACGTCGGCGGCAACGGCGGATTCAAGCCCCGCCACGCCGATCTGCTGGCCAAGGACCTGAGCTCGGAAGAGCTGATCAGGACCATCGACAGGTTCCTGATGTTCTACATCCGCACGGCGGACAGGCTGCAACGCACCGCCGCCTGGATCGAGTCGCTGGACGGCGGGCTCGACTACCTACGCGAGGTGATCATGGAAGACTCGCTCGGCATCTGCGCCGACCTCGACGCGCAGATGGAGCACCACATCGCCACGTACGCCGACGAGTGGGCGGCCACCCTGGACGACCCCGGCAAGCTGAGCAGGTTCGTCAGCTTCGTCAACGCGCCCGGCGTGCCCGACCCGTCGATCGTGTTCGCCAGCGAGCGCGGCCAGATCAAGCCGGTGATGGCGCAATGAGCTGGACCCCGATCTGCGACCTCGACGCGCTGCTCCCGGAACGCGGCGTCTGCGCCCTGGTGAAGGGCAGGCAGGTTGCCGTCTTCCGCACCTACGACGGCACGCTGCATGCGCTGGACAACCTCGACCCGTTCAGCGGCGCGTACGTGCTCTCGCGCGGCATCGTCGGCACCAGGAAGGGTGAGCCGACGGTGGCCTCGCCGCTGCACAAGCAGGTGTTCTCGCTGGTGTCCGGGGTGTGCCTGGACGAAAAGGAGATCGCGGTGCCGGTCTATCCGGTACGGGTGGCCGGCGGGCTCGTGGAGGTGGCCGTCTAGTCACCAGTGAAAACCAGGCCCAGGCCGTGAGCTCGCACGACGGCCTGGGCCTGGTTTTGTGCTGTTCCCGGTCGTGTCCAGGGGCGTGGGGGCGCCGCTCGGCGCGACCGTCTGGCGTGCCCGCTGCGGCGCCGTCAGCCTCTGCTGCTCTCGGCCGGGGGGTAGACGTGCGGACTCCGGTGGGCCGCTGGTAGCACGCAGCGCCGTCCCGCCTCTACGCTGTCGCAGCGTTCGGCGTCCTCGCGCTGGGGGAGTGGTTCGGGGTTCGCCTGTGTTCGCGGCACTGGACGGACGCTATCCGCGCCACCTGCCGCAATGGTCTCGTGGGGGCAACGATCGAAGCTCTGAACGGTCTCGCCAAAACCGGTCATTTCGCCGAGTAATGCCGAACGAGGTAAAGGAGACGTGCAAAGTGCCTAAACCGCGCATTCGCTCGTGAGTGGCGGGGGCATCAAGCGGCCATGAGCAAGATTTCTCAGCGCAGGGCACTCCTGCTGGCCGCGATCGTCCCCGCCATGCTCGTGGCGGGCTGCGCCGCGGGAGGCAACAGTTCCCAGGCCATGAAGGGCGCGGCGAGCCCGATGACGCCGACGGACACCATGATGTCGCCTGACGACACCGACATGTCACCGCCGATCGGGACGGATACGGGCACCGCCTCGCCGACGGAAACGGGTGGGGCCGGCCAGGCGCGGTCGGTCGTCCAGGGCTTCTTCGACGCGCTCAAGTCCGGGAACGCGGACCAGGCCGCCGGCAAGTTCGCCGACGACGCCGTGGTCGCCCTGGACGGGGAGCCCACGGCGAAGGGCTCCGACGCGATCGCCAAGCTCTTCAAGGACCGGCTCCAGGACATGAAGGGCCAGACGCACACCATCGAGGAGTCGCGTGCGGCCGGTGGCGACAACGCCATCGTCCGCGCGACGAGCAAGCAGGACGACGAGGAGAGCCGCGAGCTGTTCGTCGTCACGCGGAACGGCGGGGAGTGGAAGATCTCGCAGTTCATGAGCAACCAGGCGGCCTGAGCGGATTCCGCCAGGGAATACAGGAGGGGGTATATTGCCGCTGTCGGTGTAGCGAGTGAGGCGAGATGGTCGGATACACCGACGGCGAGCAGGAGCACCTGCGACGGCTGCGCCGCGTCGAGGGACAGGCACGAGGGCTTCAGCGCATGGCCGAGGACGACGTCGCATCTCCTTGGCCCTGTGCTCCTGGAACCTGCGTGGCGCGCCCGGTGTATCTACACCGAGGTGATCCTATGAGGAGAATGCTGGCCGTGCTGGTCGCCGCGGTGGCGGCCCTGAGCGCCGTGACCGTTCCGGCCGCCGCGGCGGGCGGCTGGGCGGTGACGTACCTGGATCCGCTGCCGGCCCGGTTCGAGGACGGTAGGCCGTACGCGCTGGGCTTCTGGGTGCTTCAGCACGGCACCCACCCGTTCGAGGGGGAGCTCGGGGCCGTCGGGCTGCGGCTCACCAGGGAGAAGGACGGGAAGAGCCTGTCCTTCGACGGCACGGCCCTGCCCGAGGCCGGGCACTACGCCACGTCGGTGGTCGTGCCGGAAGGGGTGTGGAAGGTCGAGGGCATCCAGGGGATGTTCCAGCCGCACGACGTGGGGGTGCTCACGGTTCCGGGCGGTCTCGAGATCAAGCCCGTGGGGAAGGAAGTGGTCGAGGGCTTCGTGTCGCGGGGGACCGACTACTGGGACGCCGTACGTCCGCCCGGATTCCCGGACCTGCCGGGCGAGAAGGTGACCGTCGGCTCCGGTCATGCGGTGCCCACGGTGTCGCCGCAGGGCGCGGTGGCCACGGCCGTTCCTCAGGTTCCGGTGGCCACGGCGTCCGCGCAGGAGAAGGTTGCTGCTGGAGAGGCGGCGCAGCGGCAGGAGTCCGGCGGGGTTCCCGCGTACACGCTGCTGATCGCCGCCGTGGGCGGCGCGCTGCTCGCCGCGGCGGGCCTGCAATGGCTGCCCCTGCCGCGCCTGTCGCCTCTGTCCCGCCTGCCTGGGCGGTCGCGCCGGAGGGAGGACGAGCCGGACCCACCTGCGGACTCGTCGTCGGAGACGATCGTCATCTCGGGTTAGCCGGGGCCGTCTTGCTTATACCCTGGCGGGGTATATTCAGGGTGGAGGAGGACACATGCGAAGTTTGACCGCTCTAGAACCCGCCGACGCTCCGGACAAGTCCCGCGAACTGCTGACGGACCTCATCAGCCGCCATGGCTCCGTCGGCGAGATGGTCGCCACGATGGCACACTCTCCGGCGCTGCTGGAGGGCTACCTGGGGCTGACCAGGGCCATGAAGAGATCGAAGCTCCCGAGGCCGCTGAGCGAGAAGATCTCGCTGGCCGTACAGGAGTGGATCGGTTGCGAGATGTGCAAGCAGGCCCACGCGAGGGCGGCGGGCAAGGCCGGCCTGAGCGAGAGCGACATCGCGCTGGCCAGGCAGGGCACCTCCACGGACGCGCGTGAGGCGGCGCTGATCGGGGTGGCGATGCGGGTGCTCGCCGAGCCCGGCTCTCTGGGCGACAAGGACGTGGCCGAGCTGCGGTCGCACGGCTGGAGCGACCGGGTGATCGCGGAGATCGTCGGCCTGGTCGCGCTCAACCTGCTGACGGGGGCGTTCAACCTGCTCGCGGGCATCGAACCGGCCGATCCGTCTTGACCACCGGGCCTTCCCCCGATCGGCTAGCGCATCCTGACGATCAACCTGCGGATCTTGCGTAGGTCACGCAGCCTGTGCTCGTACGTCGCCCCGGTGAACAGCAGGAACGCGCCCGCCAGCGCGATCGGCAGCCAGCGCGGACCCTCGCCCATCAACTCGGCGAGGGTCGGCGCGAACTCGTGGGCCGCCGTCACCACCAGCACCGCCCCGCCGAGGATCAGCGGCGCCTGTAGCCGCGCCCAGGCCCCGGCCAGGGTCGCGGCGAACGCGGCCACGCCGAGCAGCAGCGGCCTGGCCAGGCCGGGGTCGTTCCAGGCCGCGTACGCGCTCGGCAGGAAGGTCAGCGCGAGCGCCGTGCCGTAGCCCACCCAGGAGGAGACACCGGGATCACGCCGCCTGGCCAGCCATGCCGCGATCAGGCCGGCCACGGACAGGGACGCGGTGTACGCCTCGGGGGCCGTGACGTTCGAGATCGCCAGCTGGAGCCAGAGGGCGAACTGCAGCAGGCCCAGCCCGGCCCAGGCGGCCGGACGCCGATCCGGGCGCAGGGCGACGGCCAGCGCGAGGACGCCGCTGCAGGCCAGCGCGAGACTCACCAGCCGGGCATCGGACACGGCCATGATCAACCCGACCCCGGCCAGCCACCACCCAGGCACCTCGACCCCGAGAGCCACCCTGCCTTCAGCCTGGCGGGCCAGTCCGGCCGCCGTCAGGGCGGACAGTGCGGCGACGGCGATTGCCGCGAAGGCCGCCACCTCCAGCCGGAACCCCGCCGACAGCGCGGAGGCGATCGCCAGCCCGCCCGTCGCGACGGTGGCCGCGGCGGCGGCACCCGTCCGCGCGGCCGGACCACGTGCGAGGACCCCTGCCACGACCCCCACCACCGCGACCCCGGCCAGCACCACCAGCGTGTACAGCTCCGAGTCCAGCGCCCACACGACCACATGCGCA
>NZ_VCJS01000439.1 GCF_005893125.1 Nonomuraea basaltis | reverse complement strand
ACCCGCCCCTGATCATCGACCCCGACCTGCGGCCCGAGGGACGGCAGGGCCCGCTGGTGCGGACGCTGGCCTCCTACCGCGCCTACTACTCGCGCTGGTCGTCCCCGTGGGAGTCGCAGGCGCTGCTGCGGGCCAGATTCTCGGCCGGTGACCCGGAGCTGGGCGCCGCGTTCGTGGCGATGGTCGACGAGCTGCGCTACCCGCGGGGCGGGCTGCACGACGACGCGGTCAGGGAGATCAGGCGGCTCAAGGCACGCATGGAGGCCGAGCGGCTGCCGCGCGGCGCCGACCCGGGCCTGCACACCAAGCTGGGCCCCGGCGGGCTGTCCGACGTGGAGTGGGTGGCCCAGCTCCTGCAGCTGTGCCACGCGGGCGGTCTGTCGTCGCTGCGCACCACCCGTACGATCGACGCCCTGCGCGCGGCCGTGGCCGAGGGCCTGCTCGCTCCCGCCGACGAGGCCGTGCTGGCCGAGGCGTGGCGCTTCGCCTCCCGGATCAGGGACGCGATCATGCTGGTCAAGGGGCGTCCGGGCGACAGCGTGCCGCGCGACGCGGGCGAGCGCAAGCTGATCGCCCAGACGCTCGGCTACCCGCCCGACGGCTCGGAGGACTTCCTCGACGACTACCGCCGCGTGACGCGCCGCGCACGTCTCGTGGTGGATCGTGTCTTCTACGGGGGTTGATCAAGTGTGCACGGCGGGTGTATCAAGGCGCGATGGTATCCGTTTACGTGGACTTGGCCCTCGGCCTGGTGGTGTCGTTCCTGCTGCTGTCGCTGCTGGTGAGCGGGCTCAACGAGGCGGTCGTCCGGCTGCTGTCCATCCGCAGCAAGTTCCTGTGGGCCTACCTCAGGGACACCATGGACGGCGCCGACAAGGCCGGATCGTGGCTGCCGGCCAAGGTGCGGGACGTGTTCACGCGGCTGCCTTTCCTCCGGGACCCGCGGCCCCGCCACAGCGAGCTGCCCGCGCCGTCCGAGCCCGGCGAGCTGCCCGAGCCCCAGGCGAGGGCCGGCGACTCGATGATCAAACTGCTGTACGAGCGGGTCAGGGAGATCGACCACGGCAAACGGGGCAGGACCAGCATCGCCAACATCCCGCCCGGCCGGTTCGCGGTCGCGATGATGGAGCTGGCGACGGGGGAGGACGGTGACGTCGACCGGTTCCTGGCCAAGCTGAAGGCCATCGAGAGCCCCCTGTACGGCCCGCTCAAGGGCGCCTGGGAGACGGCGCAGCGCGACCTCGACCGGTTCCGGCAGGGCATCGAGACCTGGTTCGACGGGGAGATGCAGCGGCTGTCGATGCTGTACAAGCGCTACGTCAAATGGGTCGTCGCCGTGCTCGGCCTGCTGGTGACGCTGCTGTTCACGATGGACGGGTTCGAGTACGCCAAGACGCTGCTGCGTGACAACGCCTTCCGCGCCTCGGTGACGGCCGTGGCCGAGGCGGGGCCGGACGCGTACGACGAGCTCAAGGCGCGCTGCACGGGCCAGGACCCGATGCGGTGCGTCAGCGAGACGCTCAGCGAGCCCGCGCTCGTCAGGATGCTCGGTCAGGCGCTGGTCAGCGTGTCGATCCCGGAGCAGGGCGACCCGAGCGTGGATTGGAACGGCGGCCTGTGGTGGGATCGGCTCGTCACGCCCAGCCACTGGCCCGGGTTCCTGCTGACGTACGTGGCGCTGCTGTTCGGGGCGCCGTTCTGGTGGGACGTGTTCCGCCGCATCACGGGGATCAAGAGCAAGCGCTGAACCCGTATCGTGGACCGGATGGAGACAGAGCGGCTGATCATGCGCAGATGGCGCGACGAGGACCGCGAGCCCTTCGCGGCCATGAACGCCGACCCCGAGGTGATGGAGCACTTCCCCGCGACGCTCACTCGCTCGCAGAGCGACACGATGGTCGACAAGATCGAGCAGGCGTTCGACGAGTACGGCTACGGCCTGTGGGCGCTGGAGGTACGCGAGAGCGGGCGGTTCATCGGATTCGCCGGGCTGATCTGGCAGACCTTCGACGCTCCCTTCCTGCCCGCCTGGGAGATCGGCTGGCGGCTGGCACGCCCGGCCTGGGGCCACGGATACGCCACCGAGGCGGCCAGGCGGGCCGTCGAGTACGCCTTCACCGAGGCCGGGCTCGACGGGCTCATCTCCATGACGGCCGAGCGGAACCTGCGCTCCCGCGCCGTGATGGAGCGCCTCGGCATGACCAGGGACCCCGCCGAGGACTTCGACCACCCCCGGCTCCCGAAGGACAGCCCCCTGCTCCGCCACGTCCTCTACCGGCTCGGGCGAACCCGCTGAAGATGATCCCCCAGGTGCGGCCCCGCAGGTCTGTGTCGCACCACGCCCGTCGCCCGCCCCCGGAGGCGAAGCATGTGTGCGGTTGGCGGTCTGGTCGGCCAGTCTCCCTGGCACGCCGGGTGCTCGCTCGGCCTGTCCTGCCCGGACCTCCGGAGCGATGCGAGTATCGTGATCGGCGCGGCGAAGGACCGTGCGGCCGAGTTCCGTGGCCACGATGATGAGGTGACCGTGCGTTTCCAGCATTCGAGCGACATCTGGATGGACTTCCCCGAACTGGCCCCCGGTGTGATCTTCGCCCAGGGCATCACCGCGGACGCCTCCGTCGACGACCGGCTCGCCGAGTTCGGCGAGATCGCCGCGAAGCGGCTCGCGACCGCGTCGGAAGGCGAGCTGCCGGAGATCCAGGCGTGGCGGCGGGCGTTCTCGAAGATGGGACTCAAGCCGACCCAATACCGCTGCGCCTCGGAGTCGCTGCTGCGCCGGTTCAGGAAGGAAGGCGCGCTGCCACGCCTGCACCCCCTGATCGACCTCTGCAACGCGGTCTCCATCGCGTACGCGATCCCGGTGGCGGTGTTCGACCTCTCCAGGATCTCCGAGTGCGTGGAGGTCCGGTATGCGGCGGGGGACGAGACGTACCTGACCTTCTCCGGCGAGACGGAGCACCCGCCGGCCGGCGAGGTGATCTTCGCGGACGCGGAGGGGCGGGCGCATGCTCGCCGCTGGACCAACCGGCAGAGCGGCCATTCGGCCATCCGCGACACGACCACCGACGTTCTGATCGTCGCCGAGGCCCTGCACGGCTCCGCCCTGGCCGACATCGAGTCCCTCATGGCCACCCTCTCCGGCGAGCTGGCCGCCGTCTGGCCCGTGACCCCGGAGGTCGCGATCCTCAGCCCGTCCGCGCCCAGGTTCGACTTCAGGACGTGAGGCCGTGCAGGATGGCGTCGGCGAGCGCGGCGGCCTGATCGGCGGGGGAGAACAGCCCGGGGCAGGCCAGCCACGTGGCGGCGGTCCCGTTCACGGAGGTCATGATCGACAGCGCGGCGGTCTCCGCCGAGATCCCCTCGCGTAGTGCGGCGCCGGCGAGCAGCTCCATCAGCCCGCGCTTCCAGCCCTCCATCATGACCCGCTTGTCCCGCAGCCCCACCTCGAGCTCCGGGACGCCCTCGGCGCTGCGCATGGACAGTGCGAACACCTCTCTGAGCGTCGCGTCCCGTTCCAGCGCCGTGAAGAACGCGACCAGGAACCGCCTGATCCGCTCCGGCACCGGCCCGTCGCCGTCGAGCGTGCCCCAGACGGGCGTGGCGGCCTCGGCCCACAGCTCGCTGATCGTCGCCAGGTAGAGCGTGGCCTTGTCGGTGAAGTGGTGGTACGCCGCCCCTCGGGTCACTCCGGCCCGCGCCGCGATCCCGGCGAGAGTGGCGGCGGCGTAACCCCGCTCCGCGAAGACGGCCAGCGCTGCCCGCAACAGCGCGTTCCGTGTTTCCGCCGCTTCTTCGGCCGTTCTTCGCATGACCGCACCCTTTCATACATGCGCGCGTGTATGCTCGCCACTACCGGATACAGGCGCGTATGTATGTAAAGGAGTTTGTATGCTGGTTTTTCGAGACATCCGGGTGTTCACCGGAGAAGATGTGATCAGATCGGCAGAGGTCACGGTCGCCGCCGGCGTCATCGTCTCCGTCGCCGACATCGCCCGCGGGCGCACTCCCGCACCCGGTGACGAGGTGATCGAAGGGCGTGGGCGGACCCTGCTCCCCGGCCTGATCGACGCCCACGCCCACGTCTTCCCCGGTGACCTCGAGCAAGCCGCCCTGTTCGGTGTGACCACGGTCCTCGACATGATGTCCGATCCCGCTCAGGCCAAGGCCCTGCGCGAAACCGGCGGGGCGGACCTGCGCACGGCGGGGACCGCGGCAACGGTCCCGGGCGGCTACGTATGTATGTAAAGGAGTTTGTATGCTGGTTTTTCGAGACATCCGGGTGTTCACCGGAGAAGATGTGATCAGATCGGCAGAGGTCACGGTCGCCGCCGGCGTCATCGTCTCCGTCGCCGACATCGC
>NZ_VCJS01000438.1 GCF_005893125.1 Nonomuraea basaltis | reverse complement strand
AACCCCCACGGCCACCTCCCCAGCCCATCCATACGAGACCCGGACACCGAGCAGTCCAACCCAACCTGGCTCAATCCCACCGGCGAACAGCCACGACCGATCACCCGCAAGACGATCATCACCGCTACATGCGCAGGGCTGACGACAGCCCTTTTGATCGGCGGCAGTGTCGGAATTCTCGCCGGTCTCCTGGTCGCCCCCGCCGCGGGGATATACCTCCGCAGGAAGGAACCCACGCAGCTCCAGCACGAGCGCGAACGAATCGTCGAAGATCTACCGTTCGCGGCAGACCTGATGACCGCCTGCCTGCTCGCCGGACGCCCGGTGAGCGCCGCCACCGAGATCGCGGCCGACGCGATCGGCGGCCCGCTCGGCCAACGGCTGACCTGGGTGAGCAGCCAGCTCCGCCTTGGGGCCGACCCCGAGCCCACCTGGGCCACCCTCGCCAAGGACCCCGCCATGGGCCAACTGTCTCGGGCCATGAGCAGGGCGGCTCAGAGCGGCGCTCCCGTGGCGGACGTCCTGACCCGCCTGGCCGACGACGCCCGTGAGGCCGCCAGAGCCGCGTCCGTCGCCTCGGCCAGGCGGGTCGGCGTAAAGGCAGTGGCGCCCTTGGGCCTGTGCTTCCTACCGGCGTTCGTTCTGCTCGGCATCATCCCGGTAGTAGCCGGCCTCGCCTCCACGATCGTCCTCCCATAGCGACAGTTATCCACAGGGAGAACTCGCCGTCCTCGCCAATCCACAGAACTGCGCTCGGCGCATCGACCCTCACCCTGTCTCGGCGAACCTAAGACTCCCGCCGGACAAGACCCCGGCTCCGCCGAGCACCTGGAGGCACGATGCATAGTCCCGCCAACCCGCCAGACAACATCAACGCCACCCCAGAAGCCGCCTTCCCCACGTCGCCGAACAGCGCAGCCCGCAAGGTGAATTCCAACAGCACGCACACCAGCACACCCGACAACACAGCTTGCACGGCCACCCAGCACCCGGCCCACGCCACCCCACGCGAAGGCACAGGGCCTCGCATCTCAGGTCCAGACACAGCGCCTCCCCACGCCGCAGAAGCCGCTCACACCGCCCGCGAGTCCACAGAGCACGTCCACATCCACACAGCCTCCAAGCAGCCAGTAACCTCCAACGCTCTTCCGAACCAGCCATCGACCACCGCGCCCAATAACCGCACAGCGCCTCGGAGCCCGCGACGGCGGTCCAACAGGTGGCTTCACTACGCGGCCGCCAATGGGGAACGAGGCATGTCCACAGCCGAATACGCCGTAGGAACGATCGCGGCCTGTGCCTTCGCAGCGCTCCTCTTCAAGGTGGTCAGTAGCCCAGAGGTCCAGGAAATGCTGTCGTCCCTCATCGACCGTGCGCTCAAGACGAACGGATGATCCTCCGCCCTGCGCGGACATCCAGCGACGGCAAGCGGCAGGCATCGCGCGGTTCGGTGACGGCTGAGACCGCCGCGGTGCTGCCCGCGCTCATGGTCGTCCTGGCGGCCGCACTATGGGCCATCCAGGCCGTAGGCGCCCAGTTGGAATGCGTGGACGCGGCCCGCGCGGCCGCCCGGGCCGCAGCCAGGGGTGAGCCGCTGGACCAGGTCCGCGATGCCGCCCGCTCGGCCACCCGCCCAGACGCTCAAATAGACGTAACTCGCGACACAGAGATCACAAGCGTGCAGATCAGCGTGCAAGTACGGCCAGCATGGGGCCCTTCGCTGCCGGCAGTCCGCGTATCCGCCTCGGCCACCGCCGATACCGAACCATGACAACCCTCATGTCCTAGAGAAGCCGAGCCGTGGAGCCGCGAGATCCACACGACGTCATCTCTGGCAGGCGCGAACCCATGACGACGCGCCCCGCCTTAGAGACAGCGGCTCCATGGCCCCCAACAGCGGCTCCATGGCGCCCAAGGGTCGCCGGAGCGGTGTCGAGCGAGCAAAGGGAGGTAGCGATCAATTCCAGGGAACGAGGCTCATCCACGCTGTGGGGCGTGGCCCTCATGGGGCTCTTGATGGCCGTCGCCACGGCGTTCGCCACTGTGGGCTCCGTGCGCGTGGCCCGCCATCACGTCAACAACGCCGCCGACCTGAGCGCCCTGGCCGCCGCCCGGCTGGCGCTGTTCGACCCGGAAGGCGCCTGCGTCAGGGCAGCCGAACTGGCCGCCCAGAACGGCGTCCAGCTGACTCGATGCGAGATCAACGACGAGGTCGCCGACGTATGGACCGCGTTATCGATCTCGCTGCCCGTGGTCGGCACCCGCACCGTTACCGGCAGATCGCGAGCGGGACCGGCAGAGGTGTCCCCCCGTCAAGAGCAGTGACATATGCCCGATCTCGCACTGCCCCAGCAACGCCGGATTCCACTCGCGAGGGCCTTGAAAGGGTCTCGGCAGGGCCTGCGCCGGCGGCACAGAGTCGGGCTTGGAAGGAGGCGGAGGGGCGGGCTTGAAGGTGGCGGAGAGGGGGTGCGTGGTGCGGTCTTTGGGGCTCTTGGGGCTAGGTCGCAATCAAGTCACGACTTCTTGGACTTGGTGTCCAAGAGTTGGATATCTCGCGTAACGTTCCGCTTACCCTCGGTCCATGCCATCTGCGACAGGAGTCCGGGAGAGCCGGAACATAGTCGCTAGGGTGCGAGGCCGGGGACGGTCGGTGACCGTATCGCCGGGCGGACTGCACTTCCGGTCGTCGCCCGAACGCCCCCGAACGGGGCGGCCGGGTGGCGCGAGGCTCTCGATGGAGGGAAGCGTCGTGACGGTAGTTGGCAGAGTGATGGCCGCGGGGATCATCGCGGCTGGAACCATCGTGCTCGGCGGCTCCGCCCAAGCGGCCGCGGTGACGCGAGCCGACTCCTCCGGGCAGATCACCTCGCCCTCCGACGGCCAGGTCGTCTCGGGCTCGTCCGTCACGGTCTCCGCGCGTACGGGGCTGATGCAACTGCGCATGGGCCTGTACGTAGAAGGGCCATCCACACCCACGCAGAAGGTGGCCGGAGGGGGAGCGAACCAGACGATCTCCGGTACGTTCGACGCCGGGAACGCCCCGAACGGCACCTTCACTGTGACCCTCAAGGGTGAGATCACCGGGACGAGGTACGCGAACAGCACGTTCAAGCTGCGGCGGCCCGCCGAGGCCCCGGGCAATGTGAACGCGAGCCTCCAGGGCACCGCGAAGGTCCTCGTGACCTGGAGCAAGGGCTCGGAGCCCGACCTGCAGTCGTACGAGGTGTCCAACACCCAGTCCGGCGTCGTGGGGCGGCTGCCCGTGGACAGCGTGTGCTCCGGTGGCTCGTGCGAGGCGGCGCTCGCCGTGCCGGCCAAGGCAGCGGGACAGAAGGTGGGGTTCACGGTCAAGGCGTTCCGGGGCGACGGCGACGGCGGATCGATCGGATCGAACGATTCGGGCCCCGCATACGTCACCGTCCCCGCCCCGCCCGCCGCCCAGCCGAAGAAGGAAACGACCAAGACCCGGCAGACGCCGAAGGACACCAAGAAGGTCGATCCACTGCCGACCCTGCCCGCCAAGAAGCAGACCCAGCCCACGAGCAAGCCGACCACCCGTAAGCCGACGACGACGTCCAAGCTGCCTGCCATCCCCGACACCGACTCGGACGGCAACCTCCCGATCCCGACCGCCGATGACCAAGGCGAGACGGACGGACTGACCCCGGCGGGCACCAAGGACGGTAAGGATGCGCCCGTCCAGGCCGATGGCGTGAAGGCCCAGTCGAGCGAGTCCCCGATCGGGAACATCGGCCAGTACGGCCTCTACATCGCGGGCGGCCTGCTTCTGCTGCTGCTCGGCGCCCACGCGGGGGCCTGGGCCCGCAGGCGCGCGCTCGCAACCGAGGGAGGACGGCGCCCCCAGCCCCCCGCCGCCACCACGGCTGCGACCGCGGTCGCCGTTCCGGATGGGGGCGAGGCGGTGGGGGTCGGTGGCGTGCCAGGCGAGGACGACAGCGTCCCGGCGGCTACGGCACCGCCTCGGCGGAGACCCGCCGTGATCCTTGCCGTGGCCAAGACCCGCGTTCCCGATCAGGCCCACGCTCAGGGCGCTTCCTCGGCTGACGGCTCGCGTGCCCAGAGGGCGTCCTCGGTCGATCGCCCACTGGCCCACCAGCCGGCTTTCGCCGACCGTCCGCGTGCCCACGAACCGGCTTCCGTTGATCGTCCGCATGTTCATGAGGCGTCTTCGGCCGACGGCCGGCGTGCTCACGGGCCCTCTTCGGCCGATCGCTCGCGCGCTCAGGAGCCGTTCTCCGTTGACCGCCCGGGTGTTCATGAGCCGTCCTCCGCCGACACCCGGCGTGCACAGGAGCCGGCGTCCGCCGGCCGTGCGCGCCTTCACGAACTTCCTCAGCCGGCAGCGCTCGACCAGGGGCGGAAAGTGCCTGCCGCCGTGCTGCCGTTAGGCGAGGGTGGGGAGCGCGCCGTCCAGGGGCGGAAGGCCGGGGAGGTGGGC
>NZ_VCJS01000437.1 GCF_005893125.1 Nonomuraea basaltis | reverse complement strand
TTTGCCACCCTGTGGCTGCAAGGTGTTCTGCCTGCTGAACTTGGTAACGACGTACACACTGCCGCTCGGGCGGTCGCCGGCATGCTTTCCGGAGTCCGCTGACCCTTGGTCACCATTCGCTGGGGCTTGGATGGCGGGCGCTGTGGACGTTGCTGTACGGAGATCAAAAGGGCCCAGTGCGCGGGTGTGTTGGCTGGCGCGCCCTGAACCCTGGGTCGCCGAGTCCGAGCTGATCGCTCAACTGGGCCTTCCGCTCAACCTGGATCAGAACAGGAAGCATGCCTTCCACCAGCACCTGAGCACTCTCCGGGCCTCCGTGCGGGCCTGCGCCCGTGAACTTCCCATGACCTGCTCAGTTGCCCTCAACCCCGCGTTCCGAGTTGGGTGTGGTTGGCTCGTTCTCAGTGGCTGGCTGAGCTGGGCGTTCGAAGTCCTGACTGTTTGATCGCGGGACCGCATCGCCCTCGGCCACACGGTGGTCACCGACCGGTTCACCGGCACCCCCGCACTCTCCCTGAATGCCGCCCGTGACCTGGGCACGCTCGGCTACGTCGCCCGCGCCAGCGGCCTGGACCTCGACGCCCGCCGCGACCACCCGTTCACCGACCACCCGTTCACCGACCTCGGCCTCTTCACCCCGGCCCGGCGCACGAGCGGAGACGTCCTGGCCCGCTTCCAGATCCGCGCCGAGGAGATCGCCACCTCCATCGCGCTGATCACTCACCTGGTCGGCGGGGTGGCCTCCGGCGAGCAAGCTCTCTCAGCGAGCGGGAAGTCCTCGGGAGCCGGCATCGTGGAAGGCTGGCGCGGCACGATCGTCCACCGGGTCGAAGCTGGCCGCCGACGGCACGCGCGTCCGGGTGAAGATCGTGGATCCGTCGTTCTTCAACTGGCCGGCTCTTCCGGTCGCCCTCGGCGGCGCGATCGTGCCGGACTTCCCGCTGGTCAACAAGAGCTTCAACCTCTCCTACGCGGGCAACGACCTCTAGCCGCGGGCGTGCTCGACCAGGCCGGCGGCACGCACGGCAGCGTCCAGGGGCGCGAGCAACGCCTCCGTCTGCTCCTCGCGCGTCACGAGACCGGTCACGGTCCCGTACGGTGCCGACAGGGTCGCGTGCGTTCCCCATGGCGCGACGCCAACGGCGACCGCCGCGTCGGGCAGCCCGGAGCCGGTCTGGAATGCGCCCAGCTGAGGGAGCGGGCGACAGGATGCTCTGATCACCTGGAAGAGGCGGTCCACGCGGGTGCTGTCCCTGCTCGCCGGCGCTCGCCCGGGCTCCGGCCGGAACATCGGGTGGTGGCCGAGCACCAGCGCCGCGACGGCAACGACATGGGCGGCGGCCACGCCGGTGCCCCAGGCGGGACCGTAGCTGGTCGGCGGCAGTCCGGAGACGACGGCGACGCCGGGAGCGACGCAGTCCAGTTCCGGTCCGGTGTTGCTGAAGTGCGGCACGAAGAATCCCTCGGGTGTGGGCAGGCCGGTGACCTGCCCAACGTCGGCGCTATCGAGGGGGAAGGTCCCCAGCTGGCCGAGCGCGCCCACCGTCAGCACCCCCGGCAGGGCCGCGGGATAGGAGATGAGTCCGCCGGAGTCACCGGCCGCGGCGATGCAGGCGATCCCGTTGCGCCGCGCTTCGTCGATCTTGGCGTCCAGGAGGCTGCTCGGCGCCGCGCTCCCGTAGGTGATCATCGCCACGTCGACCTGCTGGTCGATGCAGTAGTCGAGGGCCTCGATCAGATCAGCGGTCCAGCCTTCCGGCGCGACCCGGCAGATGTGCACCTCGGTCTCGGGCGCCAGCCCGACCACGCCGGTCCCGTCGTCGCGGCCGGCGATCAGCACCGCGTGATGCGTGCCCGTTCCGACGAGGTCGTCCTGCCAGGTCTTGTCATCCTGCCTGATCACGTCACGGCCGCCCGGGATGCGATCGGCCAGGTCGGGGTGACCGGCGGCGGCGCCTGAATCGATGAGTGCCACCCGTACGGCGTGGCCGCGATGAGTGGGCGGCAGCCGATCGAACCCCATGACGCGAGTGCCCCAGGAATCGATCGGGCGGTCCGGAAACTCGGGATTGGTCGTGGTGATGCGCGTGCAGACCGCCACGTTGGGCCCGTCGCTGGTCAGCCGTGGCCGGTTAACCCGGGTGGGCCAGCAACCACGCGGCGGGGTGACGATCATGGCTGCCGCGTCATGCAGGACCTCGATCGGCAACCGCATCTCCGCGCGGCCGTCCGCGGCGGTGAACGCGGTGAACGCGGTGCCCTGCAGGGTGATGGCGGCACCCTCGATCGGCCGGTCACCGTCGTCGAGAACGTGGAAGGTTATGGTGCGCAGTTCGCCCATCAGCGACCCGTTACCGCGAGCCTCGACCGACAGCCCGCGCGTGAGTGGCTGGTCGGGCTCGACGTACAGGCCGGGCTGTCCGGTGAGGGTGGCGGCGCGCTCCGCGGGCATCTCCACCACGGCCAGCCGCGGGTAGCCGCCTGAGTGATACGTCTCCCCGATCGTGCGCAGCACCGCCGTCGATGGCTCGCTTGCCAACTGTGCGATGACGGCCCTGATGTCCGTGGGTGGGGTGACGGCGACCAGATAACGCTCCGACCTGGATCGGGGTTGGGTGCCCTTCTTGGTACTTTCAGCCGCTTCGCCGCGTGCGCTCTGCGCTTGCCGCCCCTTGGACGCGGCGGGCTTCGGCTCGCGTGCTCCATTGGCCATCTTTCTCGGCTTTCTCGTCTCGTCTCACAGGGTGATCGGGCACAGAGCCGACGACCGTCGGCTCTGTGCCCCTGTTGCCAGAGCGTGCGCTCACAGAGGAGGCAGCGCGGGATAGGCGTGGCGAGCCTGCTGGAGCACCACGAGGACCCGCGATAGCTGCTGCTGTGCCGCTGCGTACTGTCCGGCCGAGTAGAGCTGGACCGCGACGGCCAGCGGAGGCGCTGACTGCGCCACCGGCGGGGCCACCGCGCTCGCCGCACGTACCCATTGGTAGGTGTGCTGGAGCAGTCCCGCCAGCTCCTGGCGCGACATGGGCCCTTGCCCGTGCATGGTCATGTCCTCAAAAGGGGCGCCCGGAAGCGTACGGAAACAGCCACGGCTGTTGCCCGAACTGCTGGCCATAGGGCTGCTGCCACGCCTGGCCCTGCTGTCCGAACTGCTGGCCGTAGGGCTGCTGCCACTGCTGGATCTGCTGCTGGACGATCTGGTGCAGCTGCTGGTGGATCTGCTGCGTCGCCATGGCGACGACCTGCGGCAGGATGACCTGCTGCGCGATCGGCAGGAGCTGGCTGACGAGCTGCTGCACGACCTGGTGGGTCTGCGGCATCGCGAACTGCTGCTCGATGCCGAGCGGGCTGGGGAATCCGGGGGCATAGCCCTGCTGGCTGCTCTGTCCGGTCAGCCCCTGGGTTGCGGTGGTCATGGACGGCTCCTCCCTGGAGTCCTGGACACACCGACTGTGTCCGGTTATCTCAGATGATTGTCCAATTAGATTGGACACTATGCGGAAAGCCGGGGATCACGCAAGGAGGGGGCGCTAGCATTTTGATAGGAGGACGGCGCTCGATGAATGCGTTGCAGCGGCTTATCCGCACCCGGATGACCGAGCTGAACCGGTCGTTCAGCGAGGTCGCGCGCCGAGGAGGGCTGCCTCGCTCCACCGTGCATCACCTGGCGGCCAACTCCCGCCCCAGCCGGCTGCCCAATCCCATGACACTCGAGCGCCTGTCCGTCGGGCTGGAGGTGCCGCTCGACATCGTCCGTTCGGCCGCCGCCGAGGCAACGGGCATCAGCATGAGCCACCAGACGCTCGACGATCCGGAGATCGAGGTGCTGGTCGCTTCGCTGTCACGGCTGACCCCGCAGGATCGGCGCCATGTCGCCGCTCTCGTCCGCTCCCTGCTCACCGCCGATGAGCTGGACAGACCGAAGAATGCCCCGTAACCGCCCCGAAAAAGAGGACAAAAAGGATGGAGGAGCCCTAGCTTCGCCTTCCGATCGGGCCTAGTTTCGTCAAGGGAGACGTGGCGATCCAGCGAAGCCTGGGGGTGTCATGCGTATCGTGCGGTGGTCCGGGACCCCTGCGGTGGTCAAGGTGAGAAGCCGAGGTGATGTCACCGTGGCCGTGCCCGCCGGTATGCCGCGACAAGCGGTCCTCGACCTGGCCGGGCTAGTCCTGTCGAGTGAGGAGTACCTAGAGTTCTGCCAGGTCATCGGGCGCGCGAACCCATTGTTCCCCCAGATCGTCCCGCTGACCAGACACTGATCGCCCCTTAAGGCGGAGTTCTTCAAGACGCTCGGGCACCCCGCCGCATTCGGATCTTGGAGCTGCTCAGCCGGCGCAACAACGACGGCGCCATGTCGCTCAAGCTGCACAAGGAAGGCAAAGCCACCCGCCGCTGGCGCCGCCGCAACAGGCCCGCTCACCTCGACATGTGCCGCGCCGTGCCGACCGAAGAGGTAGAGCAGCAGCTCGCCTAGAGGTCCGGCGATGCGGACGGTAGGTTCTCCCGCCGTGCTCGAACGGTCTTAGCGGCCCCCGCCCACTGAAGCTCGAGACCTGCGCCGCGCAGTCGCCGCGCGAGGAACCAGGGCGCGCGACTGACGTTGCGCCAAAGGGCCTCGTCCATTGCATGCTCGTTGGTTCGCGGACCACG
>NZ_VCJS01000436.1 GCF_005893125.1 Nonomuraea basaltis | reverse complement strand
CCCGCCCGCGCCGAGCCGGCCGAGCAGGCGATACGCCCCCACCGCCGCCGGATCTCCGACGGCGACAGGTTCTCGGCCGGGGCCCCGAGGGCGTCGCCGGCCGCCAGGCCGAGCAGACACCCCCGAGCCTTATCCCGATAAATCACCGTTGGTACCGCTCCAACACCTTGTTGCCCTCGTCGACGAGCCTCGTGGCCGCCTCGTCGATGGTGATCTTATTGGCGTAGAACTCCTGCAGGACCGGAGTGGCGATCTTGCTCTTCCACTCGTCGAACCCGTTCACCTTGAGGAACGGCGCGACCACGAGGTTCTTGGCGGAGGCGGTGGCCACGTCCCAGCCGTTCTCCTCGGTGGTCATCGCCGGGTCGGCGGCGGCCGTCTGGGAGGTCGGCAGCAGCCAGTCGCCCTTGGCGAGCTTGGCCTGGTTGGGGCCGTTCAGGAAGAACGAGATGAACTTCATGGCCTCGTCCGCGTGCTTGCTGTCCTGCGCGATCGACAGCGTCTGCGAGACCGCCCCCTGCTGTGCGCTGGTGCCCTTCGGCCCGGGCAGCGTGACCCACTCGAACCCGTCGGGCGCCTGCTCGGCGACCTGCTGGCGCAGGAACACGCCCGCGGGCAGCAGGGCGAACTTGCCCTTGTAGAAGGCCGGCAGCGGGTCGGCGGTGCCCTGGCCGAGCGCGGCCGGGTCGGCCGACTTGTCCTTGTAGAGCTGGTCGTGGATGCGCTGGAGCACCTCGCGCTCCTCAGGCCCGACCTTGACCGTGGTCTTGCCATCGGCGGCCTGGAAGAACGTGCCGCCGAAGTTGAGCGCCAGGTTGAGCGTCTTGTTGACCGGCGACTTCATCGGCCACGCCACGCCGAATGTCCCGCCCTTGGTCATCTTCTTCGCGGCCTCGGAGAACTCGTCCCACGTCCAGGGGGCGTCCGCCGTCGGGACGCGTACCCCGGCGGCGTCGAGCAGCTTCTTGTTCGCGATGATGACCTGCGACTCCTGCAGGAACGGCACGCCGTAGATCCCCTGCGCGCCCTTTCCACCGTCGAAGGTGACGGTGTCCCAGGCGGCCTGCGGGATGTCGTTCTTGAGCTCGGCGGGCAGCTTGTCGCTGAGGTCGAGCAGGAAGCCCTCGGTGGCGAAGCCGGACAGCGCGGGCGAGTCGTTGTGGATGACGTCGGGCGCGGTGCCGCCGGCGAACTGGGTGACGAGCTGGTCGTTGACGTTGTCCCAGCTGCCCTGGACGTACGTGACCTGGATGTTCGGGTTGGCCTTGTTCCACTCGTCCACGATCTGTTTGTTCGCGGCGACGGACTCCTTCTGCCACGCCAGGCTGAGGAAATTGATCTTCACTGGCTCGTTGGAGGAGGACGAGGATCCGCCGTCGCCGCCTCCGCTGCCGCACGCGGCGGCGAGCGCGACGATCGTCGCCGCCGCCAGAGCGGACTTGATTCGCATATGAGCCTCCTAGCCCTTGACGGCGCCGGCCATGAGGCCGGACTTCAGGCGCCGCTGGATGATTGCGAAGAAGATCAGGCTCGGGATCGTCGCCATGAGCGACGCCGCAGCCAGCGGGCCGAGCCTGGCCACCCCCTCCGGGCCGGTGAACCTCACCAGCGTGAGCGGGAGCGTCATGACGTCGGGGTCCTGCAGGATCACGAGCGCGAACATGAACTCGTTCCACGACGAGATGAACGCGAACAGCAGCGTGGCCACCACGCCCGGCGCGAGCAGCGGCGCCACGACCTTGACGATCGAGCGCAGCCGCGTCGCGCCGTCCACGGCCGCGGCCTCCTCCAGCTCGGGCGGCACCGCGCGCACGTAACCCTGCAGCATCCACAGCGCGAACGGCAGCGTGAACGTCACGTGCACGACCACCAGCCCGGGCAGCGTGTTCACCAGCTCCAGATCCCGAAGGATCATGAAGAGCGGGATGATGATCAAGATGAACGGGAACACCTGGCTGACCAGCACCCACCCGATCGCGACCCGGTTGACCAGGCCGCGGTAGCGGGCCATGGCGTACGAGGCGGGCAGCGAGATCAGCACCGTGATCACGCTGCTGGCCAGCGCCACGCCCAGGCTGCGCACAGCCGCGCCGACGAGGTCCTGCTCGCCGAACGCGTCGGTGAAGTTGGCCAGCGTCGGCTCGCGCGGGATCCACGTCGGGTCGGCCAGCGCCATCTCCTGCGGCGTCTTCAGCGCCGTGGACAGCAGCCAGACCAGCGGGAAGGCCAGGAAGACGATGTACGCGAGCAGCGCGGCGTACTGCGAAAGGCGTTTCACCGGACCTCCCTCATCTGCCGCCACAGGTACAGCCCGAGCACCGCGAGCACGACGATGGCCATGGCCAGGCCGAGCATCGAGGCGTAGCCGGCGAACCGGTAGCGGAACGCCTCCTCGTAGGCGAACAGCATCGGCAGCCGGGTCTGCCCGCCGGGACCGCCCTGCGTGAGCACGTAGACGAGGCCGAACTGGTTGATGTTCCACACGAAGTCGAGCGAGGTGATGGCCACGATCACGGGGCGGAGCTGGGGCAGCGTGATGTTCCAGAACCGCCGCCAGCGGCCGGCGCCGTCCACCTCGCCGGCCTCGTACAGCTCCCGCGGGATGCCCTGGAGGCCGGCCAGCAGCACCACCGTGGTCTGCGGCATGCCGGTCCAGACGCCGACCACGATGATCGCGGGCAGCGCGAGCGAGAAGTCGGCCAGCCAGTTGATGTCCGTGCCGAGCAGGCTGTTGAGTATTCCCGCGTCCGGGTGGTAGACGAGCTTCCACATCAGGCCGATGACGACCGGCGGCATCGCCCACGGCACCACGGCCAGCACCCGCGCCACGCCCCTGAACCGCAGGTTCTCGTTGAGCAGCAGCGCCAGGCCTAATGCGGCCAGGAACTGCAGCAAGGTCACCGAGACGGCCCAGATCATGCCGATCCGGAACGAGGACCAGAAGTCGGCGGCCGACAGCAGCTCGACGAGGTTCTCCAGGCCGACGAAGCTCGTCTCGTGGTTGCGGCTGTTGCGGGCGTCGGTGAACGCCAGGCCGATGCCGTACAGCAGCGGGCCGACGCTGAACAGCAGGACCGGCACCAGCGCGGGCAGCATGAGCAGCCACATCTCGCGCGTCTGGCGGGAGATCCGCCCGCGCCGCGCGTGCGAACCCCGCGGCGGCGCGGGCCTCGTCACGGTCGTCGTCACGCCCCGCTCCCCTCTTCGTACGCGGCGCCCTCAAATGGATCCGGCGCCGTGGAGGCGCGCACCACGAGGCGGGGCGGCACGGTGACCACCCGGGGCTCGCCGTCATCGCCCTGCAGCCGGTCGAGCAGCAGCTCGGCGGCCACCTTGCCGCGCTCGGCCGATCCGAGCGACACGCTGGACAGCGACGGCCAGGAGGCGGCGGCGAGGTCGGTGTCGTCCATGCCGACCACCGCCACGTCGCCGGGCACCCGCCGGCCCGCGGCCCGCAGCACGTCGAGCGCGCCGAGCGCGATCAGGTCGTTGGCGCACATCAGCGCGTCCACGTCGGGAACGCGGGCCAGCAGCTCAGCCACCGCGCGGGCCCCCTCCGCGCGGTAGAAGTCGCCGATCTGGACCAGGTTCTCGTCGTACTGCAGCCCGAGGTCGCCGAGCGCCTCCCGGTACGCGGCCCCGCGGGCGGCGCCGGGCACCGTGTCGAGCGGGCCGTTGATCATGCCGATCCGGCGGCGGCCGAGCGAGTGGAGGTGGTCGATGGCGAGCTTGACACCGGTACGCGAGTCGGCGCGAACGTTGTCCACCCGCGTCCCCTCGGGCACGGAGCCGATGATCACGACGGGCGCCCGGGCGTTGGCCAGCATCTCGAGATGGGCCTCGGTGACCCGCAGCGGGCTCATGATCAGCCCGTCCACGTAGCGCTCCCCCAGGCTGTGCAGCACGTCGATCTCATCGGCCACGACGGCGTCGGTGGAGTGCAGCACGAGCCGGTATCCGGCGGCCTTCAGCACCGGCTGGATCTGGCGCAGCATCGCCAGATAGGCGGGGTTGCCCACGTCCGCCATGGCGAAGGCCACCTGGTGGGTGCGGCGCGACTTGAGCGACCTGGCCACGGCGTTGCGCACGTAGCCGAGCTCGTCGGCGGCGGCCATCACCTTGCGCACCGTCTCCTGCCGGGTCGGCAGGCCGTTCAGCACCCGCGAGACGGAGGCGATCGAGACACCGGCGCGCGCGGCGATCGTGTTGATCGTGGGTCCGTCGGCCAAGGCAGTCCTTCCATCGGCATAAACGTTTACGATCTCGGCTCTGTAAACGTTTACGGTGTGGGGCAAATGAAACCTGGATGTAACTTGCAGGTCAAGTCACGATCGCATAACACCAGGTCAGGCAGTCAAATGCAAATCCCGCGCCACGTACGCGGCGCGGGATGCAGTGAGGGGCGCCGCGTCAGTCGCGGGCCGGTTCCGGCACCAGGGCGGGGGCCGGGGTGGAGTGCTGGACCAGGGACCGGATGGCGGGCGCGCCGGCGAGCGTCACCACCGCGGCCAGCACCGCCGGGATGATCAGCGCGATCGGCAGCGATGACGCCTCCGCCACGTAGCCCAGCACGGCCGGCCCCAGCAGCAGCCCGCTGTAGCCGAACGCCGTGACCATGGCCAGCGCCCGCCCTGTCTTTTATACACATCT
>NZ_VCJS01000435.1 GCF_005893125.1 Nonomuraea basaltis | reverse complement strand
GGTCGATGAGACGAAACACCGCGCGCGCCACCCTGTATGAGACAACCGCGCGTCCAGGCGTCTCACTTAAGTTGGCGTACAGCAGGTCAGAGCTATGCCTCTACGCCAACTCGATTGAGACAGGACAGTGATGGCTGTCTGGCCTCGGCGGTTGGCGTTAGTGGTCGCTCCTGTGTCTGGTGAGTCGTTCGCGTCTTGGGTTGATCGGATGGCCGTGCGGAACGGATGCCCGCCGTGGACGATCGTCGAGTCTTTGGGGCTGGATGTACGCGCGGTGTCGGGCGATGTTCGCTCGTTGGCCTACGGCATCGTTGCGACTCCGGAGGTGCACCTGGCCATCGCGGCTGTCACAGGGGTGGGCGCCGAAACTGTACGCGAACTGCACCTGGATGTGTTCAACGGCTCCGCTGTGGACCTGGCGGGCGTCCGTGTGGGCGACAAGGAGTCACTCCGCCGGGCGGAGGCTCGTGAGTGGGCGCAGTTCTTCGGCAGCCGGGCTTGCTCGGAGTGCTTGGCAACCTCGGGGGGAGCGTGGCAGGTGTGGTGGAAGCTGGGCTGGGCCGCGGTATGTCCGATCCATCGGGTGCTGCTGATGGATCACTGCCCAACCTGTCGCGTACGCATACGACGGGGTCCGGCTGGCCAGCCGCGCGGCCTGTCCCGCACACGGGTACCTACTCCGTTGCAATGCGGCGCGATCCTTAGCGGGGGCGTTTGTGATCAATCGATCCCGCAGATCAGACCGAGTGCGGTGAGCAACGAACTCGTCCACGCGCAACAGATGATGCTTGAGGTGGCGACGCGCCGCCGGCCTGCGCTGATCGCGGGCCAAGTGGTGAACGCCGGGCAGTGGTTCGCGGCGTTGAAAGCCGTTGCGATGCTGGTCCGCTTGGGAATGCCGGACGTTCTGCCTCTGCTTGATGCGATGTCGCCTGATGGCCGGAGGGCAGTGGCCGCAGAAGCCCTGGGGCACCGGTGGAACCGGGCAGGGTCAGCGGGCCGCTTCGGGATGCTTCCGCAGACAGCGCTGGTCGCAGCGGGATTGCTGGCAGTGGCCATAGAAGTGGTCGCCGTGGAGGGGGAGTCGGAGTTGGCGACCAGGCTGAAGTCACTCGCCGCAGCCGCGCGGATCAGGTGGAATGGGCGGCGTCCGGATCCGCTGGCGGAATTGGATCTGCCCTCCGTGTTTGCAGCAGCCCTGGATGCAATGCCTCGGCGCGGTCGCCGGTCGTGAGCGAGGCGGGGAGGAGTGGAATGGCGGTGAATCGACTGGCCTGTGGCCAATGGGCCTGAATTGACGCGCTATAGCAGGGAAAGCGAGGACAGAGGCGACCACAGGGCACTACCGTGACTTGCGTCACAGTAGTCCACCGGGCGTGGCCGACTTGTGGACGGCTACGAGCGGCGCTCCTACGGTTTGTGGAGGCGCGATGAAGCTGGCGGCCGACCTGCAGCTCCGCAGCGTCCAGGTCCGCTACCTGCACCCCGACGGGCAAGAAGAGCGATGTTCGCTGGAAGATGCCGCCGGGGTGGCCTTCGAGAACTGCAGCGCTATCCGGCGGATTCCGCGCCGCGCCGATCAGGCACATACGCCGAGCACGCATTGGTCCTCGACCACGAACCGGATGATCGACTGCGAGTCGCATCTGGAGAGCGTCTGGATGACGTTGCTGGACTTCGACCAAGAGGTGAGCGGCTTCTCTGGCCAGCCCATGCAACTGTTCGGCGTGGACGATCGCGGCACCTGGAAGGCGACCCCGGACCTGTTCGTCCGCCGGTTGGACGGCTCGGCGACGGTGATGGAGGTCAAGAATCCCGGCCGGCTGGCCGATACGAGGGTGAGGGCGGCTGCGGAACGGGTCGCGGCCTGCTGCGCGGTCGCAGGCTGGGGCTATGAGCTGGTCGGCGAGCCACCCGAGCGGCAGCGCACGATCAATGTGCTGACGTTGGCGGGATATCGCCGTGAGATGGCGGGCGTGAGCGACTACCGCACGCAACTGATGGCCCTGGCCGGCAAGCCGGTGCCCTTGGGGCAGTTGGTCAGCTTCACCGCCGAACCGCTGGTGGCCCGCGCGGTCGTGCTGCACCTGTGCTGGACCGGCGAGCTGGCTGCGGACCTGTCACGCCCGCTGGAGGACACCACGCTGGTCTGGGCTGCTTCAAAAAGTAGCGACGCCGGAGCGCGACGGTGAGCGCGTCTGGCGAGGCGAGTGGTCGGCGGCTGGCCATGGGCACGTGGGTATGGTTCGACGACGAGCGTCACCAGGTGGTTGGCCACAGCGGCAGTGATGTCCACCTGCACTCCGCTGACGGTCAGTGGACGGCCATCTATATCTCGCACCTGATGGCCGCGCCAGGGTTCCGGCTGCTGAGCGAAGGCTCCGTCGAGCTGCCCTCGTCCAACGTCGATCCCGGGGCGTTGCTGGATGGTCTCGCCGAGGGTAAAGCGGCGATACTGCGTGACCTCGAAGCGCACCTGAACGAGATGTGGAAGGGCTATCGCAGCGGCGACCCAGATCAGGCGGAGCCGGGGGAACCACTCCCGTCCTATGATCCAGCCCTGGTGCCAAGACTGAGCGATCGGCTGGCGGCCAAGGCCGTCGAACTCGGCATGGGAGAGCGGACCCTATGGCGCAAGCTGCAACGTTATCGCGAGGAAAAGCGCAAAGGCTTGATCGACGGGCGCGGCGCCGAGGTTCACGATCCGCTGGCCCGCGCCGATCCGCGAGTGCTGGACGCGATCCTCGCTCAACACAGGGTCGGTGAGCGCGAGGACTCCACCGGCAGCCTGAACCGGTTCCACCGTCGCCTGCAGGATCGGCTAGATCACGAGCACGGGCCCGAGGTGGTGAAGGTCCCCTCGGCCAAGACCGTCGCCCGCTATGTCGAAGTTCTGCTGCCGGGCCAGTACACCTTCGGCCGGGCGACAGCGCGGCGCAGCGAGGCGGTGCGGCCGCAGCGTTCCTACCGGCCGGACCCGGCGGTGCGGCCGGGGCAGGTAGTGATGATCGACGCCACTCCGCTGGACGTGATCGCCTACGACCCGATCGGCGACGTTACGCACGCGGTGCATGTGGTCCTGGCGATCGATGTCGCGACCCGGACGTTGCTGGCCTGGCGGATGACGGTCGGCGACACCCGGGCGGTCGACGTGGTGATGCTGCTCAACGACGCGATCACGCCGGAGCCGATGCGGCCCGGCTGGCAGAAGGCGCTGGCCTTCCGCATGCTGCGCCTGCCCGTCACCCGGCAGGTGGAGTTGGACGAGCGGCTGGAGCTGGCCGCAGCCCGGCCGGTGATCTGGCCCGAGGAGATCCTGGTCGACCACGCCAAGGTCAACTTGTCGGACGCACTGCGCGAGGCCTGCCTGGATCTGGGGATCAACTTAGGTCTGGCCCGCAAGGCGAATCCCACCGACAAGGCCAACGTCGAGCGCGCTTTCGGCATTGTGAATGCCGATTTCGCCAAGCATGTCGCCGGCTACAAGGGCTCCGACACCTCCAGTAGGGGCCGACTGGTGGAGCACGCGGCCCGGTGGAGCCTGGAAGAGCTCGAGGAGTTCTTCGCCGAGTACGTGGTGGCCGTCTATCAGCGGCGGGTGCATTCGGGGCTGATCGTTCCCGGTTTCCCCGAGTTGGAGATGTCACCGAATCAGGCCTACAGCCTGATGGTGGCCCGCTACGGCTACATCGTCTGCCCGCCGAGTTCGCACCACTACTGCAAGCGGCTGCCCATCGAGTACCGGGTGATCCGCCCGGAGGGAGTACAGCGCGACTACCTCATCTATGACGATCCGATCCTGGGCAACTATCGGCGGGGGATCTCGCCGGTCCCGGGCAAGGGCAGGAAGTGGCCGATCCGCTACCATCCCGGTGATCCGAGCAGGGTGTTCATCTTCCTCGAAGGCGCCTGGCACGTGCTGTTCTGGACGCATCTGCCGGATCCGGCCATCCCGTTCACCTGGCGGATGGTCGAACAAGCCCGGAAACTGCTGCACGAGGGCGGGCTGCGGGAGCCGAGTCAGCAGGACATCGCCGACGCCCTGGTGGATCTGCAACGCCGCATGGACGCTCCTGAGTCGGCGACCGCGCGCACCCGCCGCGAGCTGCTGCGGGCCCGCGAGGATGCGCGGGCCATCAAACGCGATCAAGCTCGCGCCCAGTTCCGCAAGGAGGAATCGCCCCCGGCGCTCGCCTTGGTCCCTCCCGCCGCCGAGGAGGAGCCTGCGGAGGCAGCGGTGGTGGATTTGGCCGACCTGGAGGAATTCGAGATCTGGGATCCCGGCGCACCCCCGCGAGGCCCGGACAGCGCATGAAAAAGCGTGTCGCGCAGCCACGCACCAAGGAGCAGCGGCGTGAGTACTGCGCTCGCCCGGCACCGCCTCGGCCGAAGCCGGTCAGCCGCGCCGAGTATGAGAAATGGCCTGCCGAGCAGCAGGCCACGTTCGATGAACAGCGCAGGCGCTGCCACGCCAACCCGCCGTTCATCAAGCACTGAGGTGCCCTAGATCTTCCGGACAGCTCCCCAACTAGGGTTGGGGTGACCGGAAGGAAGCAGTAGTTGGCACGACGTAAGGGCCCGTACTCGCAGGCGTTCAAGGATGAGGCCGTCCGCATGGTGCTGGATGGGGATCGTCCGGTGTCGCATGTCGCCCGGGAGTTGGACATCCACGACACCACCCTGCATAACTGGGTGAAGGCTTGGCGGCGGGAGCACGGAGGCGTGGCGCCGG
>NZ_VCJS01000434.1 GCF_005893125.1 Nonomuraea basaltis | reverse complement strand
GCGCCAGGTCGCCAACCGCCTCGTCGGCATCCTGCACGGCTGCCTCAAGACCGGCACCCTCTACGACGAGGCAACCGCCTGGCCGCATCACGCCGAATCGCTTGCTGCTTGACAACTAAAGCTCCTGAGATGTCTTTCATAGAAGGCAAGGGGAATCGGCGCCGGAGCAGCGGGCCCTGGCGCTGTCGGATGGTGTGATTACCGGCGTCGGGTGGCGCGCACGACGACATCGTGGAGGGGGACCGCTCGGCCCCCGTGGCCGGTAGAGCCCGGGGTGTGCAGGTGCCCCACGATGAGCAGCGTGCCGCCGGGAGCCACCCATCCGGCGATGCGGTCGTAGAACTCCAGCTGGGACATCGCCGGGTGGGCGTAGTGGGTCATGACCAGGTCGAACTGCGCGCCCGGACTCCAGACGCTCAGATTCGCCTCAACCCACTGCAAGCGCTCGGGGGCCCCGCCCGTCGCCGCGCGCTCGGCAGCGCGAGCAAGGGCCTCGGACGAGATGTCGGCTGCGGTGACGTGCCAGCCTTGGGAGGCAAGCCAGATCGCCTCGGCACCGCCGCCGCACCCCCCATCCAGTGCCGCGCCCGGTGTCAGGCCGCTGGTCTCACGAGCGAGGTACGGGTTCGGCGGGTTGCCGCCCATGGATCCGGGGCCCCCAGCTCGCACCTGTTGCCAGTGCCGCTACCGCCGCGCCCGCCTCGGCGCCACTGACCGTTCGGTTGCTGCTCAACCCCCTCTGCGGCGAGGCAGGGAAGATCTGCCTCCGGGCGTAGAGGGCTGTGGTCGGGCTGAGGAGCGATGGGCCGCTTCGGGTGCCGGGCGATACCGATGCGGCGTTCCTTATGATCCTTTAACATGGAGGAACCTATAGTGCTATGTGCCTAGATAAATGGAGAAGCCGGTGATCGAGTTCCATCTGGACAGCAGGTCGGGTGTGTCGCCGTACCTGCAGCTGGTTCAGCAGGTGCGGCAGGCGCTGCGGCTCGGTCTGCTGCGTGAGGGTGACCAGCTCCCGACGGTCAAGGAGGTGGTGGCGCGGCTGGCGATCAACCCCAACACGGTGCTCAAGGCCTACCGGGAACTCGAGCACGAGGGCCTGGCGGCCGCCCGGCCAGGGGTCGGGACGTTCGTGACGAAGACGCTGACCAACTCCTCGCTGGCCGCGCACGGCCCGCTGCGGCTGGACCTGCAGCGCTGGCTGGCCAAGGCCCGCCGCGCCGGCCTCGACGACGAGAGCATCGAGGCCCTGTTCATGACCACCTTTCGGACCACCGCTCAGGAGGACATAGCGTGACTTCGGTCCTACAGGCCCAGGCACTGGGCAAGAAATACGGCAAGCGCTGGGCGCTGCGCGAGTGCACCATCGACATACCGGCGGGCCACGTCGTGGGGTTGGTGGGCCCCAACGGAGCCGGCAAGACCACGCTGCTGAAGCTGGCCAGCGGCCAGCTCGAACCGACGGCGGGCGGCATCACTGTGCTCGGCGGCCGTCCCGCCGGCGGCCCCGCGCAACTGGCCAAGGTCGGCTTCGTCGCTCAGGACACCCCCGTCTACGCCGGGCTGACCGTCGCCGAGCACCTGCGGCTGGGAGCCCGGCTCAACCCTCGCTGGGACGTCACCATGGCGCGGGAGCGTATCGCGCGGCTCGGTCTCGTCCCCGCCCAGCGGGCGGGCAAGCTGTCCGGCGGCCAGCGCGCCCAGCTGGCCCTCACCCTGGGCCTGGCCAAGCGGCCCGAGCTGCTGATCTTGGACGAGCCGGTCGCCTCGCTCGACCCGCTGGCCCGCCGCGAGTTCCTGCAGGGGCTGATGGAGGCGACCGTCGAGCACGCGTTCAGCGTGGTGCTCTCCTCTCACCTGGTCTCCGACCTGGAACGGGTCTGCGACTTCCTGATCGTGCTCGTCGACTCGCGCGTGCAGGTGGCCGGGGAGAGCGACAAGCTGCTGGCCACCCATCACCGGCTCACCGGCCCGCGCCGCGACCCCGACCGGCTGCCCGCCGACCAGCATGTGATCTCCGCCAGCCACACCGAGCGACAGAGCACGTACGTGATCCGTACCGACGCCCCGATCCACGACCCCGCCTGGACGGTCACCCAGCTCAGCCTGGAGGACCTCGTCCTGGCCTACATGGAAAAGCACACCGCCGAGGACCGGCGAGTCGCCCTGGAGGTGCAGCGATGATCTGGCTGACCTGGCGCCAGTTCCGCGGCTCGGTCGCGATGGTGGCCACCGTCCTCGTCGTCCTCGCCGCAGCTCTGGCCGTGACCGGCCCGGGCCTGGCCTCCGGCTACTCCGCCGGGATCGCCGGCTGTACCCAGGACGACACCTGCGGCCGCTTCTACGACCGCTTCTTCGACGAGTACCAGCTCCCGTTCATGGCCGTCAGCCTCGTCGTGCTGCTCCTGCCCGCCCTCATCGGGCTCTTCTGGGGAGCGCCGTTGATCACCCGCGAGCTGGAGGCGGGCACGCACCTGATGGTGTGGAACCAGAGCATCACCCGCGGCCGCTGGCTGGCGGTCAAGCTCGGGCTCATGGGCCTGGTCGCCGTGGCCGCCGCCGGTCTGTGCGGTCTCATGGTGACCTGGTGGTCCGACCCTTTGGACAAGTCGGCCGCTGAGGGCTTGGCCCTGATGGCTCCCTTGGTGTTCGGCGCGCGTGGCATCGCCCCGATGGGGTATGCGGCCTTCGCCTTCGTCCTGGGCGTGACCGTGGGCATGCTGGTGCGCCGCACGCTGCCCGCCATGGCCCTCACGCTGGCCGTCTTCGCCGCGGTCCAGCTCACCATGCCGCTGCTCGTCCGTCCCCACCTGATGCCCCCGGTCACCGGGACCTTCGAGCTCGGCGAGGCGAACGTGGACAGCGTCGGCATAAACCGGGACGAAGGCGGAACTGTGCGCATTGTCCTTGAGTCGGCCGTTCCCGGCCATGCGGGTGCCTGGGTCCTGTCCGGCAGCCTGGTCGATCCGTCCGGACGTACGCTCGGCAGCGGCAGCAACAGCGGAGCCGCCGTCCCGGTCTCCACCACGTCGGGACCCTGCGCACCGTCGGGAGCGCAGGGCATGAGTACGTGCATGGCCGAGATCAACCGGCTCGGTTACCGGCAGCAGGCGACCTTTCAGCCCCTTGAGCGCTTCTGGCCCTTCCAGTGGATCGAGACCGGGATCTACGCCCTGCTCACCCTCGGCCTGACATGGTTGTCCTTCTGGTGGATCCGCAGGCGCCTGTCATGACCATCATCAGGACCGCGGCCGCCGGGCTCGCCCTCCTCCTGGCGGCGGCCTGCACGGCGCCGACGCCGCCGCGCAGCCAGGCGAGCGCGGCAGCCAGTGCGGTCTGCGCGCAGCCTCAGGGACCCCCCGGGGCGGAGACGGCCACCACGATCGACGTCATCGAGCAGGCGTACTTCTGCATCCTCGGCAACTACTACAGCGGCGCCACGCTGGACGCCCGCTCGCTGCTGAGCGCCGGATTCGTCGCCCTGACCCAGGAGCTCAACCGCAACGGACGCGACGAGCCCGGGGCCACCATGCCGGCGCTGACCGGCGACCGCAAAGCCGACTGGGCCGCGTTCGAGGCCGTCTACCGCAAGATCACCGATCAGGTGCCGGACCTGCGTGACAAGCTGGCCGTCGTCACCCTGGAGGCCATGGTGGCCGGCCTCGGCGACAACCACGCCCGCTGGACGCACGACGTCAAGCGGCCACCCGACTACTACGACGGCGACGGCTACGGCCTGGGCCTGCTGGCGAACGTCAACGGCTCGCAGGCGGAGGGCGACCCCGGCGTCGCCCTGCCCCCGCTGTTCGTTACCGAAGTGCAGGGTGGCCCGGCGCAAGCGGCCGGGCTGCGCCCGGGCGACATCATCGAATCGGTCAACGGATCGGCGCCGTTCATCGATGGGAAGGCCACCCCCGCGATCGCCGCCCTCTACCCGCGTTATCCGGAGGCGCGGCCGGTCCGGTTGCGGCTGCTGCGGGAGAGCACCGGCCGCCGCTGGACCGTCACGCTCAAGCCCGGCCTCTACCAGCGGGATCTGGCCGCCCTGCAAGTGGTGCAGTCGAAGCTGCTGGACGACGACATCGCCTATGTACGGCTGCGCGGGTTCGCTCCCGACGCCGCGACCAGGGCCTTCAAAGCGATCTCCCGGCTGCGCACCGGCCGGACCCTCACCGGCGTCGTGCTGGACCTGCGCGGCAACGGCGGTGGCAGCCCCACGGAAGCGACCCGGCTGGTGAGCGCGTTCGCCCACGGCAAGGTCACCGCCTACCAGTGCACCGTGGACGGCAACTGCGCAACATCGCGGACCGACGACACCGTCGACCTGATCGGCCTGCCACTGGTGGTGCTCACCGACCGCAGCTGCGCCTCGGCCTGCGAGCACGTCAGCTCCGCGGTCAAGGACCTGCGCATCGGCCAGTTGGTCGGTACCAGAACCGCCGGTGTCATCTCCGGCCCGGCGCAGCCGTACCTGCTGAGCAACAACACCATGCTGGGCTTCCCCGCCAGGCACCACCTCGGGCCCAATCGCGAGGTGATCGACCGGATCGGCGTGCCGCCCGACCACTACGTGCCCCTGACCCCCGAGGACGCGGCCGCCGGGCGCGACCCCGCCCTGGCCAAGGCCCTGACCCTGCTGCACAAGTGAATGGACCTCTCGATGAGACAGATCCTGGCAGTCGCCGCAGGACTGGTCGTCCTGGCCGTGTCCGCCTGCTCCGCACCCACGCCGCCCCGCTCC
>NZ_VCJS01000433.1 GCF_005893125.1 Nonomuraea basaltis | reverse complement strand
CCACCTCCTCGCCAGGATCCCGCACAACCTCGGCTCCCAGGTCACCGCCGCGCTCAAGACCCCGGCCCCGGTCGCCGCCGGCAAGATCGGCCTGGAGTACGGCAGGCGCTGGTGGGAGCTGGAGGACCGCATCTACGGCGGCGTGACCGAGACGGACCTGGACATCACGCACATCTGGTACCCGTCCCACGACTACCACGCGGAACGCGGCGTCATCGTCGGCTACTACAACACCGGCCGCGAGGCCGAGCTGTACGGAGCCCTCACCCCGGAGGACAGGAGGCGCAGGGCGCTCACCCAGGGCAAGAAGATCCACGGCGACAAGTACCGCCAGAACGTCCTCTCCAGCGTCTCCATCGCCTGGGAGCGCCAGGCGCACATCGAAGGAGGCTGGGTACGCTGGCCCGCCTTTGATTCGTCGTTCACTCTTCTGCAACGCCCCGCCGGAAGGGTGTACTTCGCGGGTGACTGGCTCACCCACCTGATCGCCTGGCAGGCGGGGGCCATGGAGTCCGCCCGCGGCGCCGTCACTCGACTGCACCAGCGCGTGTTGCAGTCTCCGTGACGTCGCACGCTTCTCCCGGGACCGTCATAGGGTTTTCGGGAGAGGGGATTGAGGAGATGGGATGACGTTGCACTGGGTCCCTACGACCGATAGGACCGACCTGCTGGCCGATCCGGTGGCGCTCGCCGTGCGCGATATGGAGGGCGTCGAGGTGGCCGAGATCGACCCCGATCTCGCTGACACCGCGGCGTTCTGCGAGCGCTATGGCGTGACGCTCGACGAGTCGGCCAACTGCGTGGTCGTGGCGGCCAGACGGGGCGGCGAGACGCGCTACGCCGCCTGCATGGTGCTCGCGACGATGCGAGTCGACGTGAACGGCGTGGTACGCAGGCATCTCGACGCCCGCAAGGCCAGCTTCGCGCCGATGTCCGGCGCGGTCGAGCTGACCGGCATGGAGTACGGCGGCATCACGCCGCTCGGCCTGCCCGACGACTGGCCGATCCTGGTGGACACGCACGTCGCCGAGCATCCGAGGGTGGTGATCGGAAGCGGTGTGCGCAGATCGAAGCTCGCCGTCTCCGGTGCCGCGCTGGCCGGGCTGAAGCGCGCCGAGGTCCTGCCTCTGGCGGGCTGATGGAAAACTGAGGCCGATTCGAGACCGTTGGATGGGAAACCGATGGGGTCTTTCTGAACGTTGTACGAGTGGGAATGTGGCCTCATGGTTCATCTCGTGGGCGGGGATTAAGCCGATATGGTGCTTCATGCCATGAACGATGACCGACTAGGCCCTTACCGGCTGCTCAGGCGGCTCGGTGAAGGCGGAATGGGCGTTGTCCACCTCGCTGTCGACCCCCAGGGGCGGCAGGTGGCGGTCAAGGTCCTGCGCGGAGAGGTCGCCGGCGACGAGGTCGCCAGGCGGCGGCTTTCGCGCGAAGTCGAGACCATGCGCCGGGTGCGGAGCAAATACATCGCCGAGGTGCTCGACGCCGATGTGACAGGTCATCGTCCCTACATCGTCACTCGTTACGTGCCCGGCCGTCCGCTCGACGAGATCGTCAAGGACGACGGGCCGCTCGACCTGCCCGCGCTGATCAGGCTCGCGCACGGAGTGGCGGCGGCGCTGGCCTCCGTGCACTCGGTGGGTGTGATCCACCGCGACCTCAAGCCGGGCAACGTGCTGATCCTGGACGGCGAGCCCGTCCTGATCGACTTCGGCATCGCCCAGGCGGTCGACGCGACGCGGCTGACGCAGACCGGCATGTTCATCGGCACGCCCGGCTACCTCGCGCCCGAGATCATCGAGGGCCAGGAGGCGGGGCCCGAGGTCGACATCCATGCGTGGGCGGGCACGCTGCTCTACGCGGCCACCGGCCAGCCGCCCTTCGGCAAGGGCACGCTGGAGATGATCTTCTACAACATCACCGCGGGCAAGGCCGACGTCAGCGCCGCCCCGGCGACGTTGCATCCGCTGCTCAAGGCGGGCTTCCAGCGCAACCCGGCCAAGCGTCCCAAGGCGGCCGAGCTGGCCGAGCAGACCGCCAGGATGCTGCCGAAGCCGGCGCCGGGCAGAGTGCCCGACGAGATCTCGACCTTGCCGCGCACGGACACGCAGTCACCGAGCCAGCCGCCCCCGCAGGTGACGGACAAGCCGTCCTACGACATCTCGACGCCGCCGGTGACGCCCAAGCGGCTGCTCGAAGGCCACGACCAGCCCGCGGTGCCGCCGCAGGAGCAGCCGTACGTCTCGCTGCTGCCCAACCAGGCCGACCCGTGGCCGACCCGCAGGGTGACGCCCGAGGAGCTGCGGCAGATCCAGCGTGAGAACGCCGCGGCCCAGCCCAGCCAGCCGTGGCCGCACCAGCAGGTCAACAGCCACCCGGCCCCGCCGGGCGAGACCGACTTGCCCACCAGGCGGGTGCGCCCGGACTCGCCGGACTACGGCAGGCGCAATTCGAGCCCCGACGTGGGCCGGCCGGCGCCGGGCGTCCAGGGCCCCGGCGTGCCAGGTCCCGTCCAGGACCCGGGCCGGGCAGGTCACGGCATGGACGCCGGCAGGGCGAGTCACGGCATGGACGCCGGCAGGGTGGGCCACGGTCCCGACGTGCCCGACTACGGCAGGCCGAGTCCCAGCCCGGTCCAGCCGCCTCCGTACATCCCGGCGCAGCCGCAATACCAGCCCGACCCGAGGACCAAGCGCGAGCCGTACATCCCCGCCTCGGCTCCTGGCAAGGTGCTGCAGCGCTCCAGGGCGTACGGCGTGACGAGCGCGATGCTGCTCATCCTCATGATCGTGGCGGCGCTGATCGCGCCCGTGCTGGTGGCCGCCGTGGCGATCCCCTTCGCGGTGCTGCTGCGCGCGGCCGACCTGGCGCAGCCCCAGCTGACGGCCCGCCGGGCGGCGGGTGCGGCGGCGCTCGACGTGATCAGGGTCTTCGCCTACCCGGCGGCGCTGGCCAAGTCCGTGGGCATCACGCTGGCCCTGGTGCTCTACGCGCTCATCCTGGGGCTGCCGGTGACGCTGCTGCTCACGGTGGTGGCCGGGATGGACGAGTCCTTCGCCCTGGCCTGGGGCGCCGCGATCGCGCTGTGGACCGTATGCGCAGGCCCCGGAGTGGAGGGTCCTGGCAAACAAATGCGCAGAACGCTCTCATCACTCGTACCCTCGAGAACAGCGGCGATGGTGATGGCAGGAGTTCTCGCGGCGGCCGCCGCGCTCTCGCTGATCCTCGCCTACGAAACGTTCGGGGACAATCCAAGGGGGGCCGAATGGACTCCGCTGAACGTCGATCCAGTGGTGGAGCAGCTCAAAGTTCTGAGGGGCAACACCGAGGGATGACACGGGGAAGGCGGCGATGAGCATCCAAGCACCAGAACGCCTCGGCCCCTACCGGCTGGTCAGAAAGATCGGCGAGGGTGGCATGGGGGTCGTCCACCTCGGTCTCGACGGCGAGGGCCGCGAGGTCGCCATCAAGGTGCTGCACCCGCACGTGGCCGCCGACCTCAAGGCGCGCGACCGGCTGACCCGCGAGGTCGAGACCATGCGCCGGGTACGCAGCCCGCACGTCGCCGAGGTCATCGACGCCGAGCTCGTGGGCGGACAGCCCTACGTCGTCACCCGCTTCGCCCCCGGCCGCACGCTGGAGGACACCGTCCTGTCCGAGAGCGCCCTGGAGGCGCGCCAGGTCATCAAGCTCGCCCAGGGGCTCTGCCAGGCGCTGGTGGCCATCCATGCGGCCGACGTGATCCACCGCGACTTCAAGCCGTCCAACGTCATGCTGGTCGACGGCGCGCCGCTGGTCATCGACTTCGGCATCGCCCACTTGGTCAACGCGACCCGGCTGACGCAGACCGGCATGTTCGTCGGCACGCCGGGCTATCTGGCGCCCGAGATCATCCGTGACTCGGACATCACCCAGGCGGCCGACGTGCACGCGCTGGCCTCGACGGTGTTCTTCGCCGCGACGGGGGCGCCGCCGTTCGGCACGGGGACGTTCGAGGCGGTCTGCTTCAACATCATGGAGGGGCGGGCCCAGATCGACAAGGCGCCCGCGTGGCTGCGCGGCTGGCTCGGCCGTGCCCTGCAGGTCGACCCGGCGGCCCGGCCCGGCGCCCAGGAGTTGCTGCGGATGGCCAGGGCGCTCGACCCGTCGGTGACCACGTTCAACGAGGCCTCGTTCGACGGGCCGACGGGCACCAAGCGCATGGGCAACGGCACACGGGTCATGGAGTCATACTCCGACCTGCTGCCGCCGGTCGAATACGCCAAGCCGGCGGCGCCGCCCCCGCGGCCCCGTGAGAAGCGGCCCCCGGAGAAGCCGCCGCCTTACGTCCCGGCGCCGATCTCGGCCCGGCCGCCGCACCCCGACCAGCGGGTGGCCGGCTACCCGGCCCCGCAGCCCACGGCGCCGTCGCAGGTCAGGCCATATACTCCGCCGCCCGCGCCGCGCCAGCACACGCCGCCGGCCGAGCGCAAGAGATATCTGTTCGGCGCCCAGTTCACCGGGCTGCTGCTGCTCGTCACGCTGGTCGCGCTGACCGTCATGATGCCGGTCATGGTCGGCGCGATCGCGGTCGCGCTGGCGCTGGTGCTGCGGCTCGGCGAATACCTGTTCGGCGACCTGGTCAAGAGGCGCCAGATGCGCGGGAGCAGCGCGGCCGACCCGTGGCTCGCGGTGGTCGGCACGCCGTGGGCGCTGGTGAAGTCCACGCTCGTGACGGCGGTGCACGTGCCTGTCTCCTATACACATCTCCGCGCCCCCGAGACCC
>NZ_VCJS01000432.1 GCF_005893125.1 Nonomuraea basaltis | reverse complement strand
GGGCGGTGAGGGGGAGTCGCCGCCTGAGCCGGTTATGCCGGTGCTGGAGTGGCGGGGCGGGGAGCCGCTGCACTGTTCGCGGTGTGCGGGGACGTGCCGTCGTGCGCTGCTGGTGGTGGATGAGCTGGCCGCCAGCTGGGCGGCGCGGCCGGGCGTGGTGAGAGCGCAGTCGCGCTGGTCACGCGTGAAGGGGACCAGGCCGCACGGGTCGTTGTCGGGGGAGGGCGATGTGGTGCACACGCTGACGGGGGAGCTGCTCAGGTTGCGGCGGGACGTGGGGGAGCGGCTGGAGCTGGCGGACCAGGTGCCCGCCGGCCGGTCGGGGGTGGTGAGGTCGCGGTCGGTGTCGTGGCTGGTGGACAAGCTGGACGCGGTGCTCGGCTTGGAGGGCCTGGTGGTGATGTCGAGCGTGGAGGATGAGGAGCGTCCGGTGGAGCTGGGCGTGGTCGATTGGGCTCTCGCCTGGGAAGGTCGGCTGCGCAGGCTGGTGGATGATGAGCCCGGCCACACGCTCGCACGCTGCCCTGGTTGCGGGCTGCGGAGGCTGGAGTGGTCGCCGCGGGCCGGCTACTACGTGTGTGAGAACTGCGGGCGGCACGTCAGCGAGGCGGAGGCGATGGACCTCCTCACCGAGGAGGTCGGCTGATCACACGCATCCTGGGAGTGCACGCTTCTCGGCTGGCTCAAAGGGCACCGAACCACCATTCGGCTCGTAATGGTGACGCCACAAGTCGCTGTCCTGCTCGATCGGCGTGGGATACTCGCGGCCGTGCCACAAGCGGCGATCGAGTGGATTGTGGACGGCGACGTAGAAATCTTCAATTAGTGGCTCGCTTTCCCTGAGATGGTCAATTACGAGGGCTCTTCGGTACGCATCGTTGATCATGTAGGTCGCTTGGCTGCATGCGGGAGCATCGAAGCGTGCTGTGAACTCGGCAGTTAGGTATTGCTGCTCGGCGTCCAAGAAGATGTCCCCGCGCAACTCGACGTATGTCCGAGTCGTATTTCCATTACTGATCACTATCGTGCCGTCACCGTTGGGTAGAGCGCCGACGTTCCACGGCTTCGACTCCACGGTTATCCGCTGAATGAAGGCGCGCTGGTTAGCCGAGTCCGCGTCCGCTCTTACGCGCTGAGCTTCGGCCCGCTGCTCAGAGCTGATCCTCAGGGCGTCAGCGCGTTGCCGCTCGCTGATCTTCAAGGCGTTCATGGCGATGATGAGCGCGGGCACGGCCGTGAGGCTGCCGATGATGCCCGCGATGGCCACCCAGAGCTGAACCGACGTGAGCTTGTGACGAAGGCGCCGGCGCGGCCGGGGGCGGGCGGTGATGCGTACGGTGGCGCGAGGCGGCCTGCTCAGGAGTGGGGAGCGCCGCGGGGGTTTCCGTCCCATAACCCATTGTGGTGCGGGGTGGCGGGTGATCGCGCAGCGCGCTGGCGCTCCGGCCCACACGAAGCAAGCCGCGGTCACCCGCGCGTGCGTAAGCCTGTCGGACCCGCCGTCTATGCACCCCTTGGTGGAGATCAAGGCGCCGGCGGGCGAGCCACCGATTGTCTGGAGTGGTGAAAGGGGGCTGCCAGACAACCGTCCGGGCCCAAGACTGAGGGGGCAGGGCTGTGACCTGGGTGTTCCTGCCCAGGCTGGAACAGGGTGACGTGCGGCGGCGCCGTGTAGTGCACTTGATCCCGCAGCCGTGATCGGGCTGCTGACCGCCCTGGACGAACGCATAGCGATCACTGAACCGGGCGGCCGTAGCCAGTCCCATCGGTACATCAGGAAGGATTCACAATGACCTTGACCAAGCCTTTCCGCAGCGCGTTCATCACCCTCGCGCCCGGGAGGAAATCCGCCATGAACAGCAAGATGAAACTCGTCGTCGCCATGGGAGCGCTGGCTGTCTTCGCCGTCGCCCCGAGCGCCTCCGCGAGTGCCTCCGCGAACACGTCCCAGAGCGCCTGCAACGTTCAGCACTCGAAGTGGTGGACTGACTCGGACGGCGAGTACTGGGTGCGGGCAACCAACGAGTGCACCGCCGTCAAGACCTTCTGCGTCGACATCCCCTATTGGGTTGACGCCGGCCCCTACACCATCCTGGGACGTGAGACGCGTGACTACAACTACGGCGACAAGGGGTGGAGCAGGCCGGGAGTTGGTCTCTACTACTGCTCGTAGGCGTCGCTCGGAAAGGGCGGCGTAGCGGGCGTGACTGGTCTCTTCTGGCCGTTCGAGCTGTACGTGGCATGCCGGTGGGGGCATACGACGCTGCTGGACGGCTGGGAGTGGCCGGCGTTCTGCCCCGAGGAAGGGTGTGACCAGGTGGGGGAGCTGCTGCGGAAGCGGAGAGTGCGAGCGAAATGATCAGTGATGAGGGGCTGCGGCGGCGACGTCGAGTATGTGGGGCTGATCTACCGGGACGCAGATGTTCCACCTGCTGCATATCGCCGACCATGACGGCGCCATGGAGTACACGCTGTCCTGCGGGTGGCCGCTCGCCCGCGACGAGGAGGCCGTCGAGGCGTTTCAGGCGAAGGTTGCCTAGCACGTCCACGCGTGACTCCGGATATGGCAACACCTCGGCACGAACGGGCAGTGGGGGTAAGTGTGCGAACCGTCACATTGAGCACGACTCGTGGGTCGCGGCCGTAAGCCAGTGGTATTCATGATCACACCATTGGCAATCGAAAGGATATTCGTGCGCACACGCAAGCTGGCGACCCTCCTGGCCGGCGCCGCCCTGGCTGCCTCCACCACGCTGGTAGCGGGCGCCGCCCCGGCCGGCGCGGCTGGACCGTGCGGCAGCAGCTACTCCCGGGTCGGCGTCTACGCCATCCCCGAGAGCGGGACCCGCACGGGCACGCTGGAGGTGTACTACAGCTCCAGCACCGGTAAGAACTGCGCCCTGGCCTACGGCTACGGCTCCACCTACGGCACCACGACGTGGAAGGGCGTCTCGATATCGAGAGCTGACGGCAGCGGGTATGACCCTGATGCCGACTATTACAAGTACTACGCTGGCCCGGTGTACGTCTCGGCGCCTGGCCAGTGTATTGACGTGACCGGAACGGTAGTGGCCGGGAAGGTCACCGAGCTCAACAATGTGCACTGCGGCTGAACTTCTTCTGAGTGGCGTTCCAGGCGAAGGTCGCCGAGCACATTCACGGGTGATCTGCGGACATGCCACATGCCAACGGGGGCTCACCGCAGATGAGCGGCGAGCCCCCTCCCTGGTCTACCGGCCTGGGCCGAAGCGACTGTTGCGGGTAGCGCTCTACAGCGCCGCCACCATCCGCGCCGACGTCGCGCCGAGGCGAGCAAGCTCCGAGGAGGAACCCCGATGGGCTCGTTCGCTCGACGCTCTGGGGCACTTTGGGCGGCATCGGGCCGCGGCGCGGCGACCCGATTGGCTAATGCGAGCAGGGCGGAGCGCAGGGCCATGAGTCCGGTGATGGCTGGTGCGGGGGTGACCGGCAAGCTGCCTGTCACGTCAGGTGATGCCCGCTACTCGTCAACCGGTACTAGCTCCGGACCCCAGTCGATCACGTTGAAGGAGCTGAAGGATGCGTCGCCCTTGAAATGGCGATCGCCGGGCTCACCTGCCTTGGAGATGTAGAGGTGGAAGTTCTTGTGCCGGATATACCAGCCGGGGAAGTTGTACGACTCGAATGAGATGCCCTTTCCGTTGCGACCCGTTTTGAGGTAGAAGGCGGAATCCTTGAGGAAGAGGTTGTAGGCCGCCTTGTTTGACTTCGGCGGGACCTTCGACAGCACGATTCGGTAGTTTTCGTGCCGGAGGTAGAAGCGGGTCAGGTTCTTGTTTGTCGCGGCTAACCGGTAGAGGTTCGAGTATCCCGTGACCCGGACCGCCTTGAAGTAGAAGTCGGCTGCGTCCCTGGATCGGGTGGGGCATGGGGTGAGCTCGCCCTGGAAGAAGGCGTGCCTGATGCAGAGCTCCGGCCAGTTCAACGAGCGCAGCATTCCCAAGGAGTTGATACGCGGCGCCGCCGTACTTGAACTGCTCGTCGTCGGCTGGAGGGTGGCTGCGGTGGCTGTCCCGGCGATCGGGAGCGCCAGGCCGGCGGCGAGGGCGGCCGTGGTCACGGTCGTACCGATGGTCCTGCGGAACTTGTTCATGAGCTGTCCTCTCGGGGACTCCTTGGCCCGAAGGCCGGGTCAGTCTTGTCGGAACGAAGCCGGACACCTCTTCAGCCCGGTACCCCCTCCCGGGGGAACGCTTCCTTGGCCCGGAGCGGGCGTCCGAGGTGGCGGTTGCTGGGCTCCATGGTCTTTAGCTTGCGGCGGCGCAGCCCCCAATGACGAGGGGTGTACGGCCTGGCCATCGGGAGGATTTCCCGGCCTGCCTGGGACCTTGCCCCCAGGTCGCTATGGGCTATGGGTGGCCGTGGCTCGGTGGCCAGGATGGCCCCGGGCGGGCTGAACCGTTGGCGGCAGGAACGTTGGCGATTCCGCCAACGGTTGCGCCCACGCGATCATGTGTGTCACACTTCGTGCGGGCGGCACCGCTATGCCCATGTGGGCCCCCTTGTGAGCTGGGCGTACGCGGGACGCGGGACTGGACGCGTTTCTGCCGGTGCGTGTTCCGCCCCCACCCTTCTCCTATTCGGCCGACGCCGTTCGCGTGTCTATGGCCATCTCAGCGCGTCGATCATTTCGGGACGAAGCATCGCCCGGGTTCCGCAGTTCGTAGTCACACGTGGCGAATGGTTAGCGAGAATCTGCAGGTAGATGGCCTGTAGCGAGCTTCGAGGTGCCGCGAAGGGCCGAGAGTGTAGTAACACGACTTCGAAAATTTT
>NZ_VCJS01000431.1 GCF_005893125.1 Nonomuraea basaltis | reverse complement strand
CGCCCACCCCTTCGAGTAAACGCCCGACCCGCCGACCGCTCCCCACGCCCACTCCCTCGAAGAGACGCACGACCGCACGCCCGAGCCCCTCCGCCAGCAAGAGCAGGCCCGCGTCCAGCGCCTCGTTCTCCATTGCCTATGTACGGGTGCAAGGTTCATCGAAGATCAATAGTGACGGCATCACCTGCTACACGGGATCGTTCAACTTCGGCGCCGGGATAGGCGCGACGAAACCGGGTGCGGCGTTCTCCTACCAGTGGGTCTACAACGGGAAGGTCATCGAGAGTGGATCGTCACGGTTGCCGGCCGGTAGCCGCGATAACTACGTGTTCTCGAAGGACACCATCGATCCACCGGACGGGACCCATACGGTCACCTATCGGATCACCTCGCCGGTCTCCAGGACCAAGTCCGTCACCTTCACCATGTGCCCCACCGCGCCGTGACGGCGCTCCACCCGCAGCGTCGGCTCGGCATGCGACCGGCAGGCAGAGGCAGGTGGGCCGGGGGAGGTGGGCCCGGACGTTCGCGATCCCGGCGCTCCGCGCGACTCGGGACTTGTTCGTCCGGGCGTCAGGACAGAGCCGATACGAGGACGTCTGCGAGCAGGGCCGCCTGGCTGCCGTCCTCGTCCAGATCCGGATCCAGGATCGTCAGCTCAAGACCGGCCGCTCCCGGCAGGGCGAGGAGGCCGCGGAGCAACTCGGTGAGCTGTGCGGCGTCGAGCCCGCCCGGCGTGGGGGAGTCGACGGCGGGCAGCACGGCCGGATCGAGGACGTCGGCGTCCACATGGATCCAGAACCCGTCAAGTTCGTCCCGGACCAGGACCTCCTTGGCCCGACCGAGGTCGATGTCGGTGCCGGGGATGAAGGCCAGCCCGCTATCCGAAATATCACGCAGATCCTCCTCATCCCGGACCCCAAGCACGACCACATCCTCGTCCCGCACGTAGGGCCGCAGGCCGTCGATGTCGGTGAGGTAGTCGTCACCGCGCCCGGTCACCAAGGCCAGGTCCTCCCCGGCCGCCGAGCCGACGTGCGGGGAGTTGCCGAGGTGCCGGAAGTCGGCGTGCGCGTCCACGTACGCCAGCCCGTACCGCCCGCTCTTGCGCAGGGCCAGCGCCGGGCCGAGCAGGATCGAGCAGTCGCCGCCGAGCAGCACGGGGAACCCGCCCGACGCCCTGATGCCGGCCACCTTCTCGGAGAGCTCGCGGGCATAGGCGGCGATCGCGGGGCCGTTGCGTACGCCGTCGCCCGGCTTCCAGGTGGCGACGTAGCGGGGTGGCACGAGGGCGCCCGCGTCCTTGGCTTTGAGCCGCTGGACCAGGCCGGCGTTCCGCAACGCCCATGGGGCCTTGTAGCAGCCGGGGACGGTGCCGGGAGCGGGCGGGCGCAGGCCGAGGTTGGACGGCGCGTCGAGGACGGCCAGGATTCTGTCAGGGGTTATTATGTTCATACTCGTGACGTTAGCAACAGGAGGACAGATGCGCCAGTTCGCGGAGACCGGGCTCGTGGCGATCGATCTGGCCAACACGTGGGACGAATACCTGGACGATCCCGAACGGCTGCCGGACGTGGCGGCACTGCGCCGCTTCTGCCGCGAATTGGGCGAATCTGAGGAGGGTGGCGTCGATGTGGGTGATCTCGATGCGGTCCGGGCGATGCGGGAACGGCTGCGCACCGTGCTGACCTGCGAACCTTCCGAGCGGACGCACGCCCTGGCCCGGTGGGTGGGTGAGTTGCCGGTGCGGGTGGCCGTGGAGGAGTCGGGCGGGGCGCCGCGCCTCCGGCTCACCTCACCGGAGGCGGCGGCACCGGCCGATCGCCTCGCCGTACGGTCCGTCGCCGAGCTGCTCGACCTCGCCGCGTCGGGCGACTGGGAGCGCCTGCGCCTCTGCGCGGCCCGCCCATGCCAGGACGCCTTCGTCGACCGCAGCCGCCCGGGACGCCGCCAGTTCTGCTCGACCCGCTGCGCCAACCGCGCCCACGCCGCCGCCTCCCGCGCCCGCCGCCAATGAGCTTGATCGCCCTTGCTTCCCTGTGATCTGTTTCCACGGCCCTGGGCCTGATAGCGTCACCGTTCACGTGACCGGCTGAGGAGGTGAGACCCATTACCGCTGTATCAGGCTGGGTGCTCTCCTCCCTCGCGGCTGTGCGGTTCATCTGACATAGGTGGCCCTGGGAGCGCCCGCAGGCATCCCGACAGGCCACGAACCTATGTGCTTCACCTCAGAGACAACCTTGAACGGCGTCTCGGAACGTCCGTTCATCCTCGACGACATCCCCGGCCTGGTCTGGTCACCCGCCGATGCCACCGGTAGCCGCCCCTTGGTGCTGCTGGGCCGTGGCGGCGGCCAAGACAAGAAGGTCCAGGGCCTGGTGGCCTGCGCCCACCGCTACGTGGCCACCTGCGGCTTCGCGGGCTCCGGCCTCGCGCTCTTCAACGCCTTCGCTCCCCCTGCTCGGCTATGCGTTCGGCGAGGGTGTTGACGTCGTCGGCGTCCACGGTCCGATGTGCCTCTGCGTTCCCGGCTGTTACGGAGAACGGACGTGATCTCGTCGCCCACCAACGTCCTTGGTCGCTTCGCCAGAGCGACCAGTCCGGGAACTGGCTGGAAAGATCGGGTGGGATAGTCATGCGGACCCCGTGAAGAATTATGCATACATAAACTTGATTTCATATACGAAAATGGCGCGGCGGTAGGGTGACTGTCAACCCTCTGCAGCGCACGAGAAGGAGCACCTGTGCCGGAGCGTCCTGCTTACCTCCGGATAGCTGATGAGATCCGCCAGAAGATCACATCCGGGGTGATAGAGCCTGGTACGAGGCTTCCGTCCAATGACGAGCTTGCCTCGTCCCACTCGGTTTCCCTCATGACCGTCCGCAAGGCCATGGAGGTGCTCAAGGCCGAGGGTCTGATCGAGTCGAAGACCCGTGGTGGTACGTTCGCGCGCCATCGACGTCCTGTCCGGCGTATCTCGTCTGAGCGGTACCTGGCTGATATCGGCCCGCAGGACGTTCCGAAGTCGTCGTACACCTCGGATCAAGGAATCACGTGGTCGGAGTACCGTCTGGACGTGTCCTACGAGTGGGCCGAGGCTGACGAGGTCTTGGCCGAGCTGTTCGGAGTCGAGGTCGGCACTCGGCTGCTCGACCGGCGATTCGTCTTCTACTCGCGCGGTGTCCCCACGCAGATGTCACGGCCGTACCTTCTCGCCTCGCATGTGGAAGGAACTCCCGTCGCCGATCCGGGTAACGAGCCGTGGCCTGGCGGGACGTTTGCCCAGCTCCGATCCATAGGGATCGTCATCGACGACATCACCGAATCCGTCGCGACAAGGATGCCGACGCAGGAGGAGGTCGGCACGTTGCAGATCTCTCCAGGCGTGCCGGTTTTCGCGATCACGCGGAGGCTGCTCGCACAGGGCCGAGTCGTTGAGGTCGCTCACCCGATAGTGATCCCTGGTGACAGCGCCATCCTGGACTACCGGATCCAGATTTAAGGCACATCCTGGCCTTCACCGCCTGGGATCAAGGGCTCGGTGCTCCGGCGAATGAGGGAAGGCTCGCTTTGATTCGGGATCAGTAAGCACTGCAAGGCCGCGCTCCGCCGGTCAGATCCCGTCCTGGACGGAGCCGCGCGACATCTCGCAACTTATCCCTCGAAAAGAGTCCGCCCCCAGTAGTCTCCGGCGTCCCGCACGCCGGGCGGGCAGGCGAACACCCCGCTGCTGACGTGCTTGATGTACTCGTTCAGCGGATCGATCTTGGCCAGGCTCATCTGCACGGGCACGAACTGCTTGCGCGGATCCCGCTGGTACGCGATGAAGAACAGCCCAGCATCCAGCCGCCCGAGCCCGTCCGAGCCGTCCACGAAGTTGTAGCCCCGGCGCAGCAGATGCGCGTTGCCGTGGGAGCTCGGATGGGCCAGGCGGACATGGGCGTCCTTAGCGATGTACGGCTGTCCGTCCGGCCCCTTCGCCGCGAAGTCCAGGGTGTCGAACTCGCCCTTCTTGCCCAGCGGCGCGCCCTCGCCCTTGTCCCGGCCGAAGATCTGCTCCTGCTCCAGGAGCGATGTGCGGTCCCAGGTCTCGATCATCATGCGGATCTTCCTGGTCACCATGTACGTGCCGCCCGCCATCCAGCCGCTTCCGTCCTGCGCGGCCGCCCACAGCTGGTCGCGCAGCAGGTCGGAGTCCTCCAGCTTCAGGTTGTTGGTGCCGTCCTTGAAGCCCATCAGGTTGCGCGCCGTGGTCTGGGCCCGCGACGTGGACGACGTACGGCCGAAGCCGAGCTGCGACCAGCGTACGGAGACCTTGCCGAAGCCGATCCTGGCCAGGTTGCGGATGGCGTGCACGGCGACCTGGGGGTCGTGCGCGCACGCCTGCACGCAGATGTCGCCGCCGGAAATTTCCGGAATGAGCTGTTCGCCGGGGAACTTCGGCAGGTCGGCGAGGGCCGCGGGCCGCTTGGCCGCCAGCCCGAACCGGTCGTCGAACAGCGAAGGACCGAACCCGATCGTCAGCGTCAGCCCCGAGGCCGGCAGCCCGAGCGCCTCGCCCGTGTCGTCGGGCGCGGCCTCCGGCGTGCCGCCCACCGCGCCGAACGACCCCGCCTCCTTGCCCTGCGTCAGCCGCGCCGCCGCGGCCGTCCACTCCTGCAGCAGCTCCACCAGCTCGGCGCGCTTGTCCGTGGTGACGTCGAACGCCACGAAGTGCAGGCGGTCCTGGGCGGGCGTGACGACGCCCGCCTGGTGCTCGCCGTAGAAGGGGTACGGGTCGGAGGTCGAGGAGGCGTGCGCGGTCGGCGGCTCGTCGAAGAGCGAGTTCGCCGCGACCGCCCCGGCACCCACGACCGCCGCCCCC
>NZ_VCJS01000430.1 GCF_005893125.1 Nonomuraea basaltis | reverse complement strand
GGGGCGGCGGCTGCTGGGAGCGAGTGGTGGAGGAGTTGGACGGGAGCCTGGCGGACGTCTCGTCGTCGATCACCTTGGCAGGGCTCTCGTATATGACCTTCGAGCGCAGCTCGGGAACGACCATCACGATTGTTCCCGCCACCAGCACAGCACTGGCCGCGGCCGCGCCCGCCCGCCACCAGAACAGGTTACGGACGCCGCGCCGCTCGATGCGGGCGCGGATGATCTCCAGTCCTTCCGGCGAGGGCACGACCGCGTCCGCCTCCGCGCGGAGCGCACGGCGCAGGAGGTCGCCGTACTCGTCGGGGGGCTGGGTCATGACATTTTCTCCAGGACGGATCGCAAAGCGGCCATGCCACGTGCGGTGTGGCTCTTGACCGCGCCCTTGCTGATGCCCATGGCATGGGCGATCTCAGCCTCGGACAGATCACCGTAGTAGCGCAGAACCAGTGCTTCTCTCTGTCGGGTCGGCAGGGCCCGTAACGCCTCGATCACGGCGGAGCGTTCCAGTTCGCCGATCGCGCCGTTCTCGGCGCTCGGGGCGTCTGGGAGACCCTTGGGAGCGTACTTCTCGACGACCGCGCGGTGACGCAGCACGGAACGGGACCGGTTGACGACAGATTGACGCAGGTAGGCGAGTGCTTTGTCGGGGTCACGCAGCCTACGCCAGGCGCCATGGATGGCGACGAACGCATCCTGCACGACTTCCTCAGCGGTTGCTGTGTCGCGTACGAGCAACGCAGCGAGACGCACCAACGACCGGAAGTGCGCGCTGTAGAGCGCGGTAACGGCCATGTCGGCATCCCACCCGACCGGCACCGCCCCCATCGACCTGTCGGCCAGCAGGGTTTCGGTGGTCACATCAGTGGGACGCGCGGCCTTCCCAGAGGGTTTACGCTCTTCCGGTTCTTGAGGTTTCCCCGGTTCCTTAGGGTGCATTACCCAGTCGTGTCCTCGCCAGGTGACGCTCGCCCGACCCTGAATCGTCTTTTGTTCTGAAGTGTCGCACACTCACCCTAACCGCGTTGATCTTCCCACGCACGACACTGAGGATTACCGATTCGCAACGGACTCGCTAACACGAAGGCGATCGGTAGGGTGCTGCTGTGAACGACTGCCTCTTCTGCAAAATCGTTGCCAAGGAGATTCCCGCCGAGATCGTTTACGAAACCGGCAGGACACTGGCGTTCCGCGACACCAATCCGCAGGCTCCCACCCACGTGCTGGTCATCACGAAGGGCCACTACGCCAACGCGGCCGCGTTGGCCGACGCCGACGACGGCCTCGCCGACGACGTGCTCAAGGCCGCCCACGCCGTGGCCGTGAAGGAGCAGGTGGCGGAGGGCGGCTACCGGGTGGTGTTCAACACCGGGCCGGCCGCCGGCCAGACCGTCTTCCACGTACACGCCCACGTCCTGGGCGGACGGGCCCTGACCTGGCCGCCCGGATAGGGCGTTCCGTAGCGAGACGGGCGGGCATGGTGATATTGACGAGAGTAATCCGCCTGGTCCCGGCTACGATGGGCGGAGAAGAACACCGAAGAGACCGGGAGGCATCAGGCCGCTGGCCTGCCCATGTCCGAACTACACGAATCCCGCCGCACGGCACCTCCCTCGCGCACGCAAGCCAAGGTGCTGATTCCGGACGAATACCCGATGGTCAGCCTCCTCGGCTCCCGCGACGAGCTGCTACGCGTCATCGAGGGCGCTTTCAGGGCCGACATCCACGTACGGGGCAACGAGATCACCGTCACAGGCAGCCCTGACGAGAGCGGCACCGTGGTGCGGCTCTTCGAAGAGCTCGTCGAGGTGCTGCGCAGCGGTGGCGAGCTCACCCCCGACGCGGTCGAGCGCAGCATCGCCATGCTCCGCATGACCTCCGACCGCCCCGCCGAAGTGCTGTCCCTCGACATCCTGTCCTCGCGCGGGCGCACGATCAGACCGAAGACCGTCAACCAGAAGCGCTACGTCGACTCGATCGACAAGCACACGGTCGTGTTCGCCATCGGCCCGGCCGGCACCGGCAAGACCTATCTCGCCATGGCCAAGGCCGTGCGGGCGCTGCAGGAGAAGCGGGTCAACCGGATCATCCTGACCCGCCCGGCCGTCGAGGCGGGGGAGCGGCTGGGCTTCCTGCCCGGCACGCTCTACGAGAAGATCGACCCCTACCTGCGGCCGCTCTACGACGCGCTGCACGACATGCTCGATCCCGACTCGATCCCCAAGCTGATGGCCGCCGGCACGATCGAGGTCGCACCGCTGGCCTACATGCGCGGCCGGACCCTGAACGACGCGTTCATCATCCTCGACGAGGCGCAAAACTCCTCGGCCGAGCAGATGAAGATGTTCCTCACCAGGCTCGGCTTCAACTCCAAGATCGTGGTGACGGGCGACGTGACGCAGGTCGACCTGCCCTCGGGCACGGTCAGCGGGTTGCGGGTGGTCCAGGAGATCCTCGAGGGCATCCCCGACATCCACTTCGCGCGCCTGTCCAGCTCCGACGTCGTACGCCACAAGCTGGTGAGCGACATCGTGGACGCCTACGGGCGTTACGACGCGCTGCAGGAGCCCAAGCGCATCCAGCAGCGCAGCGGCAAACGACGGGTGAGCGACCGTGAGCATTGAGATCAACAATGAGTCCGGCGTCGGCGTCGACGAGGAAGCCATCGTCGCCCTGGCCGCTCACGTGCTCGGCGAGATGGGCATCAACCCGCTCGCCGAGCTGTCCATCGTGGTGGTCGACGAGAACGCCATGGCCGAGCTGCACGAGAAGTGGATGGGCGAGCCGGGCCCGACCGACGTGCTGGCCTTCCCGATGGACGAGCTGCGTCCCGGCGGCGGCGCGCGCGGCGACGCGGAGAGCCCGGCCGACCCCGCGCTCCTCGGTGACGTCGTGCTCTGCCCGCAGGTGGCCGCCAGGCAGGCGGAGGAGGCGGGGCACGGCACCGCGGACGAGCTGGAGCTGCTGTGCACGCACGGCATCCTGCACCTGCTCGGCTACGACCACGCCGAGCCCGAGGAGCACAAGGAGATGTTCGGACTACAGGCCCAGCTCCTGGAGTCGTGGCAGGAGGTGCGCAACCCGCGGTGAACGCCTGGTTGCCCTTGGCCATCGTCCTCGTGATCATCGGTGGCCTGATCGCCAGCGCGGAAACGGCACTGACGCGCATCTCGAGGGTGCGCGCCGAGGAATACGTGCGTGACGGCAGGCGGGGCGCGGTGCACCTGCAGGCCATCGTCACCGACCCGCCCCGCTACCTCAACCTGCTCCTGCTGCTCCGGCTGAGCTGCGAGCTGGTCGCCACGGTCATCACGACGTTGCTGTTCATCGACCTCATGCACGACCAGGGCTGGGCCTACGTCTGGGCCGCGGTCGTGATGATCGTGATCAGCTACGTGGTGGTCGGCGTCATGCCGCGCACGCTGGGCCGCCAGCACGCCGAGCCGGTCGCGCTGGCCAGCGCCCCCATCGTCTACGGCCTGACCCGCATCTTCGGCCCCCTGCCGAAGCTGCTGATCCTGCTGGGCAACGCCCTGACGCCCGGCAAGGGGTTCCGCGACGGCCCGTTCACCTCGGAGGCCGAGCTGCGTGACCTGGTCGACCTGGCCGAGGAGCGCCGGGTGATCGAGCCCGACGAGCGCGAGATGATCCACTCGGTGTTCGAGCTGGGCGACACGCTGGTGCGCGAGGTCATGGTGCCGCGCACCGACATGGTCTACATCGAGCGCGGCAAGACCATCGACCAGGCCCTGTCGCTGGCGCTGCGCAGCGGCTTCTCCCGCATCCCGGTGGTGGGCGAGAACGAGGACGACGTCGTCGGGATCGCCTACCTCAAGGACATCGCCCGCAAGATCCACGAGTCCGGCGAGGGCGGCGGCAAGGAGCCGGTCGAGTCGATCATGCGCTCGGCGGCATACGTGCCGGAGAGCAAGCCCATCGACCAGCTCATGCGCGAGATGCAGGCCCGGCAGATCCACATCGCCATCGTCATCGACGAGTACGGCGGCACCGCCGGACTGGTCACGATCGAGGACGTGCTGGAGGAGATCGTCGGCGAGATCACCGACGAGTACGACCAGGAGGCGCCCCGCGTCGAGCGCGTCCCCGACGGCGGCCTCAGGGTGACGGCCCGGATGCCGGTCGACGAGCTGGCCGAGCTGTTCGACACCGAGATCGAGGTGGACGACGTGGAGACCGTGGGCGGGCTGCTGGCCCACGCGCTCGGCCGGGTGCCGATCGCCGGGTCGCACGCGGAGGTGGCCGGCCTGTCGCTCACCGCGGAGACCCTCGCGGGCCGCCGCAACCGCATCAGCACCGTGGTCGTCCGCCACGTCGCGCCTCCCGAGGACGCGGTCGTGCCGGCCGCCGCCGAACACGACTAGCCCGTCTACCTGCGGGGACACATGCGGACGGATGCGGCAAGTGTTCTACAAGTTATCTGCAAGCCGCGTCCGGCACTCTCTAATCACGACATCCAGTGCGGTGGGTGTCAGAGAGGAAGCATCCGAACGCCGGGTGGGGTTCGCGGCTGGAGGATGCTCCTGGGGGGACGACAGCGTCCCGGTCGGACGACCGACTGAGACGCTGATCGGCGTAAAGGGTGTTCTCGTCCGGAAAGCCGGATGAGGGCACCCTTTTTGCATGTTGGTGGAAACTCCGGTGGATTGCCGCATTCGTCGCTAGGGGAGGCTTTGCGCCAGGGGGGATCATGAGACGACGACAGGGGATCATCGTCTGCGGCCTGCTGGCCTGCGCCCTGGCCGGATGCGGCGGGGAGGGCGCGGAGAGCTTCCTCGACGCGCAGGCCATGACGCAGCTTCGCGAGGTGCTCAACAAGGAGCCACAGCTGCCCGACGGCTTCATAGTCCGGCCGGAGCAGGCGTGGCGGGTGCCGTTCGGGACGAAGGACCACAACTGCCGGGCGCTGCTGGAGCCCGCCGGCGGGCGCGCGCCCGGCCAGGCGCTGACCGCCCAGGCGGCGGTCAGCTACCACGGCGACGGGCTGGGGGAGCAGGCCGGGGCTGTCGCTTATACACATCT
>NZ_VCJS01000042.1 GCF_005893125.1 Nonomuraea basaltis | reverse complement strand
CCGTCGCCGCGGACCTGCTGGAGTCGGCGGGGATGACGGCGTCCGACATGGAGGAGATGTACCGGCTGCTGGCCATCGCCAAGTACGACGAGCGCTACGTCGTGCCCGCCGCCCACCGCGAGGACGCCGCCGCGCTGTCCGCCCAAGCGGATGGATGCAGCCTGGACGGCGACGGAGGCCCCGGCATGAGCGAGTTCCACCCGACCGGCGTCACCGGCCGCCGCGGCGACGGCCGCCTGGGCCTGAAGCTCTTCGTCGGCAAGGGAGCGGCGTCATGAAGCTCCTCACCCGGCGCCAGTCCGCCGCCGCAGCACCCACCGGGCGGGCCGGACTCGCCCCCGAAGACCGCGCCGCGTTCCTGCGCCTGGTCGCCCTGCTGCTGCAATACCCCGACGCCGGATTGCTCGCCGCCCGCGACGCCCTGAGCAGGGCCGCGGCCGCGCTCCCCGCATCGTCCGCCCGCGAGGCGCTGGTCGCCTTCACCGCCTGGTACGCCGAGTGCGATCCGATGCCGCTGGCCCGAACCTATGTGGAGACGTTCGACCTGCGCCGCAAATCCAGCCTCTACCTCACCTACTACCTGCACGGCGACACCCGCCGCCGCGGCATGGCCCTGCTCACCCTCAAACAGCGCTACCGCGTGGCCGGGCTCACCCCGCCCGACGGCGAGCTGCCCGACTTCCTGCCCGTGGTCTGCGAGTTCGCCGCGCTGACCGGACCGTCGACCGGCGAGGCGCCGCTCCGCCAGCACCGCAAAGGGCTGGAACTCATCCGCACCGCGCTGCAGGAAGCCTGCTCACCGTACGCGCATGTCCTGGACGCGCTGTGTGAGATGCTGCCCGACCTGTCGGAATCCGAGCGGGCCGCGGTGGCCGATCTCGCGCTGGCGGGACCGCCCGCCGAGGACGTCGGGCTGGCCCCGTACGGTCCGCCACTGAACGAAATGGAGGTGCGGCCGTGAGCGTCGCGCTCTGGGTGGTCGTCCCCTACGTGGCTCTGACGGTCTTCGTCGTGGGTCACGTCTGGCGCTGGCGCGTCGACCAGTTCGGCTGGACCACCCGCACCACCCAGGTGCTGGAGAGCCGGCTGCTGCGGCTCGGCTCGCCGCTGTTTCACCTCGGCGCTTTCGCCGCCATCGGCGGCCACGTACTCGGCCTGCTCATCCCGAAGAGCCTGACCGAGGCCGTCGGCGTCGACGAACACCTCTACCACCTGGTGTCGGTGAGCGCCGGAACCGTGGCCGGGCTCATGGTCATCGCGGGCCTGGCGCTGCTGCTGGCCCGCCGCTTCACCAGCCCGCGCGTACGCCGCACCACCACCCGCACCGACAAGATCCTGTTCACCGTCCTGGCCGTGGTGATCCTCCTCGGCATGACCGCGACCGTCGGCAAAAACCTGCTCGGCGGCGGCTACGACTACCGCGCCACCATCGCCGTCTGGTTCCGCGGCGTCCTGACCTTCCGCCCCGACCCCGGACTGATGGCCGATGTGCCGCTGATCTTCCAGCTGCACGCACTCTCGGCCTGGGTGCTCGCCGCGATCTGGCCGTTCACCAGGCTCGTCCACGTCTGGTCGGCACCGATCGCGTACCTGTGGCGGCCCTACGTCGTCTACCGCCGACGCACCCCGCTCGGCGTTCGCCGATGACCGGCACCCATCGTTTCCCCACAAGGAGCAAGAAATGAGCGTTGTCCGAGCGACGGCGGTGGCGCTGTTGGGTGGCACCGGCGCCGTATTGATGGCGGCAGGCCCGATCATGGCCGCGCGGGGGATAAAGGCGCGTGCCGAGATACAGACAGAACTACGCGGGCAGTCGATCACCTTCCCAGACAAGGGGTTGCCCAACGACCTCGCCGCTCACCAGGGCCGGGCCGTCCTGACCGGCTCGCAGGCCCGCACCTTCGCCCGAGTGATCGGGCACAACGTGCTGATGGCGACGGGCGGCCGGACGTATGGCGAGATCAGCGCCGAACTGCACGCCGCGGGCAGCGACGACGAGAAGCTGGCCGGACTACAGCAGACCGCCTTCACCGGCCAGATGCTGCGCGCCTCCCTGCTGAACGCCTACCAGGCATGGCAACTCACCACCCTGATCATCGGCCTCGGCGCACTGCTGACCATGACCGGCGCCGCCCTGATCGCCGCGAGCACCGCGTTCGCCATCGCCACGTGACGATGCGACTCCTGGGCCCGCTCCGCCGAAGGTCGAGACGCCGTGGAAGGTGAAAAGCGCACGATGGCCAAGCCCTTCGCCACTCCCTCCGGCGTACGCCGGATCGTCGAGGCCGCGGTCGCCGCGCCCTCCGTGCACAACACTCAGCCGTGGCTGTTCTCCCACTTGAAGGACAGCGTGACCGTATACGCCGACCTTCGCCGGCAACTGCACGTCGCCGATCCCCTCGGGCGCTGCCTCGGCATGAGCTGCGGGGCGGCGCTGTTCAACATGAGGCTGGCCATCCGAATGACCGGCTACGAGGCCCGGGTCCTGCCGTTGCCCGCGCCGCGCGGCGCGCCCGACCTCCTCGCCGTCGTGCGTACCGTCCAAGGGGAGCCGCCGTCGCCGGACGAACAGCGGCTGCATGCCGTGATCCCGCACCGGCGCACCAACCGCTTTCCCTTCGACGGCCGCTGCCTGCCTCATGAGACCGTCGTCGACCTGGTCCTCGCGGCCCGCCAGGAGGGTGCCACCCTTGTCGTGCTGGACGGTCGGGCGGCACGCAAGGTCCTCGACATGGTCGCCACCGCAGACCGGGCGCTCTCCCGCGATGAGGCCTACCGCTGCGAGCTGTCCCCCTGGACGGTGGACGGCCCCCGCGCGGAAGGCGTCCCCCGCCACGCCTTCGGCCCTCGCCCGGTCGGCACCGAACTGCCCTTGCGCGACTTCGGTCTCGGGGCCAACCGGGAGGTGGCCAGGTTCGAAAGAGACCCGCAGATCGCCGCCCTGTTCACCGACGGCGACGGCCCGCGCGACTGGCTGGTCGCCGGACAGGCGCTGCAGCGGGTGCTGCTCACCGCCACCGCCCACGGGGTGTCGGCGTCGCTGTTCAGCCAGCCTCTGGATCTACCAGACAGTGGGCGCCGCGGCGAGTCCACCGGGACACTCGGCCATCTGCAGATGCTGCTGCGGCTGGGGTACGGCCCACCGGTGCCCGCCGTGCCGCGCCGTCCCCTCCACGAAGTCTTCAACACCCGACGGTGAGGAGTGAATCGCTCCGGTTTGGGTGACTTTGATGTGCTCGAGAACGGTCTCCACTCTTCTGGTTCTACGCCGCGCCTGCCGCGGATGAATCGATCATGGAGCGGTGGGTGCAGACATGCCGCAGGGAGCTTCTTGACCACCGCCTGCTCTGGAACGAACGCCATCTGCGGCACGCCCTGCGCGAACGAACCGCTCTATAACCGGCATCTCGCCAGACAGTCCTTCCCTGCGCGCCTCCACCCACAAGCACTCCACCAGGCCCCCTAACCGACTCCATCGGCCGCACAGTCGAAACGACGATCAGAGACGAGACCGGAAAAAGGACTTTGGTCCCTACCCAAGGTGACGTCCGGTAGGGGAGCGTCGACCTGTGCAGCGCCCATCTACTCCATCTGCGCCGATCGGCAAGGAACTGTCCCGGGGCGAAGGACTTCGCCTGCTCAGCAACGTCACCTTCGGCCGGATCGTGTTCATCAGCCATGCGGTACCCGCCATCCGCCTCGTCAGCCACACCATGGACGGCGACGGCCTCATGGTCGGCCTTCCCCATGACTCCGAGATCGCCTCGCTCCTCCAACGCGTGCACCGCGTGGTCTATCAGGCGGATCTGCTGGATGCCGCCACCCGCTTGGGCTGGAGCGTCGTACTCACCGGACGCGCCGGACTGGTGGAAGACCCACAGGAGCAGAGCCGCGCCCGTGACCGGCTTCAGCCCTGGCCAGGCCAGGCCGTTGACCACATCGCACGCATCTTCCCGGAGTGGGTCACCGGCTTTTCCATCACCGCGCCCCACACGGGCGCGACCCGATGAACATGCAAGAACGGGTGATCAAGCACCTGTCACCGGCCGACGCTCTGCAACGCCTCGGGGAGGTCTCCCTGGGCAGGATCGTGTTCACCCATCACGCCCTGCCGGACATCCGGCCCGTCAATCACCTCGTGGACAACGGCCAGTTGATCGTCCGCAGCCACCTGGGAGCCGCCGTGGTCTCGGCCATCCAAGGTCTCGTCACCGTGGTCGCCTACGAGGCCGACAACATCGATCCCCTTACCCACCTGGGATGGAGCGTGATCGTCAAGGGCATCGCGGAGTTGGAGAAAGACCCGGATGAGATCACTCGGTATCAACGACTGCTCCGCCCCTGGGTGGCCGAGCACATGGACCACGTGATCCGCATCAAGCCCGAGATCGTCACCGGCATCGAGCTCGTCCCCCGCGACGCCAATTGAGCCACCCATCCCCTTCCCGCCAACCCCAACGGCCGTGTGAACGACTGGCGGCGCACGGGCACCACGCCGATCCCCGGCCGCACCTTCCCGAAGGTCGGGAACGTGGAGCGAGACTACGGGGGATCGTCGGCAAGATGGCCGCGCTCGGCCCGCTGCTGGAACGGCTCGGCGCCACCACCAAGGGCTTGACGTTCCAGGTGGGAGAGGAGGTGGAGCGGCTGCGCCGCAGGAACGGCCCGGCAGCGGTGACGTGGGCGACCGGCGGCCGTCGCTGGCCCGTGACGTCGACCTGTGTGAGGCGACCCTGGCGCGGCCGGGCATCACCAACGGGCGCCTAGCGGCGCAAGGGTCCGCCACGTTGGCCGCCGCACCGGCACGTCCTTCGCCGGGCCAGCCGACGAGCACAAGCACATCACGTTCGCCGACACCCAGGCCCGGCCTGCGCCCGTGATCACCTCGCCAGATTGGTCGGGCAGCGAGACCGGTGGCCGCCGCTGTTCGGCTTTCACGTTCAATGTGAGCATCGCAAGCCCTGGCACATGCTCACCGAGCACCAGCACTTCTCCCTCGGCTACGACTGCCCTCAGCACCGGCACCCTTGCGCGCCGTCCGCGGGCAAGGACCAAAGTCCCGAACCAGCCGGGACCAACGGCCGGACTGAGCAGGTGCCTGATGGTCCGTCGTCTCGGGACCAAAGACCGTTGCCGATGTCGGAGGGATGGCGAAAGGCTCGGATGCGCGATCAAGGATCATCTCTGCGAGGAGCGTCGGCATGACGGTGGCGGAGCCGCACCGGATCAAGAGCGTCGAGCCCCTGCACATGCCCACGGCGGCCGAGCGGGAAGAGGCAATCTCGCGGGCCGGGTACAACACCTTCCTGCTTCGCAGTGAAGAGGTCTACATCGACCTGCTGACCGACAGCGGCACCAGCGCGATGAGCGACAGTCAGTGGAGTGCGCTGATGACCGGTGACGAGGCCTACGCCGGGTCCTCCTCGTTCTACCGGCTGGAGGAAGCCGTCCGCGCGGTGTACGGCTTCCAGCACGTCGTCCCCACCCACCAGGGCCGCGGCGCCGAGCACATCCTGTCGCAGATCGCTATCAAGCCCGGCCAGTACGTTCCCGGCAACATGTACTTCACCACCACCCGCGCCCACCAGGAACTGGCCGGCGGGATCTTCGAGGATGTGATCGTCGACGAGGCGCACGATCCGCAGTCCCGGCACCCGTTCAAGGGCGATGTCGATCTCGGCAAGCTGGAACGGCTGATCGACCGAGTGGGGGCGCAGAACATCGCGTACGTCAACGTGGCCGTGACCGTCAACATGGCCGGCGGCCAGCCGGTGTCGATGGCGAACCTACGCGCGACCCACTACCTGTGCCGCCGGCACGGCATTCTGCTGTGGTGCGACGCGACCCGCTGCGTCGAGAACGCGTACTTCATCAAGGAACGCGAGCAGGGATACGCCGGGCGCACGGTCGCCTCGATCCTGCACGAGATGATGGCGTACTTCGACGGCTGCACGATGTCTGGCAAGAAGGACTGCCTGGTCAACATCGGCGGCTTCCTCGCGCTCAACGACGAGTCCCTGCTGCGGCGGGCCCGGGAGTTGGTCGTGCTGTTCGAGGGGATGCCGACGTACGGTGGGCTGGCCGGGCGGGACATGGCGGCCATGGCGCAGGGGATCCATGAGATGGTGGACGACGCCTACATCGCCCACCGCGTGCACCAGGTCCGCTACCTGGGCGAGCGGCTCATAGCCGCCGGCGTCCCCATCGTCGAGCCGATCGGCGGGCATGCCGTGTTCGTGGACGCGGCGCGGTTCCTGCCGCATCTTCCCCGGGAGCGGTTCCCGGCACAGGCGCTTGCGGCCGCGCTCTATCTCGACAGCGGGGTGCGCGCCATGGAGCGGGGCACCGTCTCCGCCGGCCGCGATCCCAATACCGGCCGAGACCGGATCCCGCGGCTGGAGCTGGTCCGCCTCACCATCCCGCGCCGGGTCTACACCGACCGGCACCTGGACGTGGTCGCGGAGTCCGTGGTGGGGCTGTACCGGCACGGGGAGAGCGTGCGGGGGTTGCGGATGACGTACGAGCCGCCGACCTTGCGCTTCTTCACCGCCCGCTTCGAGCCCGCGCCCGAGGAGAGGCACCTGCGCCTGTGCGATGGGAAATGACGGGCACCCGAGTCATTCGTCGTGGAGAGGAGTCTCGATTGTCCCGGCGAAGACGAGCCGACCTACCCGTCGTCTATTCCTGCTCTGGCTGCTCCAGCGCCGCCCAGATGGCCAACGACCTGGCGCTCCGGCTGGACCGCATGGGCCTGGCCGAAATGTCGTGCATCGCCGGGGTGGGCGGGGAGGTGCCCTCGCTCGTACGCGTGGCTACGTCGGGTCGGCCGATCCTCGCCCTCGACGGCTGCCCGCTGACATGCGTGCTGGCCACGCTCCAGCGTCACGACGTGGTCCCCGACGAGCACGTCATGCTGCACGCCCACGGCGTACGCAAGCGCAAACACGTCGACTACGACGCCGAACAAGCCGAAGAGGTGCTGAAGTCCGTCGCCGAGGCGGCACGGCGGATCACCCGCGGCCAGTGACCCCCTCTCAGTGCCGACCACGCATAACTCGGCAACGGCGTTCCTACCGATGGCAGCTCTTGGTGATGAGCTGCCATGGATGGGGCCCGCACGGTTACACCTATCCGTCCGACCTCCACCAGGAGCTACAGTGCCTTCGTCCCCGACCTTCAACGATGTGCAGCGCGCCGCCCTGACCGCGATCCGCGACCACCACGCCGAGCTCACCCGCGCCATGGCCGACCATGTCATGACGCTCTGCCGTTGGCTTGATCGGCTGCAGACCCCTGTGGGACGGCAGATGGCCCTGGTCGACTTCTGCGACGAGGTGGTGCTCCCCCACGCGCTCGCGGAGGAGAAGATCCTCTACGCCGCAGGTGAGCAGGTGCCGGAGATCCGCCTGCTGGTAGCCGTGATGCGTGCTGAGTACCTCGCCTTACGCTCGCTCACAGACGAGTTGAAGGCGGCGCGACTGACAGCCGGCGTCGTCGGAGGCGCGTCGGCACTGTACGCCCTCTTCTGCGCTCACGTGGAAAAGGAGAACGAAGTCTTCCTGCCGGCTCTCGCAGACGCCGGGGTCGATCTGCCCGCCCTGTTGTCGGAGATACACGACCTCCTGGGCGGAGCCGAGATGGAAGAACGCGCCTAAGGGGACGGGGTGCCTATCGCTCGGGTGTGATGTCAGGTCGTGTGGGTGACGTCGATCTGTTCGGGATGACGGATAGGACACAGGACGCCGAGCAGCCGGGTCAGCACGAGTGTGGCCACGATGAGGTGCAGCACCACGCCGACCGACCACATCGGCACGGCCGTCAGCCCGGCAAGTCGCGCCTGGTCGGGAAAACGCGCGGGAGAACCCCGTGATGATCAGGGCAAAGGACTGCGTTCCAACCACCCAGATGAACCAGGTGTCGTTGACGCCGGCGAGAACCGGTTGTGGCCGTGGACCGAGAATCAGCCATAGCCCATGGCTGTCCGGGCCGCCGCTCGGGCGGCCGGGATGCCGTGGCAGTGCTTCCACTTGCGGGCGCCGCCGCAGGTGCAGGGGCTGTTACGGGATCGGCGGGCGTCGTTTCGGGCAACGAGCTTCATGATGTCGGCGGCCGGGCGCCCGGTGCGAAGAAGGTCGGCCATGGACCGCATCGGGGGGTCGATGTGGTGGAAGAACCGCCGGTAGCCGGCGCACAGGTAGGTGAGGCCGGGCTCCCCGGTGGGGGCAGGGATGAACCGATCCTTCGGGCAGCCGCCGTGGCAGGCGAACCGCACGTCGCAGCTGCGGCAGTACTGCGGCAGGGTGGCTTCCTTGGCGTCTCCGAACCGCCGCTGTCGCGGCGATGTGATCAACTCGGCCAGGGTCGGACCTGTCGTGATGTTGCCGAGCAGGTAGCCGGCTTCGACGTAGTGGTCGCAGGAGTAGACGTCCCCGTTGTGTTCCAGCGCCACCTGGGCTCCGCAGGTCTTGGCGTGCACGCACACCCCGGCCTGGTCCATGCCGAGCCAATGCGCAAGAGCCGTGTCGAACTGCTGGACATAGATGGTGCCGACGTCGCGGCGGATCCACTCCTCGAAGATGTCGACCAGGAACTGCCCGTACTGTTCGGGACGAACCGACCGGCTAGTGACCTGGTTGCCGCTCTGCCGGTAGAGCGGACGCTTCTTGGCCGGTATGCCGCGGCCTGCCTCGGCCAGCGGCAGCAGCTCCGGCGGGGTCCGTTCGACGATGGGAATGAACTGGGTGAACGTGGCCCCGCAGTCGTCCCGCAGGAACGTGTAGACGGTGCGGCCGTGCTCGGCGTTGGCGGCGTGTACCGTGGTGAGCGCGTTCCACTCCACCCCATGTCGGCGGAGCACGTCCAGGCCGCGCATGACCCTTTCGAAGGTCGGCTTGCCACCTTTGTCGACGCGAAAGGTGTCGTGCATCTGACGGGGGCCGTCGATGGAGATGCCGACCAGGAAGTCGTGCTCAGCGAGGAACTCTCCCCAGGCGTCATCGAGAAACGTGCCGTTGGTCTGCAGTGCGTTCAACACCTGTTGGCCCGGTCGGGCGAACCTGCGCTCCAACTCGATGGTGCGGCGGAAGAAGTCCAGACCCATCAGGGTCGGCTCGCCCCCCTGGAACGCAACCACCACTTCACCGTTGCCGTGGCCCTGCAACAGTTGCCGGATCCACGCCTCATGTACGTCCTCTGACATGTGAGTCCGTCGACCGGGGTACAGCTGTTCCTTCGACAGGAAATAGCAGTATTCGCAGTCCAGGTTGCAGAGTGCACCGGCGGGCTTGGCCATCACGTGGAACGCCGTCGACCCGGCGGTGACCGCTGTAGGACCCGCAGCCGGTTGGTTCATATCCCGTCGTGTCTCCAGTCTGGATCGTATGGGCGGTTGAGGTGCCCGGTCCCCTCGGGCATGGCCCGTGTCGCTGGGGAGCCGATCCGACACCGGTGGGGCAGGGCGTGGTGACAGGCGCCAGCGGCTGTCGTAGTAAAAGACAAACAAGGTGTACGCCGGTAGGGACCAAGGTCACAGGCGCTACAGACCAACGGCCCCCGGGGGAGTCTTCACCATGCTGGACCACTTCGTCTGGCGACGGGTGACCCGCATGCCGCCTCCAGCCCATGGCCCTTACGGATCCGCGTTGGGTAAGGCCAAGGTGACCTTCATCACGGACGGTGGGACCTTGGTCCCTGCCTTGAGAGCCGGCGAGGGTGGGAGATTGTTCCGATGATTCTCCCTACGAGCGACGGCTGGACGGGATGGACCCGAGATTCTTTCAGGAACTATCCGAGGTTGAGGCCCTCGAACGACTGGCCAGTGTGTCAGTCGGCCGGATCGTCTTCACCCATCGGGCCCTTCCCGCGGTGCGGCCGGTCAACCACATCGTCGCGAACGGCCACATCATCATCCGCACCGATCCGGACACCGTCCTGGGAAGAAAGGTAATGCCGTCCGGAACTGTGGTGGCCTTCGAGACCGACGAATTGGACATGGCTGAACATCTCGGCTGGGCGGTCACCGTCACCGGCACCGCTCGCGCGGTGGACGATCCGTGGGAAGCCACGCGGTTCAAAGACCTGCTCCGCCCTTGGCTGGTGGGTGACATGGATCAAGTGATCCGCATTCACCCGCAGATCATCACCGGGTTCACGCTGGTCCCCTCTTCCACTGCGGACGGGTCCGCTCAGCGATAGCGACCCTGCGCGCGGCTATCACATATAACTGGAGGTGGCTGTAGTTTCGGGGCAATTTTGGTCAGGCTTGCCTGACCGGCACCGATGCAGCCCACGAGGAGCGCGGTCTCGGCTCGTCTACGGTGGTGGTCCATGAGCGAGGACGAGCCGGAGTTTGGTTACGACCGGGGACGGCGCCCGTTGTGGGGTGAGCGGGACCGTGATGGCGAGCGGATTCGCGACACGCTGTGCGGGGCGGGGCTGGCGGAGTTCAGCGACGGTCGGCCCGGCTTCGTCGAGGGCGGCGGGGAGGCCAATGCCGTTCCTGGTGGCCTGTGCCGGGCCCGGGGCGAGGGCCGTCGAGCAGGTGGTCGCCTACCGGAAGCACTGAGCGAGGCAGGGACGAGGGGCGAGCCGGATCCTGACGACGATCAGACGCTGCGCGTATGGTTCACGTCGTGAGCGCGGCCGATGCGTTGGGCGGGAGTGAGGGTCAGCGAGGTCGGCGGCGCTGGGCGGGGTCGGCTTCGGCGGTGATGCGGGCGGAGGTCTCCTCTCGCAGGCGCACGTAGCGGCTGAGGATGGCCAGGTGCTGGTGGCGGCTCTTGGCCTGCAGCTCAGGCGCGGTGGGGCCGGCCTGGGCGAGATGCTGCAACGCACGGTGGCGGAGCTGAAGCAGGGTCCACCCCCGCCGGTGCGGGTCGAGCTCGACGGAGACGGTCTTGAACAGGTACTCCGCGCGGCGGTAGGACAGCCGCGCCCGCCCGGTGACGGGGCAGATGTCGGCGGCCGCGGGCGCACGGGGTCCGGAAGCGGGGCGCGCCGGTCGGCCAGGAACGCCGGCCATGCTTGGCGGCCTTGGAGCAAGCGGGGCAGAAGCCGGGCTGTTGGGACGGCCCAGTGCACGTATTCGATCGCGCCGCCTTTGGAGACGAACCGGGCGCGGCGGAACTCCAGATCAAGATCCTCGACGTTCAGGGAAAGGATCTCTCGGGCACCGATGGAGGTGCGTTCCGGGCGGATCGCGGGGGTGATTTTGCGTGAGTAGCGGATCTGGCTCGAAGTCCGGACTTTGAGCCAGATCCCTTGTCGCCGACAGAACCACGGGGCGTTCTGTGGGACCTAAGTCCCAACGCTTAAGGCCGAAGGTCACTCAATATGCTGTGGTGGTGTGTCGCCATGACCCCCAGATGTAGTGTTGCGGCTGTCGGTTCGGCAGGCGTCCACAGAGGTCTGCCGAGGCAACAGGGAACCCGGTGGAAGTCCGGGGCTGCCCCGCAACGGTGAGCGGCCGCACGGCGGCCCGAGCCCGATACCTGCCGACGGCCTCCCGCGCACCTCCGCGCGGCGAGGACTCTTCTCCGTGCTGCCTCGTGGGAGGGCTGACGTGACGCAGATCAATGCCGTGGAATCGGTGACCGAGTACCTCGACCGCAGTGACTGGCGGGTCAATGCCAATGCCAACCAGGGCTACTCCCTGGGCGGTCTCATCCTGAACACGGCCGGCAAGATGGTGGCCAACTACTGGCTCGATCAGGTCTACCCCGGCTCCATTGGTCGAGCCCACCGCGAAGGCGACTTTCATATCCACGACTTGGACATGCTGTCCGGCTACTGCGCGGGCTGGTCGCTGCGCACCCTGCTGACCGAGGGCTTCAACGGGGTGTCAGGCCAGATCGAATCGGCGCCGCCGAAGCACTTCTCCTCAGCGGCCGGGCAGATCGTCAACTTCCTCGGCACGCTGCAGAACGAGTGGGCAGGTGCCCAGGCGTTCAGCTCGTTCGACACCTACATGGCGCCGTTCGTGCGCAAGGACTCCATCGCGTACGACGAGGTGTACCAATGCATGCAGGAGATGGTGCACAACCTCAACGTGCCGTCCCGCTGGGGCACCCAGACGCCGTTCACCAACCTCACCTTCGACTGGACCTGCCCGGATGATCTGCGCGATCAGGTGCCGGTGATCGGTGGCGAGGAGATGGACTTCACCTATGGGGAACTGCAGGCCGAGATGGACCTGATCAACCGTGCGTACATCGAGGTCATGACAGCGGGCGACGCGGCCGGTCGGGTCTTCACGTTCCCGATCCCCACCTACAACATCACCGAGGACTTCCCCTGGGAGAGCGAGAACGCCGAGCGTCTGTTCGCAATGACCGCGAAGTACGGGCTCCCGTATTTCCAGAACTTCATCAACTCCGACCTCAGCCCCGGCATGATCCGCTCGATGTGCTGCCGCCTGCAGCTGAACCTGACCGAGCTGCTCAAGCGCGGAAACGGCCTGTTCGGCAGCGCCGAGCAGACCGGCTCCCTCGGTGTGGTCACCATCAACTGCGCCCGCCTCGGCTACCTGCACGCGGACGACGAACAGGGCCTCTTCGACGCCCTCGACCGGCTGTTGGAGCTGGCCTGTGACAGCCTGGAGATCAAGCGGGTCACGATCCAGGACCTGATCGACGACGGCCTATTCCCCTACACCAAGCGCTATCTGGGCACCCTGCGCAATCATTTCTCGACCATCGGCGTGAACGGCATCAACGAGATGATCCGCAACTTCACGCACGACGCGTACGACATCACCGCCCCCGAGGGGCACGCCCTCGCCGTCCGGCTCCTCGACCACGTGCGGACACGGATGGTCGACTTCCAGGAGCAGACCGGTCACCTGTACAACCTGGAGGCTACCCCGGCCGAGGGCACCACCTATCGCTTCGCGAAGGAGGACCGACGCCGGTTCCCCGGGATCCTGCAGGCGGGCACGGACGAGAACCCGTACTACACCAACTCCTCGCAACTGCCGGTGGGCTGGACCGACGACCCGTTCGAGGCGCTGGAGCGGCAGGACGAGCTGCAGGCCAAGTACACCGGCGGTACGGTGCTCCACTTGTACATGTCCGAGCGAATCTCCTCCGCCGCCGCGTGCCGCACCCTGGTACGCCGCGCACTGGAGCGGTTCTCACTGCCCTATCTGACGGTGACGCCGACCTTCTCCATCTGCCCCGAGCACGGCTATTTGACCAGCGAGCACACCACCTGCCCGACGTGCGGCGGCGACTGCGAGGTGTGGACCCGGGTCATGGGCTACCACCGCCCTGTCTCCTCCTTCAACATCGGTAAGAAGGGCGAGCACGCCGAGCGCACGCACTTCCAGGAGAGGGCAGCGGTTCCCGCGTGATCCGCATCGGCGGCTGGTCCCGGCTGTCCACCTGCGACTGGCCGGGCCGCCTCGTTACCACCGTCTTCTGCCAGGGCTGCCCCTGGCGGTGTGGCTACTGCCACAACCCCGAACTGCTCGACCCGGGTGCCGAATCGACCGTGCGGTGGGAGACGGTGACGGCCCACCTTGCCCGTCGCCAGGGCCTTTTGGACGGCGTCGTCTTTTCCGGCGGCGAGCCGCTGCTGCAATCGCGCTTGGCCGAGGCGATGCGCGACGTGCGGGTACTCGGCTACGCGGTGGGCCTGCACACCGGCGGCGGCTACCCGCGTCGCTTCGGGCGGATCCTGGACGAAGGCTTGGTGGACTGGGTCGGCTTCGACATCAAGGCATCTCCAATGGCGTACGAGAATGTCACCGGTGTACGCAATAGCGCGGATCCCGCCCTGCGAAGCCTGCGCCTCCTGCTCGACTCCGGCGTCACCCACCAGTTGCGCACCACGGTCGACCCGGCCCTGCTCGACGACGACGGCGTCACCGAGCTGAAGACCTGGCTGACCCAGCAAGGTCTACACGATCACGTGTGGCAGGAGGTGCGAGCCATGTGAAAGTGCACCCTGGAGGACAGCCGTTAGGCGACGACGAGGGGCGGCAGGCCGCACAGGCTGATCTGCTCGTACTCCACCACCGGGGCCTCGGTCCGGCACCAGGTCTCCGGGAGAGCACGGTCGAAACCACCCCCAGCCGCTCGGCCAGCCGGGCCACCGCCACCGCCGGAGCCGAGCTCACCTCGTCCGGCACGAACCCCAACCAAGGCAAGGTGGCCAGCTGAACGGCAAGCCCCAATCTGTCGGTCGGGCCACGGCCACGGCCGGGGTCGATGAAGGCGACGTCGGCGGGTGCCAGGGTGAAGTACCGGATCAGATCGTCGTGGCCGATGTCCGGGTACGACCGGAACCGCTCCAACTGTCGTCGGAGAACATCCGGGTCGACGGCCACCCCCACACCGCAACCCGGTCAGGACCGTGCGAACGGTGGCGGAAGTGACAAATAAACGGAACCTGCCTGCATCGGTGCAGGTCAGGCAAATCCGACCCACATTTCCCCGAGACTACAGCGACCCCATATTCGGCGGTGAGCGTGGCACGCGTCTGCTCCGCCACACTCACCGCCCTTTCCATTCGAGCTTTTGGCCGAAGCCCTGGGCGTTGTTGACCAGCCGGATCCAGTCGGGCCGGAGCTCCCAGCAGTCGGCTGCCGCCAGCGCCGCCGCCAGGGTGGTCACGAACGGGAAGCGCCGGATGTAGGCATCCCGTGCCGCCTTCGGCGCGGGACGGCATCGTCCTCGTCCCTGGAGCCCGTGAAGAGCCGTCCATGCTTGATGATCGTCGTGTGCGGTGAAGGCGGCCGGGAGTCCTTCGGGCGGTGCCGTCGCCAGTGCGCGGCCGTGGGCGGTGGAGCGCGAGCTGAGGAACGCCAGCGAGCCGTCCGGTGCCAAGGCGTAAAAGACGGCGCAGGCCTGGGGATGCTCGTCGGCGTAGGCCAGGGTGAGGGTGGTGTGCGCCGCCAGTTCCCGCTGGATGGGCGGCGGGTATATCAGCTTCACGACGCCTTCACGACGCCGTCCGCAGCGGCGGGATCGCCGGAACCTCGGGAGCACTGGTGATCTCCTCGGCCGTGAGCTTGAAGCCGTCGGGGTAGGCCTCGCGCCGCGTGCGACGCTCCGGCTCGCTGGTCCGCCAGCAGTAGTGGCACCGCTGGCATTGCAGCACGTCCCAGGTATCAGGTATGGGCGAGCTGTAGAGGGTGTCGAGAGTGCCGTGGGCGCAGCGGGGACAGATGGTCGTCATGGTCGTCACGGTCGTCTCCTATCGGTGTGCGGCCAGGTGCCGCAGCCGGGTAAGCCACTCGCCCGCCTCAGGCAGGTCGCGGACCTGGTTGCGGTAACTGCCGCGGCGGTCGGGCGCGACGGGAGTGGTGGCGTCGATGATCAGCTTGTCGACGATTCCGGGTGTCCTTGCCTGCGGGGCCAGCTCCAGCACCGGCAGATTGGGCACGCGGACGAGGTCGTCTGCGGGGTTCATCTTGGTCGACAGGGCCCACATGACTTGCGGCAGGTTGAACGGGTCCACGTCCTCATCCACCACGATGACGGTGGTGGCGTACCCGAGGCCGTGCGGCGTGGTGAGCACCCGCAGGCCGACCGCCTTGGCGAAGCCGCCGTAGCGCTTGCGGGTGGAGACGATGACGACCAGGCCGTGGGTGTACATGGCGTTGACCGCCTGGACCTCGGGGAACTCCCGCTTGAGCTGCTCATACAGCGGCACGCTGGTGTTGGCGGCCAGCAGGTAGTCGATCTCGGTCCACGGCATGCCGAGGTAGAGGTGCTCGAAGATAGGGTCCGGACGGTGGTTGATCCGATCGACGCGGATCACCGTCATGCTGCGGACGCCGGAGTAGTGGCCGGTGAACTCTCCGAACGGCCCCTCGATCTCGCGCTTGCGTCCCTCGATGACACCCTCGATCACCACCTCGGAACCCCACGGCACGGGCAGGCCGGTCAGTGGCGCCTCGGCGATCGGGGCGGGTGCGCCACGGAGGGCGCCGGCCAGTTCGTACTCGTTCTCGTCGTAGCCCAGGGGCGTGGCCGCCGCGATGGTGATGACCGGGTCGTTGCCGATCGCGATCGCCACCGGGAGGTCCTGGCCGGCCTCCTCGGCCTTGCGCAGGTGGTGGGCGATGTCGTGCATGGGCACCGGCTGCAGTGCCAACTTGCGCTTGCCCTTGACCTGGATGCGGTAGATGCCGACGTTCTGCTTGCCGCTGTCGTCCGGGTCGTCCGGGTCTTGGGAGACGACCGCCGCCTTGTCGATGTAGAAACCGCCGTCCCCGTCGTTGAGCCGAACGAGCGGCAGCACCTGGAAGATGTCCACGTCGTCGCCTTCCATCGCGCAGGCCGCCCACGGCGGGCCCGCCCGACGCTCGGACGCGACGGGGAACGCCTTCCACCTGCGCGCGAACTCCGCCACCTGCTCCTTGACGCCGGTCTGTTTGGGCAGCCCCAGCGCGAGGGCGTGGTTGGCCCACGAGCCGTGCACGTTCACCGCGATCCTGGCCGTCGAGAAGCCGGCGATGTTGTCGAAATAGACGGCGGGCGCGGCGTCGCCCATCCGCGCGGCGGCGTTCGCGGCCGCGGCGACGTCCGGCTCCGGCTGCACCTCGTCCGTGACGTGCAGCAACTGGCCCTCCTTGTCCAGCAGCCGCAGGAAACTACGGAGATCGTCAAAGGCCATGGCGGACAGGGCTCCTTTGGAAATCAGGCGATGGGCTTCAGGTCGCCGGCGGCCCGCATACCCGCCCACCGTTTGGCAGCCAGTGCGGGCAGCTCGAGCTGGTCGAGAACGCGGGCCACCACGTGGTCGACGATGTCGTCGACCGACCTCGGGTGGTTGTAGAAGGCGGGCATCGGCGGCACCATCCGCACGCCCATGCGCGACAGCGCGAGCATGTTCTCCAGGTGGATCTCACTCAGCGGAGTTTCGCGCGGCACCAGCACGAGCCTGCGGCCTTCCTTGATGACCACGTCGGCCGCGCGGGCCACCAGCCCTTCGGCATATCCCGTGCGGATACCGGCCAGAGTTTTCATCGAGCACGGCGCGATCACCATCCCGCCGGTCAGGAAAGAGCCCGAAGAGATCGGCGCTGCCTGGTCGTCGGGGCCGTACACCACGTCGGCCAGCGCGTTCACCTCCCGCACCGACAGGCCCGTCTCCAGCGTGACGGTGGTACGGGCCCAGCGGGAGAGCACCAGGTGGGTTTCCACCTCCGGCAGGCGCCGCAGGTTCTCCAGCAGCCGCACACCGAACACGGCACCCGTCGCACCCGTCATCCCCACGATTAGTCGCATGGCGGCTCAATCCCTGGCATATGACCTAGCCGGACGGTCAAATCTCGCTCCTCAGACGCTCGGCCTTGATCAAGATCTCCACCCAGACCTGGTTGGACAGCGCGATCAAGCTTGCTGCCGCACTGCGGACCGGGCAAAGGGTCTTTGGTCCCGGAAAACAGGACCGTTCGTCCGAGGTCGTGCCACGTCCATTCAGCCGTCTCCCCATCCGCTACCTCACCGGCCCGTACATCGCCTGCCGCAGCACAGACGAAGGCAGGCCCGCCGCCCGGCACGGTTGGGAGCCATCGCGCTGACGCGCCACCTCACGCTCCGGTCGACAGCACCACGTGCGCGACGGTCTCGTCGAGCACCTTCCCTGGTTGAGTGGGCCCGGCCCTCAGCACCGGCACCCGCGCGTCCAGGGTGGAGGTGGCTCTGCTCAGCGATGCCGCATCGGCCGATCGCGATATCGCCACGAGCCGATCGCGATCGCCACAACGAACTCAACCAGAGCAAGGCCGCTGCTCACAGCGACGAGCCGGGGCGGGAAGATGCCCATGCCCGCATACCCGGCCATCGGCAGCACGTATCCCACCAGCCACAACAGCAGCCGGCCGCCGCCCCGCCAACACCACTGGCCGCCTTGCCCGAAACCAGGGTCATGTGCCATAAGTCCCGGATTCTTGGGCCCAAAGACCCTCAGCCTGATGCGAGCTTCTCCATATCTTAGCTGAGGCTTACCTAATGAGATGGGCCCCACGTGGTGGGGCGGTTTCCGTGCCCTCGGTGTGGATGGCCTGTGGCCCGACCTTCCACGCCCCGATGGAAGGGGGATGAGACAGTGAGGCGACTCCTGTTCGTGGTGGCGGTGCTTGTGCCACTCGGGGTGGCGGTCGCGGTGCCGTCCCTGGCCTATGGCGCGGCCACCCCAGTGCGCTCGGCCATCTCTGCAACCTCGGACAGACCGGCTCTCATGGTGGTCCCCGCGGCGGAACAGCGGACCTGGAACGACGTCGTCGACGAGATGCAGACCATCCTCGACAAGGCGTACGAGCTCTACCGCACGGGTGACCAGAATGCGGCCAAGGCACAGGTCGACATCGCCTACTTCGGCCATTACGAGAAACTCGGTTTCGAGAAGACGGTGATGTCCTACATCTCGGGCGACCGGGCGGCCGCGGTCGAGTACCAGTTCAGCGCCGCAAAGAAGGCAATGGCCGATCATGCCCCGGACGTTGACGTACGAGATTCCCTCGACACTCTCGCCTCGATGCTGCGCGAGGACGCCAACCGCTTGGACGGCACGCAGGAGAACGCCACGGCGATCTTCCTCGCATCTTTGCTGATCATTCTCCGGGAAGGGTTCGAGGCGATCCTGGTGGTCGGCGCGATCATCGCCTATCTGATCAAGTCGGGGAACAAGGACAAGGTCCGGGCGGTGTACTGGGGCGCCTTGGCCGCGGGTGCGTCAAGTGTGCTGCTGGCCTTCCTGCTCGACAGCCTGCCCGGCTTGACCGGGGCGAGCCAGGAGATCATCGAGGGCGCGACGATGCTGCTGGCCGCCGCAATGCTCATCTACGTCAGCAACTGGCTGCTGTCGAAGGCGGAGTCACAGGCATGGAGCAGGTACATCAGATCCAGGGCGGATACCTCCCTGTCCAAGGGCAGCCTCATGTCGCTGGCCACCGTGGCGTTCCTTGCCGTGTTCCGTGAGGGCGCCGAGATCATCCTCTTCTATCAGGCCTTGCTGGGGCGTTCCGAGGCTCACCTCGACATGGTCGGGCTCGGCGTCGGACTCGGTGCGATCCTGCTTGTGATCATCTACGTCCTGATCCGGGTACTGAGCCTCACGTTGCCGCTCAAGCCGTTCTTCCTCGCAACCTCCATCCTGCTGGCCGTGCTGGCCTTCAGCTTCGTCGGCACCGGGGTCAAGGAGCTTCAGGAGGGCAACGTCATTCCGGTGTCTCCCGTGCCCAGATTTCCTTCGGCTGACCTGCTGGGCGTGTACCCGACGATCGAGACTCTCACGGCGCAGGCCTTGGTACTGACCCTCCTCATCACGACGGCGCTGATCGCCTACCGCAGAGGCCGGCGGTCCGGCCAGGTTGCAGGCGAGGCGGCGTCAATGGCCGAGCGGTCGTGAACGGCGGTGGATTCACGAATCGGAGGCCGGGCCCCGAAAATGCCGGGCGCTCCGACACCGGTCAAGGCAACAACGACAGCTGATGAAGATCTGAGAGGCACCCGATGAAGAAGATGACGTTCGTGGCGATGCTGGGTGCGGCGCTGGTCACCTCGCTGACCGCGACGAGCTGCTCCAGTGACGACACCTCCAGCCGCGGAGCCGGTTCCCCTGGACCTGCCGCCGCCGCTCCGGGGGACGTCGCGGGCTTTGAGGAGTTCCCGATCGGCGATGACGTCGAGGTCGGGCCGCTGAATGTCGCCGCGGTGTATTTCCAGCCGGTCGACATGACACCGGCCGGGACGGGCTTGGCCGCGGCCGACGCCGACATGCACATCGAGGCGGACATCTCCGCGCTGCAGAACGATCTTGGTTACGGGATCGGCGATTTCGTGCCCAACCTGACGGTCGACTACGAGATCATCAGCAAGGCCGGCGCCAAGGCGTCGGGCACGTTCATGCCGATGAACGCCAGCGACGGCCCGCACTACGGCGCCAACATCAAGCTGGGGGAGGCGGGCACCTACACGGTCAAGTTCACCATCAAGAGCCCGGAAGGGTCGGGTTTTGCCCTGCACACCGACAAGACGACCGGTGTGAAGGGCCGTTTCTGGTCCGAGCCGCTGGTGGCCCAGTGGGAGTTCAACTACGTGCCGCGCGAATGGTAGCCGCCGGCTGGCCGGCTGAGCCGAGAGGAAGCGGGGACAGGTGGTGAAGTACCTGATCGCAGTGGTGGAGGGCGCGCTTCCCACGGCTGTCGTGTTGGCTCTGCTCATCGCTTACCTGCGCCTTCCCGGCACCGGGATCGGCAGGCAGATGCGGAGGTGGCCGGCCTGGTGCGCCGTGGCCGGTTTGCTGGGCGCTGTCGTCCTGGTCGTCTTGAGGAGCACGACCGTCCTGGTCAACCGGGAGTATGTCAACCTCGTGCTGGCCACGGTGGCGCTCGCCCTCGAGGTGCTCCTGCTCCTGGGGGTGTGGCTGTATGGCGATGCGACCCGCGGGGCTGGAGGGCGAGGAGGCTGGGCCGGCACCGTGCGGGCCGGGGTGCCCGCCCTGCTGGCCGGGGTGCTGGTCTTGTCCGCGCTGGCCGACGTCTTGCTGCTGCCGTCGAGCTTCGTGACCGCCGGCGAGAGTGTTCTGAACACCGCGGTGCTGCTCAGGGCCGGCGGCTACGTGATCGGCCTGTTGCTGGTGTCGTTGACGGGACTGGCCGTGTACCGGACCTCCGTGGAGGCGTCACCGCGCATGCTCCGCATCGTGCTGACGGCCGCGTTGGCCCTGACCGCGCTCGGCCAGCTGGTTTTGGCGGCGCAGATTCTGCTGGTCCGCGGCCTGATCCCGATGGACCCGGTGGCCTTCACCGTCGTCGCCTGGGTGATCAACCATGAGCACGCCGTCCTCTTCGGTTTGCTGATCATCACCCTGCTGCTGCCCCTGGCCGCCTGGCGCAGAAGCCGCCTCGCACCGTCGGGCTATGCCAACCCGGCCGAATTGCGGCTCCAGCGCGCGCATGCGCTCAGCCGGCGGCGCTTTTGCACGATGGTGCTGGCGGGATACGCGCTCTCCACCGCCACCGTTACCGTGATCAAGACGTATGACGAGCAAGAGCCGGTGCTGTCCCCTGCGGAGCCGGTCGATCAGGCCGACGGCACGGTCAGCATCCCCGTCGAACGGGTCAGCGACGGGCACCTCCACCGGTTCGCCTACCCGGCCAAGGACGGGATCGAGGTCCGCTTCATCGTCGTCAAGCGGAACGAGGCGGCGTTCGGCGTTGGCCTGGACGCCTGCACCACCTGCGGTGCAACCGGCTACTTCGAGCGCGCCGGCAAGGTCATCTGCAAGCTGTGCGACGTCGCGATCAACATCCCGACCATCGGTTTCAAGGGCGGCTGCAATCCGATCCCGGTGCCGTACTCGCTCAGCCATGGGCGGTTGCTGCTCGAGGCCAAGGCGCTCGAGGCACACGCGGAAGTGTTCGCATAGGAGGTGGTGAGGTGTTCTGGCGGGTGGTGAGAAGTGGGCTGCTCCGGCAGCGGGGTAAGCGGCTGATGATCGCGTTCACGGTCGCCCTCGGGGTGTCCCTGGCGACGGCGATGCTCAACGTGATGTTCGACGTCGGAGACAAGGTCAATCAGGAGCTCAAGGCCTATGGTGCCAATATCACCGTGCGGCCCGAAGGCGCCGCCCTGTTCGGCGAGCTCTACGAAGCCGATGACACCGCCGTCACGGACGCCTACCTGCGGGAGGACGAGCTCGGCAACATCAAGACGATCTTCTGGGCGCTGAACATCGTCGACTTCGCCCCTTACCTGGAGCAGCGGGTGAGTCTCGGCGACGACCAGGTCACCGTGGTCGGCACGTGGTTCTCCCAACGCCTCAAGCTCCCCACCGGTGAGGAGTTCGACACTGGGATGCGCGACCTCAAGTCCTGGTGGGACGTCGAGGGGGAATGGGTGACCGACGACGACACCGGCTCCGCCATGGTCGGCAGCGACCTGGCGAACCAGCGTGGGATCACCGTCGGGGACCGGCTGACCCTCACCTCGGGCAGCCGCTCGGTACAGCTGCGGACAAAGGCGATCTTTGACGCCGGCGGGCACGAGGACGGCCAGATCTTCATACCGCTGCAGGTGATCCAGCACCTCACCGGCAAAGCGGGGCAGGTGGGGAGCGTCGAGATCAGCGCCCTCACCACGCCGGACAATGAGCTGTCTCGCCGCGCGGCCAAGGATCCGCAGAGCCTGTCGGCATCGGAATGGGAGACCTGGTACTGCACGGCGTACGTGTCGGCGATCTCCTACCAGATCGAGGAGGTCCTCACCGGCTCGGTGGCCAAGCCGGTCCGCCAGGTGGCGGAGGCTGAGGGCGCTGTCCTGGAGAAGACCCGACTGCTGATGCTGGCGATCACCGGGCTCAGCCTGATCGGCACCGCGCTCGCCATCTCCAACCTGGTCACGGTCAGCGTGATGGAACGCGCCCCCGAGATCGGGCTGCTAAAGGCCCTGGGAGCGCGCGACCTTTCGGTGCTGCTGCTGATGCTCACTGAGATCTTTGCTGTCAGCATCGGCGGGGGCACCGTCGGGTTCCTGGTGGGACTCGTCTTCGCCCAGGTGATCGGGCACTCCATCTTCGCCTCTGCGATCGGTGTCGCACCTATGGTCATCCCGCTGGTAGCCGTCTTGGTGGCCCTCGTCATCCTGCTTGGCAGTTTGCCGGCCATGCGGGTGCTGCTGTCGCTGCGTCCGGCCGAAGTGTTGCACGGGCGGTGAGGATGACGATGAAGAGGCAGAGGATGTACCTGCGGATGGTCGCGCGCTCGCTGGGGCGCCGCCGGTCCCGGGTCATCGTGGCGCTGCTGTCCGTCGCGGTCGGTGCCACCACGCTGGCCGGCCTGATCACCGTGTGCCTCGACATCCCGCGCCAGCTGGAGCGGGAGTTCCGCTCTTACGGCGCGAATCTGGTGATCCTGCCTGCCGGCGAGGCCGCCGCTCTCAGCCCGTCGGTCCTGGATGCCGCCGCCGACGTCCTGCGACAGGGTGACGTCGTTGGTGTGGCGCCCTATCGGTACGAAACGGTGAAGATCAACGAGCAGCCGTTCACGGTGGCCGGCACGGATCTGGCTGGAGCCAAAGCAGTGAGCCCGTACTGGTACGTCGACGGGACGTGGCCGCAGGCGCCGAGGGAACTGCTGATCGGCCGTGACGTGGCGGAATTCCTCGACCGCAAGGTCGGAGAAACCGCGACGCTGGTCGGGGCCGATGAGAAAGACCGGGACGTCACCGAGACGTTCACCATTGCGGGGATCCTCGAGACAGGCGGCGCCGAGGACGGCTTCGTCTTCATGGCGGACGACGATTTGCACAAGCTTGTCGGAGGCGGCGAACGCTTCGACGTCGTCGAGTACAGCATCGCGGCATCGCGGGAATTCCTCGACGCAGCAGCCACCCGGATCACATACACCATCGACGGGGCGAGCGCCGCTCCGGTCAAACGGGTCACCGAGTCCGAAGGCAACGTGCTGAGCACACTGACCTCACTGGTCTTCCTGGTCACCGTCATCGTTCTCGCGCTCACCATGGTGAGCGTCTCGACGACGATGACCGCAGTGGTCACGGAGCGGCGTCGCGAGATCGGGTTGAAGAAGGCGCTGGGTGCGGAAAACAGCGGGATCGTCAGAGAGTTCTTGGGCGAAGGGATTCTGATCGGCGCCGCCGGCGGGCTTGTGGGCGCACTGCTCGGCTTCGGGCTTGCCGAGATGTTCAGCATGAACGTATTCCATCGGGGGATCTCGTTCCGGCCGTCGCTGGTCCCGTTCACGGTGCTGATCTCAGTGGTCTGCACGGCCGTGGCGTGTCTGATCCCGGTGCGGCGCGCCATCGATGTGGACCCGGCCATCGTTCTTCGTGGTGAGTAGGAGTCAGTTCCCCATGAGCCTGCTAGAGATGACAAACGTCTCCAAGACCTACGGTGACGTTCACGCGCTGTGCGAGGTGAATCTTACGGTCGAGCAGGGAGACTGGTTGTCCATCGTCGGCCCCTCCGGCTCCGGAAAGACGACCTTGATGAACATCATCGGATGCATGGACAAGCCGAGCATCGGATCAGTCGTGCTCAACGGCACCGAGATCGCAACCGAGACCCAGGGCAATCTGACCATCCTCCGCCGAGCCGTGATCGGCCTGATCTTCCAGCAGTTCCACCTGATCAGCTACCTCACTGCCCTCGAGAACGTGATGGTCGCGCAGTACTACCATTCGATGCCCGACGAGGCGGAGGCGCTGAACGCGCTCGATCGCGTGGGACTCAGGGACCGCGCCACACATCTGCCCAGCCAGCTGTCCGGCGGCGAGCAGCAGCGGGTGTGCGTCGCCCGAGCTCTGATCAACTACCCGAAACTGATCCTCGCCGACGAGCCCACCGGAAACCTCGACGCGGACAACGAGGCCGTCATCGTCGACCTCTTCAAGAGGCTGCACGCGCAAGGGACCACGCTCATCGTCGTCACGCACGACCCGAGCATCGCCGAGCAGGGCGAACGCACGATCAGGCTGGAGCACGGCCGGATCGCGAGCACGACCAGGAGACGCACACCAGAGCCCGCAGCCGGGCATGGTCCGCCCAGAGAGATCATCGGCCTCGGGTGATCCGCCGTGCCGCCTCGGCGACGGACTGCAGCACCTGTTCGGCCTGCTCGGGGTCGTAGTCGATATGTTTGCGCTTGCGCACCCCGTGAGTGTGCAGCATGACGTGCTCGTCGGGGACCACGTCGTGACGCTGGAGCGCGGCCAGTACGCGCGTCAACGGGCAGCCGTCGAGGGCGAGGATCGGCCGCCCCGACGTGGCCACGCGCACGAGCGAGGCCACGTCTCCGCCTACCCCGGCGATGCACGACATCTCGGCCAGGCCCATGCGGTCCAACCGGAGCCAGGTCGTGGCCATCTGGGCAGCGCTGGAGCAGCCAGAGCAGGAGTAGACAACAGGCAGGTCGGCTCGTCTCGGCCGGGCCAACTCGGGGCTCCCCTTCACGGCGGATTGCTCGGCGGCTCATGGTGGCACCCGAACGAGATCCCGCCAAGTGGGCTTTGTCCTGAATCGGAAGGACCGAAGGCTCTAGCGGTCCAATCTTCGCGCAGCGAACGTCGAGAGCCCGATCGTCGCGCAGCAACAGCTACAGCCCGCTCGCCGGTCTGCCGATGCTCTAGGCACATACCGGATCGCTCGATCGCCGCGGTGACGCCCGATCCAGGACCAAGGTCCACAGGGTTGGGACTTTCGGCCCGGGTGTGGGTGCGGCGGTGTGCTTCAAGCTGGACGGCGAGCGTCAGCGAAAGGCAGAGGGCGCAGGGCACGGTAAACGGATGACGGGTACGATAGGCGGTCCGATGGTACAAGACACGACGTCGCGCCAAGCGATTGACTTACGGGTGCACCGCTGGCTGATGATTGTTGGGGCGCTCCTCACCGGCGTCGCCCTTCTGCTGTTGTCGCTGCTCCCTAGCGCGCCTTCCGAGGCGGTCGCAATGACGGCGTGGGTCGAACGCGGTCACTCGCTACTGTCGTGGAGCGACGAACTGCTGTTCTTCGCGGTCATCTGCTGGGGAGCCGGTGCCCGCGGCCTCTTCGGCGTGCGCAAGGCCGGACCGTCGGCGCGGATCAACGTGGGAGTGACCGCTCTCACGGCCGCCCTCGTCGCCCTCGTCGTCCTACTGCTCACGGTGGGGCGTCTGGTCTACCCGGTGTTTGAGATTCAACTGTCAGCCGAGGTTCTAGCCCTGGTCGTCAGCTCGACGTTCGGCGCCCTGCATCTGGCGTTCCTAGGTTTCGCCGTTGCTGCGGTCGCGCTCAGCTGGTCGACACGCGCCGGACTAATCGGGCGAGCTGCCGGCATCTTTGCCGCAGCCGCATTCATCGTCGGCTCTTTCCCCTGGCTGACACCGAACTGGTGGAACTCATTGGTCGCGATATTGGTCGCCGCGTGGGGCGTGCTCCTCGCCCTTGCTACCGTAACTCGCACCGAGACTCCCGGCGACGCAACGGAGAGGATGAGTACCACCTTCTAGCGCTGTGCGTACCATGAGCCGGTCCATGGTCACCACGGCAACGGCCAGAACGAAGGCGTACGCCATGATCAGCGCGCCAACGTCACGCATGAGGTGCTCGTTGTAGGGCGGGATGAGCGACACCCACGGATGGTTCGTGGTGGGGACGCTGTCGTAGAAGAACTTCGGCGCCAAGTTGCACCGCCGACCAGGAGGAGTTCGACCGCCGAGCACGCTGACGTGACCCGCTGTGACCTATATAGATCAAGCCGCCATGCCCATTCCCTTGTGCCCAGGCGCGAGGGACACGGGCCCCGGCGGATCGGCGACCGGGCATGCGGCCGAGCGATGGACCACATGGACGGCGTCGTCTCTACGCGCACCCGCAAAGCCAACACCGGTATGCGCCGCGACCTGCCCGCTTCCGGGCCCAGAAACTCGACGAGCCGCCGTCGCCTTTCTCCGCGCCTGAGCGACTACGGAGACGCCCACGGAGCGTTCGAACACCGCCACTACCCGCCCACCGTGCGGCAGGTCATCGCCATCGAACCCAGCCTCAGCTGCGCCTGTCGGCTGAAGGCGCCGCGGCTCACGCCACCGTCCCTATAAATGTCCGCGCGGGCCACGCCGAGCACCTGCCGCTGCCCGACAACTCGGTCGGATGCCGTCGTGGCCTCCCAGGTGCTGTGTTCGGTCCGCGATGTCCCCCGTGCCATGGCCGAAGCGGCCCGCGTGCTGCATCCCGACGGTCACATGTACTTCTACGAGCACATCCGCTCACAGATTTCGCGCGGATACAGCGGGCCCTGGACCTGTTCTGGCGTTGCAGGGGGCGGGCTACCACCTCGCACGCGACACCGAGCGGGCCATTGCCGCCGCGGGATTCATCATCGATCGGGCGCGCTCGACCTGCTGAACACGCACTGGATCGAGGACGGGCGGTTGCAGGACCTTCTTGAGACCATTCCAGGGGTCGCCCTTTGGCTGGCCTCCACCAAACTTGACCCGCAGGTGGCCCCGAAGACCGCCGACGAGGCACTACGCCAGACGCTGGACCATGCCCGAAGCGTCGTGCAGGATCTCGCCGAACATTCCCAGGACCCGCGGGCGCTGACCGCGTTCAACGCCCTGCTCGCACGCGGCCACCGCGAGAGGTACCTGGCGGCCACTGGTCCCGCCACACGAGTTGTCGTCCCGGAACCGGTCTGGACCGTCGCCTGGCTCGCCGCCGAGAACTACCTCGACCTTCTGGAGCACTCCGCCGACCGCATACGCCGCTGTGAGCACCCCCAGTGCGTGCTGTGGTACCTGGACACAAGCCGGTCACGTACCCGGCGCTGGTGCTCCATGAAGGTGTGCGGCAACCGGACCAAGGCTGATCGGCACTACCGGCGGCGAACAGCGACAACAACTTCCACAGATCCCGATCAATGGCAGTCCAGCCGCGCGAGGCAAAGCTGATGTCTTCTCTTCTGCCAGTCGATCCAGGCCGTCCCGTTATGCGTCAGGGCGGAGATGCTCCTGATGGAGTTGGGCGGGTGACGCACCCGCCTCTTCAGTAGCGTTCTTGTCACGCCGTCGGGCGTGTCGGGCCGTGTCGAATCCGGACAACATGGCTTCGAGCGCGAAGTCGAAGCGGGAGACTGGCCCGGGGCGGTGCTCGGCGCGCGCGGCCTTGGCGAGCAGCGGGAACTCGATGGCGTCCACGTTGGACAGTGACCGCATCTGGTCGGTTGCGTCGCGCTGATCGCCCTCGGCGTCGGCCGCGAAGGTGGCGGCGTGCCCGACGACGAAACCCGAAACGGAGTACAACATGTCAAGCGCCCTGCTCAGGGGGAAGCCCGCCGCCTGCAACGATTGGAGTGCGTTCTCCAGGATGTGCAGGTTCTGCGAGGTCATGGCGGGGCGTGACACGACGAGCGGGATCACGTTCGGATGCGCGAGCAGAGCCGCCAGCAGAGAGCGGGCGTAGTCGCGAAGCCCGGCCTTCCATGAGGTGCCCCTGAACAGCGGTGGGGCGATCTGGGCGAAGAGCTGTTCAACCAGCCCGTCCAGCAGCGCGTCCTTGTTGGAGACATGGCTGTAAAGGGTCATGGCCTCCACCCCGAGTTCGGCGCCGAGCCTGCGCATCGACAGTGCCTTCAGGCCTTCGCGGTCGGCCAGCGCCATGGCCGCTTCAAGTACGGCCCGGCGGGTCAAACCTGCGCGCTGACCGCGGCTGCGATTGCCCGACATCGTGGTCATCCTCGCACTTGACGAATCTTACGTCGTAAGTTTAGCATGCACCCTGAAACTTACGTTGTAAATTTCACGGTGCATGACGCCGACGCCTCAGATGAAGGAAGAACATTGCCGACAACCGCAACGTCTCAGACCGGGCAGTCCGCCCCTGGACGTACTCCCGTCGTGTATGCCATGTCCGCCGGGCCGGCCTTGACCGCGATTGCCACGCTCGTCCCACTCATTGGCCTGGCCACCGTCGATGCCTGACCGGCCGTGTGCGCGATGCCTACCCCGACTGGTCTACCGAGCCGCATGGCCAGCCCGCTCAACCCACGATCACGACCGCCGATGTCAAGGAGAAGAACTTTGAAGGGAGAGGCTGATGCAGGAACGGACTCTGGTGACCGGCGCCACGGCGACGCTCGGCCGGGAGGTGGTGGCACGGCTGCTGGCCATCGGGCACGGCGTCCGCGTGATGAGCCGCCGCCCACGTCCCGCCGAGGACCCTCAGCACTACGAATGGGCGGTGGCGGATCTGACCACCGGGCGGGGAGTCGCCGACGCGATGGCCGGCGTACGGACGATCGTGCACTGCGCCTCCGGTCGCTCTGGCCGGCAGAAGGAGGCGTACATCACGCGTACGCTGCTCGAGGCGGCCCGGCAGGCGGGTTCGCCGCACCTGGTCTACATCTCGATCATCAACATCGACCAGGTGCCGCTGGCCTACTACCGCGGCAAGCTCGCCTCGGAGAAGCTCATCGAGGAGTCGGGCGTACCGTTCACGATCCTGCGCGCTGCCCAGTTCCACGACCTGGTTCGGTCCCTGTTCGCGGGCGCCGCGAAACTGCCCGTCATGCCGCTGCCGACCGGCCGCCTTCAGCCCGTTGACGTGCGCGAGGTGGCCGACCGGCTGGTCGAGCTGGCGCTCGGGGAACCGGGTGGCCGCGTACGCGACCTGGCCGGCCCTGAGATCCGCGACACCGGTGACCTGGCGCGCGCCTACCTGCGCATCACCGGCAAGCAACGCCCCGTCTGGACTCTCAAGCTACCTGGCAAGTTGTTTCGCGCGCTGCGCGAGGGCCACAACATCGCCCGAGACCCCGACCGCGGATCCGCCACATTCGAGTCCTGGCTGGCCGAGGGAGCCCACCGATGAACACCCGATCATGGCTGCGCGCGGGAGTGGTGTTTCTGGCCGTCACGCAGGGCGTGAGCGGCGCGGTGCAACTGTTCGCGCCGAAGTTCTTCTACGACAACGTCCCCACCACAAACCACCCGTGGGTGTCGCTCATCCCGCCCTACAGCGAGCACCTCATGCGCGACGTCGGCGCGCTGACCATGACGTACGCCTTCGTTCTGGCCGTTGCCGCGGTGACCATGGACCGGCTCATGGTACGCACGGCCCTGGTGGCCAACCTGATATTCGCGGTGCCACACTTCATCTTCCACGCCTTCCACCTCGAGGAATTCTCGGTGGGTGACGCGATCGGGCAGACCATCTCGCTCGGGGTGGGCGTGCTGTTGCCGGCCGCATGCCTGGCGCTGACCTGGCCGGGCTTGCCCGCGCGGCGCGGTCTCACCCGGCAAGCCGGCCGATGACCTACCGGAGTCGCTGACGATCGCGCTCGTCCAGCGGCGGGCCGGCGCGCGGTGGATACTCGGCCACCGCCGCCGGACCATCCGGCACCGTGGCCCGTCGCCCTCGGAGCCGGATCAGCCGTGCTGAGCGCCGGTCGTATCGGGGCGGGCGCCGAAGCCACGCACGATCGCGTCCGCGAGCCTCCGTGGTGCTTCGTCGTCAATCGGCTCGCGGGTAAGCAGTGCGCGCAAGTGCAGCGGAGCGATCAGCATCTCCAGCACCAGCCGCGCATCGGTGGTGTCGGGCAGTTCCCCGCGGGCGATCGCTCGGGTGACGATGTCGCCCGCCAACGTGAAGCGCCCCCGCGCGAATTGCTCTCGGACGCGGTCAACCGCCGGGTCGTCGCCGGCTGCGGCCAGCACCCGCAGTAGCGCGCTGCCCAAGGGGCTGGTCACGTACGCGCTGATCTCGGTGGCGAAGGCGACCAGGTCGCCGTGCAACGACCCGGTGTCCGGGATCGGGAGCAGTTGTTCACTGTGGCTGAGCAGTGCCTCGATCATGAGGTTCTCGCGCGTGCCGAAACGCCGGTAGACCGACGCCTCGTTGACGCCGGCTCGGGTCGCGACCTCGCGTACGGTCAGGCCCGACGCGCCGTGCTGGTGAAGAACCTCGATCGTGGCGTCGAACAAGGCTCGGCGCACCCGCGCGGAGCGGCCGCCGGGGCGGCGACGAACGCTGGTCTCGCTCACCAGGAACACACTAACGCAAGTCTGCTTGCCTTTACAGTCAACGCCGCTAGAGCTTTAACGCAAGAGTTCACGCATTAAGGAGGCCCGGCGATGTCCTACCAGTGGCCACTCGACCCTCGGGAACTGTTCGCCGAGCGCTACCCGCAGATGGTCAACACCGGCCTTCCCGCTGAGGCCGTCGACCAAGTACGCGCCGCCATCACGCGGATGTGGCCCTCCAGCCCGGGTGGGTGCACGAATGGTCGACGCTGGCCGCCCAGTACGCCGACGATGGCCGCCACGACCTCGCGGCCCTGGCGTACGGCTGGGCGAAGTTCCCAACGCTGGCCGACGACGCCAAGCGCGCCGCCCTGCAACGTCAACTGGCGCAGTACGAACTGGCCTCGGCGCGCTTTCCGGTGTCCTTCGAGCGGCGTGTGCTCGAGGTGCCGTACCAGGGCACAACCACCCAGGTGGCGGTCCACCTCCTCGCCGCGCCCGGTCTGCCCGCCGACTCTCCCGTGGTCATGGTCAGCGGCGGCGTCGGCAGCTGGAAGATGGACCTGCACCGGCTGTTCGCCGGGGGGCGTTGACGGTCGGCGCCCGGGTGCTCGCGTTCGACATCCCCGGCACCGGTGAGATGCAGGTGCCGATGGGCCCGGCAAGCGTCGAGGTCATCGATGGCCTGATCGACGCCGCGCGCACGCTCGGCAACGGCACTGTCGTGCACCTGGGCATCTCGATGGGCGGCTACTTCTCCGCGCGCAGCGGGCTGGCCGGCCAGGTTGATGGTGCGGTCGTGCTCGGCGGGCCGGTCGAGGCCGCCTTCGCTCACGACCGCCAGTGGCGCTTCGGGATGGCCGACATCGTCGGCAACGCCGCAGGCTTCGACCACCGGCCCAGCACGCGCGAACTCGCCGAGCGGCTGGCCTCGATGTCGCTGCGGCCCCTGCTCGACCGGGACGTCAACGCGCCGATGCTGGTGATCAATGGTGCCGACGACGTACATGTCCCCCAGCTCGACACCCTCGTCTTCCAAGCCCGCCGCGCCACCCAGGTCGAACTCGTGCCGGACACTGGCCATTGCGCGGTGTCCAAGCTCGACCAGGTGATGACGACGATCATCGGGTGGATCAACCAGCGGCTCGCCGACTGACCGCGCCGGCCGGGATGCCCCGGTTGGCATCCCCAGCGCGCGGCGCTGCGCCAGGCCGGCACGGTGGCCGCGCTGGCCACCCGGGGCCCTGGGGCGTCGTTCCTGGCGGCTGCGATCAGCTCGGGGTCGAGGCCGCAGGTCTCCGAGCAGATGGTCGGCTGTCCGGTCTCGATCTGCGGGAAGTACCGGGTGCACTTCTCCGCAATTTGAGCGGGCAAGGGCATGGTCTGTGGTCTGCGTGCTCCGACTGGCATCCTCACGGACCGGCCGCTGACCACCGGGGCCCCAACCCGGCGGTCTACGTTGTCGGCAGAGGGACAGTGGACTCCTACCGGCCCTCTACGGTCTGCGGCTGGGCGGGCAGGGCCAGGCACAGCGCGTCCAGAGCGGTTGTGAACAAGTGCTCGGGCGGGGTGCCGTACCCGATGACGAGGCCGTCACGTGGGGGCATGGCGCCAGCGGGGTGGCGGTAGGCCCCGAGGCCGTCGAGGGCCAGGCCCAGGCGGCGGGCGGCGCGAAGAGCGGCTTCCTCGGTCCCCGGCGGAAGGTCGAGCACGGCGTGCAAGCCGGCGGCGATGCCGCTGACGCGGATGTGCGGGGCCTGCCGGGCAAGCGTGGCGGTGAGCTGGTCCCGGCGCCGCCGGTAGATCTTGCGCATGCGCCGCAGGTGGCGCTCGTGCGAGCCGCTGGACAGGAAGTCGGCGAGGGTGAGCTGGTCCACCACGCCCGACCACGTCTCCCGCGGTCCCTTCGCCTCGACCACACGCTCCACGAGCCGCCCGGGCAGCACCATCCAGCCCAGCCGCAGCGCGGGCGACAGGCTCTTGCTCGCCGAGCTGAGGTAGACGACGTGGTCGGGGTCGAGGCCCTGCACGGCGCCGACCGGGTCGCGGTCGTAGCGGAACTCGCCGTCGTAGTCGTCCTCCAGCACTATGGCGCCCATCGCGCGTGCCCAGTCGACGACCGCCGCCCGCCGCTCGGGGCGCAGCGGCCCGCCGGTCGGGTACTGGTGCGCGGGTGTCAGCAGCACCGCGCAAGCATCGGTGGCGGAGAGTTCGTCGACGCGGGCCCCGTCCGCATCCACCGTCAGAGGGACGGTCGCCGGTCCCGCCTCGGAGAGGATCGAGCGGTGGAAGTCCAGGCCGTACGACTCCACCGCGATCGCGCCCTCCAGCACCTGACGCAGCAGCCGCAGGGCGGAGGCGAAACCGGCGCAGACGACGATTCGGCCCGGCTCCGCACGTACGCCGCGCGCCCGCGCCAGATAGTCCGCCAGGGCCTGGCGGAGTTCGATGCGGCCGCGCGGGTCACCCACGCCGAAGGCCTCGGTGGGCGCGGCGGCCAGCGCCCTGCGCGCCGAGGTCAACCACACACCGCGGGGGAAGGCGGCCGCGTCCGGTGAGCTGGGCGCGAGGTCGTACAGGACACGGCGGGGCGTTCGGCGAACCGGGCCATGGGCGGGGCCGGTCTCCAGCGGAGCCGCACGCCGGGCGACGCTGGTGCCCGAGCCCTGGCGGGCCGTCAGCCAGCCCTCCTCGGCGAGCTCGGCGTACGCCTGGGCGACGGTGTTGCGGGCGATCCCCAGGTCGAGCGCGAGGGCGCGATAGGGCGGCAGCCGGGTCCCGGGAGCCAGCCGCCCGGACTGGATCACCTCGCGCAGTGCTCCCATCAGCCGCGCTCGTACGCTGCCCGTGCCGCCGAGGTCCAGGTAGAGGTCGCTGCCGCCCGCCCTCCGGGACCCGGAATTGGCCCATGATTCCGCCACGGAAATGAACCATATCCTAGGTTCTTTGTGCTCCTAGCGTGGTCACCATGACAACCGTTCAGATCCCCGAGCGCATGAACTTCGCCGCCATGGCTCCGCGCGTCTTCAAAGCCGTCCTTGCCCTGGACGCCGCCGCCCGCGAGGGCCTCGACCCGGCGCTCCTGGAGCTGGTGCAGATACGCGCCTCACAGATCAACACATGCGCCTACTGCCTCGACTACCACACCCGCGACGCCCGCAAGGGCGGCGAGAGCGAGGAACGCCTCTACCAGCTCAGCGCCTGGCACGAGTCCAGCCTGTACACCGCCAAGGAGCGGGCCGCCCTCGCCCTGACCGAGGCCATCACCCTGCTGCCCGACGGCGTCACCGACGAGATCTACGACCAGGCCCGCGAGCACTTCGACGACAAGGAGCTGGCCCAGCTCATCGCGCTGATCTTCACGGTCAACGTCTGGAACCGCATGAACGTGACCACGCGCAAGACGCCCGGCACCACCTAGTTCCGGAGCACCCCCACGTCACGGGCGGTGGCCACGTGGCCGCCGCCCATCCCATGTCCACGACCAAAGCAAGACCTTCAAGGAAGGCGCTGTGACACTCGCCGACTCCCCGCCGTACACCGCTCGCCGTCCCCTCAGGGGATGGCTCGCCGTATGCGCCGTGGCCCTGGGCATCTTCCTTGATGACCTCCGAACTGCTGCCCGTGGGCCTGCTTAACCAGATCGGCTCGGCTCTGGAGATCTCCGAGGGCACGGCCGGCCTGATGGTCACCGTGCCCGGGCTGGTCGCCGCCGTCTCCGCGCCCCTGGTGACCGTGGCCACCGGGCGGCTCGACCGCCGCCTGGTGCTGGCCGTCCTGGTCGGCCTGGTGGGTGCGGCCAATCTGGCCTCGGCGTTCGCGGCCGGGTTCGCCGTCGTCCTCCTCGCCCGGATCCTGATAGGGGTCAGCGTCGGCGGGTTCTGGTCCCTTGCCGGCGGCATCGCGCTCCGGCTGGTGCCCGAGCGGCACGTGGCCCGCGCCACCGCCGTCATCTTCGGCGGCGTCGAGGCTGCGTCCGTCCTCGGCGTGCCCCTGGGCACGCTCATCGGCGATCTGCTCGGCTGGCGCGTCGCGTTCGCCGCCGTCGGCCTGCTCGGCGTGGCCTCGCTGGTCGGCATGGCGGCGCTGATGCCGAAGGTGGAGCCGCAGCAGACGATCATCTTCGCCGCGCTGCCGAAGGTCCTCCGCTCCCACGCCGGGGTGCGGGTGGGCATCGCGATGACGTTCCTGGTCATCACCGGGCACTTCACCGCCTATACCTTCGTCAGGCCTATCCTGCAGGGAGACGGCGTCGACGACGGCATGATCAGCACGCTCCTGCTGGTCTTCGGTGTCGCCGGTCTGTGCGGGAACTTCATCGCCGGCGCCTTGATCACCGGACGGCTGCGCCGGGCCGTCGTCGCCATCGCGCTCGTACTGGCCACCGCCATGGCGCTGCTCGCGTCGTATGGTGACGGCGTCGTCCCGGCCGCGGCGCCCCTTGTCCTGTGGGGTCTGGGTTACGGTGCAGTGCCCGTCACCTTCCAGAGCTGGATCCTCGACGCCGCCCCGGACGCCGCCGAGGCCGCCTCCTCGCTGTACGTCTCGATGTTCAACCTGTCCATCGCCCTCGGCGCCCTCGTCGGCGGTCTCGCCGTCGACAGCCTGTCCACCGGCAGCACGCTGGCAACGGCGCCGGACTCGTCCTGCTGACGCTGCCCGTGATCGGCTTCTCGCGCGGTGGAAGGAGCACGGACGCCGCGACGAGCCGCTGACCGAGCCGCCGACGGTGTCGCAACCGGTGTCCTTGGGGCGTGGGTTCGGCGACAATCCCGATGTCCGAGTGTGACGCTGGCACGCGGCGTTGGCCTGGGGCAAACTGGAGCGCCGCAGCGGCCTAGATTGCCGATGCGAGGGCAGCGCCCGTCAACCGATGGCTTGCCAGACGCCCCAAAGGGAGCATGCGGGGTTGTGGCCGGGAAACGGTCCATCGGAGGCGATCCAAGGGACTTTAGTCCCTGCCGCGACCACAGCGAGGCACGGGATCTTAATCTCATGTCCGCTGTTACTTCTGTGTCGGGGATGTCCCGGTGACCGATATCGATGCGATCCCGGCTCCCCCCGACGCCGGATCGCGCGCCGCCCAAGAGCTTCCGTTCGCGACGCCCGGCGGCGTGAGCAGGATGGTGAACGCCGCCGTCGCGGCGCCGTCGGTGCACAACACCCAGCCGTGGCGTTTCCGCCGTGTCGATGACGCGACGATGGAGTTGTACGCCGACCTGGACCGGCTGCTGGCCGTCACCGATCCGATGGGGCGCGGGCTCGGCATCAGTTGCGGGGCCGCGCTGTTTAACCTGCGGCTGGCGATCCGGATGACCGGGCACGAGGCCCGGGTTAAGGCGCTGCCGGACCCGGCTCGCCGCCCCGACCTGCTGGCCACCGTGCACGCCGCCCCGGGTGACCCGCCCGATCAGGATGAGCGGCTGCTGTATGACATGATCCCGCACCGGCGCACCAACCGCTTCCCGTTCGACGGCCGCCGGCTGCCCAGGGATGTCTTCGTCGACCTGGTGCACGCCGCGTACGCGGAGGGCGCCACGCTGGTCCTGGTGAAGGGGCGGACGGCACGGCGGGTGCTCGACATGGTCGGCGCGGCAGAGGGCACGCTAGCCGCCGAGAATTCTTACCGGGCCGAGCTGGCCTGCTGGACGGATCCGGGTCGGCGCTTCGACGGTGTGCCCGGGCATGCCGTCGGCCCTCGCCCGCGGAACGGCGAGTTGCCGATGCGGGACTTCGGCCTGGGCGGCGCGCGGCCGAGTGCCGACTTCGAGGTGGATCCGCAGATCGGGGCCTTGTTCACCAGGGGTGACGGGCCGCTGGACTGGTTGCGTGCCGGGCAGGCGTTGCAGCGGGTGCTGCTTGCCGCGACCGCGCACGGTGTGGCGGCGTCGATGTTCAGCCAGCCGCTCGACCTGCGCCCGGCGCAGCACCGCGGCGACCAGGCCGGGCCGTTGGGTCACGTGCAGATGCTGGCCAGATTCGGGTATGGCTCACCGGCGCGGCGCGTGCCACGCCGTTCCGTGTTCGAGGTGCTCGACCCGGTGGAGGTCCCGCGTGGATGAGCCGCCGCGGCCCGTGCTGATCCAGGGCGGGATGGGTGTGGGAGTGTCGGGGTGGCGGCTGGCCAGGGCGGTCGCCGAGACCGGGCAACTGGGCGTGGTGTCGGGCACGGCGCTGGACGTCACCCTGGCCAGGCGGCTGCAGCGCGGCGACCCCGGCGGCCACCTGCGCCGCGCGCTGGCCTGTTTCCCAGTGCCCGAGGTCGCCGAGCGCGTGCTCGGCCGCTATTTCGTGCCCGGCGGGAGCGGGCGGGACGTCCCGTACCGGCCCGTTCCCCGACTGGGGTTGCGGCACAGCCGCGCCCGAGACGAGCTGGCCGTGGTCGCCAACTTTGCCGAGGTTTTCCTCGCCAAGGAGGACCACGACGGCCCCGTCGGGGTGAACTACCTGGAGAAGATCCAGCTCGCCACGCCGGCCGCCGCGTACGGCGCGGTGCTGGCCGGGGCCGACTACGTGCTGATGGGCGCTGGCATCCCGGCGGAGATCCCGCGGCTGCTGGATGACCTGGCCGAGCACCGGCCCGGGCATGTCTCGGTCGCCGTGGCGGGCGCGGACGGGCACTCGATCGGGATCGACCCCGTCGAGTTGCTCGGCTCTCGGCTGACACCGCTGGCCCGGCCCAGATTGCTGGCGATCGTGTCGGCGCACGTGCTGGCCGCGTACCTGGCTCGCTCGCCGCTGACCAGGCCGGACGGGTTCGTGATCGAGACGCCGGTCGCGGGTGGGCACAGCGCGCCGCCCCGGGGCCGGATGACGCTCGATGCGGCGGGTGAGCCGGTGTACGGGCCGCGCGACGAGGTCGACCTGGCCAAGGTGGCCGCGCTCGGGTTGCCGTTTTGGCTGGCGGGCGGGTACGGCACGCCCGGCGGGCTGGAACGGGCCTGGGCCGCGGGTGCGGAAGGGATCCAGGTGGGGTCGGCGTTCGCGCTGTGCCGGGAGTCCGGGCTGGACCCGGCCCTGCGCGGGCGGCTGCGCGAGCAGGCCGCAGACCGCAGCCTCCGGGTGCGTAACGACCCGCGTACCTCGCCTACCGGGTTCCCGTTCAAGGTCGCCGCCATCGCAGGGACGCTGTCGGAGCAGAAGGTGTACGAGGCACGGCCGCGGCTGTGCGACCTGGGCTACCTGCGCACGCCGTACGCGAAGCCGGATGGCGCGATCGGCTACCGGTGCCCGGCCGAGCCGGTGGACGTCTACGTGCGCAAGGGCCGCCCGGCCGAGGAGGCCGAGGGGCGGCGCTGCCTGTGCAACGGCCTGATGGCCGCGATCGGCCTCGGCCAGCAGCGTGCCGACGGGTACGTCGAGCCGCCGCTGCTCACGCTCGGCCAGGATGTCGCCTTTCTCGACGGCCTGCCCGACGACCACTCGGCCGCCGACGTGGTGGCCCACATCTTGCTGGGAGCCCACGTATGACGGAACAGCCTCAGATTCCCCCGGAGGAGGGCCGGAGGGGGCGATCCGGTGGCGATGAGCGGGGGCCCGGGAGGCCGCCATTGCGGCGGGTGCGGCGGGATGTCGCGCACTGCCCGTTCATCGTGATCTGGGAGGCCACCAGAGCCTGCCCACTGGCCTGCCTGCACTGCCGCGCCGAGGCGGTGCCGGACCGGCACCCAGAGGAGTTGACCACCGATGAGGCCGGGGAGCTGATGCGGCAGGTGGCGGACTTCGGCCGGCCCGCGCCGCTGTTCGTGATCACCGGTGGCGATCCGTTCGAGCGGCCCGACCTGTTCGAGCTGGTACGGCGGGGCCGTGAGCTCGGGCTGTCCCCCGCCGTGTCACCATCGGCCACCCCGGCGCTCACCCCGGGCAACCTGGCCCGGCTGCGCGAGGCGGGCGCGGCGGCGATCTCGCTCAGTCTCGACGGGGCGACGGCTGCCAGGCACGACGCCTTCCGCGGCTACGATGGCGTGTTCGCCCGCACCATGGCGGCCTGGCGGGCGGCCCGCGAGGCCGGGCTCAAGGTGCAGATCAACACGACGGTGACGCGCCGCAACCTCACGCGGCTACCGGACATCGCCCGCCTGGTACGCGACCAGGGCGCGCTGCTGTGGAGCGTCTTCTTCCTGGTGCCCACCGGCCGGGGCCGCGCCCTGTCCGCGCTGAGCCCCGAGGAGGCCGAAGACGTGCTGCACTTTCTGTACGACCTCGGCACCACCATCCCGGTCAAGACCACCGAGGCCCACCATTTCCGGCGCGTGGCCGTGCAACGGCTCATCCTGGCCGAGCACGGCGCCGACCACGCCGAGACGCTCGGGCCGCTCTACCAGGACCTGCGCCGGCGAGCGCAGCAGGCCGGGCTGGCGGGGGAGAGCCGGGTGCGCCGCCCGCCCATCGACGTGAACGCCGGGCGCGGCTTCGTGTTCATCTCCCACACCGGCACCGTGCACCCGTCGGGGTTCCTGCCGCTGGGCGCGGGCAACGTCCGCGAGCGGCCGCTGACCGAGATTTACCGGTCGGCGCCGCTGTTCGCCGCGCTGCGTGACCCCAACCGGCTGGGCGGGCGGTGCGGGTCGTGCGAGTTCCGCACCATCTGCGGCGGCTCCCGCTCCCGCGCGTACGCCTGCACCGGGGACATGCTCGCCGAGGAACCCTGGTGCGGCTACGAGCCGGGCAGCTTCCCTTACCAGAGTGACCTCGCCCGACACCTCCACACGCCCTAAGGCATCGTCGAGCTGCTGGTCTCCGGATTCCTCGTGGCCGAATGTCGGCGTCATCGGGGTCGGGCTCACACAGGTTGGAACGGCAGCTGATGACGGTCTCGTCGATCGCGTCGCAGAAGTTCGGCCCGGAGATGGAAGTGCCAACCTTGTGCCAACCACTCTGAGCCACAGTGAGCATGTCCGCACCCGTGCCGCCAGCGTTGATCACCACCCCGCTCAGCCTCGTACTCACCGGAAGGCCTTGGCATGAATCCACAGCCGGACCGCCTCTCTCGTTCTGCCGGCCTGCCGGCCGCGGAGCTGTACGCACGTGCCGAGGCCGATCGGGAGGCGTTCTGGGAGGAGCAGGCCGAGTGGCTGGAGTGGGACCGTCCGTGGACACAGACTTTGGACTGGTCCAATGCCCCGTTCGCCCGCTGGTTCGCCGGTGGCCGGCTGAACGTGGCTCACAACTGTGTCGACCGGCATGTCGAGGGCGGGTACGGCGATCAGGTCGCCTTCCACTGGGAGGGCGAGCCGGGAGACATCCGGACCATCACCTACGCCGAGCTCAGGCGCCAGGTATGCAAGACGGCCAACGCGCTGCGCTCTCTGGGCCTGGCCCCGGGCGACCGGGTGGCGATCCAGCTGCCGATGATCCCCGAGGCGGTGTTCGCCATGCTGGCCTGCGCCCGGCTGGGCCTGATCCACACTGTGGTCTTCGGCGGTTTCTCTCCCGCCGCGTTGCGGTCCCGCATCACCGACGTGGGAGCCCGGCTGCTCATCACCGCCGACGGCCAATACCGACGCGGCAGCGGCGTACCGATGAAGGACAGCGCGGACGAGGCCGTCCGCGCGGCCCCGAGCGTCGAGCATGTCCTGGTTGTGCGACGCACCGGCACCGAGGTCGCTTGGACCAAGGGGCGTGACCTGTGGTGGCACGATGTGGTCGACCGTCAGGACGACGAACATCGCGCGGAGCCCTTCGACGCCGAGCATCCGCTGTTCGTCCTCTACACCTCGGGTACGACCGGAAGCCCCAAGGGCATCCTGCACACCTGCGGCGGCTACCTCACCCAGGCTGCCTATACGCACCGGACCGTCTTCGACCACCGCGCTGGCCGGGACGTCTACTGGTGCACGGCCGACATCGGCTGGATCACCGGCCACTCCTATGCCGTCTATGGGCCGCTGGCCAACCGCGCCACCTCACTGATGTACGAGGGCACCCCGGACACACCCCACCAGGGGCGACACTTCGAACTGGTGCAGAAGTACGGCGTAACGATCTACTACACCGCCCCGACCCTGATCCGCACCTTCATGAAGTGGGGCGCGTCCGTTCCCGCCCGCTACGACCTGTCCTCGCTGCGGGTGCTGGGCAGTGTGGGCGAGCCGATCAACCCCGAGGCGTGGCGGTGGTACCGGGAGCACCTCGGCGGCGGTCGCTGCCCGGTGGTGGACACCTGGTGGCAGACCGAGACCGGCGGCATCATGATCTCTCCGCTTCCGGATGCGGGAGAGGCCAAGCCCGGTTCGGCACAGCGGCCCCTGCCCGGCATCTCCGCCAAGGTAGTCGACGACCAGGGCGTCGAGGTGGGCAAGGGCGGCGACGGCTACCTGGTGCTGGACCAGCCCTGGCCCGGGATGCTGCGCGGGATCTGGGGCGACGAGGAGCGGTACCGGCAGACCTACTGGTCCCGTTTCGCCGAGCAAGGCTACTACTTCGCAGGCGACGGCGCCCGGTGCGACGACGACGGCGACCTATGGCTGCTGGGCCGAGTCGACGACGTGATGAACATCTCGGGGCACCGAATCTCTACCACCGAGGTCGAGTCCTCGCTGGTCGAGCATCCTGCCGTGGCGGAGGCGGCGGTCGTCGGCGCGGCGGATCCCATGACCGGGCAGGCCATCGTCGCATTCGTAATCTTGCGAACCGAAGTCAAGGGGGCAGGGGGACCGGACGGGGACATCACCTCAGCCCTGCGCGAGCAGGTGGCCAGGCAGATCGGCCCGATCGCCAAGCCCCGCACGATCCTGGTCGTGGCGGAGTTGCCCAAGACCCGCTCCGGAAAGATCATCCGGCGGCTGCTGCGCGATGTGGCCGAGCACCGACAGCCGGGCGACACCGCCACACTCGCCGACCCCTCGGTGATGGATCTGATCAATGCCGGTCTCGCCGCCACCTCCGCCGATCAAGACGGCTGAACAGCAGCGGGCGGGCGCGGCCCCGACGCCGACCACCCGCAGTCCCGGTCGTCCACGCTCAACTCTGTCGCCGTCGAGAGCCCGGTGGGCCACGTCCCGGCGCACTTCAACAGAGAGGAACACCCGCAGATGCGACTCGTTCTCCTCGGCCCGCCAGGCGCGGGCAAGGGAACCCAAGGAACCATGCTCAGCTCCACGCTAGGCGTACCGCACATCTCGACCGGCGTGCTGCTTCGACACCATGTGGACCAGGGCACTCCGCTCGGGCGCGAGGCGAAGCACTACGTGGATGCGGGAACTCTCGTCCCGGACCACCTCACTGTCGGCATGCTCGCCCAGAGGCTGGCGGCCCCGGACACCGAGCGGGGATTCCTGCTGGACGGGTTCCCGCGCACCGTCGCGCAGGCGAAGAGCCTGTCCGAGATCCTGGAGGCCAACGGCCTTGCGCTGCACGCGGCGCTGGAGCTTCAGGTCTCCGAGGAGAACCTGATCGCTCGTCTGCTGGGCCGTGGCCGAGCCGACGACACCGAGGCGATCATCCGTAAACGGCAGCGGATCTATCGCAGCCACACCACTCCGCTGCTCTCTTACTACGCCGACATCCTGGTATCCGTGCATGCGGTCGGTTCCGTCGAGGAGGTCGCCGATCGCGTTTCGAAGGCATTGCGGGTCGACGCGGTCGATCTCGCGCGATGCGCAGGTGGCGGTGAGCATAGGCCGCGCGGGGCGGGGATATTCGCCGAGGCCTACCAGAGCGACCTCGCCCAGCACCGCCAGGCGTCTTAAGTCCCCGAAGGCCGGGACCTTGGCCCATAGGCCACCCCATGACCTGTGAGCTGGGATGAGAGCAGGAAATTTCCGCGATCCCGGCCGCGTCCGGCCGCTCACCCCCATGAATGCACGTGAGGAAGACATGACGAACGCACCGCCCACCACGGCCAGCCACCGGCCCGCGTTGATGCTCGGCCTGGCGACCTTGGGCTTTGCCGTGAACTTCTGGGCCTGGGCGCTGCTCAGCCCGCTGGGACCGCGTTTCAAGGAACTGCTCGGCCTGACGGCGGCCCAGCAGGCGCTGGTGGTCGCCGTGCCGGTGATCGTCGGCTCGCTGGGCCGCATCCCGGTCGGCGCGCTCACCGACCGCTTCGGCGGCCGGGTGATGTTCCCGCTCATCTCCGCCGCCACCATCGTGCCCGTGCTGTTCATCGGTGTGGCCGGGCAGACCTCGCTGGCCGCCCTGCTGGCCGGCGGGTTCTTCCTCGGTATCGGCGGCACCGTTTTCGCCGTCGGGGTGCCGTTCGTCAGCGCCTGGTTCCCGCCGCACCGGCGCGGGCTCGCGGTCGGAATCTTCGGCGCGGGCATGGGCGGCACCGCCATCAGCGCCCTGACCACCGTCCCCCTGGTCCGCACCAGTGGTGCGGCCGTCCCGTTCCTGCTTACCGCCGTCGTGCTCGCGGTCTATGCGGTTGTCGCCTGGCTGGTGTTGCGGGACGCACCCGGCCGCACCGTCGCGACCCAGCCGCTCACGGCGCGCATGGCCGCCACGCTGAAGCTGTCCATCACGTGGCAGGCGTGCGTGCTGTATGCAGTGGCGTTCGGCGGCTACGTGGCCTTCTCCGTCTACCTGCCCGCCTACCTGCAAACCGGGTACGGCCTGGAGCAGGCTGACGCGGCTAACCGGATGGCCGGGTTCGTGCTGCTGGCGGTCCTGGCCCGACCGGTGGGCGGCTGGCTGTCCGACCGGATCGGCCCTGTTCCCGTGCTGGCCGGCGTGTTCCTCCTCATCGCGGTCATGGCGGGAGTGCAGGCGCTCACGCCAGGGCTGATGCCGGTGGGCACGATCGCGTTCCTCAGTATGGCCGCCGCGCTCGGTGCCGGCAGCGGCGCCACCTTCGCCCTGGTCGCCCGGGTCGCACCGGCCGACAAGGTCGGCTCGGTGACCGGACTGGTCGGCGCGGCCGGCGGGCTCGGCGGGTTCGTACCGCCACTGCTCATGGGCTTCCTCTACGGCCAGCTCGGCTCCTACGGGCTCGGCCTGGCCCTGCTGGCCATCACCGCCGTCACGCTTGTGGTGATGACCGTGACAGCGGTACGCGCGCTCACCGCCGGGCTGGCACACGCCCGGTGATCCGGCGGGCGACAAGCAAGCCGATGCATGACAACAGGCCCTTCCCCGTTGGCGGTGAAGGACGGGCTGGGTGTCCGCGAGCACGGGGACAGGTTGCATGGAAGGCTCCCCGGATCGGGGGATGGTGACACGGGCTCCGGAAAGGTGGAGCCCGTGTGCCTCCAGGAGGCCGCATTCGCCCAGGTCACAGCTAGGGTCGCTGGCTCGGTGTGTAACGCGTTTGCGCGTTATGTAAAGCCTCTGACTCCAACGTGGCGGTGAGGAGTGAGCCTGTGCCGCCAGCCGTGGAGCAGTCGCCGGATGACCGCGCCTTCAATGCAGCGGCCCGCCGGCACCGCCGGTCGGGACTATGGCGCGATCGTCCGAAGGCCCGCCAGGCCGCCGCGCTCAGGCTGGCCGAGCTCGGTGCGCGCCGGCTATTCCGCCTCGCAGGTCTCTCGCTATGAGCGCGGCCTGGCCCCGCTCACCGACCTGCTGGTGCTGCGCCGCTTTGCCGGCGCCCTGCCCCTATCCCACCGCGCCGACTGGGCCGGTGGCGTGTGGCCAGGCCAAGATGTCGCACAACTCCTCGACTCGCCGGCGGGTGTGGGGAGCGGCGTAGCCGGAGATGCCGACAGCAGGCTCGAGGAGGTACGCAAGCCTCAAATCCTGTCGGAAGACCACGACCGCAGCGAACGGGAAGTCAGGGGTGAAGCGCTGGGCCAGCTTGCCCGGCCACATGGACGGAGGGCGCAGCCATGCCCCTCCATATCGGGACAGATCGACGGCGAGGATCACCCCTCCCGCGACGGACCGCGCCTGGTTCGCCTTAGCTTGACTCTGTCGGGAATCTTGAAAACATCCGGCATGTCCCGAAGGGCGACTGATCAGTAACTGTGAGGCTTCTGGGGTCGGCGAAGTCGGTCATTCCCCCGAGGTGGTCAGGTGTCTCTACCGGTTCGTCCCCGGTCCGCGCTGGAGGTCCCGGAGCTCACCGCCCAGGTAGCACGAGCGAGTAATCCCCGAGGCACCCCGGCCATGTGGATCCGCGACCGGCTGGATGGGTTATGGAGCGATGAGGACTTCGCGCAGTGGTATCCCCGCGACGGCCGGCCGGGACTCTCACCCGCCCAACTGGCCACGGTGAGCGTGCTGCAATTCGTGCTGGACCTTTCCGACCGCGATGCCGCCGAGGCCGTGCGCTGTCGCATCGACTTCAAGTACGCGCTCGGCCTCGAACTGGACGACCCCGGCTTCCACCACAGCGTGCTCGGTGACTTCCGTGACCGCCTGCTGCAGGACGGGCGGGCGGACCGGCTTCTCGATCTGGCCCTGGCCCGTCTGAAGGAGGCCGGACTGGTCCGCGAGCGCACCACCCAGCGCACCGATTCCACTCATGTCCTGGCCACCGTGCGCGACCTGACCCGCCTGGAGCTGGTCACCGAGGCCATGCGCGCAGCCCTGGAGGAACTGGCCCGCACTGCCGCTCACGCGCTGAACGGCTTGGTCGATGAGGACTGGGGACGCCGCTACGGCCGGCAGGTCCGCCTGGGCAAGAACCCCACCCGGCCCAAGACCAGGATCAACACCACCGGGGCAGATGCCCGTCGCCTGCTGGAACACCTGAGCCGAAATCATCCCGGCCTGCTGGGCGGCCCCCAGGCGCAGGCCCTGCGACGGATCCTGGTGCAGAACTACTACTGCGACTCCACCGGGCGGCTGCGCTGGCGTGACGATGACGACGATAGCGGTCTGCCGCCCTCGGCCAAGCGGATCATCTCGCCCTACGACCTGACGGCCCGCTATGCGCGTCGGGGGCAGGTCACCCGTTGGCAGGGGTTCCTCGCGCACGTGACCGAGACCTGCTCCGGCGACGGCCCCAATGTGATCACGGACGTGGTCACCATGCCCGCGACCAGCGCTGACACCGAGGTCCTGCCCGGCATCCACACCCGGCTGGAACGCCGGGGCCTACGGCCCGAGCAGCACCTAGTGCTGTGACCAGGAAGGTTCACCGGGTTGGCGGGTGCCGGACAACGTGCGGCAGCCGACGGTGGAGATGGGCCGCACGCTGGCGCGAGTACTGCTCGGAGATGGCCGCGCACCCAACGGCATGTGGTGCTGGCGACACAACTGGTTCGGTGGGAGTGCGCGTAGGGCAAGGCTCGTACGTGCTCGGCCTGGCGTTGTCGTACCCCCGGTGTAGCGTCCAGGCCGAAGTCAGGCTCATGCTCTGCGGTTGACGGAGGCGCGCGGATGACGAGTACGACAGGGGAGGCCGTGGTGGCGGTGTCCCGGCGCATCAAGGCCCCGGCGGGGGACATCTTCCGGATCCTGGCCGACCCCGGACGGCACCCGGACCTGGACGGCTCGGGGATGCTGCGCGGTGGCTTTTCCGACGCCCTGGTCTCGGGCGTCGGGGACGTCTTCGTGATCCGGATGCACTACGAGCGCTACGGCGACTACGAGATGAACAACCACGTCGTCGAGTACGAGCCGGACCGCCGCATCGGCTGGGAGCCGAGGCCCGGTCGAGGGCACCCGGACGCCACCGAGCCCGGGGCCGCGTGGGGCCACCGGTGGATCTTCGACCTGCTCCCGGACCGGGCCGGGGCGACGGTGGTGACCGAGATCTTCGACGGTTCGCGCATGCCGGAGGACAAACGCGCGGAGGTGGACAGCGGGCGCGCCTGGTGGCAGACGCAGATGGCGAGCACCCTGGAACGCCTCGGCGAACTGTGCGCCGCCCGGTGAACGCCGAACTCGACGCCCTCAAGGGCGCCCTGGACCGCCAGCGCGAGCACGTCCTCGGGATCCTCGAAGGGCTCTCGGAGGAGGATCTGCGGCGACCGGTGCTGCCCAGCGGCTGGAGCTGCCTGGCATTGCTGCGCCACCTCACCCTGGATGTCGAACGCTTCTGGTTCCCCGGGGTGATCGCGGGCGAGCCGGATGTGGTGGGACAGCTCACGGCGGGCGCGGAGGCGCACTGGTACGTACCCGAGGGGATGAGCGCCAAGGAGGTCTTCGCCGACTACCGGGCGGCCATCGCGCGCGCGGACGCTGTGCTCGCCGCCGCCGTGCCCGAACAGGAGCCCGCCGCGTGGCCCGTGGAGATCTGGCCGACCTGGCGGCTGCCTGACGTGCGGCACATCCTGATCCACGTGCTCGCCGAAGTCGCCTGCCACAGCGGCCACTTGGACGCGGTCCGCGAACTGATCGACGGCACCACCTGGCTCGGCGGCAACCCCTACGCCGGCTAATTCTGTGACCGGATTAGGCTCGCCGGGTTCTTCAGGCCGCCGTGGCGAGGGGCCGTCCGCCCCAGCGGATGCCCTTCTCGCTGCGGATGCGGGCGCGTTCGCGGCGCTGGGCGGCGAGGACGTCGGGGTGGCGGGCGTTGGCGTTGCGCCAGCGCAGGTAGGCGTGCAGGGCCCGGGTCTGCACGGTGTGGTTGCGGTGGTTGGAGTTGGCGATGGTGAACTGCCGCAACGGCCCGAAGTGCGCCTCGATCGGGTTGGCCCAGGACGCGTAGGTCGGCGTGAAGCACAGCTCGACCCGGTTCTTCTTCGCCCAGCGCCTGATGGTGTCGCCCTTATGGGCGGACAGGTTGTCCAGGATCACGTAGACCGGGGCGCCGTCCGGGCGGGCCGCGCGGATCGACCTCAGCGCGGCCAGGGTGTTCGCGGCGCCCTTCTTCCTGCGGTTGACGCCCCACAGGCGGTCGTCGCCGACCGAGTAGCAGCCGTGGAAGTAGCGCACCCCGTGGGTGCGGTGGTAGGTCGCGGGATGCCGCTCCGGCCGGCCCTGCTCGGCCCAGCACGACCCGGCGGTGGGCCGGATGCCGAGCGGCCCGAACTCGTCGAACGCGAACACCCGGTCCGGGAAGCGCTCCAGGACCTCCTCGATCCGGTCGAGCTTGGCGTCACGCTCGGGGTCGGGGGACTCCTTCCACGTCTTGGTCCGCTGGAAGGTAATCCCGCGGCGGGCGAGCAGGCACCGTAACGCCTCGCGTCCGATCCTGATCACACGGCCGTGCACTTCCGCAGGTAGGCGGCGAGTTTGCGGATGGACCAGCGAGTAAAGGGCTGACCGAGCTTCGTCGGGCGGATGGTGGCCGTCGCCACGACGAAGTCCTCGTCGTCAGGGCTGAGCAGGCGGGGACGGCCTCCCGCCCACCGAGGGTCCAGACAGGCCAGGCCCATCTCATTGAACCGATGGATCACGTCCCGGACGGTGTCCTCGTCGGCCTGCACCAACTGGGCGATCACCGGCACCCGGTTGCCGCCGGCCGAAGCGAGCAGCATCATCGCGCGCCGGTACCGCACCGAGCTGGTGCTGCCCCGGCGCACGATCTGCTGCAGCTTCTGCCCCTCCTGGTCGGTCAACCTGCGCACACGAACAGGCTCAGCCACCACACCCCCAGCAGTTGGATCGGACAACAAGCCCTATCCAACCGCTCCGACCACTAACCCGGCGAACCTTCCTGGTCACAGCACTAGTCGACGGTGGCTACACCTCCCTGGTCCACCTCGAACAGGCCGAACGTGAACACCAGATCGCCGTGGTCGGACCGCTTCCAGGCAACCCCACCCACCAAAACCGCCAGGGTGAGGGTTTCGCCCGCGACGACTTTCGCATCGACTTCGACCGCCAGGAAGTCACCTGCCCACAGGCCCAGGTCAGCAAGGGCTGGCACGGCCCTTATCCGACATCCTCGCTGACCGCCGCCCCGTTGATCGTGGCCCGCTTCACCAAGAGCCAGTGCCAACCCTGCCCGGTCCGAGCCAAGTGCACCACCTCCCGCGACGGTGCGCGCAACGTGGGCTTTCCTCCGCGAGAACTACACGAACTGCAGCTGCGCAACCGCGCGGAGCAGCGAGAACCGGACTGGCACAAGCGCTACGCGGGGCGTTCCGGCATCGAGGGCACCATCTGCGAGTTGGCCCACGGCCATGGCATGCGCCGCTGCCGCTACCGCGGGCAAGCCAAGGCCCACCTGCAACACGTGCTCACCGCCATCGCCGTCAACGTCGAACGCCTCAGCCGGCACCCTCCTGGAGAAAGCGCGCCCCCGCGACCGCCGACAGCCTTCCAGGACTACCTCGACCAGCAAGGCATCCCGCGCTTGCGTTCCTGGCGAGCCGCCAGCTGACCCGACAGCGAACAAGATTCCCGACAGAGTCAAGCTAAGTAAGCGGATATCCATTGTGGCAATACATGGCGAGTTCGGTTGGGAGCGCGTGGAGTGCGGCGCGCACTCGGCGGCATACGTAGGGGCGCAATAGTTGCGGCATCTCTGCCGGGTCTGCGAGGCGGAGGTCGGCGAGCTCGGGGTCGACGACATGCAGTTGCGCGAGCTGCTGATGCTCAAGAATTCCGCCGTCGAAGATGAACATCAGGGAGTCATCCCACGGCCCGTGAGGTGGCACCCAGTCCACGACCAGCAAGCGGCCGATCTCGAGGTCGAGACCGAGTTCCTCCTTGAGCTCTCGACGGGCGGCCGCGGCGGGCGCCTCGTTGGCTTCGGCCATGCCGCCGGGGAGGTCCCAGTCCGGCTTGTAGACCGGGTCCACAAGGAGCACGTGGCCGTGTTCGTCGCGGATCAGCACGTCGGCGCCTACTCGCTTCCGGGGTTGGCGGGCGTTGCCTTCGGCGAGGTAGGCGTTCCAGGCCTTGGGGTCACGTTCGTAGAGCGGTGCGTCGGAACTCACCCGGAGTACCTCCTTACTGGTACATCCAGCATCGCTCGCGATGCGCGTGCTCCAGGACCTCAAGGCAGTCGGCGACATTTGCCTGGTCTCGACGTGCTTGCAACTGCTCATGAAGATCGGCAAGCTGCTGGGTGACGAGAAGTGAGCTCAACGATCGGGTGTCCTGCGCCGCGTTCGTGATCAAAGTGCACGCCTCATCGAGCTGATCTTGCTTGAGCAGCGTTTTGGCCAGGACCAGCTGGCCGAAGGCTCTGCTGCGGGTCCGGTCCGTTGAGCGCAGCTTGAGGAATCGGCGTGCCTGGCGCTGCGCCTCGGCTAGCTCTCCCAACAGCAGCATCGATCGAGCTGTATCGAGCGCTAGCGTGGCCTCGTCGTACGGGCCGATCCACGCCGAGGGTACGTGTTGGGGACGATGCCTGAGCGCGTCCTCCGCGCGGATCAGCAGCCGGGCACATTCACTGCCGTTTCCCAGTGAGGCTGAGCCATAGGCTGCCACAGCGAGCAGACGCGCGTGCGTCGTGGGTGCCGCCGGTTTGGACTTGGTAAGGGTGTCGATGCCGCGCTGGGCCAGGCCTACGGCGTCGTGGGGGTGGCCGAGGTGCCGGGCGAGCTGGCTCATGCTGCCCAGAATGTGCGCCTGGAGTTGCGGATCGCCGGCAAGTTCTGCGAAGTCAAGGGCGCGGTGAAAGTGACGATCAGCCAAGATGCCCTTGCCGCCGTCGTGAGCCATCCAGCCGGCCATCTCGGTGAAGGCGGCAGCGGCCATGAAGGAATGTCTTCCGTCGGCCGCGCTGAACAGACGAGGGGCGATGTCGTGCTCCAGGTAGCCGATCACCGTGGGGTACAGGTGGCCCCCGCCTATGCGGCGGTCGGCTTCTCTGAGGGAGGACATCCTGCCGAGATCGGTGTCTGCGTCCATGGGCGGCTGGAATGGGGCGATCTCGGCGGTCGCGGTGAACAGGGTGTTCTCGTCCATCTCGAAGATGACGCTGTAGAGCAGCCGATAGCGCTCGCTCATCAGTTTGATCTTTCCGGACTCCCAGCGGCGGATGGCGCGGACCAGATCAGTGTGTTCGGGCAAGTCGTGACGGTCTGGCCCGGCGGCGGCGCGTAGGCGGCGCGCGGTCGTGTGAATGTCCCATTTACGCGCCTTGCGCTCGGCACGGATTCTCGCTGACCACAATGGTGGACCGGCCATGTCCGCCTCCGCGTTCGTCCGTGTACGTTACGTGTCCGCTGCGCTCCTCATTCTCACCCGTCATTGTCGCGGCCGGAGGCCCCTCGGCGGCATGTTTATGAGGCTAAGAGGGCCTCTGCGTCGTTACCTCGGTCAGATATTTTGATCTTGGCCAGTCGTACGCACGCCGGACAGGCGCTCTTCGCGGTCGGGCAGAAGTTCACCGACCAACCGCAGGTCGGCAAGGGGCGGGCGCCATGCCCGCACAGGCCGACTTCTTTCCCCGGCGAGCCGGTTTCCCCCGGGGGGACGGCATGTTGAACGGCCTGACGCCCCTTCCAGGAGAAACCCGCTCGGTACTCCAGGGCACGCTTGTTGGGTGTCTCGCTCGTCGTCTCCACCTGCAGGTCATCCCAGGCGATGGACCAGCGTCGCACGCCTGCGGGATAGCTCCACTGGTCACCGTCCAGCTCTACGAGTGCGATCTTGCCGTTGCGCAGCACCGCCACGATCACGCCCTCGCGTCCGAGGAGTTCGTGCCGGTAAGCACGCGTTCGCGCGTGACTATGAAAGACATGCGCAATCGTCACCCGCTTGCCAATCTTGGAGTGGCCCTCGGTCATCGCGCCTGTCTCCGAGTGATACGCATCGCGGCGAATGCGCTGTCGTCCAGGGCGCCGTTGTCCGCAAGAACGGCGGGGAAGCCCTCGAACCAGGCGATCATTCTTGTGATGTGCGCGTGGTTACCGCCTCCTGGAGATAGAGCGCTCTCGCTTGCATGTTGACGTGGTTCCGCAGGGGATCTTCTCTCAGCGGAGGCGGTGCAGGGCATGGTGGTGCGCAGCGAAGGAGTCATCGCGTCTAGCCAAGCCGCTGCCCCTCTGAGGAGGCAGGGTGTCAATGGCGGACAGGCAGGGACACGGCCTGACCTGGTGGATGTCCTCAGTCAAGTCGGGGGGTTTTCGGGAAGATCAGCGAGTTGGCCAGCCTGAGCGGACGTGCAGCTATGCATGCTCCGCTGACGGCTATCGACTGACTACCTCGATCTCGATGGCTAGGACGCCAAGGCGTTCTTTCTCCGGTGGGTAGATGCTGCGGATCACCGCGAACAATTCCTCGGTGTTCTTGCCGAGAGCTCGCCGATAGCGATCGGATCCTCGTGCTCCAACATCTCCATGAACGACGCGTACTCACTCACCCGCACGACCTGGGTTCGCAGCCGCTCATCACCCGAGACAAAATCAAGGTCCTAGCCAGACCGGATCTTGCGCATGCTCGCGTACCCAACCCGCACCTCCACGGTCTTGACCCCTGAAGCGATGAGGTCGAAGTACGGCTTGCGGATGTGGAGTTCGCGCTGGGCGGGCGTGTTCTCGTGCTCGCTCATGGCGCACCTCCTATCCCTGCGGCGGCCAGCGCTGCCTGGAACTGCGCGGTGTGGCTCGTTCCGGGATGCCGTGTCGCCAGGGTGGTGGTCAATTCGGTCGCCCGCGCGCGGACGGAAGCGACCAGCCGGGGCGAGGCCAGGGCACGCAGGCCGAGTGCCGCCGCCTCTTTAGGTGAGCCGAGACAGGCCAGCGCGATCCCGAGATCCAGATAGGCGATCGCTTCGCGGCTGAGCGATCGCTGTCCGATCGGGGTGGCCTCGTGCGCCTCGACCGCGCGCTCGGCATGGTGGCGGGCACGTTCGTAGTCACCGAGCCAGATGAAGGACAAGGCGGTGTAGGTGGTCATCGCATAGGTAGCAAGTGGGCCGGTATCGGTGCCGTCCGGACGAGCAAGGGGTGCGGCTGGGCAGGGCGTTCCACAGACGGTCAGCCTGATGGAGGTTGTCTTTGAAGGCGTCCCGGTCGCCGAGCCGCGCGTGGCCGCGTGAGCGCTGGGCGTGCAGCCGCACCGCCAGCGGGTGGCCTGCCGGGACGCGGGCGAGGCCGCGCGCCGCGGCGGTGACGGCGCGGGCGGGCTGTCCGGCGTGCAGCGCAATGGAAGCCATCGCGTCGGCGGCCAACCGCACAGCTCGTCATGGCCGGCCTGGTCGGCGTGTTCGAAGCAGTCGATGGCGTACGCCTCGCCGGTGAGCGGATCGCCCAGGTCGTGGGCCAGCCACGCCAGGATCTCCGACAGCCATCCGGCATAGACGAACAGCTCCCGCTCCTCTTTCAGGGTGTGCGGGCCGGCGATGAGCTGATCCACCTTACGTCGATAGAGGCGGGCCACGGTGAAGAGGTCGGCTGGAGCGCGCCGGGAGTAGCTGCCCGTGATGAAGATGCGGCTGTAGAGCAGCCGGTAGCGTCGGTCATCGTGGCGACCGCGCCGGACTCCCAGCGGCGGATGGATCGGACGAGTGAGGCGTGATCGGGGAGAGGCTCCTTCCCAGCGGCCTCCCGTAGACGACGTGCCATGCTGTGCACGTCCCAGTCGTGCGCCTCACGCTCGGCCCGGATGCGTGCCGACCATCCCATAGTCGTCACCTTATGAACGTCTGGAGACACGAGGCGTGTCCTCACCGTTTTCTACTGTCACCCTTGACCGGCGTTCGCACAGGCCCTTTGGCGCGTCCCAGGCCCCGGATCGATTGGCCGAACGGCGAACCGGCACAGAGTGGCGCGAATCGCATCAGTCATGCCGCTGACAGGTTGGGCCTGGTTGCGCTCCAAAGAATCTGCTGGTCACAGCCTTGATGAGGGCTTTGTTGAAACCATACGCTACTCCTCGCATTCGAGTAATCGCTTGGAGTCAAGATGTGCATGGTTGTGGCGATTCGCGGTCGTACCCTGGCGCTCCTGATCGCGCCGATGGCGGTGACGGCATGCCAAGCGACGACTCCTTCGAGCCTGCCGCCCAAAGCGCCGGCGACTGCATCCACCATGGCAGCCACACCCAAGCCTTCTCCGGCCCGGTCTCACGATCTGATTGTGGAGGCCTATTCGACCTACTGGCCTGTTCTTGCTGAGGCCGGCAGATCCTCCCCTGAGCGGGCCCGTGAGCTGCTGGAGCCATACGTCAAGGGCGGCTACCTCAACCATCTCGTCGACGGCGTCCGAGACATGGTCAAGCAGGGCCGCGAACCGTATGGCCACGCCGTCCCGCGGATCAAAGAGGTCCGCGTGAGCGGTAAGTACGCCGAAGTCACCGATTGCTTGGACATGTCCGGAGCGGCTATGGCCGATCGGCGTACCCATCGGCTTATCCCTGAGACCGCGGATGCCAAGACCACCACGACCGTAGTAGCGGATTTGGAACGTTCCTCAGATGGCCGATGGCGGCTGACGGGGCTGAGCATGAAGGGGACGACATGTACGTCACCGTCGCGCTGAGTTCACTTCTCCCCGTAGTCGCCGGGGTCTACGGGCCACCGGCAGAGGAGAACGGGGCCACCCGTCTGGGCGGGAACTGGGTCACCTACGGCGTCCACAGGGACACGGAATCGGGTGCTGGAGGCGGTGTCGCGGGAGGGACAGGCGGACGCTTTCGCAACTGCCACGGCATTGGTGGGCCGGGGCAGATCAGCTACGTACAGTGCGACAAAGGGCCGGACGGTAGGGAGAACGTCTTCAACGCCGTTCTTCCCGGAGAGCCAGGGGCGCCGCCGGTGACTCCTGAGATGCTCATGGAGCGGGCACGCCGCCTGCTCACACCGGCCACCCCCAAGATCATCACTGCTCCGCCGCGGAGCAAGAACGGGTACGTGGGGCTGCGTCAGTTCTTCTGGGCCGAGCCAGGTCAATGGCGCCCCATCACCGAGAAGGTCACTGCTGGGCCGGTCTGGGCGCAGGTCACCGCAGCTCCAACCAAGCTGATCATTCACCCAGGCGCAGGCCAGGGAACGCTCACTTGCCCAGGCCCTGGCATCCCGTACGACCCGGCGAAGTCGCCAGACGATCAGAACATCGAGTGCACGCACGTCTTCACTCAGTCCAGTGCCGGCCTCCCCGAGTCGCGGTATCAGGTGAAGGTGTCGATGGTCTGGTCCGCCAGTTGGACCGGCTCGGGTGGCGCCGGCGGCCCGCTCGCACCGATCACCACTTCGTCGACGTTTCCGCTGCGGATCGGTGAGGCCCCCGCGCTGGTCGGAAGGAACCCATGATGGCTCGCAAGTCTCAGCCTGCCTCGCCCACACCGTCGTCCAATGGTGAAGCGCCGCCGGCCCAGGTGCCCAAGATCCTCCCGCAGCCGCGTCAGCGTCGTCGCAGTTCGCTGGTGCTGGGCGCACTCGTGGTGGCCGGCGGCACGGCACTCGCCGCGCACACGGTCAACCGGATGAGCGATCGGCAATCGGTCCTGGTCATGACCCAGGATGTCGCGCTCGGACAGCCCATTACCGCCGACAACGTGTCGACCGCCACAGTGGGGGCCGACCAGAACGTGGCGATGCTTCGCGGCGAAGACCTGCCGCGGGTGATCGGCATGCGTGCGGCCGCCGATCTCATGCGCGGCATGCTCGTCCAACCCAGAATGGTCACCGACCACGTCACACCGCTGCCGGACCAGCAGCTCATCCCGGTCGCGGTCAAGCCGAGTCGGCTTCCGGCGCGCGGGCTGCGGCCAGGCGATCGCCTTCTCGTGGTGCTCAGACCGGAGGGTCAGGTCGCCTCAGACGAGGAAGCGCCCGATGGTATCGAGGCCGTAGTGGACCACACCAAAGGGCCGGACAACGACGGGCTGATGGTCGTGGACGTCTTGGTGAGCAAGAGCGATGGCCCCAAGCTCGCCCCGCTGGCCGCCGACGGCCAGGTCGCCTTGGCCCTCAACCCGAGGAGACCGTGAATGGCGATGTACGCGCTGATGAGTCCCGGCGGCTCACCAGGAGTCACCACGACCGCCCTCGCACTGACCTACGCCTGGCAAGGGCGGGCGCTGCTGGCCGAATGCGATCCCCAAGGTGGTGACGTCCTACGCGGATTCCTGGCCGGAAGCATGGATGACCACGAGTGCGGCTTGCTGGAGCTGGCGCTTGCCGCCGCCCACAGCCCGGACCCGGCCATCCTGTGGCAGCACGTCATCGCCCTCGACCACGACGCCCGCAACTGGCTGCTGCTTCCCGGTCTCCGTGATCCCCGGCATCTGGTGCAGCTAGACGGCGCCTGGGACACCATCGTCGGCGTTTTGAAGGCGGCGCAGGACACCGCGGATGTGGTGCTCGATGTCGGCCAGATCGGCCGATCCGACACTCCGATGAGTCTCATCGCGGCTTGCGATCTGGCGGTCATGCTGGTGCACCCCACGCTGCGGCATGTCGCGCAGGCGCGCCCGCGCCTGGACGCGCTCGGCCGTCGCATCGGCGGCGACGTAGCGGTCGGGCTCTGCGTGATCGGCAACGGCCCGTACTCCCTCAAGGAGATCAGCGGAGCACTCTTCGAACTGCCGGTGCTGGCGTGGATCCCGCACGACCCCAGGTCCGCCGCGGTCCTCTCCGACGGCAACCGCGCCAAGAAGTCCTTCCATCGCTCCGCGTTGATACGCGGTACATCCCAACTGGGCTCCGCCATGAGAACCCACCTTCCCAAAGCAGCGGTGGTGGCCCGATGAGTCGTTCATGGCCGCCGCAGACTCGGACCGACCCCTTCCTCGTCCCCCAGACGCCGATGCCCTCGGACAACGAGCAGGCGTTTCGCGACGCGGTCCTCACCATCACGACCGCGATCGCGGACGACCTCAAGGACACCGAAGACCGCGACGAGGCACGCCAGGTCATCCAGGCCCGCGTTCAGCGCTGGGCCCAGGAGCAGGTCGCCGCCGGTACGCCGATCAGCATCGCCACGCAACGGCGGCTCGTCGACGCGGTGGTCGACGAACGCTTCGAACTCGGCGTGCTCACTCCGTACCTGGACGATCCCCGGGTGGAAAGCATCGACCTCAACGGGTGCGACCAGGTATGGATCACTTACAACGACGGCACTTGTTCACGTGGCCCCGCCGTCGCTACCAGCGACGACGACCTCATCACCATGATCCAGATGTGGGCCCTGCACAAGAGCTACAACCCGCGGGAGTTCTCCGCCGCCAGCCCGCTGCTGAATGCCGCGCTGCGGCCGGGTGACGGTGACGACGGAGTGGGGGTGCGGCTCAGCGCCACCATGGCCGTCACCCGCCGTCCGTGCGCGAGTATCCGGTGCCATCGCCTCGTCGACGTGACCCTCGATGACCTTCTCAAGCTGGGCACCATCAACCGCAGCCTGTACGCCTTCCTGCGCGCCGCTGTCCTGGCCCGGCTGAACATCGTCATCACCGGTGGCACTGCGGCCGGCAAGACGACGCTGCTGAGGGCGCTGGCCTCGGTGATCGATCCAGCCGAGCGGCTGGCCACGTTGGAGTCGGACTACGAGCTCTTCCTCGACCGGCTCACCCACCGCCACCAGAACGTGATCGCCTTCCAGGTGCGGCAGGCCAACTCCGAGGGGGCCGGCGGTATCGGGCTGAACGACCTGATCCCCCACGCTCTACGCAAGAACATCAAGCGGATCATCGTGGGCGAGGTGCGGGCCGATGAGATCGTGCCGATGTTCGAGGCGATGAACACCGGCCATCCCGGCTCGATGTGCACCATCCACGCCGACGGCACCGAGGAGATCTTCAACCGGATCGTCATGCTCTGGACCCGCGGCGTCGGCGCGCAAACACCACCGGCCGTCATCCATCTGAACACGGGCGAAACCATCGACCTGGTCGTTCACCTGCGCCTGGACCCGGCGACCAACACCCGGTTCGTCTCAGAGGTCCTCGAGGTGCTGCCCCCGGCCGACAGCGAGTTGCCGAGCCGGAACCATATTTACCGGGCCACCGGTCCTGGTGGCCGCGCCGTACCGGGCATCACCCCGCAGTGTCTGCCCCGGCTGAAAGCCGTCGGCTTCGATCCTGCCCTGCTCGATCCCCTGTCTGCCCGCTGGGGTGTGCGATGAGCATCCTTTCCCTGCTGGGCGGCCTCAGCGCTGCCATGATCTTGGGCGGTCTGTTGGCCATCATCTCGGCCTTGCGCCCACGTGCCGACGAGCAACTTGTGCGCCCTCCATCGCGGCGCTGGCAATTACCTGGAGCGGGCAGCGTTGTCCGCTCGCGCCGGCGGTGAGCAGGCCGGTGCCCCTTTCGGCGGACAGCAGCAGCTGGCGTTCGCCGTCGGAGAGCCGGAAGGCCTCTGTGACCTTGTCGATGGCCTGGGGAGCCTGGCGGAGCAGGATCTGGGTGGTGGAGTTGGCGACGATGGCCTGGCCGACTTCGGAGCCGAGTAGGTCGGCGGCGTCTTGGGTGACCACGGACAGGCCCGCCCAGTGCTTGCGGGAGGATTTGGCCATACGCAGCAGGAATTGTGCGCCCGCGGGAATCCTCATCAGCAGCCAGGCCTCGTCGACAACGACCAGGCGCGGGCGCCGGTTGTAGGGGTCGGAGACGCGGCGCCAGATCGCGTCCAACGTTAGGAGGGTGCCGACCGCCTTGAGCTCTTCCGGCAGATCCCGGAGCGAGAAAACGATCAGATGGGAGTCGGGGCGGGTCGTCGTCGGGCCGTCGAAGAGCTGACGGTGGCTGCCGGAGACGTACGGCGCGAGCCCGGCTGCCAGTTCTTTGGCCTTGGGGTCGGAGTCTTCCTCCAGGTTGGCCGTCAGATCGCGCAGCAGTGGCGGCCGTCTGTTCCAGGTCTGCGGGGCGGTGGTGATGCCCGCCTGCCGGTAGGCGGCCAGGATGGCGCGGTCGAGTGCGGCCTTGCCGGCGTGGCCGAGCGGCTCGCCGAGCATCACCGCGATCAGCGTGTGCAGGAACAGTGCGCGACGGGTGAGGGGATCCTCGCCTCGCTGGTTCTTCGGCGGCAGGTCGAGCGGGTTGAGGCGGACCTGGGGCGCACCGAGGTGGACGTAGGCGCCGCCTACCGCGTGCGCGAGACGGGCGTACTCGTCTTCAGGGTCGATGACGGCGACCTCGATGCCCGCATACAACGAGCGCAGCGCCTCCAGTTTGGTCAGGTAACTCTTGCCGCTCCCGGAGCGTGCCAGGGTGACGGAGTTGTGGTTGTCCTGGGCGAACCGGTCCCAGGCCACCAGGGAGGCGCTGGCGGTGTTGGCGCCGTACAGCACGGCCGTGGAGCCGAGTTCGGTGGTCAGATCGGGGCTGGTGAAGGGGAACGCGGCAGCCAGTGCCGGGGTGTCGAAGGTGCGGCGCATGGCGAGGTTGTCGTAGGCGAGGGGAAGTGAGGAGACCCAGCCCTGCAGCTGGCGGAAGGTGACCTGGCGGGCGTCCAGGAGCAGGGAAGCGGCCAGAGCGCGGACCTGGGCGCAGGCGTCGTCCAACTCGTCGGCGGTGGTGGCGTGCACGGTGAGATAGATCGAGGCGCGGAAGAGCTTGGCCTGGCCGCGCGCGATCCGGGAGGCCAGTTCTTGGGCGTCTTCGGCGGCGGCTTCGGTGCCCGGGTCCAGTAGCCGGCCGTGCTCGTGATCGGAGCGCAAGCCGGATTCCAGCCGGGCCAGTTGCTTGCGCAGGCGGTCGGCGGCGACCAGGGAGGGGACGGGTTCGAGGTGCAGGGAGACATCGAGCCGTCCCGGATAAGTGAGCAGCGGTTCCAGCCAGCCGGGCGCGACCTCGCGCGGGTAGCCGGTGATCGCCAGCGTGGCGCACAGGCTTTCGCCGACCCGTAGATGCCGGGCTTGGATTTCCACAGCCTGTGGACCGAATCCGGCCGTGCTGGAGGGAGTGCGGCGAATCTTCACCAGGTGCCTCCTGTCGTGATGACCTCGCCGGGCAGGGCGATGTCGTCGCCGGGTAGCGGAAGGGCTGAGGGGTCGAAGCAAGAGGCCAGCAGCGCAGCGACGGTCCGGGCGTCCAGAAGACGGGCGGTGAGCCCGCAGGAGCCGAGCACCCTGGAGGCCTCGTCCAGGCGGCGCAGCGCTCGCGCGGCGGCCGTGTTGCGACTGTTGGCCCCGGCGGCCGGCTCGCGGATGATCAGCAGGACCTGGCGGCGCAGCAGGTCATGGTGGGCGGACAGCTCTTGCAGGAACGCGGCGTGTTCGAGCGCGGCGGAGGCGAGCGCGGGATGGGGCAGTTGCCGGGCGTTGTCCTGCAGCGAGGCGACGGTCTCGGTCAGGTCGACGCGTTCGGCACGGACCAGGACTTGAGCGGGGCCGGACAGTGAGTTGAGCCAGCGGCCGAAGACGGCGACCAGGGCGTCCTGCTCGTCCGGGGTGCGCAGGGCGAAGCTCACGGTGGAGACCTCGGCCACGGCGGCGACGCCGTCCGGCCCGAGATCGATCAGGCCGTCGCCCACGACGCCGCGGGCGGGGAGCTTGAGCGGCGCGGGCGGGCGTTGGGTACCGGCCGCGATCCAGGTGGGTGGCATGGGGATGTCCTCGCAGGAGGTGACCAGGTGCTTGGGGGAGCGGTAGTGCCGGATGGCGGCCACGACGTAGCGGTCGAGGGAGATACCGTCGCGTTGCCCGATGGCCAGGAGGATCGCGCCGACCGCGATGGGCAGGGCCACTGCCGCGGAAACCACGAGCGGCACGTGGTGGCCGACCGCCATGTAGGCGGCATAGAGGGTGGCGCCGGTGCCGAGCAGGATGGCAAGCTGCCGGGCGGTGAACGAAGCAATGATCTTGTCGGGTTGCTCCACGTCAGCCGGGATCCGCACCGGCTCAACCCAGCTCACCGCTCCTCACCTCCGCGGCTTGTTCGCCTGCTGCCGCGTTGGCGGGCACGGTGATCTCGGCTGGTCGCCGATGCGGGAGTCCCAGGAACATGGGCTTGGGCTGGTGGCGCGGGGCGGGTGTCAAGTGGGACCCACACCGTTGAGTTGGCGAGCGGTGAGGAAGTCCGGATGGGGCGCGCAGTTGAAGGGATGGCCCCTGGGGCAGCCGGCGTGGACGTCCCCGGTGGAGTCCATCGCCGGGCCGGATCGGACCAGCGATAGTAGGCCTCAGGAGTCCAGGAGGCGCCCCGGTTGATTCGGGCCTGCGGATCGGGCGGGGTCCACGGGCGCGCGGGAGATTGCCGACGCGGCTGCCGTCCGGGAGCTGTGGACGCGTTGGCCCTTGCGGCCCCTTGCTGCGCGACCCTTGAACTCTTCGCTGTCTGAGCGCCACGCACGGCCACAGCGGTGGTGGCCGCGGCAGTCCCGGCAGGTCCGCCGATCGTGCCGGCAATGACCTTGCCTGCCACCGCGCGGGTTGCCGCCTTGCCGACGCGGCCTTTGCCGCCGCCGCTGCCGCCTTTGCCGAGATGCATGGCCTTCAGGACCGGCATGGTGAGTTTCGACACCACGGCGTACTTGAAGATCCGTAGGATCATCGACCGGTTGCCTTGGACGAAGATCCTCCGCTGGATCCAGGAGGGGATGCGTACCAGGATGATCAGCAGGCAGAGGGCCAGGACGAGGTTGACCAGTTGTCCCGTCGGGGCAAGACCGAGCAGGAACCGGCCGTCCTGGTTGAAGAAGACCCGCACCGCGACGACCAGCTTCAGCGACTGGGCGACCTGGATGACCAGCAGGCCGGTGAAGGCGCGCCACCAGAACCGGGCCACCCCATCGGTATGCGGCAGCGCATGGCAGGCCAGAGCCAGGGGCGCGGCCACCACCAGGAGTAGCACGAGCGCGGACCGCATCACGAAGCTGACCAGCAGGAGGATCAACAAGACGATCGCGACGAGTTCGAGCAGGATGTAGAAGATCTGTGAGTTGCTCGGCGGCAGGATGAGCTGCCGTAGCTGCGTTGTCGCCCGCTCGGCGTCGAAGTCCTGCCCGAGAAGCGCCGTGGACACCCCGTTGGCGAGCTGGATGAGCTTGCCGCAGATCGGAAAGCTCATATTGGACGCCAGCATGGCCATCGCCAGGCGCGGCAGGACCTCCTTGACCGCGTAGCGCGTCTGCACCGTCTGATGGCCCATCGCGATCACGGCGCCGATCGTGGCCAGGAGGAGAAAGGCCGAGTCCGCCATGATCGCCGTGACCTTCCACAGGTCGAAGACTCGGCCGGAACTGGAGACGTCGGGTGTGGCCAGCAGTGTCACCGCGAGTGCGTCGAGCAGCGGCTTGATGGCGGAGGCGGCCAGATGGGCGAACCAGCTGTTGATCTGTTTGATCAGCCAGTCGCCGAAACCGAAGCTGATCTGCGGAGGCGAGGGCAACGTCTCCTGAGTGGGGGAAGGCTCAGGACTCGGGGAAGGGGTGGGTTCGGCCCATGCGTTGCCGGCGGCAATTCCGAATGCCGCTGCGGCGATGGCAGTAACGATCAGGAGGCGAGCGGTTGCCGGGATCGTGGGAGGTGGCGTCATGGTGGTCACCCGCCGCCCACGATGCGCTTGAGCACGCTGACGAACAGCGGCGCCAGGACCGCCAGGCCGTAGCCGTACGCGGCCGCCTTGAGCGCAGCTTTGGCCTTCTGGACTTCGCCGGGATCGCCGCCTGCCACCAGGTACCGCAGCCCGCCGACGGTGAGCATGAGCGTTGCCAGGGCGGCAAGCAGGCCGACGAGCCAGTTCCGCAGGTTGTCGAAGACCGTGTTGAGATCCTTGGGCGGCGCGGCGGCGCGCAGGAGTGTCGGTGCGTCGGCCAAGGCCGCCGCTGCCGTAGCGGCAAGGACGATGACAACCACTGCCGCTACCAGTACGCCGCGGTAGAGACGGCGGCGCCGCAGTGGTGAAGGGTTCCGCGCGAAGCCGGTGGGGTTGCCCCAGCCTCCCTTCTGTTCGGTGTTGATGGGCTTCGGATCTGAGGTGATCCGGCTCCGCGCGGAAGTCTTGGGGGTGCTCTCCGCCCTCCTGCGGATGGCGGAAGTGATCGCAAGCTGCAGCGCCGGATCGGCGTCACTTGCCAGAACGGCATCGGCGAGGATTGCCTCAAACCGTTGCCGTTCCTTCTTGGCCGCGTCGCACGACAGCCTGAGCGCGGCCGCGGCAGCCTCGGGCGCCGCTCGACCTTGCAACCCTGTTGGCAGGATCGGCTCGGCATCCAGCTGATTGACGACGCCCGCGGCAATCGCGTCGGCCACGACGGGATCTGGATGTCCCGATGACGCGGCCGGCTTGGCGGAAGCGTGGCCCGAGATACGCCGCGCGGCCTCAGCCTCGATATTGCGCCGGGCTCGCTCGCCGGCACGCCGGGCGGCTGCGCACATCCGGGGCAGCACGCTGGGCGGATCGAGGTCAATGTCCTTCACGGCGGCGATGAACGCGGCAAGGACCTCGATGTCGATTGCCGCGCGGTCCTGGGTGGCGTGGTGGTAGAGGGACAGCCGCCCGCCGGTGCGACGGAGGGCGGGCACCGCCGTACCGACCGCCCCTACGAGCCACTGCGGGCCATCCCGGCGAGCCCGAATCACGAGTTCGCGCCAGACGATGTCGTGTGTGGCGTTGCACAGCGCCCGTGAGGTCAGAAGATCGCGAAGCTCGGTCAGCAGGATCAGGCGGCGGGGCAGCTCGCGCGAGAGCTCCGTGCCATTGAGGGCCAGGCCGCCGGGAGCGCACGCGACGAGTTGGAAGACGTGCTCGGCGACATCGAGTGGTGAGAGGTCCTTCAGGGGCGTCTCGCGACGGTCGGTACTCATCGGGTGGCTCCACTGCGAGAGGAATTTCGGTCTCGCCATCCGGTGTAGGCACCACTTCTGGCAACCCTCGTGCGGTCTTGACCAGTGACCTTGCGCCGAGAGTGAGCACCTCGATCCGCCGGAGATCATCTGATCCCGTATATCGCCTGCTCAATCTGAGCCAGAGGGTCGCCGAAGGTCCTTGTTCACCTGTGAATGCGTCTCACGGCGGTTCTCGTGCCGGCGTGGGCGCTGCGGATCTGAGGCCCGCCCCAACTGGCGATGACGACGCGCATCCACGCCGCATCACCGACATTTAGTACCACTGATCAATCTGTTTCAGATGGCCGAAAAGGAGTAGGGACCTCCACGGTTCCCGCTCCGCGGCTGCTGTCACTCGGCGCCGGTGACCACGCCGACGAAGGGTCGGCGCGATGAGGCAGTCCTACTGGACCGATGGTCCCTCCACCCTGTACCTCGGCGATGCACGTGAGGTACTCGCGGAGCTCCCAGCCGCCTCGATGGACTGCATCGTCACCAGCCCGCCGTACTACGGCCTTCGCGACTACGGCGTAGAGGGACAGTACGGTCAGGAGCCCACGCCGGCCGCCTACGTGGAAACGCTCACCACGACCTTCCGCGAGGCGCGCAGGGTGCTGGCGGACGATGGAACGCTCTGGCTCAACATCGGCAACTGCTACGCCGCCAACTCCGACGGCTGGGCACGGGGCGCCGACTACAACCAACATCAACCGGTCGTCCGTCCCCGCTCCCGACTATCGGTGCCGCCCAAGAACCTGCTCGGCATGCCGTGGCGAGTCGCCTTCGCCCTCCAAGAGGACGGCTGGATTCTCCGGAATGCCATCGTCTGGCACAAACCGAACGCGATGCCGCAGTCCGTACTGGATCGCGTCTCCACCCGATACGAGCTGATCTTCCTGCTCGTAAAACAGCGGCGCTACTGGTTCGACCTCGACGCCATCCGCGAGACCTACACAGGCGACCGGCCTCTGTCCCGCCGCGCGCGCCACGGCGGCAACAAGCCCAACAGCATCACGACGGCCTGGCCGGGCAACGGCAAGTACCACGATGACCAAGACACCTTCTGCGGCAAGCGCCACGGCACGTCCATGCTGGCAACCGGGCAACGGCATACCGCCGCACACCCCCAAGGCCGAAACCCCGGAGACGTGTGGTCGATCTCCACTCGCCCGCTCAGGGCCGCGCACTTCGCAGCATTCCCCATCGACATCCCGCTACGGGCCATTGCCGCCGGCTGCCGCCCCGGCGGCACCGTCTGCGACCCGTTTGCCGGAGCGGCAACCACGGCTCTTGCCGCGCGGCAACTCGACAGATCGTTCGTCGGAATCGAGATCAGTGAACCCTTCTGCGATCTTGCTCGGGCGCGCATCGTTGCCGCCGCTGCCGAGTCGGCTGCGAAGGAGATCGAAGAGTGACCCCAAGGCTACAAGGGGCCTGCTCGGGGCCTCCCGAATCTCGTTCAGAGCCGTACGCTGGCGGGCCCGGAACAGCAGGCAATCCGTCCGGTATCCGGGTGGTGCCGCCTGAGGAACTGCCGTGCCTGACCCCGGGAGCGGCAGTGGCGTTCCTCCGCATCCTGCTAAGCGCCTACGAGCGGCTCAAGCAGGAAGAGATGAGAAAGACATCCCAGGAGCTTAGATGTCAAGCAGCAAGCGACTCGGCGTGATGAGACCAAGCGGTTGCTTCGTCGTAGTGCGTTCCGGTCTTGAGGCAGCCGTGCAGGATGCCCACAAGCCGGTTGGCGACCTGGCGCAGGGCGGCGTTGTAGTCAGCGTCGCGGGCACGCTGTTTGTCGTAATAAGCGCGGGCGCCGGGCGAGACGCTGATGGCTCGGGCGGCCTGGGTCATCAGGGCGTCGATGAGCCGGTCGTTGTGCACGAAGCGAGCGGCGACGATCTTCTTCTTGCCCGAGGCCCGGGTGATCGGGCTGGTGCCGGCGTAGTTCTTACGGGCCTTGGCATTGCTGTACCGCTTGGGGTCGTCACCGAACTCTGCGAGCACCCGGGCGCCGAGGATCGGACCCAGTCCGGGCTGGGAGGTGATGATCTCAGCGGCCGGGTGCTACCCAAAATGCGCCTCGACCTCCCGGTGCAGGGCGGCGACCTGCTCGTTCAGGGTGATCAGGACGGCGATCAGGGCCCGCACGGAAGCTGCGTGGGCGGCGGTGACCGCCTCCGGTTGGCCCAGGTGTTCGGTGCGCAGCGCGGCCTGGATCGGTGCGGCCTTGGCGGCCAGGTCGCCACGGCGGCCGGCTCGCTTGAGCGCTGCGCTGATCTGGCTGATGGTCAGCTTCGCCGCGGCGGTCGGGGTGGCCGCCTTGGCCAGCAGTTCCAGTGTCTCGGGGGCATCCAGGTCGTCGAAGGCGGTCAGGGCGGCGGGGAAGTAGTCGCGCAGCGCGTGCCGCGGCCGCTGGGTCTGCCGGGTGCGCTCCCAGATCAGCGTCTTGTGCGCGCGGGTGACCACCTTGACCGCCTGAGCCTGGTCGCTGTCGCCGGCCACGGTGCGCAACTGGTGGGAATCAGTACGCACCATGTCGGCCAGCACGTGGGCATCGCCGGCGTCGCTCTTGGCACCCGAAACCGCATGCCGCCGACGATATTCCGAAGCCTGCAGCGGGTTGACCGCGAACACCTGGTACCCGGCCGCCACCAGCGCCTGTACCCAGGGGCCACGGTCGGTCTCGATGCCGATGAGCACCTGGCTCGCGGCCTGCTCGTCCTCGACCGCGGCGCCGAGGTGCTCAGCGAGCATCGCGTGAAGCCGGGCCATGCCCGCCACCCCCTCCGGCAACCGTGCCTTGGCCAGCCGCTTGCCAGTGGCGTCCATCAGCTCCACATCGTGGTGGTCTTCGGCCCAGTCGTCTCCCACGAACAGTCGCACCCGTCCTCCTGTGTTTGTCTTTGCTGGTCAGCGGCCCGCAGGAGAACCATCGGCGACCTAATGAAGCAGTGCTCACGCCGCATACGGGCGGGCACGACATCCCATCAGCGATCAACTCTCCCGACCAACCGGCAGGGGCACGCTCTTTCGTCAGGACTCAACGTCCGGGAGAGCAGAGTGCTCACCTACCGGCGGCCACTATCCACCACGGAGTCTGCCGGATGGCTTACTCCCAGAACTCATTAGGAGAGCTGAGTGATCGAGTTGGCGTTCTGGGGCCGGTGCTCGACGGAGGACCGGCAGGACCCCGAAGCCTCGCGGGCGTGGCAGATCAGCCGCGCCAAAGCGCTCGTAGAGCCTCGTGGAGGCCGGATCGTGGCGGAGTTCTTCGATGTGGACAAGTCGCGCTCGATACCGCCGTTGAGACGGCCCCAGGCCGCCCTCCTGCTGGGGTAACTCGCCATGCCGGACCGCGGGTTCGACGCCGTGGTGGTGGGCGAGCCCCAGCGGGCGTTCTACGGCAATCAGTTCGGTCTGACTTTCCCACTGTTCGAGCACTACGGCGTGCCTCTGTGGGTGCCCGAGGTCGGCGGGCCGATCGATCCCGCCAACGAAGCACACGAGCTGATCATGTCCATGTTCGGCGGGATCAGCAAAGGCGAAAGGAATCGGATCAAACTCAGGGTCCGTTCGTCTATGGCCGCTCTCGCCCAGTTGGAAGGCCGCTACCTGGGGGGACGGCCGCCATACGGGTATCGCTTGATGGACGCGGGACCTCATCCCAACCCAGGCAAGGCCGCAGATGGAAAACGCCTGCATCGCCTGGAGCCCGATCCGGTGACAGCGCCGGTGGTTCAACGGATCTTCGCGGAGTTCCTCGGCGGGATGGGTCTGCTCGCGATCGCTGAAGGGCTGACCCGCGACGGAATCCTGTGCCCGTCCGCCTACGACCGGGGGCGGAACTCGCACCGCAGCGGGGTTGCATGGTCCAAGTACGCGGTCCGGGCGATTCTCCTCAACCCCCGCTACACGGGGCGACAGGTGTGGAGCCGCCAGCACAAGGACGAAGTGCTGATCGACGTGAACGACGTTGCTCTCGGTCACATGACCAAGCTGCGTTGGAACAACCCGGAGGACTGGATCTGGTCCGAACAGCCCGTACACGAGGCGCTTGTGGACGAGAAGACCTTCGGCGATGTCCAGGCGCTGCTTGCCACGCCTGGAACGCGTCAAGAAGGCCGGAAGCCGCGCCAGACGCCTCGGCCGTACATCTTCCGTGGTCTGATCTTCTGCGGCGTCTGTGAACGACGGATGCAGGGAAGCTGGAACAACGGTAAGCCGCATTACCGCTGCGTGTTTCCGCGGGAGTACGCCCAGGCCAACAGCGTCGAGCACCCGCGTTCGGTCTATGTCCGGGAAGAGCTGATCGTCGAGCCCTTGGATGACTGGCTGGCGACCGTGTTCGATCCAGCGCGCTTGCCAGAAACGATCCAAGCCATGACTGACGCGCAACTTGCCGACGACCATCGTCTCGCCGCTGTCGAGTCAGCCCGGCAGGCTGTGGCGGAGTGTGAGCGGAAGCTCGCCTCGTACCGGGCACTGGTGGATGCGGGAAGCGATCCCGCGGTCGTGGCCGGGTGGATCGCCGAGACAGAGGCCAAGCGAAAGGTCGAGCAGATGCGCTTGGACCAGGTGATCGGCAGCATGCCTAGACGACTCACAGAGAAAGAGATCGCCACCATGATTCGGATGCTCGGCGACATGAGGAAGGTGCTTCGTAGCGCAGATCCTCAAGACAAGGCTGAGGCGTATGGGCGACTGGGCCTTCGCCTGACCTACGATCCTGGCGACAAAACAGTGATCGCCCAAGCAGAGCTTGGACGATCATGTACCAAAGTGTGTCCGAGGACCGATTCCTCGGCCAGAGCGCGTACCGCCTTGTGGGTGATGGTCATCAGGTCGAGGATCTCGGTCATGCCTCCAGAATAGCTGCCCGGCTAATGATTTGATGGCTAATGAGTAGCCGTCTAATGTTCCGGATGTCGATAGACGGCAAACGACCTATGGAATAATCATGACGAAGGTGAAGGACAAAGGACACGGACGCTACCTGTATCGGCATCCGCTGGTCGGAGGAGCCGGTCAGTGCCTTCGCGCGGTTCCGGCCGGCCCGCATGACCTCAACGTGGCGCTGACCGTACTCGGCTCTGCACATTCAGCAGTACGCCGACAACGGGTCACAAGGGCAAACCAGCCGATCGAGTGATGTGCTCATGAACGATGGAACCCCGGTCCGGCAGTCCCGCGAGGCTCGCCCTGACCCGCTGGGCGTCAGGGTGGTCGAGCTCCTCGAAGATCCGCAGCGCGTCGCCCCAGATGAGCCGGGCAGACTCACCCTCGCCCAGCTTCTGGTGGCTGTCACCCAGCCGGGTGAGCGTTCCGGCCACGCTGCACAGGTCGCCCGCGTGCCGGAACAGCTCCAGGCTCTGCCGGTAGCAGTCGATGGCCTGCTCGTGCTGCTGGAGATGATGATGGATGTGGCCCAGGCTGTCCCATGTCGCTGCTTGGCCGTGGAGGTCACCCGTAAGATACTGCAGGTCGAGCGCCTGCCGGCAGTAGGCGAGGGCCTTGGGATGCTCGCCGAGCAACGTGTAGTGCCAGCCGACCGCGTTGAGCGCCCTCGCCTGCCCGGCCTGATGGTTGGTCCGCTGGTAGAGGTCAAGCGCCTGCTTGGCGTGGCTGAGCGCCTCCCGGTGACGTCCCTGCCGTTCGAGCACTCCCGACATGTTCCCGTGGGTGTGCGCGGCGCCGGTGAGGTTGCCCAGGTCGCCGTAGAGCTGGAGTGCGGACTGGAAATGCCCGAGGGCGTCGTCATAGCGGCTCAGCTTGGTGAGAGCCCACCCGAGATTCCGGTAGGCGTGCGCCTGTCCGATCTTGTCACCCGTACGGCGGGCGGCCTCCAGGCCTGACTCCTGGAGTCCTGCCTGTTCACGCCATCGACCCTGCCGGTCCAGAAAATCATTCAAAAGCCATGCAAGCTGCCACAAATGCGTGTCGAACCCTGACTGCGCAGCAAGAGAGACGGCCGCCATCAGGACCGGATGCTCGGCCTTGAACCATTCCCATGCCTGCGCGTGGTCGGTCGGCGCCGACAGGACGACCCCCGGCTGGGGCGGCGCCAGGAGCAGAGGGTTCTGATGGACGTTGAGCAGCCGGGCCGAGTGGTGTGCGGTGTGCACGTAGTGATCCAGCAGCCGGTGGAGAGCGGCCTGCCGTTCGGACTCGACCTCGTGGGTGGTCGCGAGCTCGGCGGCGTAGGCCCGCAGCAGGTCATGGAAGGCGTAGCGGCCGTGAGCGTGCTGGGTGAGCAGGTGCATGCGCGTCAGCTCGGCCAGCAAGGGACGCGTCTGGGTCAGGGACACGCCTACGAGGCTGGCGGCGGCCGGCGTGGTGATCTCGGGGCCGGGGTGGGAACCGAGCAGCCGGAACAGCTGGGCGGTGTCGGCGGTGAGCGCGTGGTAGGACCACGAGAACACGGTACGGATCTGGGTCATCGGTTCGCCGCCATCGAAAACGTCCAGGTAGGCGTCGTCCAGTTCGGTGACCAGAGCGGACAGCGAGACGTCGGGGTTGCTCGCCGCCCGGGACGCCACGATCGCGATGGCCAGGGGAAGTCTCGCGCAGCGCCTGATGATCTCCTCCGCCGCGGCGGCCTCGTCGACCACCCGGTTCGCGCCCAGACGCCTGGCCATCAGCTTGCGTGCGTCCGAGACGGGCAGCAGCTTGAGGAACAGCGGGTGGGCGCCTTCCATCGCCACGAGCCCGAACAGCTGGCTACGGCTGGTCACCAGGACCAGGCAGCCCGGCGAACCCGGCAGGAGTGGACGAACCTGCTCGGAGTCGCGGGCGTTGTCGAGCACGATCAGGACCCGGCGTCCGGCGAGCATGCTCCGGTAGTGGCCGGTCTGGGCGGCCAGGCCGGCGGGCACCCGTTCGGGTGGCACGCCCAGCGACTCCAGGAGGCTTCGCATCGCCTCGGCAGGGCTCATCGGCGATCCGGTCGGGTCGAAACCCCGGAGATTGACGTACAGCTGGCCGTCCGGGAAACGTTTACTGACATGGTGTGCCCAGTGCACGGCCAAGGCTGTCTTCCCCACTCCGGCCGCTCCCGACAACACGGTGACGACGACCGCGGTGGGCTGCTCGTCGGCGGCGGCCAGGATCGCGTCGAGCCGCTCCATCTCGGGGTCGCGTCCGACGAATCCGTAGACGTCCAGAGGCAACAGGGCAGGCGACATCGAAGAGGGCTCGGGCGAGGCGTTCAGAACTTGCCGGTGAACCTCACGAAGGTATTCGCCCGGCTCGATGCCCAGCTCTTCGATCAGCACGCGCCGGACTTCCTGGTAGACCCGCAGGGCCTCGGCCCGCTGGCCGGAAGCGTTCAGCGCCAGCATGAGCTGGCCGTGGAACCGTTCACGCAACGGGTGGCTGGCGACGAGGAAGCGCAGTTCGCCGACGAGCGAGGCGTGCCGGCCCAGCGCGAGCTCGGCGTCGACGCATTCCTCCATCATCTGGGACCAGGTGTCCTCCCATGCCCGGACGTAGTGCGCCCGCAGCACCTCGGAGTCGATGCCGGTCATCGGCTCGCCGCGCCACAGGGCGAGCGCGTCCCGGAGTAACGCGGACTGCCCTTGCTGGTTCATGCCCGCGGCGGCCTGGGCGGCTCGCGCGCGCAGGCGCCGGACCTGCGCCGTGTCCACGTCGCACCTGTCCACGTTCAGCATGTAACCACCCGGCTGGGTGACGAGGACCTGCGAAGTCGCGAGGAGCTTGCGCAGGCGCATGACATGGCTGTGCACGGTTTCCCGTGCCGTCAAGGGCGGCTCACCGTCCCATAAGCAGTCCACGAGGTGCTCGACGGGGACGACCTCGCCGAGGCGGAACGCGAGCGCCGCGAGAATGATGCGTTGTTTGGCGGACGTGACCGGTATCAGCATGTCCAGGTCGTCGCGGATCTCCAGCGGGCCAAGCAGTTTGATCTTCACCGACTGCTCACCTTTCTGGTGCCATCGAGTTGCCAGCCGGATGCCAGAAGCGCGTGGCACAATGCTGCTTTTTTGCTGATCAATCACACAATGATCAGCCAAACCGGGTGCGTCAACCGGGCGGGTCAATCGGTGAAGGGAATTCCTGACAACCGTGCCAGCGAGCTGCCATCCGCCTGCCAGGCGGGGTCGCGACGATCTCGGAGGAACACCGAGAAGCACCTGTGAGGAGACAAGCTTGCGCAGGTTAACGTTAGCCGCCGCGGTCGCGGCGGTACTGCTTCCCCTGCTCGCCGCGCCGGCAGCCGCCGCCGAGACCGTCGAGGAAGCGCCGACGGTCCCGGTCCAGGAGATCGGCCCCGGCCTCTACTTCCCCGAATCCAACACCTACGAGCTGCACGAAGTGGACGTGGCGGCGGGCGCGATCGGCCGGCGTCACGACGTGACCGTCGTGGACAGCGGCCTGGCCAAGCCGGAGACCGCCCCAGAGTCCCGCCCCGAGCTGGGCGTCTTCGGCCCGGGCTGGCAGGCCGAGATCCTCGGCGGCACGATCACCAGGAAGCTGGAGGTCCAGAGCGACGCCGTCGTCGTCACCGAGCTGGACGGCGGCACCTCGACCCGCTACGCGCTGACGAGCAGCGTCTCCTTCCCCTCCGGCGGCGGCGTCCAGAAGTACGAGGCCACCGACGGCTCGAAGATCACCGAGACGACCAAGTGGGACGCGTCGGCCGGGGAACTGCGCACCACGATCGTGGAGACCCTCAAGACGAGCACGGACACGGATGAGGGCGACGACACCTTCGCCAACGACAGCGGCGCCGCGCTCTCCGCGGCCGAGCTGACCCCCACCTACACCTGGACCAGGCTGGGCGCGCTCCAGGGCGACAACTGGCGGGTCGCCGGTTTCGGGACCAGCGCGTACGGCACGACCTCGCTGACCTACGACTCCGCGGGGCGCATCAGCACCGTCAAGGAGCCGGCCGTCGGTGAGAAGCCCGAAGAGACGGTGACGCTCCACTACGCGACCACCACGACGGCCACCTCCGGCTCCTTCGGCGACTACGCCGGCCAGGTCAAGGAGATCACGCTCGTCTCCGGCTCCGAGGCGCCGAAGACCGTGGCCGACTTCGACTACGACCTGTCGGGCTGGCTCCGTTCGACGAGCGACCCCAGCAGCGGCACCCAGGAGGAGACCTACGCCTACGACGCGGCCGGCCGCCTGTCCGAGATCGACTCCCTCGACCTGGGCGCCTGGGACGTGTCCTTCCCGGCGGACAGCGCCGCCCCCGTCGTGACCAACACCGAGCCCGACCGCCCGAGCGCCACCGACGCGCTGGCCGGGCCGGCAGGAACATTCGACCCCAACGACACCGAACCGGACCCCGCCGACTTCCCCAACCCCGACATCGACGGGATTCTGTCCTCCCCCAGCTACTGCTCCACCGTCCGGAACTGGATGTGGTACACGAAGTACGGCTGCGCGACGAAGGTGGCGCACAACGGCTGGCACAACCCGTACTTCAAGAACACCCCCACCGGCTTCCGCGTCGTCGGCATCAACTACGACCACTGCACGTCGGCGCCGGACCAGCCCCGCTGGAATCTGTTCTACAAGTTCGACTATCGCGTGGCCTGTGACATGCACGACTACGGCTATGGCCTGATCGGGAACACCTACAAGGGCTACAGGTGGTACCTCGACCGGAACCAAGAGAAAAACGTGGACAACCTGTTCTTCACCACGCTCGTCAGCAAGACCTGCCCCAAGTACATCATCCTCTCCAGGCCGAGCTGCCTTCGGTGGGCCGTCATCTACCGCGTAGGGGTGTCCCTCGGTAAGCCCAAGAATGGCGCGGACAGGACCTGACGCAGGCAAGTGACCATGACCGGATGGCGGGCGACCGTCATCCGGTCCCTTTCACGGAGGTCCCGGGTGAGCTGGATCGGCACGAGAATCCGCAGCCGCGGGAATGACAGGAGAGCGGCGCTGGCCGCCGGTTCCTATCTCGCCGTCGTGGTGGTCACGGCGGGAGTCGCGGAGTACGTCTCCGTGACGTCCGGCGCTCCCATCGGGCCGGGCGTGGTGCTGGTGGTCATCACCTTGCCCACCTCGCTGCTGGTCATCCTTCCGGCGCTTTTCGGCATCGGGGAGAACGCCCCGGATGGCGATGTCCTGCTCATCGCGCTGGTGGGGTGCGGCGTGTTCCAGGCCTGGCTGTTGTGGCTGCTGCTCCGCGGCCCACGTATTCGATAACGCACAGGTTTCGATAGATAAGGCGAAATACTGCCATGAAAAGGTCTCTATCCTCCGTAGCATCCGTGAGGTCCCTGGCCATCATTCTGGCGTTAACTGTCACGGCATTCACGGGCGCCCAAACCGCGTCGGCAACCCCTACGCCCACACCGACCGACGTAGCCACAAAAGCCGTAGATTCCCCCGTCATCGATCCCGTATTGCGGAAGAAGACGACCGACAACCGCAAGATCCGCGTCAACGTGCTCACCCAGTCCCGGGCCCAGCTTCTCGACGCGGCCGCCGCCGGCACGACCCTGACGACCTTCTCCCGCCTTCCCGTGGTCACCATGCGGGTCGACGCCGCCGGCCTGGACCGCCTGGCCGCGCAGGCCGGCGTGGTGAGCGTCACCGAGGACGTCCCCGTCCCGCCGGTCCTCGCCGAGAGCATCCCCCTGATCGGCGCCGACAAGACCAGAGCCGCGGGCCTGACCGGCGCCGGCGGCGCGGTGGCCGTCCTGGACACCGGGGTGGCACGCAATCACCCCTTCCTCGCCGGCCGGGTGGTCGCCGAGGCCTGCTTCTCTCCCTCCGACGTCGACTACGGCGCCTCCAGCCTCTGCCCCAGCGGTGAGGACGAGCAGGAGGGCACCGGAGCGGCCGACTCCGATCAGGGGCCGTGCGCGGCCGCCGACCTCGACTGCGACCACGGAACCCACGTGGCCGGCATCGCCGTCGGCAAAGGCGCGAACGTCAGCGGAGCCCCGCCGGCCGGCGTGGCCCCCGGCGCCGGCCTGGTCGCGATCCAGGTGTTCAGCAAGTTCGACTCCGAGGACTTCTGCGGTGCGGGTGCCGCGCCGTGCGTGCTGAGCTTCACCAGTGCTCAGCTCCTCGCCCTGGAGAAGGTCCTGGAGCTCAAGGAGTCCGGCATCCCGGTGGTGGCCGCCAACCTGAGCCTGGGCGGTGGCCGGTGGACCGCGGCCTGCGAGACGGACGTGCGCAAGGAAATCATCGACATCCTGCTGGAGGCGGGCGTAGCCACGGTGATCGCAGCCGGGAACAACGGGTACGGCGACGCGGTCACCGCTCCCGCCTGCGTCTCCTCGGCCGTCACGGTGGGGAGCACCACCGATGACGACGCCGTCTCCACCTTCAGCAACCGAGGTCTCCTGCTGGACGTGCTGGCTCCCGGTACCCAGATCCTCTCCTCGATTCCCGGCGCCAAGTGGGGAACGATGAGCGGCACCTCGATGGCCGCTCCGCATGTGACCGGAGCGCTGGCCGTACTCCGCCAGAAATTTCCTGCCACCAGCATCGGCGAGCTCATCTCCCGGATGAAGACCACCGGCAAGTCGATCACTTACACGACCGCCAGCACACCCAGGCTCAAGTTGGACGCCGCCGCCCTCACCCAGCCGACCCCCACGC
>NZ_VCJS01000429.1 GCF_005893125.1 Nonomuraea basaltis | reverse complement strand
CTTAGGGTCTCGTGGGCTCGGAGAGGTGTATAAGAGACAGGGGTGGGTCGGGGCGCCGGCCGGATCGCCATCGGGACTGCGCGCGGCGCTGACGCGCCGTGCTCGCCCTCGCCGCCCGGACGGCACGCCCTCGCCGAGACCGCCGAACCAGACCGCACCCGCCGACGCCCCGACCCACCCGGGGACGCGCTTTGCCCACTGCGAACCATGCCGCCCGCGCCCGCGAACCATGCCCGGCGCGGTGTGCGCGCGTGTCGGGATTCCACCCCTTCCCCGGGGTCGCAGCCCGGCCAGGAGACGTGATCCTCCAACCGGGTCGATTCACGCTCGCCGAGTGGACTGCGACCCGATCACCTCACTCAGCGCAGACCCACCGATCAACCCGGCCGAACGACGACGCCCACCGGCACACCCGCACGGCTGCATCAGCGACCTCGTGCACGGGCATGTCTCCATGCTCGTACCAGTCCGCCAGCAGCGCCCCAACCGCGCCCACGATCGCAGTTCCCACCAGACGGGCGTCTTTCCCCGACAACTGGCCGTTCAGGATCTCCCCGAGCACGATCGCGAGCGGATCCCGCCGCGCCTCTACCCTGGTCAGGTGATGGGCCTCCACGTACAGGATCCGATACACCCGCCGCTTCCGCGTCATGTACTCCACAAAGGCGGCAACCGCCGCAGCCACCCCAGCCGACCCCTCGCCCTCGCCGCCCGCAAGTCGTTCGCGGATCACCAAGACGGCTTCATCCGTGCAGCGGTCCACCACCGCCGCCAACACCCGCTCCTTGCCCCCGTCGAAGGCTTGGAAGGCTTGATACAGGCCCCGATGCGACATCTGCCCCTCCCTGCACAAATCCGGGAGCGTGGCCGCCGCGAAGCCGACCTGACCGAACAGCGATAACCCAGCCTCTATCAATCGCTCCCGGTATATCTCGCTTCTCTCTTCCGGACTCATCCACCTATGTGCGCGGCCGACCGCCATGAGCTCCCCTTCTCACTCGCTCCCTGCTTGCCTTTCTGAAAGCGTGCGGCCCCCGCCCGGGGTCCCAAGGCGGGGGCCGCACTCCCTGGTCTGGCGCAGCCGTCATGGCACACCGGCTCACCAGGGCAAGGCGATCAGCCGAAGGTCAATGGGTGTCGGGGCGACCCTTCAACCGATCGCAAAGTCTTGTGTGCGTGGCCCCGCCCGCGTGCCCCGGGCTACCACCCCCGGAAGGCGGGGCCACCATCCCTGGCAAAGAGGCGATCTATCCAGGGGTCCGCGCCCGCTCCCATCCCGCGCCTACCACCGGACAGGAGCGGGCCGTCTAAGGCGACACCGAGATCATGCCGCGCAGCTCCACCACCTGAGCCACAGCCAGCGCACAGCCGTGATACCGGTGCGCATCCCAGGCCACGAACACGTTGTGCTTGCTCAAAATGGGCACCTCCGACAAGATGCCCGGCTGGTACAGGTCCGCCAGCACACCCGCGCTAACCCGTTCCGCCACCGTGTAGAGGGCGAAGTCCTCGCGCAGCATCGGGCACTCTTCCAGCGCTTTCGGAATGCAGCTCCAGCACGTCGGCGGCGCGTTCGTGCGCCCGCTGTCCCGGCCCGTACGCTCGAACACCGTGCTAGGCAGCGCCCACGGGGTCCGCCCCGTCTCCGGATCCCTCGCCACCTCGCCGCATACCTGGCACAACAGCTTGTCCATGCACCGCCACTGCCGCCGCGTGTTCAGCTTGCGCATCCGTTCCGGACCCCGCAGATCCGGCCTGTCGAGCAGATCCTTCACACGGCCACGCAGGATCCCGTGGACCCAATCACCAAGGCGCGGCTTGCGGTAGGTCAGCCGGTATTCGTGGTTGTGCACCTCGAAAACGATCGGGTCCTTAACCTCTTCATTGGCGAAGGCGATCGTGAACGGGATCGTGCTGTAGCCACTCATCCCGGACCCTACTCGCCAGATCCCGACCGGTGCCCCGCACCCGAGCCAGCCACCCCGTACATCGACCGGTGCCGTTCCTGGCACAGCCTCGCGATCCGCTGCGCAGCCGTCTCCATCGCCGAGCACGGACACGACGTGTAGCGCCACTGTCCCCGTTGGGTCGTGTCGTTCAGGCACCAGCGGAACCGCCATCCGGTCGGCCCCCACTCACACCACACCGCCAACCCCACCGACCAGATCCCCACCAGCGCGATCCCCTCACACTCCGAGATCTGCGCGTCGATGCCACGGCGGCCCAGATGCTCTCTCAGCTCACGCGCCAGCCGTCCAGCCGGACACGACACCCCGGTAGCCGCCCTCACCGCTCCTTCCTCCCGACCCCGCCCAGGAAATCGACCCTCTCGGCGTCCTCCTCGGCGAGCGGTTGCGCAATCTCCGGCCGCCACAGCGGCACCCGCACCAACCCCGGAGCCACCAACTCCGTCTCCGCCACCCCGAAGAAGCGCCCGATCTCCTCTTCGCCGCGCAGCGTCACCCCCGCCGACGCGTCCTTGTAGCCAGCGCCAGCCGCCGCGATCGTGGTCGGCGTCTCCAGCACATGCGAGACAACCAGGTAGCTGCCCGGCTCCATGCACTCCATCAGCGTCTTGACGATCCCGTGCGGATCCTCCTCATCGGTGATGAAGTGCAGCGTGGCCACCAGCAGCACCGCAACGGGAAAGTCGAAATCCAGCAGGCCAGCGGCCTTGTCCAGGATGAACTCCGGATTCCGGAGATCCATTTGGACCATCGTGGTCCGCTCATCGGTGGCCAGCAGCGCCCGCCCATGCTGGGACACGATCGGGTCGTAATCCACATACACAGTCCGCGCGCCCGGTTCGATCGACTGCGCCACCTCATGCACGTTGCCGACAGCGGGCAGACCACTGCCGACGTCGAGGAACTGCCGGATTCCCTGCTCCGCCAGAAAGCGCACCGCCCGGCCAAGGAACGCCCGATTCGCCCACGCACAGAATTGCGCATTGGGGTTCGCTCTCGACGCTCGCTCCGCCGCCTGACGGTCCGCCGGGAAGTTATCCTTGCCGCCCAGCCAGTAATCGTACATCCGGGCCACATTCGGCCTATTGGGGTCAATCTGCGGACTCTCCATTGAGCCCGACTGATAGGTAGAGATCGTGACCACGGTCCGCCGATGCCCAAGAAGATCCGCATCAAGCGCCGCCGAGCCACCCTTACCGCTGTTTCGCGCTTCTGGACTGGCCATATCCTGTGCCATAGGTCAGGACCTCGATTCCTGATCGAGGGAGCCGTACGGCGTGCTAGCGCCTGCGGCTCCCGCCTTTGTGACGTTCTCTCGCCCCTGACTGGATGGGCTCGTTGGGAGGCACAATGCTCTGCCCCACGCCCAACCCTTCGTCCTACTGCGTAATGACGATCCCCGTGAAAGGCGTGCGCTGCCATCTCACGTGTGGTATCTCATGGTGAGATACTCTGCTTACTTGCTTCCGGGACAGGAGTCAGAGTGAGCGCTCCGCTGTATGACCCAATCGTCATTCCCCTCCGGTCGTGGAGGCTCCCGAGCACCAGAGCCGCGCTTCAGGCAAGGGATGTACGCGCGTTGTTCGCCCTCGCGAAGCATCACGGCGCAACTCAAACTCGCCTTGCAATCGCGACCGGGATGCTGCAAGGCAGGGTCAGTGAAGTAATGCGCGGCGTCCGCACGATCACAGCTATGGAGACGTACGAGCGGGTAGCCGAGGGTCTAGGGATGCCCGACGAGGCGCGAATGATGTTTGGGCTTGCTCCCCAGCACCCGGCTGGCCTTGATCACCTAGGCCCAGTCGGGCGAGCGGAGATCATCCAAACATTCCCGTCCCAGTCAACGGCGGCCCAGGACATCCGTACTGCTGCGCGCCACGTCACGGCTATCGACGTCCTCGCCGTCCGGGGACTGGGAATACTCGGTCTCAACGACTCCCTCTTGCGCCCCGAGTTGATCGGGGACCCCGATGTCCCTCGCACTCTTCGTGTGCTACTTCTCTCCCCTGAGGGTCAGGCTGCTGCTCGCCGGGCCGAGGAGATCAACGAAACCCCCGAATCCTTCTCTGCCGGTATCCAGCTTGCTGAGGCCCGCTTGAGGGAGCTAGGCACCATCGCCCCATCGCTCACCGTTGAGGTTTACAGGTACAACATCTTCCCCGTCTGGCGGCTGATCACCTTGGATGAGATCCAGTACGTGTCAGCATTCGGCCAGAAGTGGGAGGGGCACGAATCCGCCGTTTACAAGATCGCACCTACTCCCCAAGGGGCTCTCCACCGAGGGTTTCGTCGTCTGTTCGAGCAAACTCGTCTCACCGCTCAACGCATCATCTGAAAGCGAGGACATCTGTGCGCATCGAAGCCGAGTTGAAGGCCCGACTCCGCGATCCTGACCTGGTCGGCGAGGCACTGGATCATCAGGCCACGAGCGCGACCAGCATCTACCGCGACACCTACTACGACTGCTCGGACCGTTCCCTCACTGCCATCGGCCGTGAGTTGCGCGTCCGCACGGTGACCAGCAACGAGGGACGTCACGTTCTGCTGACCCACAAGTCGCCCATGGTGGACGAGGCCAGCCATTCCAAGCCCGAGGACGAGACGGAAGTCGCCGACGCGGAGGCGATCGACACCATCCTGAGGAGCCTTGGTTACAACCCGTACATCTCATTCGAGAAGCACTGCGTCAATTGGCAGTTTAAAGCGAGGGGACGCGCCATGCTCGCAACCATGGTTACTGTCCCCGAGCTGGACGGTACTTTCCTAGAGATCGAGACGATCGTTGATAGCCTCGATCAGCTTCCGGCCGCGCTTGAAGCGGTGAGATTGCAGATGTACGACCTCGGGATCGTCGAAGACGATCTATCGACCATGGACTACACCGAAGCAGTCACAGAGCACCGCGATCACCATCGACCCACCAACCCATGAGGCTTACTTGCCCGCGTCATCCGCAGCTTGGCGTCTTGGCCCCGGCGTCATGATCTCCAGCACCAACGGTCGCCCTGCATCCGGTCGTGTGATGAGTCTCCCTCAAACCCCTCAAAAGCTTTTGGAAACCCCCTCGGGTTGGCCACCGTGATGCGTGCCTCTGGCCCGCTGGACTCGCCGTAGACCGGCATTGGCCCACCGCCGTAGAGCACGGCGGGGCTACCGAATCGTTTCGGAGCCAACTTCATGGGGACCCCTCCAAGATCGTAAAAGGGGGGG
>NZ_VCJS01000428.1 GCF_005893125.1 Nonomuraea basaltis | reverse complement strand
AGGGCGGGGGGCGCACCGTGCCGGGGGGCCGGCTGGACCACCAGGCGGCGCCGCCCGTGATCATGGCCACCAGGAGCGCGCCCCCGCCGATCGCGGCCAGCGGCAGCCTGCGCCGCCGCCGCGGCACCGTCGTCATAGGGACGGGCACGGGCCCGGTCCGCTCGGGGGCGCTGCCCGCCAGGATCTCGGTCAGCCGCCGCTCGGCCTCCTCCAGCGTCATCCGCTCCGCCGGGTCCTTGCGCAGCAGCCCGAGCACCACCGGGCCGAGCACGCCCGCGCGGGCCAGCGGCTCCAGCTCGGCGTGCATGACCGCGCCGAGCGTGGCCAGCGCGTTGTCCCGCTGGAAAGGCGAGTGGCCCTCGACGGCCATGTAGAGCGTCACGCCCAGTGACCACAGGTCCGACGCGGGCCTGGCCCGGCCTCCCGCCGCGCGTTCCGGCGCCATGAAGGCGGGGGTCCCGATCAGGATGCCCGTCCTGGTGACGGGCGCCTCGTCCTCGGTGGTGGCGATGCCGAAATCGGTGAGGACCGCCCTGCCGTCCTCGGCGAGCAGCACGTTGTCCGGTTTGACGTCCCGGTGCAGCACCCCGGCCGCGTGGGCCGCGCGCAGCGCCTCCAGCAGTTGCAGCCCGATGTTCGCGGCCTGGAGCGGGGGCATCGGCCCGTCGTCGCGGATCAGGTCGCCGAGGGTACGGGAGCGCACGAGCTGCATGACGATCCACGGGTGCCCGCGCTCCTCCAGCACGTCATAGACGGTCGCCACGCCCGGGTGCGCCACCCGGCCCGCCGCCCTGGCCTCCCTGAACGTGCGCACCGCGAACACCTCGCGCTCCGGGCCCGTGAGGTCGGGCGGAGGCAGGACCTCCTTCACCGCCACGTCCCTGCCCAGCACCTCGTCGTGCGCCTGCCACACCGTGCCCATGCCGCCCTTGCCGATCGTCCTGAGCAGGCGATATCTCCCACCGATCGTCCCCGCAGAATCGGACATGCACGGCGACTACCCCAGAAGCACCCGGGCAAGCGCGGTGACGATCGCCGCCGCGGCCAGGACGACGAGGAACGGCGCCCGCAGCAACAGCGCCACGGCGGCCGCCCCGAGCCCCGCCGTGCGGGCCGGATCGAAGCGCAGCCCGCCCCCCTCCGTGAACACCTGCACCGCGATCAGCGCCGCCAGCAGCGCCACCGGCACCAGCTCGGCGAACCTGCGCACCGCCGGATGGTCGAGCACCCGGCGCGGCGCCGCCAGCCCGGCCAGCTTGAGCGCGTAGCAGCCGGCGCAGAGCGCGGCGATCGCCCACCACAGCGTCATCGCGCCAGCACCGCCAGGACCGCCGCGGCCGACAGCAGCACCGGCACGCCGGCCGGCAGGAACGGGGTGGCGCACAGCGCGATCGCCGCGGCGGCCGCGGCCAGCAGGCGCAGTTCCTTGCTCGCCGCCAGCCGGGGCCACAGGATGGCCAGGAACGCGGCCGGGCCCACCGCGTCCAGCCCCAGCACGCCCGGGTCGCCCAGGAACGACGTGCCGAACGCGCCCAGCAGGGTCGAGAGGTTCCAGGCGATGTACAGGCTGGCGAACGTGGCGGTGAAGCCGGCACGGGCCGCGGCCGGGGACGGCTGGGCGAGCGCGACGGCCGCGGTCTCGTCGATCACGCCGTGCGCGGCCAGCAGCCGGCGCGGGCCGCGTACCCGCAGCAGGTCGGCCAGGCGCAGGCCGTACAGGGTGTTGCGGCCGCCCAGCAGCAGCGCGCCCGCGGTGGCGGTCACCAGGTCGCCGCCCGCGCCCACCGCTCCCGTCAGGGCGAACTGCGAGGCGCCCGTGAACGTCAGCAGGCTCATCACGCACGCCTGCGGCACGGTCAGGCCCGCGGTGATCGCCGCGGCCCCGAACGCCAGCCCGGACAGCCCCACGGCAAGGCCCACACCGAGACCGTCCCGGACAGCGGCGGAACGCTGTGTTGTCTGATCCATGGGGCCAGACGCTAGGCGTTGGGGGAATCGCCAGTCTTGTACGTTCCTGCAGCACGTTGGTAGGCAGCGGGCGGTACGCCCACGATGCGGCGGAAATGCCGGGTCAGGTGGGCCTGGTCGGTGAAGCCCACCTCGGCGGCCACCTGCGCCGGGCGCATCCCGGCATCGAGGAGGTGACGCGCCCGGCGTACCCGCAGCGAGGTCAGGTACGCGTGCGGCGGCAGCCCCGTCGCCGCCTTGAACGCCCGCAGCAGCGCGAACGGCCGCGCCCCCACCGCGCCCGCCAGATCGTCCAGCGTCGGCGGGTCCACCAGGCTCTCGTGCAGCAGGTCCACCGCCTCGCGCACGGCCCCCCGGCTCTCCCCGGGCAGCACCAGGGCCGGCCGGGGCGTGGCGTGGCGGGCCAGCAGCCGGGCGAACAGCGTCCGGCTCAGCGTCGAGGCGGCCAGCGCGTCCCCGCGCTCGGCCGCCAGGTGCGCCCTGCCGAGCAGCGCCGCCACCTCGTCGTCGCGCACTACTTGCTCAGGGAAGTGCGGCGTCCCGCGCGGCGCGCCCAGCTCGGCCGCGATCCCGGCCAGCGCGTCGATCGACGGGTAGAGCATGCGGTACGACCACCCGTCGGGCGCGCCCGCCTGGCCGGTGTGCACGGCGTCCGGGTTGACCAGCACCAGCTCGCCCGCGGCCGCCCGGTGGGTGACGCCCTTATAGGCGAACTCCTCGACGCCGGTGACGATCAGGCCGATGGCGTACCCGTCGTGGACGTGCCGGGAGAAGCGGTGGGTGACGTAGCGGGCCCTGAGCAGATCCGTGCCCGGCACCGCCGGGTGCCGCCAGAAGTGCGCCTGCTCTTTCACCGTGGCTGGAACGTGCGCGCGAACTTCTCGAAGTAGTGCCGTTCCCGGTCCCAGCGGGAGTCCGGCGTCTCCCAGTAGAGGGCGTAGGGACGGCCGTCGGCGGTGTGGAAGCCGCGGTTGATCACGTGGATCAGCTGCCCGCCGCGCAACCGGGTGAACTCCCAGTCCGCGGCCTCGCGCCCGAGGTAGCCGGTGGCGGAGATGCCGACCCGGGTGTACCCCTGGAACTCGTTCTTGGCCTGGATCTCCTTCTCCAAGGCGACCCAGTGCTTCACCGGGTCCTTCCAGGGGATGTCGGGCACGGTCCACTCCACGATCAGCGTCCCAGGGGCGTCCGGGCCGGTGATGGAGACGCTGTCCCTGGCGGGGTTCTTCTTGACCTGCCACTGCCTGGGCATGCCGATCGAGAAACGGCCCGCCGCGCTCGTGAACGTCCGCCAGCCGGCGGGCACCGGCCGGCCCGTGGCGGTCGGCGTCTGCGTGGGGGTCGGCGTCTGCGTGGGGGACGCCGTCTGCGTGGGGGACGCCGTCGAGGGGGCGGGACCGGCGGCCGGGCCCTGGCTCGTCATGTTGTTGTAGAGCAGCGTGCCGCCCGCGCCCAGGATCGCCACCGCGGCCACCGCGGCCAGGACCCAGATCCACAGCGCCCTGCCGCGCCGGGGCCGCCCGGGAACGGTCGGGTACGGCCCGCCACCGTTCGTCGGCCGCCCGGCGGAGTCGAAGGCGGCCTGCTGAGCGCCGCCGGCCGCTGGCGGGTGGGCGCCGGACGCGACCTCGTACAGGAGCCGGGCGGCCTCCTCGGCGGGCATCCGCGCGTCCGGATCCCGGCGCAGCAGCCCCATGATGACCGGCGCCAGCGCCCCGGCCCTGGCCGGCGGTCTGGGCGCGTCGCGCAGCACCGCCGCCACCGTCGCCGCCCACGAGTCCCGCTTGTACGGTGGCTCGCCCTCGACGGCCGTGTACAGCGTGGCGCCCAGCGACCACAGGTCCGACTCCGGTCTGGCCGGCTCGCCGTTGAGGCGCTCGGGAGGCATGTACGCGGGCGTGCCCACCAGCCCGCCGGTCGCCGTCAGCCCCGCCTCGGCCTCCAGGGACGCGATGCCGAAGTCGGTGAGCACCACTCTGCCGTCGTCGGCCAGCAGCACGTTCTCGGGCTTGACGTCACGGTGCAGCACCCCGGTGGCGTGCGCGGCGCGCAGGGCGTCCAGCAGCCGGCCGCCGATCACCGCGACCTGCCCGGCCTGCAGCGGCCCCTGCTCGCCGATCACCTGGGCCAGCGAGCGGGAGCGGACGAGCTGCATCACGATCCACGGGCGGCCGTCCTCCTCCACGACGTCGTGGATGACGATCACCGAGGGGTGGTCGAGCCGGCCCGCCGCCCTGGCCTCCCTGATGGTCCGGCTGTTGAGCTCGGCCCGCTTGGAGTCGCCGACGCCCGAGTAGCGGACCTCCTTGATCGCCACCGTACGGTCGAGCAGCTCGTCGTAGGCCCGCCAGACCACGCCCATGCCGCCCTCGCCGAGCGGCTCGATGAGGCGATATCGGTTGCTGACCTGCTTTTCCACGCAGAGCAGCCTACTTTGCCGGTATGAACGTCGCGGTGAACCCCTCGAAGAAGTGGTAGTCGTCCTTCCAGTGGCTGTTGAGCGTGTGCCAGTAGATGGCGTACGCCCGCCCGTTGTCGGTCACGAAGCCCCGGTTCCGGACGCGGGTCTTGCCCGTGTTGGTGTTCCAGGTGAAGTCCCAGTCCGCGGCGGCCTTCATGTAGTCGACCTTCTTGATGTCGAGCTTCTCGTAGCCGCCGAAGTTGTTCTTGAGGCTGGGCTCCTGCTTCTTCCAGTCCTTGTACGGGTCCGTGCCGGGCTTTGCCGCCTCCTCGACCATGACATACGCGTTGGAGGCCGCCCCCGGGCCCTTGAACTTGACCTGCCTGCCGCTCCGGTCCCACACGTCCCAGCCCTTGGGCAGGCCGATGGAGAAGCCCATTTTCTTGTCCTTGTACATCTTCCAGCCGGCCGGCAGCGGGTCCTTCTTCGTGGGGCTCGGGGCGGCGCTCGCCGTCGGGCTCGGGGTGGCGCTCGGCGGTGCAGTGGATGTCGCGGTGGGCGTGGCCGACGGCGGCTGGGAGGCGCCGGACGGCGTCGAGGTGGCGGCGGCGGCCTGTGAGCCGCCGGTCTCCTGAGAAGGGTCGTCGGGGGCCGAGCGCAGGCCGAGATAGCCGCCGATGCCGGCGACGAGCAGGACCGCCACGGCCGCCGCGATGACGGGACCGGGCCGCCGCTGGTCCGGCTTGCCCGCCTCCACCGTGGCCGCGGTCGGCGCCTTCGGCGGCCCGCCGGTCGCCGGGGTGAGCCGCGCGCCGGTCTCGCTGTCTCCTATACACATCT
>NZ_VCJS01000427.1 GCF_005893125.1 Nonomuraea basaltis | reverse complement strand
CAAACCCCAAACCCCCGCACCCGAAACCCGTGAACGCGGGAGGACCGCGTCCTCCCGCGTTCTTTACGCCCGCCACCGGCCATGCGATTGTCGGTATGTCTGCACGTCCTGAACAGGAGGCCGACATGCGATTCCCCAGCCCGCCTGCGCTGCTCGCCGCCATCGCCGTCCTCGCCCTCACCTCCTGCGGAACCGGATCCGGCACGGAATCCAGCGGGGGCAGCGTCACCCTCACCATCGCCGCCAACTCCATCCCCGGCGGCAAGAACTCCGAGTCCGCCAACTGGATCAAGCAGTGGGTGATCCCCGAGTTCGAGAAGACGCACCAGAACGTCAAGGTGCTGTTCCAGCCCAGCGGCGTCGACGACGAGCAGTACAAGACGAAGATCGCGCTCGATCTCAAGTCGAAGGCCGGCGCCGACGTCATCGACCTCGACGGCATCTGGGTCGGCGAGTTCGCCCAGGCCGGCTACATCAAACCGCTCACCGAGGTCGGCGGCGCCGCCGTCGAGCAGTGGGAGGGCTGGTCGCAGATCCCGCAGGCCGTGCAGGGGCTCGGCATCTTCGACGGCAAGAAGTACGGCCTGCCACAGGGCACCGACGGCCGCGTCCTGTTCTACAACAAGACCCTGTTCGCCAAGGCCGGGCTGCCCGAGACCTGGGAGCCGGCGAGCTGGCAGGACATCATCGACGCCGGCACCAAACTCAAGGCCGCCGGCGTGCCCACCCCCATCCAGATCAACGCCGGCACCGCCATGGGCGAGGCCACCACCATGCAGGGCGCACTGCCGCTGCTCGCCGGCGCCGGATCGGAGATCTACGCGGCCGGCAAGTGGACCGGCGCCTCACAGGCCCTGAAGGACACGCTCGGCCTCTACCAGCAGATCTACGGCGGCAGCGGCCTCGGCGACCCCAAACTCCAGCAGGAGGCCAAGGGCCGCGACAAGTCCTTCGCCCAGTTCGCCGCCGGCAAGATCGGCATCATCGCCGAGGGCGACTACTTCTGGCGCTCCGTCATCGAGCCCACCGCCGGCGTCGCCCCCATGAAGGACCGCGACCAGGCCGTCGGCTACGCCAAGATCCCCGCCAAGGAGCCCGGCGGCGGCATCCGCGGCCAGGACCACGTCAGCATGTCGGGCGGCGCCGTACGCGTGCTGAACCCGTTCTCCAAGAACACCAAACTCGCCTGGGAGCTGCTCTCCTTCATGCACTCGGCCGCCGCCACGAAGGCAGAGCTGGCCGGGCAGGCCCGCATCAGCGCCCGCTCCGACGTCAACGACGAGGTGCTCACCGGCGACCCGATGCTCAAGTACATCGCCGACGAGGTGCTGCCCATCACCGCCTACCGCCCGGGCCTGGCCGTCTACCCGCAGGTGTCCACCGCGCTGCAGGAGGCCACCGCCGCGATCGTCAGCGGCAAGAGCGCCGACGAGGCGGCCGCCGCCTACCAGACCAAACTGGAGGGACTGGTCGGTGGCGCGGCCAACGTCGGCGGCTGACGCCGCGGGACTCGGCAGGAGCAGGGCGGCCGCGTTCGTCCTGCCCGCCCTCGTCCTCATCGCCGTCTTCCTGGTCTTCCCCGCCCTGTGGACCATCTACCTCGGGCTGACCGACTACCGGCTCACCGGCCTGGCCGCCGCCGACCCGCAGGTCGTCGGCCTCGACAACTACACCGGCGCCCTCGAGGACCCCCGCTTCCTCACCTCGCTGTGGCTCACCCTGCTCTACGTCGGCGGCTCGGCCATCATCGGCCAGGCCGGACTCGGCTTCACCCTGGCCTGGATGCTGCGCAGCCGCACCGGCCCCGTGCGCCGCGTCGTCGAGGGCGTGGTGCTGCTGTCGTGGATCCTGCCCAGCACCGTCGTCGGGTTCCTGTGGTTCGCGCTGCTCGACCGCGACGACGGCACCCTCAACGCACTGCTGCACACGCCCGGCTTCGCCTGGCTGCTCGACTACCCGCTGCTGTCGATCATCATCTTCAACGTGTGGCGCGGCACCGCGTTCTCCATGATGCTGTACGCGGCCGCACTGGAGAACGTGCCGCCCTCCCACCTCGAAACCGCCCGCCTGGCCGGCGCCAACGTGCCACAGCAACTGCGCGACGTCGTCTTCCCCCGCATCAGACGCCACATCCTGACCAACCTCCTGCTGATCAGCCTGTGGACGTTCAACGACTTCACCCCGTTCGTCCTCACCGGCGGCGGCCCCGAAGGCCGCTCCGAGATCCTGCCCGTGTACGTCTACCGCGTCGCCCTCAGAGACGGCCAGCTCGGCGTCGGAGCCGCCATCTCCTTCCTCATCCTGCTGATCAACCTCCTGTTCGCACTGGCGTACCTGCGGCTGCTCCGCGGCCAGCGCCGCCACCAGGAGGTCGCCGCCGGAGGGCCACCCGCATGATCCGCCACGTCGTCGGCAGGCTCACCGCCACCGCCTTCATCGCCGTCGTCCTCGCCTTCTTCACCCTCCCCATGCTCTGGCTCGCCAGCGCCCCCTTCGACGACACCCCCACGATCACCACGTCCATCCCCGAATTCACACTGCGCAACTTCTCCGCCATCCTCGACAACCCGTACGCCCTCGGCTCCATCCGCAACTCCATGATCCAGGGCGGCGGCGCGGCCGCGGTCGTCGTCGTCCTCGCCGCGCTCGCCGCCTACGCCCTGTCCAGAGTCCGCGTGCCCGGCCGCGACGCGCTCCTCTACGTGCTCCTGCTGCTGTCGTCCGTCGTCACCGGCACCGCCGCCATGGTGCCCATCTTCGAGCTGGCCACCCGGCTCGACCTCATCGACACCCACCTCGGCGTCATCCTCGTCGTCTCCGGCGGTCTCCTCCCCGCCGCGATCTTCATCCTCAAGGACTTCATGGACGAGACGCCCACCTCCTACGAAGAGTCCGCCCGCGTCTTCGGCGCCTCACCCCTGCAGATCCTGCGCCACATCGTCATCCCCCTGATCCGGCCAGGCCTGGCCACCATCGCCGTGTGGGCACTGGCCAGCGTGTGGGGCGGATTCCTGTTCCAGTTCATCCTGCTGCGCGACCCCGACAAAGCCCCCGGCTCCGTCATCCTCTACACCCTCTACACCGAGGGCGGCTCACCCAAGCTCGACCTCATCTCCACCTTCTCGCTGCTGTACTCGCTGCCGGTCGTCGCGATGTACCTGTTCGTCTCCCAGCGGTACGGCTTCCGCTTCCACGGAGGAATCAAGGCATGACCGAGCTTGCCGAGGTCATCAATGAACACAGCATCTTGATCATGGGGCCGAAGGCCACATGATCACGCTGAACGGCCTGACCAAGGTGTTCCCCGGCGGGGTCCGCGCCCTCGACGGCATCGACCTCACCGTGGCCGACGGCGAGTTCTTCGCCCTCCTCGGCCCCTCCGGCTGCGGCAAGACCACCCTCCTGCGCACCATCGCCGGCCTCGAAACCCCCGCCTCAGGAACCATCCGCATCGACGGCAGAGACGTCACCGCCCTCCCGCCCGGCGACCGCGACCTGGCCATGGTCTTCCAGGACTACGCGATCTTCCCCCACATGGACGTCACCGCCAACATCGCCTACCCCCTGCGCATCAAAAAGGTCCCCCGCGCCCAGCGCACCGCCAAAGCCGCCGAGGTCGCCGCCAGGCTCAGCCTCACCGAACTCCTCCACCGCCGCCCCAGCGAGATCTCCGGCGGCCAGCAGCAACGCGTCGCGCTCGCCCGCGCCATCGCCTGCCACCCCGCCGCGTTCCTCTTCGACGAACCCCTGTCCAACCTCGACGCCCGCCTCCGCCTCGAAGCCCGCACCTTCCTCAAACGCCTGCAGCGCGAACTCGCCGTCACCACCGTCTTCGTCACCCACGACCAGGCCGAAGCCCTCGCCCTCGCCGACCGCATCGCCGTCATGTCCCAAGGCCGCATGATCCAGATCGGCGCCCCCGCCGACATCTTCCACCGGCCCGCCACCACGTTCGTCGCCTCGTTCATCGGCTCCACCCCCATGAACCTCCTCCCCGCCCACGTCACCACCACCGCCCTGCACGCGGCCGGCGCCACCTTCCCCACCCCGCCCGGCCTCGCCGCCGGCGACCACATCACCTACGGCGTACGCCCCGAGTACATGGACCTGTCCCTCACCGAACGGCCCGACGCCTTCCCCGGCACCATCTCCGTACTCGAGAACCTCGGCACCCACACCCTCGTCACCCTCGAAAACCCAGAAACCCTCATCCAGCTCACCGTCCCCGAAGGCGACGAACCCCCCATCGGCACCCCCGCCTGGGCCGTGCCACGCCGCTCCCTCATCTACCGCGACGACACCCTCCTCACGACCCGGGAACCCGCCCGCCCAGGCACCACCACACCGGCCACCACCACCCCAGAAAGCCCCAAGACCCCGTAACCGCCCCGGGACGGCGCAACAAGGCCCTCAGGACCGCACACGCCATACTGGAGACCATGTCCACCAAGGACTGGATCCTGCACGTCGACCTCGACCAGTTCATCGCCGCCGTCGAGATCCTCCGCCACCCCGAACTCCGCGGCAAACCCGTCGTCGTCGGCGGCACCGGAGACCCCACCCAACCCCGCACCGTCGCCGCCACCGCCACCTACGAAGCCCGCGAACACGGCGTCCACTCCGGCATGCCACTACGCACCGCACTCAAACGCTGCCCCGACGCCGTCTTCCTCCCCAGCGACCCACCCGCCTACGATGCCGCCTCAGAACGCGTCATGGCCGTCCTGCGCGAATTCCCCGTACGCGTCGAGATTTGGGGCTGGGACGAAGCCTTCATCGGCGCCACCACCGACGACCCCGAAGCCCTCGCCGCCGACCTCCAGCAGGCCGTACGCACCCGCACCGACCTGTCCTGCTCCGTCGGCATCGGCGACAACAAACACCAGGCCAAACTCGCCTCCGGCTTCGCCAAACCCGCCGGAATCTACCGCCTCACCAGCGACAACTGGGCCGAGACCATGTACGACCGCCCCACCGACGCCCTCTGGGGCATCGGCGCCAAGATCTCCAAAAAGCTCGCCGCCCTCGGCCTCCACACCGTCGCCGACCTCGCCGCCGCCGACCCCGCCCACCTCGCCAAAACCTTCGGCCCCACCAACGGCCCCTGGTACCGCTATCTGGCCCTCGGCAAAGGCGAAGCCGAAGTCGTCACCACACCCTGGATCGCCCGCGGCCACAGCCGCGAAACCACCTTCCCCCACGACCTCACCGACAAGACCGAGATCACCCGCCACGTCACCGCCCTCGCCGAACGCGTCGCCCACGACGCCGCCACCGAAGGCCGCGAAGCGATCCGCGTCTCGGTCAAAGTCCGCTTCACCCCGTTCCTCACC
>NZ_VCJS01000426.1 GCF_005893125.1 Nonomuraea basaltis | reverse complement strand
CTTGTACTCGTCACACAGGCATGATCACGAGCGGCTGCTCTCTTTGTGCCCGCTTCCCATCACAAGATCGCAACGGCCTATCGCGCATCCGTGCTGGTCACACTGCGAATGGTGACTGCCGTACTAGTCAGATGGGAAGCGTGGTAACGAGTCTTGTAGCAATCCTGGGGACACTCTTGGGAGCCACCGCCACATATGTCTTCCAGATGCGGACCGCCAAGCAGGCACGCCAGTCTGCGCGGGAAGAACGACTGTGGCAAGAACGTCTGGCCGCATACAGCGCCTTCGCAGGCGCGCTTACGGATTTTCGGAAGAGCCAGAACGACCGATGGCACAGGGAACAGGAAGACTCTCAGAGCGCTGCGTACGCTACGGCACGCGATGATTCCTACCGCCAACGCGCCAACGCGACGGCTGCTCTCTTCAGGCTGCGGCTGGTTACGACCAACCAGGAACTCGATGACTTGGCATCGTTAGCGTTGAGGCTGACCGAGGAAATCCACGAAGCTACAGACGAACAGGATCGAACTGACCGAGGTCGAAAGGCCCGCCGGGCCCTTCTCGACTTTGCTCAGGCAGCGGCAGGTGATGTCCAGAAGCTCGATGTGTAGCGATCTCGAACTGTCGACGGAACCCGTCACCAACCTTGACAGTCCACCTCGACGCGGGCCTCGGGGGTTGCTGCGGATGACGCGGCTTCCTACGTTGAGGGTCATGAAGTCGACCATTGTGGAGATCCTCGCCCCTCAACCTTCGAGTTGGTACAAGAACCAGACCAGTACGGCTGCCAGAGGCGGTTGTAGCCAGCACGGAACTCCTCCCTGTCATGACGTGATCGTCGCCAGCGTGATTCTCGCTAACGCCGGCAGCGAAAACATTCAGTGGGCTGTCTGCCATCGAGGCCTTGACGAACTCCAGAGGGGTCAGACCGGAGAGCACATCTGATCCGTAGGGAAGGGCAGATGCCTCGTCAGCGGCCTCCCGCCCTGGTGAAGCGGTGGATACGGACCGGTGCCACGCGGTCGGGTGTGACGGTGTTGCTGTACAGCGCTGCTGTACAGCAACTGAGGGCTACACAACCACCGCAGTCGACACACCTGGACCGTGCAGATCGACTGCGCGACCGCCGTTACATCGGCGGTAAAGCACACAGCACTAGACAGCCAGGATCTTCCTTGCCGCCCGCCAAGGCGTGCTGGCATCATGGCAAACATGATCGAGAGAATCGAGTCCTCCCTCCGCCGGTGAGCGTAGCGACCGAGCTTGGACCGCTCGGACCCCAGATCACCTTGTTCGACTACGCGGTGCACCTGCACCAGCAAGATCCTGACTCGCCCCTGCCACGTGACGGCGAGCCGTACCCCGACGACGAACTCCACCGTCAACGGGCTCAGCCACACCCACCTGAAGATCGACGACTCGCAGGCGCGGACGTCGCCCACATCCTGGATTCACACTTCGCCAAGCCCGAGGCACCCCCAAGCGCGCTAGCCAATGCGTTCCATGATGTCTACGTCCCCATCCATCACAACGAGCACATCGCTGCCGCGGCGCTCCGAGCGGACAGGCATCGGGTTCAGCAGACCGGGCAGTGGCTGGTGCAGCACAGCACCGACCGATGCTCGGCCATCGTCGGGCTGGCGCTACTCGCCGCCGACTGGGCGGAGGAGGACATCCCGCTGATCCAGACCATCGGACTGCTGTCGAACCAGTTCGGCCCGTTGGCTGCTCATGCTCTCCGACGCCGCCGCGGTGGCTCAGAGGCGCTGCAGTGGCTTGCCGAGCGAGTCACCGGCTGGGGGCGGGTCTATGTCATCGAGGCACTCTGCCTGGCCGGGGGGCGCGCATCACGTTCGTGGCTGCTACGTCACGCCTGCGACGGCGACTTTCTGAACGGCTACTTCGCCGGCAAAGTCGCCACCTCAGCCCACCTGCATGAAGCGATCACCAGGGCTGAAGCCGACGACGAGGTGGTCGACCACACCGGCCAGCTACTGACGATCATGGCTGATTGCTCTGGCATGGGCATGACCCTGGAGCACTATCCGCCCGCACACATCGTCCTCCAGGCGTATGCCAGTCACCTCGGTCGCCAGACACCGACCCTAAGCAGGTACATCAATGCGGCAATCATCGCCGACCATCTGGCACAGAAGCCACCGGAACGGCTCGGCTGCACCCTCGAACATCGAGACCGCCTCCTGCAGCAGTACCTCGCGGTACTCAACCGAGAGGACTGGAGCGAAACGGCTCGGGCGGAGCTCGCCTCAGACAGCTGGTTCGCAAGCAATGTGGCAGCACGCCTGCACCTCCGAGCATTCACAAGCGCTAATGCTGCCGACGCAGGGACAGAGTCGGCGGAGTAGGCGACCACTCAACGAACCGACACTGCCGCGATTCGCTGTCGAACCACGTCCAAAACGGCGATGCAGGACTCCGGGTCGGCAAGCCCTGCCGGTACGGGCCCACATCCACAACGGCGGCAACTACAACCTGCCGAACCCTCGACCTACGCTTTCCGTATATGCCCGGAGGGCGCGACCATCCTTTCAGCCTGTGGCAATGGTGCTGCCCAGACCGGCCAGGCGTAGCGCCAGATTTCGGGGGGAGTCGATCAGCTTGTGTCGGCCCTTGGCGGTTTCAAGCGCGGCTACGACAGGACTCGACAGGAACGCGATCAGCTCATCCACTTCCTGCCGGGACGGACGGGGGGTGAATTCCTTCCGCAAGGCGTAGATGATGTTCTCAACGCTGATGTACCCGTCATCGATGGGATCCTCGTCCACGGCTTCCTGGAAGGCCAGGTCGATGATCCTGCGCATTAGCAGCGAGCGCCGCTCCAGCGCCTGGTACCGCTCGGCCAGGTCGTCGCTGAATGTATCAATACGGGATAAGGCGTCCCGAAGTTCGGTGAGGGGCATCGGGTTTCGCGAGTGGCGATCGAGCAGGCTGACGAGGTCCTCGATGCGCAGAAGGACGACCTCATTCTCGGCCGCCCAGTTCTTGAGCCGTGGAGCGAATTCCGGCCCCACGACGACCACGTGATCAGCCTTGTGTTTGCGCTTGTGGTCACGTAACGCATCGAATTTGACGCTGGACTCGGCAACTTGGCCGCTCCCTGAGCTCTTCGCGTCAACGATGATCCGGTAGCGATCCTTCGTGGCCAGCTGTGCGATGCCCAGGACATCCGTGCGGCCCGAGCCGCCGAAGTGTTCGGCGTGGAACCCAAGGAAGGCGAAGGCCCGGGCGACGGCCTCCTCAAAATCCCGACTGTCCGTGCCAACAGTGCCGTGCTGCCGCAGCTGAGCGATAACCGCCTCGGGTACCGGGGAAGGGGTTGCACGCTGTGGTCCTGCCGGATCGGTCTCCTGCGGTTCTGTTTCGACGGGCAGCTGAAGTGTCAGGTGTTTGGCAAAACTGCGTCCGGCCGCAGTGACACGGAACCGCTGCCAGTCCACCCGCTCGGCGAGACCCGCGTCCTGGAGGAAGCCGAGCCTGAGGCGAACCTCTCCGTTCGACGCCTGGGTGCAGCCGTACATCTCCTTCGCTACGGCAACCAGCGCCGAGGTGGTGGCGGGCTTGCCTAAGTGACGCAGGATCTCACCGAAGAACTGATATCGCGAATGCAGATACACCGCGAGCAGCCTTTCGTTCCCCTTGTCGACGAGTCGGCGCGCGTCCTCGCTCGGCGCGAAGTGGTTGAATGACGTCTGCTCGACAAGTCCCATGTGCCGCAGGGCGTGCATCGTGCTGGTGAAGGACGACTTACTGATGCCGAACTCACTGCCGCACTGCTCGCCGAACTCCTCGAGCCCCGTTCCGTCACCCAACAGGGTCACCAGCCTGCGCAGAGCGGCGGTCGCAGTGAGAGTCGAGTCCCCGTCGCGGCTGTTGGAAGCGTTTCCCCGGGGGATATAGCCGATCAGAGCGCGACGGTTCCGCAGGTCGACCTGCTCCAACTCCAGGGAATCGCCAAAGAGTGCCGGTTGCCCCTCTTCGCCACCGTCCGGTCCAGCGGCCTCCTCTTCTCCCCGCGCGCTCTCGGGAGGGCAGAGCGGGAGGATCTCCAGCAGGGCGTCCCCTAGCTCAGTTCTGACGACCCGCTGGCCCCACAGCTCAATCATCCCCAGGCTCCTGAGCCATCCTGTGCGGTCCCGCACCGGTGACAGGCTCGTCCAGTTCAGCCCGTACGTCTCCGTGGCCACCTCTAACAAGTCCGCGTGTTTTGTCTGGTCCCCAATCGCCAGAAGGAGTTCGCCGAAGTACTTCACATGGGCGTGCAGATGAGCGGCCAGGAAGGAGTTGTCCTTGTTCTCCAACCATTGCTGAGAGTAGGTGCTCGGCTGCCACTGGCCTCCGTCCGACCGCTCGGCGAGGCTCGCAGGAGAAAGCACCCGTCGGCACAAGTCTTCGCAGCGGACGCTGACGCGCTTCCCCTCTGGCGTCAGCCACTCCAGCGCATCCGTGCCGTCGCAAGGCAGTTGAAGAAGCACCTGTCGGAGCAAGTCCACCTGGGCTTCTGTACCGCCCTGGATGTAGCCAAGGGAATTGCTCCGGTCACGCCACTGCTTGGCGGATACGGGCTGATGCATCTGCCCCCCTCACTGCGGTACTCGCACCTCTAACTGAGAGTAGACGGAACCCCCGACAACGAGGGCACAGTGCTCAGAACACCAACACTGAAGCGGACAATTCGCGCGATGACGTGATCAGGGTTAAGCACGCGCGAAGACCAGTGCTCCGTGCCCTGATGGGAGCGCAGTGAGAACTTCGCTGGTTTGTCGGTGATGGGCTCTATCGTGCACCACGTGACGAGTCGATTGAGGCCGAAGCAGTGTTCTATCCCAGACTGTGGAGGCGTGGCGTTCGGGCAGACCCTGCGCTGCCTGCGTTGCATCGACCATGAGTTCATCAGCTTTGGGGCCCAGCGAACCGGGCAGTTCTCGGCGGTGTCGGTCAAAGTCGTGGCGATCTGTCTAACGTGTAAGAAGCCGTGCACACCAAAGCTGTCGGAACTGAGGCAGGGTAAAGGCCCCTGCCGGCCTTGCGCTATCCGGCGACGCTCCGATGCCCGGCGGATCACACCTCATCAAGGCGTCGAGGAACTGGCAGGTTTTGGATTCAAGGTGACCGGCTCGTTCATAGACGCCTCCACCCCCGTGGAGGCTATCCACCTTGCATGCGGCGAGCCATGCAAGCCAAGTCTTCATCTCCTCCGCAAAGGCCCTCTGTGCCAGGCTCTACTGAGACAAACAGGATGAACACCCCAAGCTGGTAGAGCAGGGCGAGAACAGGTACTACCTTCGGTGACCATGACCATGCACGACCTCCAGGACGACGACGCCGGCGATGGCCCTCGAG
>NZ_VCJS01000425.1 GCF_005893125.1 Nonomuraea basaltis | reverse complement strand
GCCCGGGGGCGGGGTGGGCGTTGGAGACGCTGCCGGCGCTGCTCGGGGCGGACGACGACATTTCGGGATTTAGTGCCAAACATGAGGTTGTGGCGGACGTTGCCCGGAAATTTCCGGGGCTGCGGATCGGCCGGACGGGGCGCGTCATGGAGGCCCTCGTACCGGCCGTGCTGGAGCAGAAGGTCGTCGGGCAGGAGGCGTGGCGGGCCTGGCGGTGGCTGCTCAACCGCTATGGCGAGCCCGCGCCCGGACCCGCGCCCGACGGCATGCGGGTGATCCCCGAGGCGGCGGTGTGGCGGCAGATCCCGATCTGGCACTGGCACCGCTCGGGCGCCGAGGCCGTGCGCGCCAGGACCATCGCGACCGCGGCCTGGCACGCCGCCAAGCTGGAGGCCGCCGCGACCACGGAGGAGCTCGACCGGCTGCTGCGGGCCCTGCCGGGGATCGGGGTGTGGACGTCGGCCGAGGTGCGCCAGCGCGCCTTCGGCGACCCCGACGCCGTGAGCGTGGGCGACTTCCACCTGGCCAAGCTCGTGGGATATGCCCTGACCGGGGAGAAGACCGATGATCCCGGGATGTTGCGGCTGCTGGAGCCGTACCAGGGGCATCGGCATCGCGCGACGGTGCTCATCTGGCTCTCGGGGCTGCGGCCGCCCGCGCGCGGCCCCCGGATGTCCGTCCGCGACTACAGGGCGTTCTGACCCGCCCCTGGGTGCGAGTGGCGAACCCAGCCCGACGTACTGTGCCTTCTATGGATCTGGTCAGTGATTCCGCGCTCCGCCGTGCTCTCGCCCGCGCCCGCGACGGCAAGAGCCTCGACGTCACCGAGGCGACCGTACTGTTGCACGCCCGTGGCGGGCACCTCGACTCCCTTCTGGAACACGCCTCCCGCGTCCGCGACGCCGGCCTGGAGGCGGCCGGCCGGCCTGGGATCATCACCTACAGCAGGAAGGTGTTCATCCCGCTGACCAGGTTGTGCCGGGACCGCTGCGGATACTGCACGTTCGCGACCGCGCCGCACAAGCTGGACTCGCCCTTCCTGAGCCCTGACGAGGTGCTGGAGATCGCCCGGCAGGGGGCGGCGATGGGCTGCAAGGAGGCGCTGTTCACGCTGGGGGACCGGCCCGAGGACCGCTGGCACCAGGCCCGCGAGTGGCTCGACGCGCACGGCTACGACGACACGCTGTCGTACGTGCGGGCGATGGCGATCCGGGTGCTGGAGGAGACCGGGTTGCTGCCCCACCTCAACCCCGGGGTGCTGACCTGGCGCGATCTGCAGCGGCTCAAGCCCGTCGCGCCGTCCATGGGGATGATGCTGGAGACGACGTCGCGGCGGTTGTTCGAGGAGAAGGGCCAGCCGCACCACGGCTCGCCCGACAAGGACCCGGCGGTACGGCTGCGCGTCCTGGAGGACGCGGGACGGACCAACGTGCCGTTCACGACCGGGATCCTGATCGGGATCGGCGAGACCGTCCAGGACCGCGCCGAGTCGATCTTCGCGATCCGGCGCGTGGCGCGGGAGTACGGGGCCATCCAGGAGGTCATCGTCCAGAACTTCCGCGCCAAGCCGGACACGGCCATGCGCGGGCTGCCCGACGCCGATCTGAGGGAGCTGGCCGCCACCATCGCCGTGGCACGGCTCGTGCTCGGGCCGCGCGTCCGGCTCCAGGCGCCGCCGAACCTGGTGGACTCCGAGTACGAGCTCATGATCCGGGCCGGGATCGACGACTGGGGCGGGGTGTCCCCGTTGACCCCCGACCACGTGAACCCGGAACGGCCCTGGCCGCAGATCGACGACCTGGCGGCCCGTACCGGGGCGGCCGGGTTCCGGCTGCGGGAGCGGTTGACGATCTACCCGGAGTACGTGCTGGCGGGGGAGCCCTGGCTGGACCCGCGCCTGACCGCGCACGTGGCGGCGCTCGCGGACCCGGCCACGGGGCTGGCCCGCGAGGACGCCGTGCTCGAGGGCCGGCCGTGGCAGGAGCCCGACGGCGGGTTCGTCGCCTCATCCGGGCGGGTGGACCTGCACGTCGAGGTGGACACGTCGGGGCGCACGCATGATCGGCGGGACGACTTCGACCACGTCTACGGCGACTGGGACGCGTTGCGCGAACGCCTCGGGACCGCGACCTCCTCGACCCCGAGCGACGTGCGGCAGGCGCTCAGGCGGGCCGAGGCGGATCCGGCGGGCCTGACCGACGATGAGGCCGTGGCGTTGCTCGGCGCCGAAGGTGAGGCACTTGACGAGCTGGCCGCGATAGCGGACGCGCTGCGCAAGGAGACCGTGGGCGACGACGTGACCTATGTCGTCAACAGGAACATCAACTTCACCAACGTCTGCTACACCGGCTGCCGCTTCTGCGCGTTCGCGCAGCGCAGGACCGACGCCGACGCGTACACGCTGAGCCTCGACCAGGTGGCTGACCGGGCGCAGGAGGCGTGGGAGGCGGGGGCGACCGAGGTCTGCATGCAGGGTGGCATCCACCCCGACCTCCCCGGCACGGCGTACTTCGACATCGCCAAGGCCGTGAAGGCCAGGACCCCGGGCATGCACGTGCACGCGTTCTCGCCGATGGAGGTGATCAACGGGGCCAGCCGGACGAACCTGTCCGTCCGGGACTGGCTGGAGGCGGCCAAGGAGGCGGGCCTCGACTCGATTCCCGGGACGGCGGCGGAGATCCTCGACGACGACGTGCGCTGGGTGCTGACCAAGGGGAAGCTGCCGACGAAGGAGTGGATCGAGGTCATCACGACAGCGCACAAGGTCGGCATCCCGACGACGTCCACCATGATGTACGGCCACGTCGACACCCACCTGCACTGGGTCAGGCACATCAAGCTGATCAGGCGCCTGCAGGAGGAGACCGGCGGGTTCTCGGAGTTCGTGCTGCTGCCGTTCGTGCACACCAGCGCGCCGATCTACCTGGCCGGCATCGCCAGGCCGGGCCCCACGGCGGCCGAGAACCGCGCCGTGCACGCGCTGGCCAGGATCCTCCTCCACGGCGCGATCAAGAACATCCAGTGCTCCTGGGTCAAGCTCCGCGACGACCTGTGCCGCCAGGTGCTCCAGGGCGGCGTGAACGACCTCGGCGGCACGCTGATGGAGGAGACCATCAGCAGGATGGCGGGCTCCGAGAACGGCTCGTACAAGACCATCAGCGAGCTGCGCGCCATGGTCGAGGTCACCGGCAGGCCGGTCAGGCAGCGCACCACCGAGTACGGCGCCCCGGCGACGGAACGTCTCCAGGCGTCCCAGGCGAGCGACGGCGTCTGCCAGAGCGTCCGCAGGGTGCTGCCGATGGCGTAGTTGTAACATGTTCTAACAACAGCTTGCGCCCGCTATGGGAGGCACTGGGAGAATCGTCACTCCCCGGAGAGAGGTTCACCGTGCGGTTGGCACGACACCGCGCCGCGCTGTCCCCTGAGCAGCGACGCAGGAAGGCGTTGCAGCGCGGCATGCTGGCAGGGCTCACGGCCGTGGCCATCGTCGCAGGCGGCCTCGTCGTGGTGTTCGGCGGCGTCGGCGCGTTGTGCTCCACACGAGAGCCTGTTCTCGTCAGCGTTGCCGCCGCGGTCGATGTGGCCCCAGCGGTCATGGAGGCCGCCGGGCGGTTCAACGAGACGAAGGCGTCGGTGGGCCGCCGGTGCGTGCTGGTCCAGGTGACCGAGCACCCGCCGGCCACCGTCCTGCGCACGCTGATCGGAGACCGGGCGGGCGTGCTGCGTGAGCGGCCCGACGGGTGGATCGCCGACTCGTCGGCCTGGATCAGGCTGGCCCGCCAGCAAGGAGCCAGTGCGCTGCCCGCGGGCGAGAGCGTGGTGGCGACCTCGCCCCTGGTGTTCGCCACCCGCTCGTCGCTGGCCCAGCGCTTCTCCGTGGGCAAGACCGAGATGAACTGGCGGATGGTCTTCCCCCCGACCGTACGGGGGCGGCTGACGCCCACCCCTAGCGAGCCCGACGTCGTACGCGTGCCGGACCCCTCGCTGGCCGGGGCCGGCATCGCCACCGTGGCCGCCGCCAGGGACGTCGTCGGCACCGGCCCGGAGGCGGACAAGGCGCTGACCGCGTTCGTCCGGTGGGCGCAGGCCGGCTCGGCGCCCGACTACCGCAGCATGCTGGAGGCGGTCGACAACCGCACGTTCTGGCAGCGCCCGGTGGTGATCGTCCCCGAGCAGTCGGTGTGGAACCACAACCTGAGCCCCTCCCCGGACCCGGTCGTCGCGCTGCATCCGCGCGAGGGCACGATCAACCTCGACTACCCGTACGTCGTCACCGCCACGGACCCCACGGTGGCCGAGGCGTCCACGGCGTTCGCCGAGTGGCTGAAGGGGCCGCAGACGCAGGAGATCGTGCGGCGGGCGGGGTTCAGGTCGGGTGACGGCGCCCAGGGCCCGATCTCGCCGGGCCCCCGGATTCCCACCGCGGCCCCGAAGACCCGGTCGTCGGTGTCGCAGCAGGACATCGACGAGGCGCTGCGCGCCTGGAGCCGCCTGGCCCCGCCGACGAACATCCTCGTGCTGGCCGACACCTCCAAGCACATGGCAGAGCCGCTGAAGGGCAGCACCAAGGTCCGGGTGGCGCTGGAGGCGGCCGAGATCGGGCTGCAGCTGTTCCCGAACTCCACGCACATGGGGCTGTGGGAGTTCGCGGACGGGGTGGGCCGCATCAAGGGCTACCAGGAACGCGTCGGGCTCGGCCCGATCACCGAGCCGGAGACCGGGCAGGTGATCCGCCGCAGCCGCCTGGGCGAGATGACCGGCACGATCACCGCACACCCCGACCGGGACAGCTCGCTGTACGACTCGATACTCAGCGGCTTCCGCGAGCTCACCAGCGAATACCGCGAGGAGATGAACAACTCGCTCCTGGTGATCACGGCGGGCAAGGACGACGGCAAGGGCACGAACCTGGCGCAGCTCGCCGACGCCCTGCGGCGCGAGTGGAAGCCGGACCGGCCCGTGCAGATCGTCATCGTCGCCTTCGGCGACGGCGTGGACCGCGACGGCCTGACGCGGATCACGTCCGCCACGAACGGCTCGCTGCACGTGGCCCAGGAGCCGGGGGAGATCATCGACGTCTTCCTCGCCGCCCTGGCCCGCCGGCTCTGCCACCCGACCTGCAAGCCGACGGCATGAAGAAGGGGGCGCTCGCCGGAGCGCCCCCTTCGCCGTCTTCGATCAGACTCGCTGCCAGAGCGCCGGGACGTTCGGCGGCTCCCAGCCGGCGAGCGCGGTGTGCGCCTGGACGCAGCGGTACGTGACGCCGTTGTAGGTCACCGTGTTGCCGACCGCGTACGCGGTGCCGGCCCGCCAGGTGCCCGAGGGGCTCGTGGTCGGCGTCGGCGTCGGAGTGGGCGTCGGCGTCGCGGTCGGGGTCGGGGTCGGGG
>NZ_VCJS01000424.1 GCF_005893125.1 Nonomuraea basaltis | reverse complement strand
GCCCGCCCCCGCCTGGCCATGGGCCGCTTCAAACATGAGGCCGCCGCCTGCGACCCCGAGCGGCACGTGGTCTACATGACCGAGGACGAGCCCGACGGGTGCTTCTACCGGTTCAGGCCGGGCGACTGGGGCGACCTGACCGAGGGCACGCTGGAGGTGCTGTGCTCCTCCGGCCGCTGGCGCGTGGTGCCCTCGCCGGCGGCGCTGCTCCAGGCCACCCGCCACCAGGTCGAGGACGCCCGCCACTTCGACGGCGGCGACGGCTGCCACTACGCGGGCGGCGTCTGTTACTTCACCACCAAGGGCGACACCGGCCTGTGGGCGTACGACGCGCAGACCTCCACGCTCGACCGGCTGTGCGAGGGCGTACGCGCCATCACCGCCGCGCCGTCCGGCGACCTCTACGTGGCCAGGGAGCGGACGGAGATCGACGTGATCACGCCCGACCGGGCGGTCACGCCGTTCCTCAGGCTGGAGGGGCACGAGGGGGCGGAGCTGACCGGGCTGGCGTTCTCGCCGCGCGGCGACCGGCTCTACTTCTCGGCCAGGCGCGGCCGCACCGAGGGCCACACGTTCGAAGTGACCGGCCCCTTCCGCGCCTAGCTCAGATAGCGGACGAGCATGAGCTTCAGCTCGTCCACCAGCTCGGCGCCCCGCTCAGGGGTGGCCGTGGTGATCATCGGCATCACCGCCTTCACCGTGGCCAGCGCCATCGTGCTCGTCAGCAGCGCCCGCTCCTCCGTCAGGCCGGGGGAGCGGCGGCGCAGCATGGCCGCGATCTGCCCGGCGATGTCCTCGTGCAGCCGCTGCGAGGCCGCGGCGAGCTGATCGCCCGTGGCCGTGCCGTACAGCAGCGACCAGTACGCCGGCGACCGGCTCTTGAACTTCACGCTCTCGTCCACGAGCTGCCCGACCAGTGCCTCCAGCGGCACGTCCGGCGTGACCGCGGTCAGCCTCGCCGCCCAGAACTCCTGGCGGTCGTCGGTGTAGCGGGACACCAGCCCGTCCAGGATCTCCTCCTTGTTGCGGAAGAACTGGTACAGCGACCCCGGCGACATCCCCGACCGCGCGGCCACCTGGTTCGTCGTCATGTCTGGATAGCCGACCTCCGCGATCACCGACTCGGCGGCGTCGAGGATCTCCGCCATGCGCTTCAGACCGCGCGCCTGCCGGCGGACCGTGCGTTCAGCCATGGGTCTCCTCGTTTGACAAATACGAGCATTCACTTGTATTTCTGGTCTGGTGAGACAAACACGAGTAGTTTACCGAGTTTTGCTGGAGATCCCGTGCGGCGGGGCGGCGCGGCCATGGCGGTGAACACCCGGGCCCGGCCCGCCCCCGCGGCGGTGTCCGGGCCGCCGCTGCGCAGGCTCGGCTTCCTCCTCGTCCGCCGCCGCCGGCTCGTCCTCGCGCTGGCCCTGATCGTGCTCGTCGTCGCCGGTACGCTCGCGGCGGGCGCGGTGCCCAGGCTGTCGCTGGCCAGGTTCGAGGCGCCCGGCTCGGAGTCCGACCGGGCCCAGGCCGAGCTGGCCGAGCGGTTCGGCACCGGAAGCCCCGACATGATCTTCCTGGTGACCGCGAAGACCGGCACCGTGGACGACCCGGCCGTCGAGGCCGCGGGCCGGGCGCTGACCGCGCGGATCGGTCGCGCGGACGGCGTCGCCGAGGCCGGCTCGTACTGGACCCGCGGCAGGCCCGCCACGCTGCGCAGCGAGGACGGCAGGCACGCCGTCGTCGTGGTGCGCATCCCGGGCGACGCCGACCACGTGCGGGCGCGGGTGCTGCCCGCGCTCGTCCCCGAGATCACCAAGGGCACGGATCTGCTCCAGGTGCGGGCCGGGGGAGGGGAGGAGGTCTTCCGGGAGACGGTGCCGCTGGCCAGGCAGGACTTCGTACGGGCCGAGCTGGTCATCTTCCCGCTGGCGTTCGCCCTGCTCTGGCTCTACCAGCGGCGCGCCATGGCGGCCCTGGTGCCCATCCTGGCCGGGGTGTTCGCGATGGTGATCGGGCTGGCCCTGCTGAGCGGCGTCCTGATATTTGCCGAAATTTCGACGTTCGCTCTGAATTTGACCCTGGCCATGGGGCTCGGCCTCGGCATCGACTACTGCCTGTTCGTCATCCAGCGCTTCCGCGAGGAGACGAGAGACGGCAAGGATCGGGCGGCGGCGGTCGCCGGGGCCGTCGAGCACGCGGGCCGGACCGTGCTGTTCAGCGGCCTCACCGTGGCCACGTCCCTGGCCGTGCTGTTCGCGCTGCCGTTCGGCTTCCTGCGCTCCTTCGCGTACGCGGGCATCGCCGTCGTCATCGGCGGCCTGGTCGCGGCGGTGCTGGTGCTACCAGCCGTGCTGGCCTCCATCGGCGGGACCATGCTGCCCAAGCGGATGCGGCCCGAGCGCGACGCGGGGTTCTGGCACGCGCTGGCCACCCGCGTCATGCGCCGGCCGCTGGTGTTCGGCGTCTTGGCCACGGCGCTGCTGCTGGCGCTCGCCTCACCCTTCCTGGGGCTGCGCTTCGGCGTGGCCGATGACCGCATCCTGCCCCCGGAGGCGTCCTCCCGGCAGACCCAGGAGGTCATCCGCCAGGAGTTCCCCGCGGAGGAGACGGACGCCATCCAGCTGGTCTCGAGAGATCCGGTCACGGCCGACGTCACCGCGTACGCCACGAGCCTGTCCAGGCTCCCCGGCGTCGCCCAGGTCGACTCCGCCGCCGGCTCGTACGCGAGCGGGCAGCGGATCGGCGACGGCGACCCGGCCAGGTTCCAGGGACAGGGCACGTGGCTGTCGGTGGTGCCGTCCGCCGCGGCCCTGGCCGACGACCCCGTACGCCTCGCCGGGACCGTACGCGCCGTCGAGCCGCCCTTCGCTGTCCTGGTCGGCGGCTACCCCGCCGAGCTGGCCGACTACCGCGCCTCGGTCGTGGACCGGCTCCCGCTGCTGCTCGCGCTCATGCTGGGCGTCACGTTCCTGGTCCTTTTCCTCATGACCAAGAGCCTGATCATCCCCATCAAGGCGACCCTGCTGAACATCCTCAGCCTCGGCGTCATGTTCGGCGCCATCGTCTGGATCTTCCAGGAGGGCAACCTGTCCGGCCTGCTCGGCTTCACCCCGACGGGCATGCTGGACGCGAGCATCCCGATCCTCATGCTCTGCGTCGCGTACGGCCTGTCGATGGACTACGAGGTCTTCCTGCTGTCGCGCATCAAGGAGGAGTACGACAGGACCGGCGACACCGAGCACGCGGTGGCCATCGGCCTGCAGCGTGGCGCGCCGCTGATCACGGCGGCGGGCGGCATCCTGGCGCTCACGTTCGCCGCGTACGCCACCGCGCAGGTGTCGTTCGTGCAGATGCTGGGCGTCGGCATGGCGGTGGCGGTGCTGGTGGACGCGACCGTGATCAGGGCGGTGCTGGTGCCGAGCCTGATGCGCCTGGCAGGCCCGCTCAACTGGTGGCCCAGGGGCCGCGTCACAGCTCGCGGGTCCACCACTGCTCGGTGAGCTCGATCCCGTTCTCCGTCCCCTTCTCCTCCGCCTCCAGCTGGAACCCGGCTGCCTGGTAGATGCGCCGCGCGCTCACCAGGCAGTCGCGCGTCCACAGCGTGATCCGCTTGCAGCCCTCCGCCCGGGCGTGCCGCAGGCACTCCTCCACCAGCCGCCGTCCGATGCCCATCCCCCGCGCGGACGGCTCGACCAGCAGCATCCGCAGCTTGGCCGTCGTGTCGTCCTGGCGCACGTAGAACACGCACCCGGCGCGCTCCCCGCCGGCCTCGGCGATCCAGCCGGCGTCCTTCGTGAAGTCGAGCTCGCCGACGATCTTGGCGACAGTCTGCTCGAACGTGGTGCCCCAGCCGTACTCCCGGCTGTAGAGCTCGCCGTGCCGGTAGACGACCCAGCCCAGGTCGCCGGTGCGCGGCGGCCTGATCACGTACGGCTCCCGCCCGGTCTCCGGGGCGAGCAGCCCTCTGATCGTCGCCATGCTCGCGACCAGCCGCTCCTGGTCCTCGTCCGGCAGCCCGGACAGCAGCCGCTCGATCTCCTCGGCCGAGCGCCGGTCGAGCCGGGCGAACGTGCCCGCGCCGGCGGGCGTGAGGCGGACGAGCTGCTTGCGGGCGTCGGTGGCGGACCGCTCGCGCTCGACCAGCCCGTCGCCCTCGAAGCGGGCCAGGATCCTGCTGAGATAGCCCGCGTCCAGGCCGAGCAGGGCGCGTAGCTCGCCGGTCTCCATCCGCTCGGCGTGCGCGAGCTCGAACAGCACCCTCACCTCGGTCAGCGAGTACGGCGAGTCCAGCATCCCCGCTTGCAGGACGCCGATGACCTTCGTATAGAACCGGTTGAAGGTTCTGACCTCAGAAACCCTTGCTTTCGTCAACGAAATCATTGTCATAGTCAACCATGCACGTCACTCCATGAGAAGAGGATCGTCACCGTGAAGCATGTGCGCATCGGCGGATACGGCCCGGGCATCGTCACCCTCGGCGGCGGCCTCACGAGGGTCGCCGCGCCGTCGTTCCTGGCCGCTCACCCCTCCCTGCCGGTGCTGTACGCGGTCAGCGAGCTCGAACGCGGCTGGCTGACCGCCTTCGACGCCCGCGACGGCCTGACGCCGCTGGACGAGCGGCCGAGCGAGGGCGACACCCCCTGCCACGTCGCCGTGGACCCCACGGGGAGCCTGCTCGCGGTGGCCAACTACATGGACGGCACGGCGACCCTCTACCGGCTCGACGCGCGCGGCGCGTTCGCGGGAGACCCGATCGTCCTGCGTCACAAGGGCTCGGGCCCCAACGCGGAGCGCCAGGAGGGCCCGCACGCCCACCAGGCGGTCTTCCACGACGGCCTCCTGCACATCTCGGACCTCGGTACCGACGAGATCCGCCGCTACCGCTACGACGGCACGCCGCTGGAGCCGATCACGCTGTATCCCGGCACCGGCCCCCGCCACTTCTCCTTCGCCGGATCGGGCCTGTACGTCGCGGGCGAGCTGGACGGCACCGTCACCCTCATCGAGGGCGAGCGGCGCACGGTCGCCCCCGCCTCCCGCGAGCCGGGGGTGAACTACCCATCGCATCTACAGCTTGAAGGCGACCTGGTCTACGTGGCCAACCGCGGCCCGAACACCATCGCGGTGCTGCGCGCCGCCGACCTCTCCCTGGTGGCCGAGGTCCCGTCCGGCGGCGACTGGCCCCGGCACTTCGCCATCGACGGCGACCGCCTCTACGTGGCCAACCAGCAATCGTCCAACGTGGCCGTCTTCGCGCTGGCAGACGGCGTCCCCGAGCCCACCGGCGAGGTCCACGAGGTGGAGAGCGCGGCCTGCGTGCTGATCATGTAAGGCGGGCGGAGGCCAGCCGCACGGCCGCGCGCCAGCGCTCGTAGGCCGTGTCGTCGCGCTCGCCCGGTTCGAAGCGGCGCTCGAGCTGCCACGTCTTGCGCAGCTCGGCCCGCGACCCCCACACCCCGGCCC
>NZ_VCJS01000423.1 GCF_005893125.1 Nonomuraea basaltis | reverse complement strand
GCTCGTGGAACCGGCACCATCGGCGTGACCGCCGACGCGGGTGCCTGCCCGAAACCGCAGATGAAGATCAATAAATCACTCAGCCATCACGCTCGGCGAAGCCACCAGAACGCGTGAACTATCGAGGCTAGAAGCTCTTGGCTTCTACATTTTCAAAGGCTACAACTCGTTCTGAGGACCTCCCCATTGTAGGAATCTCGCACTGCGGCATCGTTTCCGACGCTCAATCTTGGCAGCCCTGCGGTCTGGGTCGGCTGCCACCGAGTGAGGTGGTGGCCGCCCTTTAACAGGTGCGGGACATATGCGGGATGATCTTGCAAGTCATGCAGGCTGTGTGGAATGTTCACGCAGCTCACGTCATATAGGCCAACCGTATGGCCGCCGCTCTCCTAATGTGGGTGCTTTCGTGTGCTGTAAGAGAATCCGGCGAAGGTTCACCCGGATGCGCGCCAGGTTCTCACTGAGGGCCGGTTCTCTCGACATGATCCAACACCTCAAAGGGGGACGACCTGATCCCAGGGTAACCCGCTGCTTGCAGCCATCTCCGAAGATCGCCTGATCCCCTTGAGGGGTGATCTCCTTCAGGTCGCTTAGGTAGCGGACCAGCCGGTCCAGCGGGTCACGTCCACGACGATCATGGGTCCGGTGGGGCGGCGCTCGCGATACTGGGCGTACTTGGCCGCCAGCGCGTCCAGCGCCGCCTCGCGGTCCTGGCCGCCCTCGACGACGCGGGCCAGGCCGTCGGCGCGCACCCACCACAGCCGCGCCCAGTCGTCCTCATAGTGATCGACCAGCAGACTGGCCTTGGGATTCTCCCGGATGTTCCGGAGCCTGCGGAGGTTCGCGGTCGTCTTGGGCTTGTGGTCGATCGCGGTCACCACCCGGCCGGCGATCATGGCGAAGACGACCGGCACCAGGTGCGGCGCCCCGTCGCCGCCCACGGTGCCGAGCCGGGCCACTCGCTCCCCGCCGAACCTCGCGCGGGCTGTGCCGTCGTCCACCGTCTCAGTATGTCCGGAACCTACAAGACTGCGCGTCAGGCCCCTGGGCACGATGGCGTCATGAACGTGAACCTTTCCGCGATCCCCGGTTTCCTGGCGACCCACGCGCGCGTGCTCGACCGCCGCCGCTACGACCTGCTCACGGGCGACGGCGACGCGGCCCGGGTGCTGGCGGCCCTGGACGCCTACCGCAACACGGACGGAGGGTACGGCTGGGGCCTGGAGCCTGACCTGCGTGCCCCCGAGAGCCAGCCCGGCGCGGCGCTGCACGCCTTCGAGGTGTTCGAGGACGTCGCCCCGGCGACCGCGCCGCAGGCCGTGGCGCTGTGCGACTGGCTGGAGACGGTCACGCTGCCCGACGGCGGGCTGCCGTTCGCGCTGCCGGTCACCGTCTCCGGCGGCACGGCCCCCTGGTGGGTGGGCGGCGACCCGGCCACCTCGTCCCTGCAGATCACCTCCGTGTCGGCGGCCGCCGCCCACCGCGTCGCCGCCCACGACCCGGCCGTCGCCGCGCACCCATGGCTGGAGCGGGCCACCCGCTACTGCCTCGGCGCGATCCAGGCGCTGGAGGAGCAGCCGCACGCGTACGTACTGTCGTTCGCCGTGCACTTCCTCGACGCCGTGTACGACACCCAGCCCCGGGCGGCCGACCTGCTCAAGAGGCTCGGCGCCTACATTCCCGCGGACGGCAGGGTGCCCGTCGAGGGCGGCACCGCGGACGAGGCGCTGCGCTCGCTGGACTTCGCGCCGTACCCCGGCCGGCCCGTCCGCGACCTGTTCGACCCCGAGGTGATCGCGGCCGACCTCGTACGGCTGGCCGGCGGGCAGCAGGACGACGGCGGGTGGACCGTGGACTACGTGAAGATCTCGCCGGCCGGGTCGCTCGACTGGCGGGGCGCCGTCACCGTCCAGGCCGTCCAGATCCTGCGCGCGAATGCGATCATCTGAGGCGGCGTCATTTGAGGCGGCGGGCCGACTCCGACTCCTGGGCCATGCGGCGGAGCGCGTCGAAGGCCTTGCCGTACAGGACCGTGCCCAGCACCAGGGCCTCCACGGCGGCGTCGCGCGGCCCCTGGAACGAAATGGTGTCCATCTCGACCTCGGACACCAGCTTCCGCGCCGTCTCCGCGTACGGCCCCAGGTCGATGGGCACGCCGAGCTGGCGCATCCGGACCAGGGTCTGGGCGAGCTCGTCGCGGGTGGGGGCCTGGGGGTGCACGTTCCAGCCCAGCTCCTCGATGAGGAGGTCCACCATGGCACGTGCGGCCTGCCAGTCCTCCCCGGGCTCGGGCTCGACCTTGGGGCCGAGGGCGTAGTGGGCCGTCCCGAGCATCTCGTGCATGGGGAGGGTCTCGTCGTCCACGGCGGCGATGACCTGCTTGATCGAGGCCACCGGGAGCTTGCCCACCTCCAGCAGAGCCCGGATCAGGCGGAGCCTGCGCAGGTGCGACTCGTCGTACTCGGCCCGCGTCACGGCTATCTGCGCGCCCTGCGGCAGCAGGCCCTCGCGCAGGTAGTACTTGATCGTCGGAATGGCCACACCGGACAGGGCGCTGAGTTCTGAGATGCGCATCGTTAGATACTAGCGCTATCCAGATCGGGCGACATGGCGGGCGGCGCTGACCAGCTCCGGCACGTCGGCCTGGCGGTTCCAGAGGAACACTACCTCCAGTGGCGGGACGTCCTCCTTGATGGGTACGAAGATCAGGGACTCCGGCACCGCCGTGCCCTCGTGGACGCTGAGCGCGTAGCCGGCGCCCCGCTCCACCATGTTGATCGCCAGGTCATGCGTGGACGCCCCCGGGCCGAGGCGGGGGTGCAGGCGGTGGCGTACGAAGCCCTCCAGGAAGCGGCGGGCGCCCGCCACCGCGTCGGACTCCGGCATGACCAGCGGCTCGGCCGCCAGGTCCGACAGCGACACCGCCTCGGATGCCGCCAGGTGATGATCGCGATGGAACAGTGCACGCACCGGGAAGCGGTGGATGAGCATCCGGGCCACGCCCCTCGGCAGCGAGCCCGGTGCGTAGCCGAGCCCGGCCTGCAGGGTGCCGTCCACGATCGAGACGATCTGCTCGGCGGTGCCCATGGGGGCCACGCGCAGGCGCAGGCCCTGGACCTGGGAGAGCAGCCGGGCGACCACGTCGGCCAGCCCGTCGGCCACACCCAGGCGCGCGGTCTCGTCCGTGCTCCTGGCCGCGGTCACGGCCCGCTCGAAGGCGTCCACCGCGACGGTGGCCTGGGCCAGGAACGCCTCACCTGCCTCGGTGAGCTGCACGCCGCTCGACGAACGGCTGAACAGCTCCACGCCGATCTCCTTCTCCAGGGCCCTGAGCTGCTCGGACAGCGTGGGCTGGGCGATGTGCAGTGCCGTGGCCGCCCGGCGCAGGCTGCCGGCCCGTGCGATCGCCATCGCGTACCTGACGTAGCGTAAATCCATCGCTCACCTCGGGGTGATGATGATGGGCTATCGGTGGACCGCACCTCCGTATTACAAGACGGGACAGCTTCCGTGAAGATGAACTGTTACCGTCTGCCGGTGGCATTGCCCGATGAATCGCCATAACAGGCTGGTCGTGGGGGGTGTTCAGGCCGTTTCGTAGTGGTGTCTCGCGGGCTTTGGGACGGAGAAAGCCGCCGTTGTGACACGCCCGGAATTTCTTCGTTCGAAGCGCCGGGTGGCTGAAGGATAACCTAGCAAGCGCTTGCCTGTGTTAGCGTGAGCGGCGGTGTTGTCCCCGCGGGTTGATCGGAGGAGAGGCATGCAGCCCTTCGCCGGGCGGGCGGCCGTGGCCGGGATCGGGATGACGGCGCTGAGCAGGGAGTCGGGGCGCACGGAGCTGGAGCTCGCGGTCGAGGCGTGCCGGGCGGCGTGCGCCGACGCGGGGATCGCCCCGCGCGAGGTGGACACGGTGCTCAGCTACCACATGAACGACTCCGCGCCCGTCGTGCAGGTCGCCCGGGCGCTGGGGATCGAGCGGCTCGGCTGGCACAACGACATCGCGGGAGGCGGCACGCAGGCGGCGTCGATCCTGGGGGACGCGGCGATGCTCATCCACGCGGGGTTGGCACGAAATATCATGATATTTCGCTCGCTCAACGGGCGCTCGGGCAAGCGCATGAACACCGTCTCCACCGGCCCCCAGGAGCGCTTCACGTACGGCCTGGCCGGCCCGATCCCGCTGTTCGCCCTGGCCGCGACCCGCTACCTGCACGACACGGGGCTGGCCGAGGAGCACCTGCACGCCGTCGTCGCCCAGTCCAGGGACAACGCCAAGGCCAATCCCCGCGCCCTGCGCCGCGAGCCGCTCGCACTCGCCGACTACCTGGCCAGGCCGTACGTCTGCACCCCGCTGCGCACCGTCGACTGCTGCCAGGAGACCGACGGGGCGTGCGCGCTCGTGGTCAGCGCCGTGCTCGACGGGCCACGCGTGCGGGCGGTGGTACGCGGTGGAGGGCCCGGCTGCTCGTCGATGGACCGCGCGCCCGACGTCACCGCGATCTTCTCCGCGTACGTGGCGCCCATGCTCTGGGAGGCCTCCGGCCTGCGGCCGTCCGACGTGGACGTGGCGCTGCCGTACGACGCGTACTCATGGCTCGTGCCCCGGCAACTGGAGGACTTCGGGCTGGTCGAGCGCGGAGACCTGGGGGCGTACCTGCTGGAGCGCCGCCACGCCTGGATCAACCCGCACGGCGGCCTGCTCTCCGAGGGCTACGTGCACGGCCTGAACAACGTGGCCCAGGCCGTACGCGAGCTGCGGGGCGGGCGCGAAGTGGCGCTGGTGACGGGGTTCGGCGGCAGCTACGGGAGCGCCGCCCTGCTCACGAGGTGAAAAATCAGCAGAAATGCTGATGGCGCCTCCGACATGTACGGGGTGTCGGCGGTCCCAAGGCAGCCTCCATGGACAACGAGTAACGTCCCACCGCTCCGATGCCCCGCACGATCCTTCTGGTCGTGCGGGGGGTCGGCAACAGTTGTTCTTTGAGTGTGCGTAAGTGTGCACGAAATGACAGGAGCTGATGCCGGAGTATGGGGGTGTGAACCTCACGGTTGGTAGAGAACGCAGGGTGCGCCGGCAAGCGTGACGCCACGGCCGCACGGGCCATAAAGGCTTGCGTATCGCTCAAATGTTCTGCCCAACGGTGGCAAACTTCGGTAGTCTATTCGTCACCTTCAGTAACGGCTTGGGAGGTGGGGTTGACGTCATGCAGGCGTACCGGGGTGCTCGCGATCGGCATCCAGCGATCTCTTCGCCTGCCTGCCGCTCGGCCAACGGCTGTGCCCGCACAAGGCTGGAGGCCACGGCGCATGGCTGAGCAGCTGCGGCCGATCGAGGCGCCGTTCATCGCAGCCGCTCCCTCCGGGGTGGCGGTCCGCGATCGTCTCAAAGGGCTGACCGCCCAGGACGAGACCGTACTCCGGCTGGTGGGCGCGCATCTCGGCTCGCTGGCCTCGAAGGATCT
>NZ_VCJS01000422.1 GCF_005893125.1 Nonomuraea basaltis | reverse complement strand
GGCACAGGCGGGACCACAGACGCTCGGCGATCGAGTCTCCCTGCGGCTCGCTGAGCTGTGGCAGGGCGTCGACCAGGCCGGCGATCAGGCGGCGACCGGTGGCGGCGACCGAGACGGGGTCGAGCTGGTAGCGCAGGGAGTCGGACGCGCCCAGCACAGTGGCGATCACCTGGAGGCGGTCGAGGGGCAGCAGATCGTCGGGCAACCCGCGCTGCGCGTCGACGGCGGCCCGCAGCGCATCCGGCTCACACCGCCACACCGTCCCTTCGCCACGGCCGCCGTCCCGCATGTGCGGCTTCCCCGCGGCGGGTGCCTGCGGGCAGGAGGCGGCGGGTGGCGTGGAGGCGAGGGGGTGCTGCCAGAGCGTGGGATCGGCGGTCCAGAGCCATTCCGCGACGGTCTCGAAGTCGCTCGTCGTCGCCAGCTCCAGCGCGTCGATCCCCCGGTAGAAGGGCCGGTCGACGCCGAGGGCCGTGATGGCCGACTCGATCACCAGCTCGGGCGGCTGGCTGCGGGGGCGGCCGCGGCGGGCGAGCCGTTCGATCTCCTCGGCGGAGAACAGGCTGCGCCGCCCGTCGTCGCTGTGCCGCCGCTGCAGCACTCCCCTGCTCACGTACGCGTACAGCGTGGCGGGCTTGACCCCGAGACGTTCGGACGCCGTGGCCGCGTCGATCCACTCCACCCCAGCAGCCTTCCAGGTTGATGAAAATCAATATTGATCCATGTTGAGCGAACATGTCAACGTGAGGGCATGCCAAAAGTGCACTTTCTCGATGTGACCAACCGGGACGGCGTGCAGACCGCGCGCACCGGCCTGTCGAAGTTCGGCAAGACCATGGTCAACTTCTATCTGGCCAGGCTCGGCGTGGCGCAGTCCGAGATCGGCTTCCCGTTCCTCTTCCACGAGGTCCCGTACGTCAAGGCGCAGGTGGCGCTGGCCGAGGCGGGGGCGTTCGGTGAGCTGCGGCTGTCCGGCTGGTGCCGGGGCGTGCCGCAGGACGTGGAGAAGGCGGCGCCGCTCGGGCTGAAGCACTACAACCTGTCGATCTCGACGTCCGACTACATGATCCAGAACAAGTTCCGCGGCCGGCTGGACAGGGACGCGATCATCAGGGAGATGACGGCCGCGGTACGCGTGGCCAAGGACGCGGGCGCGCTGACCGTGGGGGTGAACGCGGAAGACGGATCGCGTACCGATGACGGGTTCTTGCTGGAGTTCGCGCTGGCGGCCAAGCAGGCGGGCGCCGACCGGGTGCGCTACTGCGACACGATCGGCGGCGACACGCCCGACCGGATCCGCGAGCGTTTCTCGAAGCTGGCCTCGGCCACCGCACTGCCGGTCGAGACGCACTGCCACAACGACCTGGGCATGGCCGTGGCCAACTCGGTGTCGGGCGCCCTCGGCGACCTCGACGCCGGGCAGGACGCGTGGATCAACACGTGCGTGAACGGCATCGGCGAGCGCTCCGGCAACGCCGACCTGCTCTCCACCATCCTGGCCTTCGAGCACGGCTTCGGGCTGAACGCGGAGATCGGCGACGCTCTCGACCTGTCATGGGCCCGGCGGTTCGGGCTGTGGGCGAGTTACGCGTTCGGGCAGCCGCTGCCGTACAACCAGGTGGGGGTGGGGCGCAACGCGTTCGCGCACGAGTCGGGCATCCACGCCGACGGCGCGCTGAAGGATCACGGCAACTACGAGCTGTACGACGAGGCGACGCTCGGCCCGTTCCCCGAGGACTGGCACGCGCGCAGCGGCCGGGTGGTGCTGACCGGCGAGTACGGCGGGAAGGCCGGGTTCAGGCACGTCATGAACGGGCTCGGGATCGAGGTGATCGAGGAGGAGGACCTCGCGTTCCGGCTGGTCCAGCTCTGCAACGCGATGACGGGCAGACCGCTCACGGACGACGAGCTGCGCCTGATCGCGACCCACCCGCGTGAGCTGTCCCTGCTCTTCCCGAGCTACGACCCCGCCTGACGGCCCTGAGCGGGCGCGGCCAGGGGCCCGGCGGCTACTCTCCGGTGAGCCCGTCCACCGACTCACGGATGAGGTCAGCATGGCCGTTGTGCCGTGCGTACTCCTCCCCGGCATGCTGCGCGCGCCGGCCCGATATGTTCGAGGTAGATCACGGGCGACTCTTGGGGGGAACCGATCTTGGCTGTCGATCTGGTCATCTTCGACTGCGACGGGGTGCTCGTGGACAGCGAGCCCATCTCCGTACGCTTGGGCACGGCGGCGCTGCGGCGCCTGGGCTGGTCGATCGACGAGGCGGAGTACGCCGAGCGGTTCGTGGGCTGCACGAACGAATACTGGGCCGAGCAGGTCGGCGAGACGCCGCCGGGCTGGTGGGAGAAGCTTTACGACGAGTACACGGCCGCGATCAAGGCCGAGCTGTGCACCGTGGCGGGCATCGAGGCGGCGCTCGATCAGCTCACCGTGCCGAGCTGCGTGGCCTCGAACGGCCGGCACGTCACGATCCGCCGCAGCCTGGAGCTCACGGGGCTGGCCGAGCGGTTCGTGGGGCGGGTGTTCAGCGCCGAGGACGTGGCCCAGGGCAAGCCGGCGCCCGACCTGTTCCTGCACGCGGCGGCCACGATGGGGGTGGCGCCGGAGCATTGCGTGGTGGTGGAGGACAGCCCGTTCGGGGTGATGGCGGCGGCGAGCGCGGGAATGCGCTGCCTGGCCTACGCCGGCGGCCTCACCCCGCCCGCCCGCCTGAAGGGCCTGGGCGCCACCCTCTTCCACGACCCGGCCAAGCTCCCGGACCTGATCAGCACCCTCGGCTGACCAGGCCTTTTCCGGCATCGGTGCCGCGCAGTAACGACCCTATGCGGAGCGGGTGCGCCCGTTCTCGTCAAGGTAGTCGCGCCACGACCGCTTCGGGTTCCAGCCCAGCATCCGGTGAGCCTTCGCGCACGAGATGCCGGAGGCGTCCGGGCGGGCGAGCGGCCGCAGCTCGATCTTGTCCCCGAAGTACTGCCGCAGGGCCGCGGCGAAGTCGTGCCCGCCCGCGTTGTCCGGCGAGGCGATGTAGAACACCTCGTGTCCGGGCAGATCGGACTCGACAGCCAGGACGATGGCGTCCGCCAGGTCGTACACGTCGATGTAGCTCCACAGGCCCGCCCCTGCCTGGGAGGGGTCGCGGACCACCGGGCCCAGGTTGCGCTCGTAGTTGCCCTCGTGCTGCACCCAGCTCGGCCGCAGCGAGATGCACCTGATGTCGGAGCGGCGCACGGCGGCGTCCATGAGCTGCTCGCCGAAGTGCTTGGCCAGCGCGTACGGGTCCTGCGGCCGGATCGGGTGATCCTCGTCGACCGGCGCGTAGTCGGGCAGGAACGGCCGCTCGGGAAAGAAGAAGCCGGGCACGGTCTCGCTCGAGATGTGGACGAACCGGGACACGCCACACCGTACCGCCGCCTCGATCATGTTGAACGTCGCCATCAGGTTGTTCTGGAACACCACCTGCGGCGGGTTGGCGGTCGGATCCGGGATGGCGGCGGCGTGCACCACCGCCTCGGCCCCGCGCACCACGGCGAAAGCCTGCCCGGCATCGGTCAGGTCGGCCTGCTGGTAGCGGGGGGCACCCGGCTCCGGCCGCTCCCATACCGGGCGCGTCAGGTCGACCGCGGTCACCTCGTGCCCGGCCTCCATCAGCGCCTTGACGGCCGCACGGCCGACCTTGCCGTGGGCTCCGGTGACGACGACGCGCATGAACGACTCCTTCAGCAACAGAGTGAGCAACGCGTCAAGACTAGATCTCCGCCCGGTCAAGGGTGACGCCGTGTCCGTGTTCTCGGTGCCGGCCTGGCGGGCCCGCCCTTCACACTCCGATGGAGGAGAGCGTGGAGCCCGTACGGGCCTTGGTCACCTTGAGCTGGGCGGTGATCCGGGACCGCAGCTCGGCGACGTGGCTGACGATGCCCACGGCCCGGCCTCCGTCGCGCAGCCCGTCAAGGATGTCGAGCACGCCGTCGAGCGTGTCCTCGTCCAGGGTGCCGAAGCCCTCGTCCACGAAGAGCGTGCCGATCTCCGCGCCGCCCGCCTCGGCCGTGACCACATCGGCCAGGCCCAGCGCCAGGGCCAGGGAGGTGATGAAGCTCTCGCCGCCCGACAGCGTCGCCGGGTCGCGGTCGACGCCGGTCCACCCGTCGGCCACGCGCAGGCCGAGCCCGCCCCCCGAACGGCCCCGCGACCCGGCTGTCTTGCGCAGGTCGTGCCGTAGCAGGTAGCGGCCGGCCGACATGTGGTCGAGGCGCTCGTTCGCGGCGTCGACCACCTGCCGCAGGCGCTCCCCCAGCACGTACGACGACAGGCTCATGCTCCACTGGTTGTCGCTGGACGTGCCGCCGGCCAGCGCGGCCATCCGCTCGGCGAGCCGGTGCCGGTCGGCCGCCGGGCGCCACCTCTCGACGCAGGCCGACAGCTCGGCGTACAGCTCCTCCAGCCGCCGCGCCCTGGCCACCGCCCGGTCGCGCCCGCTCGACAGACTCGTGTACGCCTGCTCCGCCGCCTCCCGCTCGGCCCCGGCCGCCTCCATGTCGGGGGCGGGCTCGGCCGCGGCGGCCACCAGCTCGGGATCGGCCAGCGTGCTCGTGACGGCGGCCTGCTCGTCATCCAGCCGGCGCAACGCCTCAGCCTTGCCCTCCCGCTCCGCCGGACTCCGGTACGCGGCCTCGACGTCCGCCACGTCCGCGAACCCGGCCTCGATCGCCGCCTCCATGGCGGCCTGCCCGGCTCTATCGAGCTCGTCCGCGGCCGCGACCGCCGCCTGCGTGGCTTCCAGCGCCTCCCGCAGCAACTCGGCCTCGTCGTGGAGTCTGGACAGCCGGGCCGTCAGCGTCGCGTCACCGCCCCGGGCGGCATCCAGCCTGGCACTGAGCCGTGCCGCATCACCGCTGAGCTCCTCATGCCTGGTCCGGCACGCCGCCAGCCGCGCGGCGACCCTCCGCCCCTGCTCCTCCAGCTCCAGCCGCTCCCGTCCCAGCCTGGCCGCCTCCCGCGCCAGCCCAGGCTCCTTGGTCTCCGACTCCGTCAGCCTGCGCAGCTCACGGTCGGCGGCGGCGAGCATGCCCGCAGCGGCGTCTCCTGCCGTGCGGAGGCCGGCCTGCGCCGGGACGGTCTCCGAGGGAACCGGTTCGGTGGGGTGGATGGCCTGGGTGAGGCGGGTGTGCAGGCGGGCGCGTTCGGTTTCCAGGCCGGTGCGGTGGGCGTGGTGGGCGGCGAGGGCCTCGGCGATCTCCCTGGCCTGGTCTCTGACCCGTTCGCGTTCGGCTTCGACGCGGTCGAGCGCGGCGGCCATCGCCGGCTCCCGGTCGGCCACCGCCTGCAGGCGGGCCAGCTCTTCCTCGGCCTGCCGAACGCGTGCCTCGGCGGTGCCGGCGTCCAGGTCTCCGGTGGCCGCCACCGCGTCGGCGTGCCGGGACTCGATCGTGGCGAGGGCCCGTTCGGCCGCCTCCCGCTCGGCCAGGGCGGCCTCATGCGCGCCTTCGGCCGCCTGCTCGTCGTCGGCCGACGGGGCGCTGGG
>NZ_VCJS01000421.1 GCF_005893125.1 Nonomuraea basaltis | reverse complement strand
AGATGTGTATAAGAGCCAGCTCGCCGCCGTGTTCGGGTCGGTGGCCGCGCTGTTCGTGCTGATCGTCATCGGGGCGGCGATGCTCAAGAGCTCGTCGAGGTCGGCGACGACGACGCCGATCGCGGTCCCGACGTACGAGCCGCCCTCGCGCGACACCGACGACCCCGACCCCTTCCCCACGAGGACGCGCGAGAGCCAGGAGCCCACGCAGCAGCAGACCGAGGATCCCGGCGACGAGCCGGACACGACGCCGCCCAAGGTCACGCTCAACACGAGCCTGAAGAACAACACCATGTACCGGGCGGGCGCGCTCCCCCGGCTCAGCTGCTCGGGGGGCAGCACCAACATCTTCAACCACAGCCAGCTCAAGGCGCTGATCCTGAAGACCGGCAAGTGCATGGACCGGGCATGGCAGCCGATCCTGGAGAGGCAGGGCATCCGGTTCAGCCCGCCCGGCTACGCCATCGCGGCCAAGCGCGGCAGGGGCGCGTGCGGCGACTACCCGTCGGCGGGGAGCATGGTGCCGTACTATTGCCCGCGGAACAACACGATCTACGCATCCACCTCCGCCATGGCAACGGGCAACGGCAACGCCCGCGGCTACGGCGAGATCATCAACTGGCACGGCGGCATCATCAGCATGATGGCCCACGAGTACGGCCACCATGTCCAGAACATCACGGGCCTGATGAACTCCTGGTGGCGCAGCACGCTCGACTCCTCCAGCCAGAGCGGCAAGCTGGCGCTCAGCAGGCGGCTGGAGCTGCAGGCGACCTGCTTCGGCGGCATGTGGATGCGGTCGGTCGCGGCGTCGTACCCGATCAGCACGGGCGACCGGAGCCGGCTGTTCTGGTTCTACGGCCAGGTGGGCGACTACCCGGGCTATCCACGCGACCACGGCACGCCGGCGAACAACAACCGGTGGTTCCGCCAGGGGTGGGAGAAGAGCAAGGCGTTCCAGTGCAACACGTGGCTGGCGCCGTCTTCAACGACCTCCTGATAGGCACGTGGCGTTCATCTCATGTTGGGCACATGTCTCTGATGTCCATATATGGGGACTAGAATCCTGGCAATCTTGTGCCCAACGGGGGCCAGACGACGGTTTTTGCCTGGTAGGCGTAAAGGAGCCGGTGTGAGCAAGCGCGATGGGGCCGACACCGTGCCAGGAGGCAGGAAACGACGCCCGCCGCGCCGCCCGCGCCCGGCGTCCGGTCCAGCCTCTCGCTCGCGCGCTCCGCGCTTCGCCAGGCCGCTGACGACCGCCTCCGTGCTCGGCTGGACCGCCCTGTCAGCCATCGTGCCCGGCGCCGCCCACCTGCGCGCCGGGCACCGCCGTGTCGGGCTGACCCTCATCAGCGTGTACGCGGTGCTGCTGCTCGCCGCCCTGGCCTTCGGGCTGACCCGCGAGAACATCTTGGCGAGCCTGACGTCCTTCGTCGACGACGGGATGATGGTCATGGTGATCGTCATCGCGTCATTGTGCGCGCTGGCGTGGTTCGCGCTGCTGGTGAGCTCCTACGTGGCGCTCGGCCCGAACCGGCTGAACCAGCAGGGCCAGGTGGTGACCGGCATCGTGGTGGGGGTGCTGTGCGTGGCCGTCATGGCGCCGTTCGCGTTCACCGCCGACACCATGCTGGCCGCGCACAGCGCGATCGGCGACATCTTCCCCACGGAGACCGACCCCGAGGTGCCGTCGGCCGCCAAGGACCCCGAGAACCCGTGGGGCGGCAAGGACCGGGTGAACTTCCTGCTGGTCGGCGGCGACGCCGCGGGCAACCGCACCGGCGTGCGGACCGACAGCATGAACGTGGCCAGCGTGGATCTCAAGACCGGCAACACGGTCCTGTTCAGCCTGCCGCGCAACCTTCAGCACGTGCGCTTCCCCGCGTCCTCGCCGCTGAACAGGCAGTTCCCCAACGGCTTCATGGCCGAGCTGCCCAACGGCGGCCTGCTCAACGAGGTCTGGCAGTACGCCAACGACAACCCGCAGCTCATGGGCGGCAAGAACAAGGGCCCGCGGGCGCTGATGGACGCCGTCGGCCACACGCTCGGCCTGAAGATCGACTACTACGCCATGATCAACATGTACGGCTTCGCGTCGCTGGTCGACGCCATCGGCGGCCTGAAGATCCGCGTCGAGCAGGATGTCAAGTGGGGCGGCCTGTACGGCACCGCCGGCACGATCAAGGCGGGCTTCCGGCGCCTGTCCGGCGAGCAGGCCCTCTGGTACGGCCGCTCCCGCGTCAACAGCGACGACTTCTCCCGCATGGGCCGCCAGCGCTGCGTCATCGGCGCCTTCGCCCAGCAGGCCACCCCCACGGTCATCCTGACGAACTTCAACAAGATCGCCGGCGCGGCCAAGCGCATGGCCCAGACCAACATCCCGCGGCATCTCGTGCAGCCGCTGATGGAGGTGGCCGTCAAGGTCAAGGACGCCAAGATCACCAGCCTGCAGTTCGTGCCGCCGGAGTTCTACTCGGGCCGCCCGGACTGGGTGAAGATCCGCCAGGCCTCGCGGAAGGCGATCAGCGACTCGCTCCGGCCAGCCAAGCAGGCCCAGACGGCCAACGTGAGCGCCTCCCCCGGCGTCACGGCGCCCACGCGGAAGACCCCCACCGCGGGGCCCACGCAGACGCCGACCCGCAACAGCCAGAAGGCCGGCGCCAAGTCCCTGGACGAGCTCTGCGGCCTCTGAGCGAGCGGTCAGGAGACCCTCTCAGCAGACCCTGTCGAACGTCACGGGAACTCGCTGCGGGCCTCTGACGGTCAGGCTGGACCGCCAGCGCAACCGCTCGGGCGGTACGGCCAGGGTCAGCCCGGGCAGACGGCGCACGATCGCGCTCAGGGCGGCCCGTCCCGTGAGCCTGGCCAGCATGGCGCCGAGGCAGTAGTGCGGCCCGAGGCCGAAGCTCAAGTGGGCGGTGTCCTCCCGGGCGATGTCGAACCGGTCCGGCTCGGGAAAGCGTCCGGGGTCCCGGTTGGCCGCGCCCAGCGCCACCAGGACCGGCTGTCCCTCCGGTACGCGAACCCCGCCCAGCTCCATCGGCTCGCGGGCGAACCGCCAGGTGGCCAGCTCGACCGGGCTGTCGTAGCGGAGCAGCTCCTCGACCGCCTGATCGACGAGTCCGGGGCGCTCGCGCAGCAGGTCCAGCTGGTCCGGGTGCCGGAGCAACGTACAGACGCCCAGCCCGATGAGCCCCACCGTCGTCTCATAGCCGGCGACCAGCAGCAGAAAGATCATCGACAGCAGCTCCGTCTCGGTCAGCCGCTCACCGTCGTCCGCGGCGGCCGTGATCGCGCTGATGACGTCGTCCCCGGGCTCCCGCCGCTTGGCGGCGACCAGCTCGCCCGCGTAGGCGGCCAGCCGCCGCAGCGCCTCGGGCCTGGCCCCGGCCCCGCTCTCCGCCTCGGAGGAGACCACGGCCGTGGTCCACCGCTGGAAGTCCGTACGGTCCGCCGCGGGCACGCCGAGAACGTCGCAGATCGTGCCGAGCTGCAACGGCGCCGCGAAGTCCCCGATGAGCTCGGCACCGCAGACGCCCGGGGAGTCGTCGGGGAGCTCATCGATGAGCGCGTCCACCCGCCGCTCGATCCGCGGCCGCAGGGCCGCCAGCCGCCCGGGGGTGAAGTAGCCGGAGACCAGGCGGCGCAGGCGGGTGTGCTCGGGCGGGTCGGTGGTGAGCAGGTGGGTGCCCAGCCCGGACCGGTCCTCCAGCGGCCGCCCGCGCCCCGCCTCCTGCCAGTCGGCCGGCGCGTGGCGCGGGTCCTTGCTGAGCCTCGGGTCGGCGAGCGCGGCGCGGGCGTCGTCATAGCGGGTCACGAGCCATCCGTACAGCCCGCTGCGCAGGTCCACCCGCTGGTGGGCGCCGGACTCCCGCAGCCGGGCGTAGACCGGGTAGGGATCGGCGAGCACCCCTTCATGCCCCGGCAACATCTCCTCCAGCATCCGCATCCCCCAGAAGCCGTGGTCCGGTGATAGTTCCGTCCTACCGGCTTCGCGCGCGTCCCGCACCCCTGTTCCGGCCTGAGGGCGCGAGGGGGTACCTCGCGGTGCACCCCCTCGCGCCCGGCTCTATTTGGCGAGCTGCCCCACGATCCACTCGGCCAGCGTGGCGGTCACCTCGCCGTGCTCGGAGTTGTCGGAGTCGCAGTGGTAGTCGTCGAGCTGGCTCTGCTCGGGAGACAGGGCAGTGATGTCGGTGTAGAGGTCGACCGTCCACTCGACCGGGTCGTACTGGAGGGAAACGGCGCTCACGGACGGGACGAAGCAGGTCGAACGGTACCGATTCGCGATCGGCACGCCGAGCTCGTCGGCGATCATGCCGTACGAGGCGAGCGTCCCGCCCGGCGCCCCGTCGAACGACGGGACGTCGCTGGTGTAGCTCTTGCTCGCCCACATCGGCACCGCGCGCATGCCGCCGACGAGCTTGCCGGTGCCGCGATCGGCCTGGGTACGCACGGTCGCGCCGACGACGCCGTCCAGCGCGCTCCACTCGAACACCAGGTCGTCGGGCGGCACGTTCCTGCCGGTGCCGTCGGCGGCGCCGTTGGCCACCCCGAGCTTGCGCGGCCTGACCGGGAACCACCCCACCCGGCGCAGGTCCTCGAGGAACTCGACGCGCAGCAGGCTGGCGGTGGCGACGGGGCCCGAGTAGCGGCCGTTCTCGACCCACGCCCACAGCACCTGCTGCGCGGCGGGGCTCCGGATCAGGTCCGCCTGCCCGGCCTCGCCGGGGGCGAGGCTCTCGGAGAAGTACGCGAGCTGCTGCAGGATGAGCGGGATCCACGCGCCGTTGTGCGGGGAGTCGTAGGACAGGTACGTCGCCGTCTGGTGGTCCTCGCCGCGGGTCTCCATCTCCGCCAGCGCGTACCGGGTGATCACCCCGCCCACACTGACGCCGCCGACGATCAGCGGCGCGCTGCCGGCCCGCTCGGTGATGGCCCGGCGGACGCACGTCGCCGCCACCCCGGCGTTGGCCTGGATGTGGGTGTGCCGGGCGCCGAAGCCGAGCAGCACGACGTCGATGCCCTGGGCGAGCAGCTGGTCGAGCAGGCGGTGCTGGTGGGGCGGGTAGGCCGCGTTGAGGTGGTGCCACAGCCCCGGCAGGTCGCTGGGCCCGTGGCCGAACCCGTCTGCGAAGATCATCGGCTGGACGAGGCGGTCGTGGCCGGCGCCGTAGTAGACGGCGGCGGTCCCCGTGGCGGTCTGTCCCTGGTAGGACCAGGCGGAGGTGAGCGCCCACTCGGCGTCGGGCACGCGCGACTGCCCGGCCGTTCCCGGCGCCGGCGTCGCGAACAACACTCCCTTGGGGAGCACCTGGGCGACCTGCTCCGCGCGACCGGCGGGCACCGGCTCCGACTCCTGCTGCAGGGCACACTCCACGTCGATCCTGGCTGCCCCTTGCCTTGGCTATTCATAGGCCTTGAGGAGATCCGAGACGAAATGACCCGATAGACAACGAAGAGTGCCCCTGATCTGGAAGATTACGGATTGTCGAGATCAACAACCTTCCAGAGCGAGGAGCACTCTT
>NZ_VCJS01000420.1 GCF_005893125.1 Nonomuraea basaltis | reverse complement strand
AAGAGTGCTCCTCGCTCTGGAAGGTTGTTGATCTCGACAATCCGTAATCTTCCAGATCAGGGGCACTCTTCGTTGTCTATCGGGTCATTTCGTCTCGGATCTCCTCAAGGCCTATGAATAGCCAAGGCTAGCCGGGGAGTTGGTCGGCGTGAATGCCATACATCTCGTGGGCGATGCCGAAGCCGAGATCCTGGGTGAGGCGCCGTTTCCAGGGCCGCTGGGCGATGGCGTGGGTGAAGCGGCGGGCGGTGCGGGGGGCTTTCATGATGGCTTCAGCCAGTTCCCAGGCGCGCGGCAGGAGACGGTCGGCGGGCAGCACCTCGTTGACCAGGCCGAGTTCGAGGGCTTGCCGGGCGTCGATGGGCTTGCCGGTGTAGAGGTGGTAGGCGGCGCGCTTGGTGCCGAGGAGTTCCTGGAGGGTGAGCTGCTGCCCGTCGCCGGGCGCGACGCCGGCCAGCAGGTGCGGGTCGATGATGGTCGCGGTCTCGGCAGCCAGGGTGATGTCGCACAGCAGTGCGAACTCGGTGTGCGCAGGGCTGGGCCCGTTGATCGCCGCGATGGTGGGGATGTCGATGCCGAAGACGAAGTTCTCCAGCAGCTTGGTGGCGTCGTAGTAGGCGTGCTCGTAGGCGAAGTCCTTAGGGCGCGGGTTGTTCATCAGCTCGTTCGCCGCCTCTGCGGGATCGGCGGCGGTGGTCTCGGGGGTGCCCAGCCACTGGTCGCCGGTGCCGGTGAGGATCAGCACTTCGTTGTCGGGGTCGTTGCCGATCTCCTGCCAGACCTGGGCCCAGGCGTTGTGCGCCGCGAAGTCGAATCGGGCTGGACCGCCGTCGGTGTGCATCCGTAGTTCGATGATCCCGTCACGGCGGCGCATGACGAAGTAGCGCGAATATTTCTCGGCATAGGTCTCGAACTTCGGCCGTGCCACGTAGCCTCCGGCCCGGGCATGCCACTCATCGAGTTCCTGGGGCATCTGCACATCTCCTCGCTGGCTCATGGACGTGGCCATAGGTAAGCTTCGACCGTAACCGAAGCGGCGCTCCCATTATCCGTAGCGATGCTTCGGTTAGCAAGTCCGCGACGGGAAAGGAGCCTGAGATGAACGATGCAGACGCCTGGCCGACCGGTCTTCCGGTCCGTGCCGATGGCCGGCGCACCCACGAGCACCTTCTGGTCGCGGCCCAGACGACGTTCGCGGAGCAGGGGACCGACGCATCCCTTCGGGAGGTGGCACGCCGGGCGGGGGTCAGCATCGCTACCCTGTACCGGCATTTCCCCACCCGGGAGGCACTGCTCCAGACGCTGCTGCAGCACGGGTTCGACAGGTTGCGCGCCCGGGCGGCGGACCTCATCGCCTCCCCTGACCCCGGCCAGGCCCTTGTTGCCTGGATACGGGAACTGACCGTGGCATCAGCCCGCTACGACGGGCTGCCCGCCTCGGTCATGGCGGCGCTGCACGATCCGGGATCAACCCTGCACTCCTCCTGTGCCGGACTCCGCGCCGCAGCCGACGACCTGCTGGCCCGCGCCCAGCACTCCGGTCATATACGTGCCGACCTTGACGCCGACCAACTGCTCGCCGCAGTCAACGCCATGGCCTGGGCAACACGCCAGGCATCCTGGACAGCCGACGCCGGGGACCGGTTCCTATCACTCCTCATCGAGGGCCTGGCAGCCCGCCCCATCCAGCCAACCTGATCTGTTTGCTATGACCGGGTTTCCGCACTCGCAGGTACTCGCCGATCGCCCACCGCCGGCACCACCAAAGGACTCGTTCAACTACCGGCTCTAAGAGCCTGCTGACGAAGGCTTAAGTGCTCGGGGGCATGGGACCGTAGAGCGCTGGTCCGATCTTGTTGATGTAGCCCTGGTGGGACCATTGAGACAGTTGGACGCGGAAGCTGTTGACGTTCTCGATTCCGAGGATGGCAGCCAACTCGGTCCCTCTCCAGGCACGCCAGGGCTGGGCGGCCAGGAGTTGCAGAACCTTGTCGCGCCGATCGGGACTGGACAGCTCCGGCAGCGGCGGCAGATCGCTCCAGCGGGCGTGGGGTGGCTGGCCTGCCAGTTGGCGGGTCAGGCGGCGGGTCATCTGGTGCACGGTGGCCCACCAGATCAGGGCTTCATGGTGCTCGGGCTTGCGTTCGTAGATCCGTACCAGCCGGCGGTAGCGGGTCAGCCAGGCGAATGTTCGTTCTGCCACCCACCTGCGGGGTAACACGACGAAGCCGCGGACGTCGTCGGAGCGCTTGACGATCGTGACAGCCAGGCCGAGTACCTGGACCGGCAGGCCCTGGCCCTCACCGCGGTCGGCTGTATCCGGATCTTTGCCGACAAGAAGTCCGGCAAGAACGTGGAGTGCGAGGAACTCTGGAAGGCATTGGACTACCTGCGTCCCGGCGACACCCTGGTCGTCCCGTCCCTGGACCGGCTCGGCCGGTCCCTTCAGGACCTGATCGCGATCGTCGCCGGCCTGCGCAAGCGCGGCGTCGGGTTCCGGTCCCTCAAAGAGGCCCTCGACACCACCACCCCGGGCGGCCGGCTGGTCTTCCACGTGTTCGCCGCCCTGGCGGAGTTCATCCGCGAGCTCATCATCGAGGGCACCAACGAGGGCCTGGCCGCCGCGAAGGCCCGCGGGCAGCGTCTCGGACGGCCGCCAGCGATGACGCCTGAGCAGGTCGGGCACGCCCGCGCCATGCTCACCCAGCCCGACGCGACGGTCTCCTAGATCGCTCGGCTACTCGGCGTCAGCCGCTCCACGACCTATAAGTATCTGCCCGAGCTCAAGCCCGACGGTCCTGCGGCCAGCGAGATCCCGATTGCACGGGCCGAGCTGGAAGCCCCTGGTGGGTGTGATTGAGCGGTACCGCCCTGGCCGCCCGTGAGGTCATGGTCGCCTTGGGCACCCCGACATCGGCAAGGTCCACGAGGTCGGCCGGCGCCAGGTGCGAGATGCGGTGCGCAGTGTGCCGGCGATCAGTCGGTTGTCTCGGCCGATTCGGGGTCGTTGGTCGGGGCGTGCTTGTCGATGGCGTCGTGGGTTGCGGCCCAACTGGCCAGGAGATTCAGGGCGTCCTGGGTGGGTGAGGCGGGTTCGGCGGTGTAGGTGAGGAGGGACTGGCTGGGGTCGGCGCCCAGAGGGAAGGTCACGAACGGCAGGTCGAGGTCTCCGACGACCGGGTGGTGGAGGAGCTTCACGCCAGTGGTGTGGATCCGGACGTTGTGGGCTGCCCAGCGGCGACGGAAATGCTCGCTGCGGGTGGACAGTTCGCCGATCAGGTCTGTGAGTCGCCTGTCGTACAGGTCGCGGCCAGCTTCGGCGCGGAGCATGGCGACGGTGTCGTTGGCGACCTGGTCCCAGTCGCGGAAGAACTCAGTCGCCTGCGGGTCGAGGAAGACGAACCGGGCGTTGTTGGGCGGCCGTACCGGGTCGGCGTAGACCGGGGAGGACAGGGCGCGCCCGAGAGGGTTGGTGGCCAGGATGTCCCCGCGTCCGTTGAGGATGAACGCGGGTGTGCCGGTCATGGAGTCCAGGACGCGCTGCACCGGGGGGCGGACGCGTTGCTGGACCGGGCGGCGGCGTGGTGGGCGGGTCGTGCCGGCGCCGCGCAGGAGGTCGAGCAGGTGGATTCGTTCGGCCTCGTCGAGCTGGAGCGCTTGGGCGATGCCCTCGATGATGCTCTCGGAGACACCGGTGGCGTCGCCGCGTTCCAGCCGGGTGTAGTACTCGCTGGAGATGCCCGCGAGCAGGGCCACCTCCTCGCGGCGCAGCCCGGTGACCCGCCGGCGCTCTCCGCCGTACACGGGCAGTCCGGCCTGCTCGGGGGTGACCTTGGCCCGTCGCGTACCCAGGAATTCCCGGATCTCCGCCCGGAAATCACCACGAAAGTCGCGATTAGTGCCATAAGGGTCGTTTCTGCTCGCCATGTGCTCCACTCTACGAGCGCTTCCTTCTGCCTGGGGGTCCCTCTCAGTGACCCCCTCATCAGTGACTCCCACACTCCCGTGACAACGGGTCTTGTTGGTAGCGCACCGCCCCATGGTGGTGTGAATGGGCCGGATACGGCGCTTGTGCCACCGGTTTCCAGCCAGGGCCCCGGCAAAGTCGCGACTGGTGTCCGGGTTGAGTTGATTGGTGTAGGCGCGCCCTTGCTGGAGGTAGCCGGGCGGGCATGACCGGTTCGGAAGATCATCGAGGTTCCTGCACCCGTTGATCATCTTCCGAAAGTGAGTCATGCCCGCGTCGCCATCATCCCTGATCGCCTCGTTGTCGCACCTACCGGACGGACTTGACCCAGCCGGACTCGGCCCGGCCGAGGTGGCCGTCGAGCTGCCGGCTGCCCTGGCTGAGGTGCCGGACCCACGTGCGCGGCGTGGGATCCGCCACCGTCTCACCGTGGTGATCACCACGGCGGTCTGCGCGGTCGTGGCCGGCTACCGCTCCTACACCGCGATCGCCGAGTGGGTCACCGACCTGCCCGCCGACACCGCGATGCTGTTGGGTATCGATCCCGGTCGGCGACCGTCCGAGTCGATGATCCGCAGGCTGCTGCAGGCCGTCGACCCGGACCTGCTCGCCGCCACGATCGGGACATGGCTGGCCACGCGCATACCCCCGGCCGCGTCGGGCTCCAGGCGAGCGATCGCGGTGGACGGCAAGACATTGCGGGGCTCACGCACGCGTACCGCCGCAGCCCGCCACGTCCTGGCCGCCGCGGACCAGTCCACCGGTGTTGTGTTGGCTTCCACCGATGTCGACAGCAAGACCAACGAGATCACCCGCTTCGACACGCTGCTCGACCAGATCGGCGACCTACGCGGTGTGGTCGTCACCGCCGACGCGTTGCACTGCCAGCGTGACCACGTCGCCTATCTCGCCGACCGCGGCGCGCACTGGATTCTGACCGTCAAAGGCAACCAGCCCATCCTGCACGAGCAGTTGGCCGGTCTGCTCTGGCGACAGACACCTGAAGCCGACCGGGACACCGACCGTGGGCACGGCCGTCGGGAGATCCGCACCCTGAAGATCCTGTCCGTCGCCGCCGGCATCGAGTTTCCCCATGCGGCACAAGCGATCCAGATCCGTCGCCGTCGGCGCCGTCTCGACGAACCGAGGCGCTTCACCACCGAGACTGTCTACGCGATCACCGATCTGCAAGCTCACCAAGCAAGACCGTGGCAGCTCGCGGACTGGATCCGCGGGCACTGGTCGATCGAAAACAAGATCCACTGGGTCCGCGACGTCACCTACGACGAAGATCGCTCCCAAATCCGCACCGGCACCGGACCCCAAGTCATGGCCGCCCTCCGAAACGCCGCCATCGGCGCCCTACGGCTGGCCGGTATCACCAACATCGCCGCCGCGACCCGCCACCACGCCCGCAACGCCAACCGCCCACTGGCCCTACTCGGCATCACCTAACGACCTTGCCGGGACCCTGCCAGCGGAGCACTTCTGCGGAGCCTGCGGCGCAGAGGGCCCGCGAGGGACTGTACGGTTTTCGGTGTAACTCCTGATCAAGGAGAACGCACCTGATGAGTACTGTGATCCAGGCATCGACGGAGATCGACCTGGAGGACACCGCGGTGGCACGCACGGAGCCCAAGGACGCA
>NZ_VCJS01000041.1 GCF_005893125.1 Nonomuraea basaltis | reverse complement strand
GGCCAGGAGGGTGGCGACGGCGCTCATCTCGGTCATCCCGTATACCTGGAGGAAACCGGCGCCGGGCAGGAGCTTGCCGGCCTGTTCCAAGGCGGGCTGCGGGATGGGTGACCCGCCGTAGATGACGGTGTCGAGCGAGCTCAGGTCGTACTGGGCGGCGGCGGGGTGGTGGACGAGCGCGTGCAGCATGGTCGGCACGAGCACCGCACGGGTGACCCGGTGCTCCTGGATGAGCCGCATCACCTCCTTCGGGTCAAAGGACGGCAGAACGACCTGGGTGGCGCCGAACTGGGCGCTGGCGACCCACCCGGCGAACTGCGCCAGGTGGAACAGCGGCGCGGACACCAGATAGACCGCGTCCGGATCCAGCGGAAGGGCGGCGGCGAAGGCCAGCGCGGTGGCCTCCAGCGCTCGGTGCGACAGGACCGCGCCGCGGGACCGGCCGGTGGTGCCGCCGGTGTAGAACAATCCCAGCGTGCTGTCCCCGCCGCGGTGGGCGTCGGGGACGGCCGGGCCGCGGGCGGCCAGATCGTTGATCCGCGTGAATCCCGGGCCGGGGTCCTTCTGACCGGTGTGCAGGACATGTGTGAGGGACGGGACGGCCTCGGCGATGCCGGCGGCCTTGCCGGTGAAGGCGTCGTCGATGATCAGCATGCTCACCTCGGCCTCTTCCAGCGAGGCGATGATCTCCGGCTGGCTCCAGCGGGTGTTGACCGGCACGAAGACGCCGTCGGCCCAGGCGATCGCGAGCAGGCAGTGCAGGTAGTCGTCGGAGTTCAGGGCGAGGATCGCGACCCGGTCCTCGGCCGCCAGCCCGAGGCCGGTCAGTCCGCCGGCGATCCGGCTGACGCGCTGGGCGACCTGCTCGTAGGTGAAAGCCCTCGTGCCGTGCACGCTGTAGAGGTGGTGGGGATGTTGCTGTACGCCCCGGTGGAGCGCTTGCGTGAGCGACATGTCGGTTCCTCCAGGAGACGGAAAACGATGCGCGCCGTGGGGGCGGCGCGGGGGCGTTCAGCGGGCGGCAGCGAGTTTCCGGAAGTCCCAGCTGGTGATTTTTTCGGGGGTGAGGCGGAGCCAGGCGTGGCGATGGTCGTGGGGCAGGGTGTCGCTGCCGGTGTACTTGCGGGAGAACAACCCCTCGGGCACCTTCAGGTCGGGGTGCGGTTCGCCGGTGCGGGGCACTTCGCCGACGACCTCGACCAATCCGCGCAGCTCCACGCCGCGCAGCTCGTCGTAGTCGCGGCCGGCGTCGATGAGGACCGCGACACGGGGGTCCGCTGTCAGGTCGGCCCAGCGTTTGCTGCCGGTGATGGAGTACAGCCACAGCGAGAGGCCGTCCCACACGAACCACAGGGCGGTCAGATGGGGGCCGTCGGCGGCGGTGGTGGCGACCCGGCAAGTCCGCTCCTCGGCGAGGAACACATCGCGTTCGCCGGGGGTCATGGCGATCTTCCGGCCGCGTTTCTGTGGCGTGGTCTCAGTCATGACAGGTCCAGGACGGTCATGCCGAACTTGGCGCGTCCGGCGACGGTCCTCATCGCCTCAGCGGCCTGGTCGAGGCGGTAACGGCCGGTGATGGGCGGCTTGAGATGCCCGTCGACCAGCAGCGCCTCCAACGCCTGCCGGTTGACCAGTGTCTGCTCGGGGTTGCGGCGCTCGAAATCGGCGATCTCGTAGCCGGTGACGATCGAGCCCTTCAGCAGCACCAGGTTCAGCGGGATCTTCGCAACCTGCCCGGCGGCGAACCCGACGACGACGAACCGGCCGCCGTACCCGGTCGCCCGCAACGCCGGCTCGGAGTAGGGCCCGCCGACCATGTCCAGAACGACCCCGGCGCCCTTGGGGCACCGCTCCTTCAGGGCGGCCTTCAGGTCGCTGGTGCTGTAGTCGACAAGCTTGTCGGCGCCCAGCGCCCGGCAGAACTCCAACTTCTCAGCGTTGGACGCGCATGCGATCACCCGGGCACCCACAGCTTTGCCGACGCCGATCGCCGCGGAGCCGACCGCGCCGGAGGCGCCGAGGATCACCAGGTCCTCGCCCGGCTTGAGATGGGCGGTGGACACCAGGGCGTCGTAGGCAGTCCGGTAGGTGCTGCCCGTCAGGCACGCCAGATCCGCGCCCAGCCCGTCGGGGGTGGGCCGCAGCGAGGACTCGGCCACGACGGCGAGCTCAGCGAACGCGCCGACGAACGCCATCCCGTGGACCCGGTCACCGACCCCGAACCGCGTGACGCCCGGCCCGACCTCCGCCACCGTCCCGGCCAGGTTGTTGCCCGGGGTGAACGGCACCGGCACCGGGATCTGGTAGCCCCCCGTCGCGATCAGGGTGTCGACGAAGTCCACCGACGCCGCCGCCACACGCACCAGGACCTGGTCCGGGCCCGGGACGGGATCAGGGACCTCATCGACGATCAATCCCGCTAGGTCGCTGGTGTCGGTGCACAGGAGAGCACGCACACCCCATCACCTGCCTCTCGGTTCCATCTTGGCACTTAGTGCCAAGATAGCACTGGAATGCAAGCCTGGGTAGACTCGGCAGCCATGAACGCCTCGCCGCCCGCCGAATCGCTGCACCAGCGCACGAAGGACCTAATGCGGGCGGAAGTCGCGACCACCGCGATCCGGTTGTTCCTCGACCGTGGATTCGACGAGACCACCGTCGACGACATCTGCGCCGCCGCCGGACTGTCGCGCCGCAGCTTCTTCCGCTACTTCCCCGCCAAGGAAGACGTCGTGTTCAACCTGGTCGGCCGCGTCATCGGACAGGGCTGCCACCACCTGGTCACCGCCCCTCCTGAAGAGGACATCTGGTCGGCCCTGCGCGCGAGCATGGACACCTTCGCCGACTGGATCGACACTGACCCCGACCACGCCCTCGCACTGCTCAAGCTCATCCGGTCGAGTGCGAACCTGCGCGTCAGCCACCTGGATCACGTTGACCGCTGGCGCACCGAAGCCGTCGGCATCATCGCCAGCCGCCTCGGCCTCGACCCCGACGAATCCCTCTACCCCGCCGTCATCGCCTCCGCTGGCTTCGGCGCCTTCAACGCCGCCCTCACCGCTTGGACCACCTCCAACGCCACCCTCGACCTGCGGACCCTTCTGGACGAGTCCTTCGCCGCCCTCACCCCGCACCAGCCACCCGCAGCCAAGCGCGGCTGACCAGCCGGAACCGGGCGCCGTTCACCGTTTCTTGGTCGCGCACCAGGCAAGCCAGGAGGAAACGGCGGCGCGGTTGCGGTTCCAGGTCGCCGGCGCGCACCCGCCCCGGGCGGGATCCCGGCGTTTCAGGGGTGTTTTTGATCTCTGGTCGGGTCGCGCTGGGTGCGCTGATCGGTCTTCAGGAGGATTCCGGCGGTGCCCGGTCCGGCACGGGTATACCGATCCGGCCTCGTTCAGCCGCACCTTCCGGTGAGTGAGTCGGCGGCTGCCCACCGGCCAGAGGTTTTCCAATCCGGCCAGCCCCGTTCGGCGGCGTCAAGCAGCCCGGATTGGGCAGGGAAGGGAAGGTGGCCGGGTGGGAATCGGCACCCAGGACTTCGGCGTCCGCCCCGTGCCGGCACGGGGACCGGCACGGAACGTCCTCTCGCAGGGGTCATACGCCGAGACGGCGCGTGGCCACCTCTTGTGCTGTCTCGCTGACGAGACGGCCCAGTTCGGGGAGTCGTTCCTCGTCGTAACGGGACTCGGGCATAGAGACCGCGAGGGAGGCGAGCGGTGTGCCGTCGGAGTGCAGGATGGCTGCGGCGATGGCGTACACGATCCTCGGCCAGCACCGCAGCAGGCACCCAAGCCCTGCTCAATGAGGCCAACGGCAGGGTACTGACAGGCGCTGGAAAAAGATCTTCCTTAGCGTGGAATCGGCAGAAGACGCAATTCATGACCGGCATGATCACAGCACGCCTGGCCGGCCTGCAAAGGCGTTTCAGCTGTGGATGGCCGCTCTCAGGCCAGGAGACCCAAGGTTTCAGGCGCTTCTATGACAGTCAAGGGTCACGCGCTGGTCGTCCCGCGAGCGCACCACCGCGACCTGGGGGAGATCCCAGTCGAGACGGCGGCACATGTCATGCGAGCCGCCGTCGAGGTGTCCCGGCGGCTTGCCGGCGCGCTCGGGGCTCCTGGAGTGAACCTCTGGCACGCCAGCGGCGAGACGGCCTGGCAGAGTGTCTTCCACTTCCACCTCCACGTGGTCCCCCCGCTTCGAGCCCACCGACCTCACCCCGCCGTGGATCGAAGTTGAGCACCCGCTCGAGTCCCTCAGAGGGCTGGCCGAGGAGATCAGGGCCTGGCGCTGACAAACGCTGCTACTACTCGCCAGCAAAATCAGAGCTGAGCTCGGTCAACTTGGCCTACGTGAAAGAAGAGATCATCATCCTCTGACCTGCTGGAAGGGTCCGACAACCCTAGATAACCGCGACGACCCATGCCGCCCAACATTGCACCATGCCCGACACCTCTGACGGCTCGGGTTGATGATCGCAAAAGGGCTTGCGCGGGGGCCGACGATTGGATAGATCTTTTGGCCGGACCCCTGTCGACAAGAGCCAAGGGGTCACGACATCGAAAGGAGGGATAAGCCCATGACCCCATGATCCCCATGATCACTGCGCTTGTGTCCTCCCGGGGCGCGGACCACGTCTGACCCGGAGCGGACAGGCGCCTTCACCGGAGCGTGCCTTGACCGTGGAACAGAACGACCTGACCATCCGCCCGATCAGCGGGCGCGAAGAACTCGACCTCTTCTCCCGACAGCCCTATGCCCTCAACGAGGAACTGGCGGACGACCTGGCCGCCGGCCGCCGTCGACCGCAATGGATGTGGGTCGCCCTTCACGGCGACCGTCTGCTCGCCAGGGCCGCCTGGTGGTGCCGGACCGGCGACGACACACCGTTCCTCTTGGACATTTTCGACATCGACGACAGCAGCGCGGATCGCGGCCACGTGGACATCGGCGTGCGACTGTTGCAGACCGCCATGGCCCAAGTGGCCCCAGTCGGCGCCCGTCCCCCCGAGTACATCCGCATCGTCACACCCGATTGGCGCGAGGTCGGAGCGGCCAAGCGACTCGTCGAGGACCGCATGGCCGCACTAGAACGGACCGGCGCCCGCCTGCTCGTCGAACGACTGCGTCTGGAGTGGCGTCCCGGAACGCCGATCCCCGAGCCGAGCGGGCGCCTGGCCTTCCGGCCGGTCCGCGACACCGAGGAAATCCTCTCTCTGATGACTCTCGTACTGGACGGGACGCTCGACGCGCACAGCAGAGACGACCTGACCCGGATGTCCGCCCGCGAGGCGGCCGTCAGACACTACGAGGACGAACTCGCGCACTACCGCAGCCCGCGGGACTGGTGGCGGATCGCGACGCTCCCGGACGGCGAGCCGGTGGGGTTCGTCACCCCGGCCCGTAACGACTACAACCCCATCATCGGCTACCTCGCCGTACTGCCCGCGCACAGGGGCAACGGCTACATCGACGACATCCTTGCCGAAGGCACCCGTATCCTCAGCTCGCAGGACGTCCCGCGCATCCGGGCGGCCACGGATCTTGGCAACACTCCCATGGCGAACGCCTTCCAGCGCGTCGGATACGTCAATTTTGAACGAACGATCAATATGACCTGGAACTGAGCCAGGCATCGGGCACGGAGGCCGCTTGCGGCGTCCGTGCCCCCTCCCATACCCGGTGCCCGCCAGCCAGGAGGCCACTTGCCGTTCACGCACCCTGCCCCTCGGGACTATTGATCAGTCCTTCCCCGGAGCCGGTCAATGGTCAGAAGCAAACCCCAGCCACAAGGCCGCGGCCGTGGACCTCAAGCCGCACCTGCCGCCGCACGCCATCGCCGAGGTGCTGGAGGTCTACCGCGTCGAGGGCCGCCGGCTGACCGCGGCCGCCGCCGCCATCAAGGTCGTGGGCACGGCGCTGCGCGCACACGGGACGCGTTGACGCCGAGCCGTCCGGGAAGGCGAGCGTCGGTTCAGGGTCCGCGCCAACCTCGCCGAAACCGGCCTGCTCACACCCGTCCGAAACCTGCTGATCCCCCTGGCCCCGGCAGGGCCCTACTTCCCCGATTTCCTCACCCCCGCAGAAGCCCAACTGGGCCTCGACCAGGGCATCGAAGCCCTTGCCGAGACCCCACGACGGCGCGTCCGCCAGGAGCTGAATCTCCTGCAGACCTATTACGGCCTACCTCCTGGGCTGGAAGACCTCGCCCGCGGCGATCCACGCGCCATCCGCGACCTCGGCCCTCTGGCGGCCGGCTACTGCCAGGCGGCGTTCGCTCCCCGCCTGCAGGCGATGGAACACACGCTGGGCCAGGAACGCTCTGCTCTGGCCCGGCCCCTCGCCGATGACGGTGTGGAGCAGATGCTCGACCAGCTGCCCCCGATGATCTGCTGGCGACCGCCGGTCCTGGAGGCCGATTATCCCGCGCGGGCCGCGCAGAACTCCCGGGAGATCCGCCTCCGCGGACGGGGCCTGACGCTCATCCCCTCCTATTTCTGCCGGATCACGCCCGTCGCGTTGGTGGACCAGGGACTGCCTCCCGTCCTGGTCTATCCTGCCCGGCGGTTGAGCCCGTCACCGGCCACCGTCAACGATCTTCTGGTGGAGCTGCTCGGCAGGACGCGAGCCGAGACGCTGCGCTGCATCGTGACCACGCCGAGCTGCACCACGACGGAGCTCGCCCGGCGTACCGGGGCGTCCCTGGCCAACGCCAGCAAGCACGCCCACGTGCTGCGACAAGCCGGGCTGATCACCAGCACCCGCCAGGCCAACCTGATGCTGCACCAGGCGACCAAGCTCGGCACCGAGTTCATTCGCGCCCAGCCGCCGGATGAACCACGTGCACGGCCGTGACCTCGGTGTTTTCCTTCCAAGCGAAACATGCTGACACGACGCGTCCCAGACCGGTGAACTGTTAACCGCACCCCCCGTCAAGCGAATCATCTCGTGATCGAAGGAGAACTGTTCATGCAACGACAGGGGAAGCGGCTCGCCGCGCTCGGGCTGCTCATCGGGGGACTGTCCGGGCTCGCACCCGGGACCGCCACCGCCGAGACCGTCCAGCCGTCCGGTGGCGGGGTTGCGCCGCTCGGGGCACTCGTCGGTACGGTGCTGAGTTCTTCGGCCACCCTTACCACCTCCGCACCCGCTCGGGCGGAGCCCGGCACGGTGTCGAATCACGTACAGGCAGCCGGTTGCGTAAGTCCCACTATTCCGTACAGTAAGTACGTAAACCCGCCGTACAGCTTCAAATACAAGTCCACTACCGTCGACTTCCGGCAATGGCAGCCCTCGGACTACTCGTACGCAAGAGTCGTGACCCGCGACAAGCGGATACGCGTCTACCTGGAGAGCAAGAAGGGCCGAAAGTGCGGCCCCTTCAAGGTCGGCCGAATTCCCCACACGAAGAAGTACCTGGTCATCACCAAGTCGCTTCCCAACAGAAATAACTCGGTCCGCATCTGCGTCTACAGGTACGGCGTGGCCGGCCACAAGTGCGGCGCATGGAAGAAGGAAGGCTCCCAGGGGTAGCCTCCCCGGCATATGTCCCGTATACCGGGTCGAGCCGAGATAACGGGAATTCCGGCCATGGGTGGATCTTGAGCACTCTGACCTGCTGCAACGTCGAGGGGGTTCGAGCTCCGCCGTACGACTCGGGGCCCCGAATAACTGCCGGCCTCCGCTCAGCGCTTCCGCCAGTGCTTCCGCTCAGCTCTTCCGCTCACCCAGGACGCAGAACTCGTTGCCCTCCGGGTCGAGGAGGGTCACCCAGTGCTGCTCGTCCTGCACGGTGTCGACACGCCGGGCACCGAGGGAGAGCAGCCGGGCGACCTCGGCCTCCTGGTCGTCGGGGCGGAAGTCGGGGTGGAGCCGGTTCTTCGACGTCTTGCCCTCGGCGACAGGCACGAAGAGCAGCCCCGGCATCCGGTCCGGCTCAGGCCGGATCTCGATGATCTCCTCAGATTCGTCGACCACAACCCAGCCGAGAGCCTCGGCCCACCAGCGCCCGAGAGCGACAGGGTCGGCGGAGTCGACGATGATCTGTTCCCATTCCAGTGCCATGGGCTTGAGCATAGACAGGACCGGCGGCCCGGCCCCGGAGGGGTCGAGCCGAGATACGAGCGGAAGCGGCCAACGGTCGATCATGTTCGTGATCTCGGAAGTGGACTGGGCGAGTTTCGGAGTCCTGGAGTGCGGAATCTCGGAAGTACGGCCTGGAATCCACTTCCGAGATTGGCTCATCTCGGAAGTACGGCTGGCCCCGAGTCGTACGGCGGAGCTCGAACCCCCTCGACGTTGCAGCAGGTCAGAGCGCTTAAGATCCACCCATGGCCGGAATTCCCGTTATCTCGGCTCGACCCGTAGAGATCAGGCCTGAGGCCACGATGGAGGTCCTGGAGCCGGTTTTTCATGAAGCGGCATGGCCACACGCCCAGCTTCGCCATGTACTGTCACGCTCTCGCAGACGTACCCGCTTGAGCCTTCGCGGTCAACCGGACTCGGAGCCGGCACGCGATGCTGGCGAGCTCTTGAACATGGGCTCCGGCAGTGGGGGCGATGAACGCCTGGCCGGCGACGAAAGGCTCGGCGCCGATGCACACGGCGGGCTCGCTCCGTACGAGCCCGACCACGATGACCAGTAGGATCGCGGCCACGTAGATCGCGGTCGGGGCGATGAACGTACGGGCGCTGTGCGCAATCCCGCGCAGGTTGATCGCGGTGACCAGCGTCAGCACCGCCAGGCACAGCCACCGTGTACGGCAGTAGCTCCGGGAAGGCCGACGTCAGCGCTGCCACTCCGGCGGCCACCGAGGCGGCTACGTTGAGCACGTAGTCGCCTCGGAGCCGTAGGCCACCGACGCCATCGCGTCCAGTGAGAGCGCGGCCAGCCCGCCGACGACGGTCAGCCGATGCCGCTCACCCCACGTAGCGTAAGGCTCCTTGGCTGTGGCAGACGTTGTCACAGTGGACATGGAGAATGCTCCTGAATGGGGGTTTCGTCCTCTTGTTGCCCCCAGGACAGGCTTAGCCATGTCCGTTCATACGCGTTTCTGACGCAAACGGCCCAAATAACTACGCCACAGATACGGCTGTCAACCGACGTGGACGTGTGGCCGGCGTTCCAGGTCCGGCTCGGCCTGGCGGAGCACCTCCCGGGTCAGCGGCGGCACGTCGCCGCCGCCGAAGAGCAGGTAGCGCAGCATGGCCACGACCGGGTTGCCTTCGGTCCAGTGGAAATAGATGTGTGGCACCGAGCCGGTCCGATCGCGCAGGTAGAGCAGGAGTGCGGCCAGCGTGTTCGGGACGGCCGAGCTCTCGATGGTGAGGATCTTGTGGCCGTACCGCTCCTCGCCCTTGATGTGCAGTTCGGTCTCGAACTCCGAGGCGTCCGGCACCGTGACCTCCACGAACAGGACCGGTTCGGCGCTGCGCAGCCGGTGGTTGAGCCAGGTCTCACGGAGCTTGTCGTTGTACTCGGCCTGGTCGCGGGTGTGCGGCTCGTTGGCGATCACGTGGATGTCGCCGCACGCCTCGTTGACGAACCGCTCGGCCAGTCCGTCCAGGTGCACCTCAGTGACGCGGAGCTCGGTGGAGCGGGTCGCGCGCGAGATCAGTGAGGTGATGATGATGGCCGCGATGAAGAACGAGGCGATCTTGACGCCGTCCGGCCGCTCGATGACGTTGTCGACGAGCGTGTAGGCCAGCACCGCGCTGATCGTGGTGTAGGCGGCCGTCGCCACGTGCTGGCGCTTCCTGCGGGCCGACAGCGTGACGGCGACCGCTGCGGAGAGCATGAGGACCAGCACGCCGGTGGCGTAGGCGCCGGCCTGGGCGTCCACGTCGGCGTCGAACATGATCGTGATGGCGAACGCGATGGCCGAGAACGCCAGCACCAGCGGTCGCACCGCGCCGGTCCACTCCGGCGCCATGCCGTAGCGGGGCAGGTAGCGCGGCACCAGGTTGATCAGTCCGGCCATCGCCGAGGCTCCGGCGAACCACAGGATGGCGATCGTGGAGATGTCGTAGGCGGTGCCGAACCAGTCGCCAAGATAACCGTGCGCCAGGTACGCCAGCGCCCGTCCGTTCGCCTTGCCGCCCTCCTCGAACTCCGCGTGCGGGATGAGCACGGTCGTGACGAAGCTGGAGAAGACCAGGAAGACGCTCATGATCAGCGCCGCGACGGTGAGGAGACGCCTGGTGCCGGCGATCCGCTGCTGGATGTCGCCCTTGACCACCGGCATCACCGCCACGCCGGTCTCGAACCCGGACATGCCCAGCGCCAGCTTCGGCATCACCAGCAGCGACAGCCCGATCATGGCAAGCGGGCTGGAGAAGTCCAGGCTCAGCGCGCGTTGCCAGTCCACCACGACCTGCGGCGCCTCGACCACGTGCACCAGCGCGACGGTCACCACGACGGCGTTCAGCGCAAGGTAGACGAACACGAGCAGGACGGCGATGCCGATCGCCTCGCTGAAGCCCAGCAGGAACACCCCGCCGAGCAGGGCCAGCAGCACGAGCGTGACGATCACCCGCTGCCCGGCCAGGGCTTCGGGCCAGAACGGGTTCTCCAGGATGTGCGCGGTGGCGTCAGCGGCCGACAGCGTCATCGTGATCACGAAGTCGGTGGCCGCGAAGCCGAGCAGGGCCAGCACGAACAGCTTGCCCCACCACTGCGGGGCAAGCTTTTCCAGCATGGCGATCGACCCCTGGCCGTGCGGGCTCTCGGCGGCGACCCTGCGGTAGACCGGCAGCGCGCCCAGCAATGTCAGCGCCACGAGGAACAGCGTGGCGAGCGGCGACAGCAGACCGGCGGCCAGCGCCGCGATGCCCGGCTGGTAGCCCAGTGTGGAGAAGTAGTCCACGCCGGTCAGGCACATCACCCGCCACCACGGGTGCTTGACGTGGGGACCGTGCTCGATCTGTTTACGGTCGGTCTGCAGGCCCTGGAGCAGCCAGGAACGCAGCGTTCCTTCCGTGGCGGCCGGCCGTTTCGCCAGCACCATTTGGGTCACCCTTCATCAAAACGGCGCGAAGTCGCACCGCACTTTACCCAGGTCAGAAGGGCGATTGGCGAGAAGGGGGCGTCAAGAAAACGTATGTATCCGTAGCCGTCCGAGACGGCTCTCTGCGCAGGGCGCACCCGTGATCGCACTAGCTTTGGTGGTGCCCGCGCTTCCCGCCACGGGCGTGATGAGCCAGGCCGGCCAGCCATCGGTCGATCTCACTGGACCAGTCGGTATGCAGGGCTTCCTCATGACTCATCTGGAAACGTCCAGTGGCATCGCCGGAGGAATGGCGGCCCGCATGTTTGTCGGCCTCCAAGACCACGTTCAATCGGGACGAGCTCAGGACGAAAGCCAACTCGACCTCGTGGACGGCTCCGGCGAGATGCGCGGGGGGATAGAACTCGACCCCCTGGTAGAACGGCAGGTCCTGATGTACGCCGTTCAGTCGACCGGCTCGCAGGGAAGCGGACTTGAAGAAGAAGCCGAGTTGCGCGAACGCCTGCAGGACGCGGAGCTGCGACGGGTACAGGTGTGACAGCGATCATGTCCGGGCTGCCCTTGTCGACCGCCATGGCGACGGTCACTTCGGTACGCACGCCCAGCATCATGTCGGCCAGATGCCTGCCGCCGATCTCGCTGATCGGGGTCTCCCATGGCACGGCGACCTGGAACTCAATCGTCCGTTCCTCGCCCTGACGAAGGACTGACGGGCCTGAGATCTGAGCATTCGCGAACTCCGTGAGCCCGGTCTGTTCGCCACTCTGCGCTGCTCCGACTCGGGCGAGCAACCCGAGACCGATCTGGTCGATCTCAGCGTCGAACTGGCCACTCATCATCCGTACTTCACCGCACAGCGTGCCGCCGGGCTGCGTCCGGTGCGTGGCCAGGAAAGTACCTAACGAGGGCCCATCTACGCCAAAGGCACTGAGCATCCGCTTGAAGACCACGGTCGTTCTCCCGGCATCAAAAGGATTGAGCCCCTCGTCCGCTTGAACGACCGGGCCGGGGTCCGGGTTCCGCAGTTACTGAATCTTGGTTTCTCTCCCTGTGTCCGGAGAGTCAGGATTTAGGTCGGTAACCGGGTCACCCGTTGGGCGCGTAGTCGCGCCGCCGTCCGTCCAGCTCGCTGATGGCCTTCCGGGCCACCTACCAGTGCCCCACCAGGCGAGCCCGCCACAACGCCAGCCACGTCACCCCGCCCGCCGAGGCGCCGGCAAGCAGGAAGCAGAAGACCGCCTCCACCGGCCCGAACGGGCGTGGCGCCGACCGCCCCTGCGCGTCGAGCCAGATCCGGGCGCGCGTGTCGGATATGTGGTCCAGCGGCGCGCGCACCCGTCCGCTGCGCTGCATTCCTGTCTCGTCCTTCCAGCTCACCTCGGCAACGATGGATCCCTCCTCGACCACCTGGGCGACGACCTGGCGATGAGTGGTGTGATAGGCACTGATCGCGTCGGTCATCGCGACGGTGGCCAGGACGCCGGCAGCGATGCCGGCCATGACCGCGATCATGGCCATGATGGTGCGCGGTTCGAGCCGGTGCCAATGTGGGATGGTTGCACGGGTGATGATGCTGGGCACGAAATGCTCCTCCACGGGGATTTGCTCCTCATGGTGGCCCGAGGCGGTGCTTTTGGCGCTCATCCATACGGAAGCCGGACGCCGATTTCGCGCGTGACTACGCGAAACATACGGCGGCGAGCAGGGCGGCCATGGAGGCCCCGCCGCCGGGCTCGACGATGGCGAACGCCAGTTCAAGCGCTGCCACGGTGGACCCGATGGTCGAGGAGATTCTCGCCAGCGCGTAGCGGCGATAGCCGCCGTTGGTCCGCAGGAGCTCTACGGGAGCCGACAGGCGTTGGAGCATCATGAGCTGCGCATGCCCTCCTTTTGATATCTCCAGGTATGACCACAACGACAGGAACAGCCAGCGCCAGGCAACACAGCAGGCTCGGCTCGACTTTCAGGGGATGGCGACCGCACATCGAGGCGCGCATCTCATGGGTGCGGCCGTTGTAGTCGCAGGACTGCGTTCAACACCTCACTAGCGGTCTTCGCCGAGCACGTCAGCGTGTCGAGCAGCGGTGCCGGCAGTTCGCCAGCCCCGAGGCCCGAGGACGCCACCAGGTCCGTCAGCACCTGACGGTGCGCATCAAACACATCCGCCAGAGGGTGGCTGCGGTGTGTGAGCACATCCCGTGCGGCATGGCCGCGGCAGGCCGGCACATCCACTACCGGTCTGCGGCCGGTCGATACCATTCTCGCCCGAGGCAACTCGCGCATGCCCAACCTGTGCCCGCCTGGCAATGCAAGCGTCCTAAGACCGTCCGTTTCTTAGGCGGACCGATCACCTCGCTCGGCTGATCGAGACCGTGTGAGATCACCATCGCCACCACCCCTGGCCGCCACACCGGCAGCTACCGCCTGGCCACCACCCTGCTCGATCATCGCCGCCATCCCGCTTTCGAGTTGGTCAGGCTCTTACCACGAACACTGGGAAGTGGAATCCACCAACCGACCCGCCCTGACGGGTCTGAACTTCTCCCCGACGAGTCGCTGCTGTACGTCGCGGACTCGGCCATGACGCCGCCCGGCGTGGTCAGACATGCGCGTCGCCCAGCGGTTCGGCCACCGCAAGGACGCCCTCCTCAAGCACTGTTGCGTGGTGCGGATCGGGCCCGACAAGGCAGTGGTCGATGATCTGGACATCGATTTCGGAGACGGCTTCGCATCCGCCGCCTGACGGCTAGAGTCACCCTGATGGACCCCTCCAGCCTTCGTGAGAGTTGGCACGGAGGGGTCCGTCGCACGTGATAGTGTTTTCCACGCAAGGCCGAGCGGAACAAAGACCAAAGAGTTCCGTCGCAGGGCTTGACGGGACGTAGCGCAGCTTGGTAGCGCACCTGACTGGGGGTCAGGGGGTCGCAGGTTCAAATCCTGTCGTCCCGACATTTTGGATATAACACCCGATCATCAAGACTGGATGATCGGGTTTTTATTATTCTGCGACAGTGCCAACTCTCACATCCAAGCACACCCGTAAAGACGCAATCCGTTGGACGGATCAAGATCTGCGGAACGCCATCGCCCAGTCCGCCAGTTGGGCGGGTGTGGCTCGGTCTCTCGGATATCACCCGACGGCAACGGCATCTCGGCAGATCATGCAAGCCCGCGCCGCTGACCTGAAGATCGACACTACCCACTTCAAGGCACAGCCCGGTCGTCCGCGCAAATCTTGCGCCCTCGTGACCGCTCCCCCGCGGAGCATCTCAGCGTCGATCAGCGCGCCCCAGGAAGAACTGGTGACCGAACCGCGTCCAGATTGCGACAAGCCTGAAGCAGGCCGCAGCCGGCGGCCTCGACTGGCCATCGCATCCGATGAGAGGTTTGCCGAAATCATCAGCATCTCGGCGTCCTGGGTCGGAGTCCTCGACCATCTCGGGTACAGCCGCCGCTCGGAGAAGGTCATCGCCCAGGCACGCGCAAGGGCGCAGGACCTAGGCTTGTCCACGGCCCACTTCCACAAGACCTGGACCGACGACGAACTCGTCACGGCAGTGGCGTCCGCCACCTCGTGGCGTGGTGTGGCACGTGACCTTGGTCTTGCAGCGACCGGTGGACGGCAGCTTCGCATCCTCAAGCAGCGTGTCGAGGAACTCAGGCTGGACGTAAGCCACTTCACTGGAACCAGACGCTGGCCCCGGAGGCAACTCGACCAAGCCATCGAGCACTCCGGCACCTGGGATGCGGTGACCAAATCTCTCGGCGTGGCCAACATCAGCCAGAACCGCACGACGATTCGCCGCCACGCGGACAAGCTCGGGATCACGACCGATCACCTGGACCCCATGGAGGAAGCACCACGGCCGGAGCCCGCCCATCTCCAACATCTTCGCGAAGCTGCACTCACCATCGCCGCCTCCTGGTTCACGCTCCGTGGCTTCGCTCCATCCATCCCGTTAGACACCCGGCCATACGATCTGCTCGTCGATATGAGAGGCCCCGTACACCGTGTACAAGTCAAGACGTGCATGGCCGGCTCGGGCGACGTGACGATCGCCTACCGTCTGGCCGGAACCACCAAAGGTGCACTGGTCCCCTACAGGGCCTCCGATGTCGATCAGTTCTTCATCCTTGACGGGGACCTCGCGATCTACCTGATCCCGATAGCTGCAGTCGAGGGAAGACTGCGCATCTCGTTGCGCAAGTACCGACGGTACTGCGTGGGCTCCGCCAGAAGTCTGATCGAATAGCGCTAGTCGGCAGAGGCTCTGATTCCGGTCGGGGCCTCTGCGCTGCGCTCGGCCGGCACTACGATGCTCCTCAAGAAGGCGGCTTGATCACCTTGCTGGGCCTCGTCGCGGTGGATCTCGCCGTCGTCCCAGACCTTCTAGCTGTTCGCCTCCTCGATCGCGTCGGGAAACGGGCCGAGGTTGATGCCGCGCGCGTATGCGTCCTTGCACAGGACCCGGATCAGATCGTCATAGCCTTAGCGCATATCCGAGGTAGACGCGCACCGGAAACCGGAGCGGAGGCAGGCAGGTGGGTCGCAAGCCGACCATCGATCGCGAACAACTGGCCAGGCTGGTCGCCCAGGGGATGAGCGTGCAGGAGCTGGCCGCTCATTTCGGGGTCAGCGAGTCCGGGGTGCTGCAGGCCAAGCGGGCCGCCGGGCTGGCCAAGCCGATGCTGGACCACAGCGGCGCCGTGCCGTGGAAGCTGGCCCGCGCGCACGCCCAGTCCGGGCCCGCGACCAATCTGCGCAACCTGTCGGCGGCCGCGCAGGGGAAGCCGCCGGCGGCCGAGCGGTTGAACACGGCGCTGCGGTGGGCGCAGCGGCTCGTCGACGCGGGACTGGACGTCCGGTACGACGCCGACGAGGGGTTCAGCGAGGTCCCCGCTCCCCCATCGGGCTCACATGTCGCAGCCGTGCTCGGCGCCGCCCGGAAGGGGCTCGAAACCCGCTGAACACGGCCCTTCCGGTTTGGCCCGGTGAGTTTCGACATGCCTGTTCGAGGGCAGTCGCTGGGCCTCAACAAAAGACCGGAGGCGAACATCATGACCACCTACGCTTGGGTGGCCGTCGTCGTGGTCGCGGTGGTGGCGGTCGCCGCAGTGGTATATGTCGTGCTTCAGCGGCAGAAGCGTCGCAACCATCTCCGTGAACGTTTCGGCCCCGAGTACGAACGTACAGTCGCCGAGCGCGAGAACCGGCGGGAGGCGGAGCAGGAGCTGCTCGCCCGCGAGCAGCGCCATTCCGAGCTCGACATCCGTCATCTCCCTGAAGAAGCCCGCGAGGCCTACGCGAACCGGTGGACCGAGGTGCAGGAGCGCTTCGTGGACGCGCCGGGGTTCGCGGTGACCGAGGCCGATCAGCTGGTCACGGCGGTCATGGCGGAGCGGGGCTACCCGACGGAGGACTTCGAGCAGCGGCTGTCCGACCTGTCGGTGGGGCATGCGGCGACTCTCGATCACTACAGGGCGGCTCACGAGATCAGCGGGCGCGCGGCCAGGAAGGAGGCCTCCACGGAGGAACTCCGGCAGGCCATGGTGCACTACCGCGCGCTGTTCGAGGAGCTGCTTCACGAGACCACCCGAGGACGGTGAGACGATATGAGCAGCGACGAGCTGAGAGTGCCGTCGCAGCGTGCTGATGAGGTTCCTGAGACGCACGAGCGTTCCCGTGGCGATGAGGCCGCCGGGTTCGCTCGCGACGACGAGCCCGATCGGCGCCCGTACGACGAGGAGCCCGGCGGGCAGCCGCACGATGATGAGCCGGGCGGGCAACACCCTCGCGGCGATCTCGCCGATGACGAGGAAGATGACGAGGAATACGCCCGCAGCGAGCACACCGCCGCCCCCGATCAGCCGGACGACGATGACGACGAGCTGAGGGCCCGGAGCCCTCGGGTCGACGACGAGTACGCGGCGGCCGTCCCGGGTGCCGTGGTCACCCCCGTGCCCGGCACCGCGCCCGGGGACGAGGAGGCCCCCTACCGGGATCCGTACGCCACGACCGGTGGCGACATGCTGGCCGAGCCCGAACCAGAGCCCGCGCCCCATCCCGATCCCGTCCACACTCCCGGCGTGTCCGACGAGACGCCGGCGCACGCCGCCCCGGAGGACGTCGTCCTGTTCGACCAGGATCCCACCCAGGTGCAGGCCCGCTGGCGCGACCTGCAGTCATCCTTCGTCGACGACCCCAGCGAGGCCGTGCAGCGCGCCGACGGCCTGGTGGGCGAGGTGGTGGAGTCGCTCACCAGCAGCCTCACCAGCCGCACGAACGCCCTGCGCGGCCGCTGGAAGGACGCCGAGACCGCCGACACCGAGCAGCTGCGCCAGGCGCTGCGCGACTACCGCAACGTCCTGGAGCGGCTGCTCGCCCTGTCCAGCCACGAGACCGAGGGAACGAGGTGACATGACATGCTCGCGATAGTGGCAGCGATCATCTTCGGGCTGGGCTTCCTGCTCGACCTGGTCGGCGCGAGGATCCCCGGTGGGTTCTCGGGCATGACGTTCGCACTGCTGGGGCTGTGCCTGCTGGCCCTGCACCAGGCAGGCGTCGGCACGGCCGGCATCCGCACCGGATACAGCAACTGGCGTGCCCGCGCCCGCCGCTAGCCAAATCCAGACAAAACAGTCAAATCTAGCCAAAACCATCCGCCGCCGGCGGCCGTACCCCGGTCGCCGGCGGCGGACGTCATGAGGGAATCGGTTCGGCGCTCCGCCGGGTCTATCTTGGTGGCCCAGCCGTTGAGCACGGTGCAGCGCGGCAGGACCCGGCGCAGCGGCACGACGACGTGCCGGGGTTGGAGGTTGCCCGCCGCGGCCTCCGGCAGGAACGCTCACCCCTTGCCGGGGAAACGCATGATCACTGTGCTGCCGTCGCTGCCCACGCGCAGGGTCAGGTCCGACGACAGCAGGCGGGCCACCCACAGGCCCATGCCGCCCACGGCGCCCGGCATCGGCCCGGGCTTCCAGGTGCCCTCGTCGTGCACCTCGACGATCAGGTCCCCGCTCGCCGCCCAGGTGCGCAGGGTGGCGCGGTCGGCCCCGTGGGTGACGGCGTTGGTCGCCACCTCGTTGACGGCGATGACGAAGTCGCCGATGGACTCCTCGGGCATGCCGGCGTCGCGGGCCCCGTCCTCAGCGAACTGCCGGACCTGTGGCAGATCCGGCAGTCGGAAACGGAGCCGTCTCACGGGCGCGCCGGGTGGCGGGCTCGTGTAGCCCGACTGAGGCTCTACGTCCTCGTTCACCCGGCGACCTTCTTCTCAACCGACCAGCTCGGTGCGCAGCTGGTCGAGAACCTTGCGGAGGATGCGCGAGACGTGCATCTGGGAGATCCCGAACTCCGCCGCGATCTCGGCCTGCGTCATGTTGCCGAAGAACCGCAGCAGCAGGATGTGCTTCTCGCGCGAGGGGAGCGCGTCGATGAGCGGCTTGACCGCCTCCCTGTCGACCATGGTGCTCAGCGTGTCGTCGTCTTCGGGGATGACGTCGCCGAGCGAGGCGGCGTCGTCATCGGTGCCGAGCGGCGCGTCCAGCGACAGCGTGCTGTAGGCGGCGGAGGCGTCGAGCGTCAGCAGGACGTCCTCCTCGCTGATGTTCATCTTGGCCGCCAGCTCGGCCACCGTCGGCGACCGGCCGAGGTCCTGGCTGAGGTCGGCGACGAGCCTGTTGAGCTCGGAGCGCCGCTCCTGGTAGAGGCGGGGGACCCGGATGGCCCAGGTGCGGTCGCGGAAGTGGCGCTTCACCTCCCCTGTCATCGTGACGACCGCGTAGCCTCTGAACGCGTGCCCGAGGCTCGGGTCGAAGCCGTTGACGGCCTTCATCAGGCCAACATACGCGGCTTGGAGGAGATCCTCCAAAGGTTCGCCCCGGTAGCGGTATCGTCTGGCGATCTCCATGGCGAGCGGCCGGTGCATCTCGACGATGCGTTCGCGCAGCCGCTCCCTGTGGCTGTCGGAGGTCTCTTCCTTGGCCATTTCGGCCAGGAGCTCTTCTGCTGTCATCTCCTCGAGGACGTATTCCTGCACAGCCATCGCTGCTCCTCATATGGATTCGCAGGCGGCCTCTGCTCAGCAGAAAAGTCCGCGCAGAGGCACGCCTCGCTCTACTCTCGAGACGAAAGCCCGCTGCTGGACTTCGGATCCAGTGTCCCCCGTGACGCCAGAAGTATTCCTCCCTCGTGCGGTAACAGTAGGGTTGCTGCGTGACAATGCCGGAAAACGGCGACGGGCCCTCGGCCGCCCTGAGCCTGACGTCGTCGATCGTCGACGGGATCACTGTGATCCGAGTCGACGGCGTGCTCGACGCGACCACGCGCGAGCAGTTCGCCGATTACCTGTCGATGGCGGGTTCCGATGTGATCCTCGACCTGGCCGGGGTAACGTTCATGGACTCGCGCGCGCTGGGCCTGATCGTCCACCACTGGCAGACGAGTCTGGCCTCGGGCTCCAGGTTCGCCCTGGTGGGGGTGGAATATTCGAAGTCCAAGGTGATGTGGATCACCGGGCTCGCGCAGCGGCTGCCTCTCTACGACACGCTCGACGACGCCCTTGCCGCCATCGGCTGAGGTCAGTGCCGCGACTTGCGCTGGTGCTCGTCGACCAGGAGCCTGGCAAGGTCGGCCACCTTGACCTGGTGGTGCTGCGAGATCCTGCGCAGCTCCTCGAAGGCGGCCTCGGCGGTGCATCCGCTGGTCTGCATGATGATGCCCTTGGCCTGGTCGATCACGGAGCGGCCGGCGAGCGCCTCCTGGAGCTGGGCGGCGTCGGTGCGCACCTCCTCGAAGTCCCACAGGTTCGCCATGGCCACGCCGAGCTGCTCGGTGAGCATGTCGGCGAGCGAGTGGGCGCCCTGCGGGGAGAACGCGCCGGGGCGTACGGAGTAGAGGCCGACGACGAGTTGCGCGGGCGACGCGTCGATGGGGACGATGAGCGCCGAGCGCACGCCCCAGCGCGTGGCCAGCGCGTCGTAGCGGGGCCAGCGGGTGTCGCTCAGCACGTCCGACACGGAGGCGCGGGCGCCGCTCTTCCTGGCCTCGATGGACGGGCCCTCGCCGAGCTCGCGCTCGCCCTCGACGAGCATGATGAGCTCGCTGTGCGAGCCGGAGACCAGGACGCGGTGGTCGCGCCAGTGCTCGGCGGAGGAGCCGGAACAGCCGGGCACGCCCGCGGCCAGCGCGGTCGTCAGCCCGCGCAGCACGCTCTCCATCGACGTGTCCTCGCCCAGCCTTCCCAAGGTGGCGAGGTCACGGGCGAGACCGGGGGTGATCATCGCGGTGGATTCCATAGCGATAAGGCTCTACCCCTTATGGCACCCCTTATCCCGGGTGGCGTAGCGTCAGAGGGTGACCATGCCGGACCTCGAACACGCGCTGGACGCGCTGACCCAGCGCGTCTCGTCGTTGCGCGAGGCGAGGACCGCCTATCCCGCCGACCTGGCGCCCACGCTCGACGCCGCGCTGGCCGAGCTCGACACCGCGGTCGAACTGCTGGCCGAGGCCCATGAGCAGCTGCGCAAGGCGCCCAAGCGGGGCGGGGGCAAGAAGGACGGCACGCAGCGGGAGCTGAAGCTGCTGCGCCAGATGTTGAGGGCGTTTCCGGTGCCGGTCATCGTGCTCGACGGCGGCGGCGTGGTCAGGCGGATCAATCCCGAGACCTCCCGGATGCTCGGCAGCCCCGACGGCTACCTGGTCGGCCGCTCGTTCCCGCTGCTCGTGGACGTGTCGCGGCGGGCGGCGTTCCGGTCGCATCTGACGTCGGTGCTGCAGACCGGGCAGCCGTCGGCGTTCGAGACCCGGCTGGCGCACCAGGGGCGCACGCACACGGTGCAGGTCGCGCTGACCAGGGTGACGATGCCGGGTGAGCCGCAGCAGATGGTGGCGGTCGTGGCGCTGCCGACCGAGGTGCAGCTGCCCGAGCCGGGCGCGCGGCGGCCGGAGCAGTCCGACGGCGCGCTGCTGATCGCGGCGGCCAAGCGGCAGGACCTGCTGGTCAGGATGGCCGGGCTGCTGCTCGACGAGCAGGCGCTGCTGCGGCCCGTCGCGGTGCCGCGGGCGACCCGGCTGCTGGCGGCCGAGTGGGCCGACTGGGTGATCGCGGATCTGGTGCGCAACGGGCTGCCGCGCCGGTCCGTGGTGGTGGGGCCGAAGGACCATCCGGTCGGCGAGCTCGTCCGGCAGGTCGAGTCGGCCGATCCGGCGAGCAGCCATGTGGTGCTGCAGGTGCTGGAGCGGGGCTCCGGCCTGGTGCACGAGATGGTGGACGACGAGACCCTGCTGGGCTTCTGCCCCGACGGGCCGCTGCTGACGGTGATGGGCGCGGGCTCGATGGTGTGCGTGCCGATCGGATCCGGCGACGGCGCGCTGACGCTGGTGCGGACGCACGACAGGCCGCCGTTCACGCTGGCGGACCTGGCCGTGATGCAGGAGGTGGGAATGCAGCTCGGGCTGGCGGTACGCGCGCAGAGCAGCTTTCAGAGCCGCTCGCGGGCGGCGGACGCGCTGTCGGCGAGCGTCGCGCCGCGCAACCTGCCCGACGTGCCCGGCTACGAGGCGGCCGCCGTCTACCATCCGGGGTCGTCGGTGGGCGCCGAGTTCTACGACGTGTTCCCGGTCTCGGGCTCGTGGGGGTTCGCGCTCGGCGGCGCGGCGGGCAAGGGCGAGGAGGCGGCGTCGGTCAGCGCCATGGTGCGCGGCGGCCTGCGGGTGCTGAGCGTTTGGGAGTCCGATCCCGACCTGGTGATGCGCAAGGTCAACGAGGCCCTGGTCGCACAGGGCACCGGCATGTTCGTGATGGCAGTGGCGGGGTTCGTACGGGGCCGCGAGATCAGGATGGCGTCGGCCGGCCACCACCCCGCGGTGCTGCTGCAGCCGGACGGCAGCGTGCGCTACGCTGCGGGCGGTGGCGTGCCACTGGGCATCGCTCCCGAGGCGGAGACCGGGGTGGAGACACTGACGGTCTGCACGGGGCAGACGCTGGTGCTGTATTCGGAGGGGCTGATCTCCTCCAGGAACGACCGGGGCGAGCCGTACGGCGAGGAGCGCCTGGCCGACGTGCTCGGCCGGTGCGCGGGCCAGTCGCCGTCCACCGTGGTCAAAGCGGTGGAGGCGGACCGGCATGCGTTCTCGGGCGGCCAGGTCTGGGACGAGATCGTGGTGTTCGCGTTGCGAGGTGTCTGATCTGTGGGGGTTTGCGATCGGCGCAAACCTGGGTATCGTCGGGATTGTAGACATACGTGCCTAAGACGCAGGCACACCTTAACGCATTCCACGCTGCTGAGGTGTGCCATGAATATCGCGATCGTCGCATCCGCCGGGGGTAACCAGCGTCACCGCCTGCTCGCCGTCGCACGCGAGCTGGGGCGCGAACACCACGTCACCATCTACTCCCGCCGTGACAACGCCGAGGGCAAGCCCAAGACGCGGGTGGCCCCGGGGGTCACGCTGGAGCAGCTCGACGTGGGCCCGGCCAAGGACCTGCAGGCGGACGACGTCCTGCCGTACCTCAACGACCTGGGCGACCACCTCATGCGGCGCTGGAGCCATGAGCGGCCCGACGTGATCCACGCCCACACGTGGACCTGGGGCCTGGCCGCCGTGGCGGGCGCCAAGGGGCTGTCGGTGCCGGTCACGCAGACGTTCCACACGGTCGACGCCCTGCACAAGGAGCTGGAGCTGGCGCTCGGCCGCCGGGCGGACGCGGTCATCGCCGGCTCGGGCGACGAGGAGTCGGCGCTGATCCGGCTCGGGGTGCCGCGCGGCAACATCGCGGTCGTGCCGTACGGCGTCGACACCGAGCGCTTCCAGCGGCGCGGCCCGGTGGCTACGCGCGGCTCGCGCAAGCGGCTGCTGCACGTCGGCCCGCTCACGCCGGACCGCGGCGCGCACACCATCGTCCGGGCGCTGCAGGGGCTCTCCGACGTCGAGCTCGTCATCGTCGGCGGGCCCGAGCCCGAGAACCTCGACGCCGACCGGGACGCGCGCCGCCTGCGCGCGCTGGCCGACCAGCTCGGCCTGGCCGACCGGGTGACGCTGCTGGGCCAGGTGAAGCGAGCGGCGGTGCCGAAGCTGATGCGCAGCGCGGACGCCGTGGTGTCGGTGCCGCGCGAGGCCGTGACCGGGATCGTCGCGCTGGAGGCCATGGCCTGCGGCGTGCCGGTGATCGCCTCGGCCGTCGGCGCGCACCTGGACTCGGTCATCGACGGCGTCACCGGGCTGCTGGTGCCGCCGGACCGGCCGGCGCGTACCGCGCGGCTGGCCCGCGAGCTGCTGTGGGACCCGACCCTGCGCACCGCCCTCGGATACGCGGGCGCCGACCGGGCCCGCTCGCGCTACTCCTGGGAGCGCGTCAGCCAGGAGCTGGTCCGGGTCTACGAGTCGGCCTGCGCCTGAACCCCCCCGAAACGAACTCCGGCAGGTGGCAACAGCCACCTGCCGGCGCCATGAAGGTCTACAAGGCGTCCTGAGTGCGCAGCCTGGCCGCCTTGAGTCCCAGGTGCACGGCCAGGCGGTCGTCGCCGTCCGACAGGTCGCGGTGCGTGAGGCGCTCGGCCTTGCCCAGCCGGTAGTAGAGCGTCTGCCGGTGGATGCCCAGCTCGGCGGCCGTCTTCTGGGCGTGGCCGCCGAGGTCGAGGTAGATCTCCACGGTGTGGGCCAGCTCGGTGTCCAGCGCGGCGGTCTCGGCCGCCAGCTCGCGCAGATCCTGCTGGCCGAGCCGGGCCAGCAGGCGGTGCACGCCCAGGTCCGCCCAGCGGGCGACGGGGGCGTACCGGGGGAAGTGCTCGGCGATGCGCAGTGCCTGGCGGGCCTCGCGCCAGCTCAGCCAGGCGTCGGCCGGGTCGGCCCTGGGGGCGCCGACGCCGGCGGCGGTGCCGTACGCGCTCTGGACCGTCTGCGCCACCTCGCCGGCCAGGTGGGCGGGGGCGAGCAGGGCGACCGGCGAGCCCGTGCGGGCCAGCACTCCGCGCGGGAGTGTCCAGAGGGCGGCGACGCGTTCCTGCGACTCGCGCACGGCGACGGCCGCGACCGGCCCGGGCACCTCGATGGAGGCGCCGGCGCGTTCCTCTGGGTCGGCCGAGAAGAGGGCGAGCAGGCCGTGGCCGAGGTCGCGGCGGCTCCTGGCCTCCTGGGCGAGCGCGGCGGCGGCCCTGGCCACGAGCGGCTCGGCGGAGCGGAGCCGCTCGGCGGAGAGCGCGCCCGAGTCGAGCAGCCACAGGTAGCCGTAGACGACGTCGCCGTGCCGCAGCGGCCAGCACACCCGGGCCAGGACCTCGAGCTCGGCGTCGCCGGGGATCCTGACCGGGCCCTCGGCCCTGGCGATGCCGTAGCGTTCGAAGTAGTCGCGCACCTCGCCGGTGGCGCGCCTGCGCAGGATGGACTCCTGGCGGACCGTGTCGATGGCGCCGTGCTGCGCGCCGTAGGCCAGCAGCCGGAACGAACGGTCCTCCAGCGTCGCGGAAGCCCCCAGCCGGGCGGCGATCTCGTCGACGATCTCTTGTAGGTCAGCCGAGTCGTACATTTGTATGACAGCCTGCCACACGCGGCGTTACGCGCGTCGATGGCCCCCTCTGAGCTGCGTTTTTAGACTTGGCCGCATGCTGGGTCAACTGCTGCTTGCCGCTTCCAGGAGCGGTGTCGTACGTCGCTCCGTGTCGGGCCTCCCGCTCACCAGGAGAGTGGTCGAGCGCTTCGTCGCGGGTGAAAGCGTCCAGGAGGCCCGCGACGCCGTCGAACGGCTGCGTGATGCGAACCTCGCCGTCACCATCGACCACCTCGGCGAGGAGACGCGAGACGCGCGGGCCGCCGAGGCCACCGCGAACGCCTACATCACGCTGCTCGAGGCGCTGCGGCCACAGGAGCTGGGCGGCCGGGGCGAGGTGTCGGTGAAGCTGTCGGCCGTCGGGCAGCGGCTCGACGACGCGATGGCGCTGGAGCACGCCCGCGAGATCTGCGCCGCGGCCGCCGCGAACGGCTCGACCGTCACGCTGGACATGGAGGACCACACCACCGTCGACTCGACGCTGGGCATCCTGCGCAAGCTGCGCGAGGATCACCCGTCGACGGGCGTGGCGATCCAGGCGTACCTGTTCCGCAGCGAGGAGGACTGCCGCGACCTGGCGGCGGAGGGCTCCAGGGTGCGGCTGGTCAAGGGCGCCTACCGCGAGCCCCCCTCGGTCGCGCACCAGGGGAAGGCCGCCGTGGACAAGGCGTACGTTCGATGCCTGCGGATCCTCATGGCGGGGAAGGGATACCCCATGGTGGCGACGCACGACGATCGCATGATCACGATCACGGAGCTGCTCGCCGACCGGTACGGGCGGGCGATCGGCGACCACGAGTTCCAGATGCTCTACGGAATCCGGACCGACAGGCAGGAGGCCCTGGCCGGGGCCGGTCACACGGTCCGCGTCTACGTCCCGTACGGCGACGACTGGTACGGCTATTTCATGCGCCGCCTCGCGGAGCGCCCGGCCAACGTCGCCTTCTTCCTTCGTGCCCTTGGGGGTAAGTAAATGGATGCCATCAGCAATGTCCCCGTTCCCGCCAATGAGCCGGTGTACGGCTACGCGCCCGGCAGCGCCGAGCGGGCCGCGCTGGAGGACCGCATCAAGGAGCTGGCCGGGGCGTCAATCGACCTCACCATGACCATCGACGGCGAGCAGCGGCTCGGCGGCGGCGCGCCCATCGACGTGGTGCAGCCGCACAACCGCAGTGCCGTGCTGGGCCGTGCCCACGACGCCACGGCACAGGACGTGCGGGGCGCCGTCGACAGCGCGCTGCGGGCGGCGCCCGCCTGGCGGGCGCTGTCGTTCGACGAGCGGGCTGCGATCTTCCTGAAGGCGGCCGATCTGCTGGCCGGGCCGTGGAGGGCGACGCTGAACGCGGCCACGGTGCTGGGCCAGTCGAAGTCGGCGTACCAGGCGGAGATCGACGCCGCCTGCGAGCTGATCGACTTCCTCCGGTTCAACGTGACCTTCGCCCGGCAGCTCTACGCCGACCAGCCGTTCTCTTCGCCCGGCGTGTGGAACAGGATGGAGTACCGGCCGCTCGAGGGGTTCGTGCTCGCGATCACGCCGTTCAACTTCACCGCCATCGCCGGGAACCTGCCGACCGCGCCGGCCCTGATGGGGAACGTCGTCGTCTGGAAGCCGTCGCCCACCCAGCAGTTCGCCGCGCACTTCACGATGCGGCTGCTGGAGGCGGCCGGTCTGCCGCCCGGTGTGATCAACATGGTCACCGGGAACGGCCAGGCCGTCTCCGAGGTGGCCCTCGCGCACCCCGCGCTGGCCGGCATCCACTTCACCGGCTCCACCGCGACGTTCCAGCACCTGTGGAGCACGGTCGGCGCGAACATCGCCTCGTATCACGCCTACCCGCGCCTCGTCGGCGAGACCGGCGGCAAGGACTTCGTGCTCGCCCACCCGTCCGCCGACCCGGGCGTGCTCGCGACGGCGCTGATCAGGGGCGCGTTCGAGTACCAGGGGCAGAAGTGCTCGGCGGCCTCGCGGGCGTACGTGCCGCGCTCGGTCTGGAACCTGATGCGTGACGACTTCGTCGCCACCGCCGAGTCGCTGACCATGGGCGACGTGGCCGGCGACCTGTCGACGTTCATGGGCGCGGTCATCGACGACCGGGCGTTCGCCAAGCACAAGGCGGCCATCGACCGGGCGCGGGCGGTCTCGAACATCGACGTGCTCACCGGCTCGTACGACGACTCCGTCGGATATTTCGTGAAGCCGACCATCCTGGAGTGCGCCGACCCCACGGACGAGATCTTCGTCAAGGAGTACTTCGGGCCGATCCTCGGCGTGCACGTCTACGAGGACCGCGACTACGACCAGGTCCTCGACCAGATGGAGGGCATCGCCCCGTACGCGCTGACCGGGTCGATCATCGCCCAGGACCGGTACGCCATCGCCGCGGCGTCGGAGCGGCTCCGCTTCGCGGCGGGCAACTTCTACGTCAACGACAAGCCGACCGGGGCGGTCGTGGGCCAGCAACCGTTCGGCGGCGCCCGCTCCTCGGGCACCAACGACAAGGCCGGCTCGATCTTCAACCTGATCCGCTGGGTGAACGCCCGCACGATCAAGGAGACGTTCGTCCCGCCGACCGACCACCGCTACCCGCACATGGGCTGACCTCTCATGACGCGAGCCCCGATCCCCCCGGTGGATCGGGGCTCGCGGCATGATGCGCCGCGGTCCTGCGGTCAGGCGAGAACGGCTGAGCCGGGGTCCTCCTCGGCGACCGGGCCGGGCGGCCGGTGGCGTGCCCGGGACACGGCCAGGCGGCCCCAGTCGTTCCTGGCCCCGTCACGGAGGGCCAGGAAGTCGCCGTACAGCTCGTCGTACAGCGCGGAGCGCTGCTCGTCGGGTTCGAAGACGTCGCGCGGCACCACGTGCCGTTTCACCGCGGCCTGCACGGAGGGCTCGGCGCCGGAGGCGACGAGCGCGGTGATGAACGCCCCCTTGGCCCCGATCTCGGAGTCGGCGGACCGTGACGTGGGCACGCCGGTGATGTCGGCGAGCAGCCGGCACCAGAAGTCGCTGTTCGCGCCGCCGCCCGTGATCCGCAGCTCCGTGGGGCGGGTGCCGGAGAACTCCAGGCACTCGCGGACGACGTAGCTCATCCCTTCCAGCATGGCGCGGGCGATGTGCGACCTGGTGTGCTCGAAGGTGAGCCCGCTCATCGAGCCGCGGGCGCGGGCGTCCCGGAACGGGGCGCGCTCGCCCGCCGGGCTGAGATAGGGATGGAAGAAGAGGCCGCCCGCGCCGGGATCGGTGGTCTGCGCGAGGTCGGAGATCCAGTTGGGTTTGTCCAGGCCGATCAGCTTCATGCCCCAGCCGATGGCCTCGACTCCGGCCATGGCGGCGAGGGAGCGCAGGTATCCCCCGGGCACGCCGGAGGGCAGGGTCATCCCGGCCGGTGGGCCGGAGGTGTCCACCTCGGCGACGGGGATCCCGGTGGACAGGGTGGTCCCGAGGATCGTGCAGGCCTGTCCCGGGGCGACCGCCCCGATGCCGAGCGCCGTGGCCGGGATGTCGAAGGGCGCCATGACCACCGGGAGCCCGGCCGGGAGCCGCAGCTCCGCCGCCGCGAGGGGCTGCAGCTGGCCGATCCGGTCGCCGTCGCCGCGGACGCCGGGCAGGAGGCGTTCGGCCCAGGGCAGGCCGAGGAGGTCGAGGATCTCCGGCGAGTAGGCGTGCGTGCGGATGTCCAGGAACGGCGAGGCGGCGTCGGACTCCTCGGCCGCGTACTCGCCGGTGAGCCGCAGGAACAGCCAGCCGCCGCAGTAGAGCGCCTTGTGGGAGGCGTCGAGCCGCTCCCGGTCGTTGTCCCGCAGCCACGCCAGGATGGCGCCGGACGTGCCGGCGAAGCCGTAGTTCCCATTGATCCTGAAGACGTCGTCGAGCACCCCGCCGGCCTCCCAGCGGTCGATGACGTCGGCGGCCCGCCCGTCGTTCCACAGAATGGCGGGCCCCGTGGGACGGCCGTCGGGCCCCACCAGCCAGCATCCGTCCCCTTGCCCGGTGAACGCGAGCATCCGCACCGGCTCGGGGGAAGCGTGGACGATGGACCGGACGGTGTACACGACCGCGTCCCAGACGCCGTACATGTCCTGCTCGCTGAAGCCCGGGGCGCGTCGCCGCACCTGCGTCTCCTGGCGGACGACCCGCAGCTCGCTCCCCTCGTCATCGAACATCACGGCCTTGACCATGGTGGTGCCCGCGTCGACGCACAAGACGGCCATGTTTCTCGCTCCTTCGACGGGGGTTCCTAGCTGGCGCTCCGGTCCTCGTAGCGGGTGATGACGACGACCTTCTCGTTCGATGGGGAGGAGCTGTCGAACTCGTAGCCGAGCCACTCCTTGACCAGGCGGCGGGCCAGCTCGGGCCCGATCACGCGCTGGCCGAGCGTGAGCACCTGGCAGTTGTTGGACAGGATAGACCGCTCGGCGCTGAAGGAGTCGTGGGCGACGGTGGCGCGCACCCCCGGCACCTTGTTGGCGCTGATGGCCATGCCGATGCCGGTGCCGCAGATCAGGACACCCCGGTCGATCTCCCCCGCCGCGACGAGCTCGGCGAGCCTGATGCCGACCTCCCCGTAGGACTCACTCTCCGGATCGGACGCGGGGACGCCGAGGTCGCGGACCGACTGCACGCGGTCGTCGGCCTGCAGATCCGCCAGGATCAGCTCCTTGTACGCGAGTCCGGCGGCGTCGCAGCCGATCGCCATACGCCAGCGCTTGGACACCATGGACAGTCTCCTTCGTACGTTCTTTCAGCAGATCAGCCGCACTGCACGGCGAGCACGTCGCCGACGGCGGTGAGGATGAGACCCATGGAGGTCGCGCCGGCGTCCGGGGACCCGACGCTGCGCTCGGCCAGGGGGCGTGCCCGGCCCACCTTGGGCACGAGTTGAGCGGTGGCGGCGGCGGCCTCGACCGCTGACCGAGCCGCCGCGGCCCATGAGGCGGCGAGCGCGGAGCCCGCGGCGAGGTTCGCGTCGAGGGCGTCGGCGAAGGGGAAGACCGCGTCGAGCATGGTCTTGTCGCCGAGTTCGGCTCCGCCGAAGTCCTTCATGGCCTCCGCGCCCCGCCGCACGGCCCGCGCGAGCCGCGCCGGTTCTACGGGCTCGTGGTTGCCGAGGGACTCTCCGATGGTGCGCAGGAACAGGCTCCACAGCACCCCGGAGGTGCCGCCGGCCCGGTCGCCGAAGGCGCTCGCCGCGGCGGTGAGCACGGTCTCGGCGCCTCCCCGGGTCGCCTCGGCCGCCGACAGTGCGGCGCGTAGCCCGCGTACCATGCCGGAGCCGTGGTCGCCGTCGCCGGCGACCGCGTCGATCCGCGCCAGCTCGTCCTCGTGCTCGGCCACGACGGCGGTCATCGCGCGCAGCGCGTCCCTGACGACGGCGGCGGCGCGCTCCGATTCGGGGCCGGCCTGCTCGGCGACGTCCGCCGCGACGGCCTCCTCCGGAACGACGTGGTGTTCCGGGGCGGCGTGGTGTCCGGCGGCCGCGGTGTGGACGCTGCCCCGGCGGAAGGCGGGCGTGTGCGCCGGGGCCCGCCAGAGCTCGTCCAGCTCGTCGTCCAGCCAGGTGATCGAGAGCGAGCAGCCCGCCATGTCCAGGCTCGTGACGAGCTCGCCGACCTCCGGCATGACCGGCTCGACGCCGGCGCCGGCCAGCAGCGGCCGCACGTTGTTCCAGAGCAGGAACAGCTCCTCGTATTTGGTGGCGCCGAGGCCGTTGAGGAGCACGGCGGCGCGCTGCGCGCCCTCCGGGCGTTCGGCGAGCAGCGGCTCCACCAGCGCCGAGGCGATCTTGGCCGCGGGCATCCAGGCGTCGGATCGCACACCCGGCTCGCCGTGGATGCCCAGCCCGAAGTCCATCGTCCGCTCGGCCACGGCGAACAGCGGGCGGGACTGCCCCGGGAAGGTGCAGCCGGCGAAGGCGACGCCGAACGAGAACGTGCGGGCGTTGGCCGCACGCATGATCCGCTCCACCGCGTCGAGGTCGTCGCCACGCTCCGCGGCGGCGCCGGCGACCTTGTACACGGTGAACGTGCCGGCGATCCCGCGCCGCTTGCCGGACTCGGCGGCGGGGGCGGAGGCGATGTCGTCGGTCACGTACACGATGCGGACGTCGATGCCCTCCGCGCGCAGGCGGTCCGCGGCGGCGGCGAAGTTCAGCCGGTCACCGGCGTAGTTGCCGAAGGCCAGGACCAGGCCGGCGCCGCCGTGCGCGGCGCGCGCGACCCGGTAGACCTGCTCGGCCGAGGGCGAGGTGAAGACGTCGCCGAGCACGGCGCCGTCGGCGAACCCGGCGCCGGTCACCCCCGAGTAGGACGGGTAGTGACCCGATCCGCCGCCGATGACCAGGCTGACCTTGCCCGCGCGCGGGCCGCCGGACCGGATGAAACCGGACGCGCCGGGCACTCGCCGGACGTAGTCCGGGTAGGCCAGGGCGAACCCGTCGAGGACCTCGTTCTTGAACTCTGCGGGGTCGTTGTAGATCTTGGTCACTGGCGTACTCCCTCGGGGAGCTGCGCGAGGATGAACTCGCGCGCGTCGACGTGGTCGGCCGCGAGGTGGTCCGCCAGCGCCGCCGCGTCCGGTTCTGGCGGGTAGGTGGCGTTCGGGATCCCGACGACGAGCAGGCCCGCGGCGTACGCGGCGCGGATGCCGTTGCTGGAGTCCTCCACGGCCAGGCCGTTGCCGGGGCTGATCCCGAGCCGGGCGACGGCCTCGAGGTAGACGTCGGGGCTCGGCTTGCCGCGCGGCACCTCCTCGCTGGACACGGTCGTGGTGAACAGCCCGGCCAGGCCGTGATGGCGGAGCACCGCGTCGATGGCCCCGCGGGCGGCCGACGACGCCAGCGCGATGGGCACCCTGGCGCTCACGCTGGTGACCAGCTCCCGCGCGCCGGGGAGGAGCTCGGCCTCACCACGCCGGATGCGGCCGACCAGCCCGTTCACGCAGTGGTCGCGGGCCACGTCCGCGTCGCCGGGGGCGCCGACGTGGCCGGCGAGGTAGCCGGCCCACTCGATCGAGCTCATGCCCTGGACGGCCAGGGTGTCGGACAGCTCCCACGGGCGCCCTCGGGACTCGGAGAAGTCGCGCCAGACCTCCTCCCAGAGGTGCTCGCTCTCGATGATCACACCGTCCAGGTCGAAGACGACCCCCTCGATGCTCTGGGCACTGGTCATGAGGCCACCTCCACGGTCGCTCCGGCCGCCTCGAGGGCGCCGAGCGCCTGTGGGCTCGCCTCGGAGTCGGTGATCACCAGGTCGAAGACGGGCAGGGAGGTCAGCCGGTGCAGCGCGGTTCTGTCCAGCTTGCTGCTGTCCACCAGCAGGTAGCGTGCGGAGGCGGACTCGATCATCGCGCGCTTGAACGCCACGATGCGCTCCTCCTGGTGGTAGGCGTGGCCGGCCGCGACGGCGGAGGTGGACATGAACAGCACGTCGGCGTGGATGGCCTTGATGGTCTCGATGGCGTGCATGCCCTGGAAGGAGTCGTGCAGCGGGTCGTAGTCGCCGCCGATCCCGATGACGCGGATGTCCGGCAGGGCGGTCAGCTCCCTGAGCGCGGCGAGGAAGTTCGTGGCGACGTGCAGCGGCGCGAGCTCGGCGAGGCCGGGGACCATGTGCAGGACGGTCGTCGAGTCGTCGAGCATCACGGACATGCCGGGTTCGACGTGGCGCAGCGCCGCCTGGGCGATCCGGCGCTTCTGGTCGACGGCCGCCGCGTGCCGGAACGCCACGCGGGCCTCGAAGACCCCGCTCGGCTGGGCGGTCGCGCCGCCGCGGGCCTTGCGCAGGACGCCCTGCCGCTCGAGCTCGTCGAGGTCGCGGTGGATCGTCATGACGCTGACGCCGAACATCTCCGCGAGCTCCTGCGCCGTCAGCGACCCCTGCTCCAGGATGAGGTCGGCGATCTGGCTCTGACGAGCCTTGTTCTTCCGCACGGGCACTCTTTCGACGTCGGGGGCACTCTGGGAATTCGTCACAGCCGCTCGCCGTCCGCGACTCGGAGCCGGACGTCCCTAGCGGCGTCGCGGGCCGCCACCGCGGACGCGTCGTCGGGAAGGCGCTGGGCGGCCAGTTCCGCCTCGATCCTGGCGAGGTAGAAGTCGAGCTCCTTCCGCCCGCGCTCGGCGTCCCACCCGAGCTCCGCGCCGATCAGCGGGGCGATCGCGCGCGCGGCGGCGGCGCCGCGGTCGCGCGTCTCGATCGCGATGTGGGTACGCCGGGTCAGCACGTCGTCGAGGTGGAGCGCGCCTTCGTGCGTGACGGCGTACACCGCCTCGGCTAGCAGGTAGTCCGGCGCGCCGTCGATGGGCCGCCCGAGCTCCGGGCGCTCGGCGATCATGGCGATCAGGTCCTCGGTCAACGAGCCGTAACGGCCGAGGAGGTGCTCGGCCTGGTCCGGGGTGAGCACGCCGGACGCGGCCGTGCGCGCCCTGGCCTCGGCGTAGCCGACGGCGCCGATCAGGGGGACGCTCTGGGTGCGCGACGGGGGCGCCGCGCGGCCGAGTCCCTTCACCGCCTCGTCGATCGTGTCTTTGGCCATGATCCGGTAGGTGGTGTACTTGCCGCCCGCGACCGTGGTGAACCCGGGGACGGGCGTCTCCACCGCGTGCTCCCGGCTGAGCCGGCTGGTCGTGCCGGCCCCCGTCGTCGCCGGGCCGCGGATGAGCGGGCGGAGCCCGGCGAAGACCCCGTCGATGTCGTCCCGGGTGAGCTCGGTCTCCAGCGCGGCGTTCACGTTGCGCAGCAGGTAGTCGATGTCGGTCGAGGTCGCGGCCGGATGGTCGAGCCCAGCCGTCCAGGCCGTGTCCGTGGTGCCGATCAGCCAGTGGCGGCCCCAGCTCCGTACGAACAGGACGCTGTCCTCGGCGCGGACGAAGAGCGAGACCTCGCTCCGGATCCGCTCCCGCGGCACCATGATGTGGACGCCTTTGGACGCTTTCACGCTGAAGCCCTGCCTGCCTCCCGCGAGGCTGCTCAGTCCGTCCGTCCAGACGCCGGTGGCGTTGACCACGTGCCTGGCGCGGATGGTGAACGTCTCTCCGCTCTCCAGGTCCTGCACCTGCGCGCCGCGGACGGCGCCGCCGGAGGTTTCCAGCCCGACGACCTTGACCGCGGAGGCGACCTCCGCGCCGTGAGCCGCCGCGGTGCGCACGAGTTCCAGGGTGTGGCGCGAGTCGTCGACCTGGGTGTCGTAGAACGTGATCGCGCCGACCAGCCCGCGCTGCTCGACGCCGGGTGCGAGCCGGCGCACCGCGCCGAGGGACAGGTGGCGGTGGCGGGGAACCGCGCCGGCGCCGCCGAGGGTGTCGTAGAGCAGCAGGCCGGCGCCCACGTAGGCGCGCTCCCAGAGCCGCCGGCGCAGCGGATAGAGGAAGCGGATGGGCTTGACGAGGTGCGGCGCGAGCTCCTTCAGCAGCAGCCTGCGCTCGCGCAGCGACTCGCGGACGAGGCCGAAGTCGAACCGCTCGAGATAGCGCAGACCTCCGTGGATGAGCTTGCCCGACCGGCTGGACGTGCCGGCCGCGTAGTCGCGCATTTCGACGAGGGCGACGGCCAGCCCGCGGGTGGCCGCGTCCAGTGCGGCCCCGGCTCCGGTGACGCCGCCGCCGATGACGAGGACGTCGTATTCCGTACGGGCGAGCCGCTCCAGCGCTTCCACGCGGCTCGCCGGGCTGAGCTGGCCGTTCGGCATTCGCTATCGGGCCCTTTCTGGCAGATGGCAGGGACGCTGGACTCGGGACTCTTCAGGGGTGCCGGGGGGTGGGCGCCGGCCGTCGCGAGCGACGGCACCTGGCAGGTCAGCGCCCACCCCAGCTTGGGATGGCGCTCACTTGTCCATGACGAACGGCGCCTTGTACTTGTCGGCGTTCTCCTTGGTGATGAGCACGCAGTCGATGCTCTGCTTCTCGTCGGCGACACCGGTCTTGCCGCTCTTGAGGTATTCGACGGCCTGGGCGACGGCGTTCGTCGTGCCCTGGACGATCGGCTGGAGCACCGTGGCCACCATGGTCCCGGCGCGCACCGCCTCGACCGCGTCGGCGTTCCCGTCGAAACCGAGCACCTTCACCTTATCGATCTTCTTGGCGTCGGTGAGCGCCTCGATCGCGCCGAGGGCCATCTCGTCGTTGCCGGCGATGATGCCGTCGATGTCGGGGTGGGCGGCCAGGAGGCCCTCCATCTTCTCCTTGCCCTGGACGCGGTCCCAGTTCGCCGTCTCCTGGCCGACCTTCTTGAGGTCGGGGTAGGCGGAGATGACGGCGGCGTAGCCGTCGGAGCGCACCTGGGCGTTGTTGTCGGTCGGGTTGCCGAACAGCTCGACGTACGTGCCCTTGCCGTCCATCGACTTCACCCAGGCTTCGGCGCCGATCGTGGCGCCCTGGGCGTTGTTGGAGATGATCTGCGACTTGGCGACGCCCTGCTTGGCGATCTCGGCGTTCACCAGGAGCACCGGGATGCCGGCGTCGGTCGCCTTCTGCACGGCGGCAACGGATTCGTCGGCGCCCGCCGGGTCGAGAATGATGGCCTTGACCTTGTTGCTGATCGCGGTGTCGATCAGCTGGTTCTGCTTGTCGGGGTCGGCGCCGTGGGCGTTGACCGTGGCCTGGAAGCCGGCCTTCTCGATCTCGGCCTTGGCGGTGTTCGCCTCCGCCTGCCAGTACGAGTTGGCCAGGTCCACCGTGATGACGGCGATGGTCCCGCCCTGGGTGCCGCCGGCCGAGGCGGGAGCCGCGCTCGGGGCGGCGCTCGTGGTGGAGTCGGAGCCTGACGAGCCGCAGGAGGCGAGGCCGAGTGCCATCACGCCTGTCGCTGCGATAGTGGCGATCTTTCGGAACATGTGGAGCCTTTCGCGAACACTGGTAGTGCAGACGGCCAACGGCGGGCCGTCCGGGTACGTCGGGTCACACCGAGGCCGGCACGTGCTCCGACGGCTTGGGGGGTGTCAGCGCGGCCTTCGCGGACCGGCGCTTCTGGAGGGTCTGCTGGAGCTGGTCCAGCGCGACGGCGATGATGATCACGGCGCCCTTGATGATCTGCTGCCAGAACTGGGAGACCCCCACGAGGACGAGGCCGTCCACGAGGAAGCCGATGACGAAGGCGCCGATGAGGGTGCCGCGGATCGTGCCGCGGCCGCCCGAGAGCGCGGCGCCGCCGATCACCACGGCGGCGATGGCGTTGAGCTCGAAGAACTCACCGGCCGCCGGGGTGGCCGAGGACAGGTCCGCCGTCAGGAGCAGGCCGACCGCCGCCGCGCACAGACCGGAGAGGACGTAGATGCGGGTCTTCACCTTCTTGACCGGCACGCCGGACAGCTCGGCCGCGCGCTCGTTCCCGCCGGTGGCGTAGAGCCATCGGCCGAACGGGCTCTTGCTGAGCACCACCGCGAACACCGCGGCGAAGAGGACCATCGCCCAGACCGGCATGGGCAGCCCGAGCGGCGCGCTCTTGAGGAAGGTGAGGAAGCCGGTGTTGCCCAGCGTCGCCTCCCCGCCGAGCTTGGAGAACGGGGTGCCGTTCGTGATCAGCAGCGCGATGCCCCGGGCGACGTAGAGCATGCCGAGCGTCGCGATGAACGGGGCGACGTTGAGTCTGGCCACCACCACCCCGTTCACCCATCCGGCGAGGGTGCCGACGCCGAGGGAGACGACGATCACCACCCAGGCGGCGGGGTAGAGGAAGAGGTCGAGGCCGTTGATCTCGAGTCCTTCGATCAGCAGGCCGGCGACGACGCCGGACAGGCCGACGATCGAGCCGACCGACAGGTCGATGCCGCCGTTGAGGATCACCAGCAGCATCCCGATCGCCAGGATGGCGTTCATCGCGACGTGCCGGGTCATGACGATGAGGTTGTCGGTGCTGAGGAAGTTGGGGGACAGCAGCGAGAAGACGACCACGATGAGGAGAAGCGCGAGCAGCGCGCGTCCTTCGATCATCAGGGCTCTGGTGTTGATCTTGCGGAGGAGGCGCGGCGCCGTCGCCTTGACGGCGGGCTGGCTCAGCTCACTCACTGGCGGTTCCCATCGGGTGGATGCCGACCTCGGACTCCCCGGAGGCGGCCATGATCTCTTCGCGTGAGGCCGTGCGCGGGTCGAACTCCCGGACGACGCGGCCCTTGGACATGACGACGATGCGGTGCGATGCCGTGATGGCCTCGCCGATCTCACTGGTCACGTAGAGGACCGCGAGCCCCTTCCGCGCCTCGCGGAAGAGCAGTGAGAAGATCTCGCCCTTGGCCCCTACGTCGATGCCGCGGGTCGGCTCGTCGAGAAGGAGCACCTTCGGGCTGGTGAGCAGCACCTTGCCGATCACCACTTTCTGCTGGTTCCCGCCGCTCAGCGACGTGATCGGCGCGCCGGGGCCGGTGGTCTTCACCCGGACCTCGGAGATCCCCTCCTGGACCCGGCCGGTCTCACGCCTGCGGGAGATCAGGCGGGAGACGGCGAACGACCTCGTCATCTCCAGCAGGCTCGACAGGGACAGGTTCTGGCCGACGGACATCGACTGGACCAGCCCGTCACGCTGCCGGTCCTCGGGGACGAGACCGATGCCGAGCGCGATCCGCTCCGCGATGGACGTGCCCGCGAGGTTCCTGCCGCCGATCTCCACCCGGCCGGAGGCGATCGAGCCGCGGCCGGCCAGCGCCTCGACCAGCTCGGTCCGGCCGGCGCCCATGAGCCCGTACAGGCAGACGATCTCGCCGTACCTGACGTCGAGCGAGACGTCGTTGACCGCGAGGCGGCCTTCCCCCGCGGCATCGACGACCTTGAGGTTGCGGATGCTCAGCGCGACGTCGCCGGGGTCGCGCTCCGCGTCGCGGAAGTCGTACTCGGCGGCCCGTCCGACCATCTTGCCGACAACCCAGGACAGGTCGATGCCGGCCGCCTCCGCGGTTGCCACCAGCTCGCCGTCGCGGAACACGACCGCGTGGTCGGAGATCTCGATCGCCTCCTCCAGATGATGGGAGATGTACACGATCGCGACCCCGTTGGCGGTGAGGTCCTTGATGACCTTGAAGAGGACCTCGACCTCCGGGGCGCTGAGCGCCGAGGTGGGCTCGTCCATGATCAGGATGCGGGCGTCCAGCGCCAGGGCGCGGGCGATCTCGACGATCTGCTGCTGCCCGATGCGGAGGTCGGCGACGAGGGTGTTCGGGTCGATGTCCTCCTCGAGCCGCTCCATGAGCCGCTGCACGACCTTGCTCTCAGCGCGGTAGTCCACCGTGCCGAACATCCTGGTGCGCTCGCGGCCGATGAAGATGTTGTCGCGCACGCTCATGTTCGGGCAGAGGTTGAGCTCCTGGTGGATGATCGAGATCCCATGCTCGGCCGCCTGGTTGGGCGAGTGCAGCTCGATCGGCTTCCCATCGAGCTCGAGGTGTCCGGAGGTCGGGGACTCGACGCCGGCGATGATCTTCATCAGCGTCGACTTGCCGGCCCCGTTCTCGCCGAACAGGACGGTGACCTTGCCCCGGTGGACCTCGAAGTTGACGCCCTTGAGGGCCTGCGTCGCGCCGTAGTGCTTGGTGATGTCGATCGCCCGCAGGACGACGCCGGACCGGGCGGGACTCGCGGCTTCCCGGGACATCAGCCCGCCACCTCGACCTTGACCGGCGTGACGAGGTAGCTGTCGTCCGGGCCGGTGTTGGTGACGTAGACGCCGGCCACCGACACGTTCGCGCCGCGCACCGCGGCGGCGCCGGCCTTGCGGGCGACCTCCGCGAGCATCCTGGCCTTCAGTTCGTTGGCCACCTGCTGGTAGTCGGTCTGGTTCTGGAAGTCCTTGAACTTGAGGGTGCCGGGGGCGTCGCGCAGAGCGGTGCCGTTGGCGGCCTGGCCGATGGCGACGCGGACCACGCTGCCTTTGGGCAGTCCCGCCACGTCGATGGTGAGCAGGCCCGCGTCGGTCTCGGCGACCTTGCCGGTGAAGCGCACCGGGACCGCGTACTTGTCGGTGCCCGCGACGTTGCCGTACTTCTGGCCGGCGGCCGAGGGGTCGGCGACGACCGCGGTGGCGACCTCCTTGAGATCCACGGCCTTCGCCTCGATGGCCCCCACGATCTTGGGGTATTCGGCGGCGGCGAAGTCCTTGGCGCTGAACTCCGCGGGGTTGAGCGCGGTGACCTCTTCTCTGGACAGGAACCTGGTGTCCAGGCCCATGGCGACCAGGAGGGCGACGATCACGACGGGCCAGACGAGGCGCGTGAGCATGCGGGGCGGGTCGGCGGCGGCTGCGGTGCTCATCGGACTCGGGGGCTCCTTTCCAGCGACCGGCTGGCAACGGGGGTCCGGCGGCGAGATGCGCGGACTTATCACGTGTTCACGGGAACGTAACAGAAGATTCCGTTATCTTTCAAGGTTCTTCTGTTAGGTACGCCGACGGGTATTCAGTATCTGTGACCCATCCCACTACTGTCTAGATTAATCACGCAGGTCACGATAGCGTTGCCGTAGTTCACGTTAGAAATAACACCGTAGATCTCATCTAAACATGAGATGATCACTCAGGAACGCGATGAGCAGCTACCGGAACCGCTCCCTCCAGCGTCTTCAGCTCGATTTCGACCTGCTCGTCATCGGCGGCGGCGTCAACGGGCTCGGCATAGCGTGGGACGCGGCCGACCGCGGCCTGTCGGTGCTCGTGATCGACAAGGGAGACTGGGGCAGCGGCACGTCGTCGTGGTCGTCTCGCATGATCCACGGCGGGCTCAAGTATCTGGACAAGCTCGAGGTGGGACTCGTCCGCGAGTCGCTGCGGGACCGGGAGTGGCTGCTGCGCCGCGCGCCGCACCTGGTCGCGCCGCTCCGGTTCGCGCTCCCGTTCTACCGGAACAACTCGCACCACCGGTTCGCGTTGCGCGCGGGGATGGTGCTCTACGACGTGCTCTCGTTCGACAAGTCTCTGCCGGTCCACCGCACCTACGGGCGGCGGAAGACCGCCGCCCTGCTGCCCGGCCTGTCCCCGGACGGGCTCCAGGGCTCGGCGGTCTACTACGACGCGCAGGTGGAGTACGCCGAGCGGCTCTCCGTCGAGATCATGCTCGCCGCCCGCGCGGCCGGGGCCACCACGCTCAACCACGCCGAGTCCACCCGGCTGCGGGTCGAGCGGGGCCGCGTCGTCGGGGCGTCGGTCCGCGACATGCTCACCGGAACGGTCCACGAGGTCGCGGCGCGTTTCACCGTCAACGTGGCGGGGCCGTGGGCCGACTCCGTGCTCACCGGTTCGCCGCTGGCGGACGAGCGGCTGATCGGCGGCACCAAGGGCACGCACCTCGTCGTGGAGCCGTTCCCGGGCTCGCCCCACTGCGCGATGTACTACGAGGCGCTCAGCGACGGCCGCCCCCTCATGGTGATCCCCTGGCTCGGCAGATACCTCATCGGCAGCACGGACGAGCGGTTCGAGGGCGACCCCGGCGCGGCCGCGGCCGGCCAGGAGGAGATCGACTACATCCTCGCCGAGACCAACCGCCTGTTCCCCGCCGCGAACCTGAGCGAGGACAGCATCCTGTACACCTACACCGGGGTCAGACCCCTTCCGTTCTCGCCGAGCGGCGACCCCGGAGACATCACGCGCAGGCACATCCTGCACGACCACCGCCCCCGGCTCGACGGGCTGCTCTCGGTCGTCGGCGGCAAGCTGACCACGTTCCGCACGCTCGCCGAGCACGCCGTCGACCAGGTGGGCGAGCGGCTGGGCAGGAAGACGTCGTCGCGGACGCGCGGGCTCGGCCTGCCCGGCAGCCCACCCGAGGGGCCCGGGGAGTTCAGGCGCGCGTTCGAGCGGGAGAGCGGGCTCCCGGCCGCCGAGGCGCGCCGGCTGGCGCGCGTCTACGGCGCCCGAGCCCGCCAGGTCGCCGCCCTGATCGCCTCGTCCGAGGCACTCTCCCGGACCCTCGCCCCCTCGCTCCGGGCCGGCGAGGTCGTCTTCGCGATCAGGGAAGAGGAGGCCGCCGGCCTCGCCGACGTGCTCGCCCGTCGCACCATGATCGGCCTGGAGCCCGACCTCGGCCAGGGAGCCATGGACGCGGTCGCCGCCGTCTGCGCCGCCGAGCTCGACTGGGACGACGCGGAGACCGCCCGGCAGAAGGCCGCCTACCTGGCCTATCTCCGGCGGTTCGGCGAACTCGAACCGAGGCCGGCGGTTTAGATGGGACGCTACCTCCTCGGCGTCGACGCCGGATCCACGGTCACCAAGGCCGTGCTCTTCGACGCGACCGGCCGTGAGCTCGGCCAGGCCGCGCGGCGGGTGCCGCACAGCTACCCGCTGCCCCACCACGTCGAGCGCGACCAGGACGAGCTGTGGGAGGTGACCTGCTCGGTCATCCGGGAGGTCGTCGCCACGACCGGCATCCGGCCGGCGGAGGTCGCGGGCGTCGCGGTCACCTCCCACGGTGACGGCATCTACCTCGTCGACGAGCGGGGCAGGCCGACCCGGCCGGGGATCCTCTCACTCGACACCCGCGCCGCGGACCTGGTCGCGGACTGGCAGCGCACCGGGCGCAGCGCCGCCGTCCTCCCGCTCAGCGGGCAGAAGCCCTGGCCGGGCTCGCCGGTCTCGGTGCTGGCCTGGCTGCTGCGCAACGAACCGGACGTCATGGACCGGACGGCCTACGCGCTGCCGGGCAAGGACGTCATCAAGCAGCGGCTGACCGGCGTCTTCTCCACCGACCCGACGGAGTCGAGCCTGTCGTTCACCAATGTGCACTCGCAGGAGTACGACCGCGAGACGCTGCGTGTCTTCGGCGTCGAGCGGCTGTACCGCCTGCTGCCCGAGGTGATCCGGTCCGATGAGGTCGCCGGCGAGGTCACCGGCGCGGCGGCGGAGCGATGCGGCCTCGCCCCGGGCACCCCGGTCGCGTCGGGCGCGCACGACGTCGACTGCGGGGCCATCGGCATGGGCACGGTGCTCCCCGGCCAACTCGCGATCATCGCGGGCACCTTCAGCATCAACGAGGTCATCTCCGACGCGGCCCGGGTGGACGAGCGGTGGAACGCCCGCGCGTTCGTCGTTCCCGGCCAGTGGATGAACATGGCGCTCTCCCCGTCGAGCGCGGCCAATCTCGAGTGGTTCGCCACCCGGCTGGCCGCCACCGACATGCGGGCGGGCAGCGCCGCCGGCCGGCCGTTCGGCTTCGTGGAGGAGGATCTCGGGGCGGTCGAGTCGAGCCCCTCCGACCTGGTCTACCTGCCCTTCCTCTACGGCTCCCCCTACCCGGTGGACGCGAGCGCGGCCTTCGTCGGGCTGCGCGGCTGGCACGAGCGCGGCCATCTGCTCCGCGCGGTGATGGAAGGGGTGGTCTTCAACCACCGCCACCACGTCGACGCGCTGCGGGACGGGTTCGACGTCACCGACATCCGGCTCACCGGCGGAGCCGCCAACAGCGTCCGCTGGGTGCGGATGTTCGCCGACACCCTGGCCGCGCCGGTGGGAGTGAGCACCGTGCGGGAGGCGGGGGCGCTCGGCTCCGCCATGCTCGCCGGCATCGCGGCGGGCGTCTACGCCGACCTGCCGGAGGCCGCCGCGGCGGTCGGCACGGCCCCCGTGGTCTGCGAGCCCACGCCCGGCGGCGTGGCGCGGCAGGAGGAGAACTACCGGCGCTACCAGCGCGTCGTGGAGAGGATGACGGCCGTATGGGCCGAGCTCGGGGAGCACCCGTGACGTGGATCGGCACCAGCTGGAAGATGAACAAGACGCTGGCCGAGGCGCGGGCGTTCGCCGACGGGCTCGTCGCCGCCCGGAGCGCGCTGGACGGCGTCCGGGCCTTCGTCATCCCGGCGCACACCGCGATCGCCGCCGTACGCGAGCGCCTGCCGTCCGACCTCCCCGTCCTCATCGGGGCCCAGAACGCGCACTGGGAGCCCGCCGGGGCCTACACCGGCGAGGTGTCGATGGGGATGATCGCCGATGCGGGCGCGACGCTCGTCGAGATCGGCCACTCCGAACGCAGGCAGCACTTCGGCGAGACCGACGACACCGTCGCGCTCAAGGTCGCGGCCGCCGTCGCGACGGGCCTCACGCCGCTGCTGTGCGTCGGCGAACCGGCCGGGGTACGCGCCGCCGGAGGGGAGATCGGCTGGGTCGCCGGGCAGGCGAGCCGGGGACTCTCCAGGCTCCCCCCGCACGACCTGCACAAGGTCGTCGTCGCCTACGAGCCCGTCTGGGCGATCGGCGACCGCGGCCGTGAACCGCTGCCGCATGAGATCGCCCCCGTGATGGGGATGCTGGCCGCCCGCTTCGGACCGGACGCGCACGACGGGGTCGCGGCCGTTCTCTACGGGGGAAGCGTCAACCGGCTCAACGCGGCGGCGCTGCTCGGCGTGCCCGGGACCGACGGCCTGTTCGTCGGCCGGGCCGCGTGGGACGTCGCCGGATTCGTCGAACTGGTGCGCATCGCGGCCCGTGCCCGTCACGCGGGATGGCGGAATGCGGGATAGTCGGAGGCTGAGACGCTGGGAGGTGCGATGAAGGAGTCGCCCGCGGAGGGCCGCCTTGAACGGCAGCGCGCGCGCCAGCGCGCGATCGCCGAGGACGTGCTGGCCGATGGCTCGGTCCGCATCGAGGCTCTCGTGGAGAAATATCGCATCAGCCTGATGACCGCCCACCGCGACCTCGACGCGCTCGTCGCCCGGGGGATCGTCCGCAAGAGCCGGGGCGTGGTCACCGCCCTGCCGTCCAGCCTCGTCGAGGCCAGCGACCTGTTCCGCCGCGGCCGGCAGCAGGGCGAGAAGGCGGCGCTCGCCCGAGCCGCCTGCGCGTGGATCGAGCCGGGCCACGCCGTCATCCTCGACGACTCCACCACCACCTTGAACCTCGTGCCGATGCTCGGTGACAAGGCGCCCCTGACGGTGATCACGAACTTCCTGCCCGTCATCGATGATCTGACCGGCGAGCCGGACATCACTCTCATCGCGCTCGGCGGCCGGTTCCACCCCTGGGCGAACTCGTTCATGGGGCACATGACCGTCGCGGCGATCCGCGAGGTGCGCGCCGACATCGTCGTCATGTCCACCTCCGCCATCACCGACGACATCTGCTTCCACCAGACCGAGGAAACGGTCGACACCAAACGCGCCATGTTCGACGCGGCGGCCACCCGCCTGCTGATCGTGGACCACACCAAGTTCGAACGCCGGGCCCTGCACGCCCTCGCGCCGCTGACCGAATTCGACCACGTCATCGTGGACTGGCGGACGCCGGCGGAGCACGTGGAGCGGCTGCGGCGCAAGGGCGTCGGCGTCACCGTGGCGCCCGCGGTGCGCGGGCGCTGACACCCGCGGCGGCCAGGCCGTCCCGCCTGTCGTGGCGTAATGTGCAATGGTCGTGTCGTTGACGCCATGACCGCTCCGCGACCAGCATGAAGACATGCAGCGACGGATCCTGATCGTCGTCTTCCCCGGTTTCCAACTGCTCGACCTGGCCGGGCCCGCCGACGTGTTCGCCACGGCGGGCCTGCTCGCGCCCGGCGGCTACCGGGTCGAAGTCGTCGCCGTGCGCGCGGGAGCCGTACCCGCCGGGAACGGGGTCGAGGTGACGGCGGGCGCGCTCGGCGAGGTCACGGGGCCGATCGACACGCTGATGGTGGCGGGCGGGCCGTCGGTGCCCGAGCACCTGGGGGACGGGGAGCTGATCGGCGGCATCGCCGCGCTGGCGCGGGCCGCCGGGCGGGTCGCCTCGGTGTGCAACGGCGCGTTCCTGCTGGCCGAGGCCGGGCTGCTGGACCACCGGCGGGCCACCACGCACTGGCTGGCCGCCGGCGAGCTCCAGTCCCGGTACGCGTGCGTCGAGGTGGACGCCGACCCCCTCTACATCGAGGACGGCAACGTCTGGACCTCGGCGGGCGTCCTGTCCGGCGTGGACCTCGCGCTGGCGCTGGTGGCCAGGGACCACGGCCACGCGCTGGCCCGCGACGTCGCCCGCGGGCTCGTGGTGTACCTGCACCGGCCGGGCGGGCAGAGCCAGTTCAGCACCCCGATGCGGGCGATGACGCCGCGCAGCGAGCCGCTGAGGGAGCTGCAGGCGTACATCGACGCGAACCCGGCCGCCGACCTGAGCGTGCCCGGGCTCGCGCTGCGCGCGGGCATGAGCGAGCGCCACTTCTCCCGCGTCTTCACCCAGCAGACCGGCCTGTCACCCGGCCGGTACGTCGAACGCAGCCGGGCCGACGCCGCCAGGCGGCTCCTGGAGGTCACCGATCATCCGCTGGACACGGTGGCCAGGGAGTCGGGGCTCGGCACGGCAGAGACGCTCTACCGCGTCTTCCGCCGCCACTGGCGGATCTCACCCGGCGATCATCGCCGCGGGTTCCGATCGAAGGAGAAGTGACATGCGCGTGGCCATCCCGCTCTACCCTCGTTTCACCGCGCTGGACGCGGTCGGGCCGTACACAGTGATGGCCTTCGCGCCTGACTGCACGGTCACGTTCGTCGCGGCCGAGCCGGGGCCGGTGACCGACGACCAGGGCACGCTCGCCCTGACCGCCACGGCCTCGTACGCCGACCTGCCCGATCCCGACGTCATCGTCGTACCCGGCGGGCCCGGCACCCTGGAAGCCCTGTCCGACGAGGTCCTGATCGGCTGGATCCGCCGGGCCCATGCGCACACCCGGTGGACGACCTCGGTGTGCAGCGGCTCCCTCCTGCTCGGGGCGGCCGGGCTGCTGGACGGCGTGAAGGCGACCACCCACTGGGCCATCCTGGAGATGCTCGCGCAGTTCGGGGCCGAGCCGGTGAGCGAGCGCGTGGTCGTCGAAGGCAAGATCGTGACCGCGGCCGGGGTGTCGGCGGGCATCGACATGGCGCTGACGCTGCTGGCCCAGGCCAGCGATGTGGAGACGGCGCAGGCGGTGCAGCTGGCGATCGAGTACGACCCGCGGCCGCCGTTCGACTGCGGCTCGCCGAAGACCGCTCCGGAGGGGGTGGCGGAGCGGGCGCTCTCTCTCATCACCTGACCGGATCACTCCTGCTCGCCGGCGGCCCCCAGCGGCAGGACGTCGAAGTGGACGACCACGTGCCCGGTGGAGCCGGTGACGTGGTCTCGCCTTCCCTCTGGTCGGACAGCGTCCGATATCTCTCCAGCACCTCCAGCACCTCATCCCTCATCTCGGCCGTCTTCGTCGCCGTGAGCCGCAGCGACCGCCGTCCGAACCCGCTGGCCCGCACCCACTCCTCCGGCGCCCGTGACGCCGCCTCGCGGGTCGTCCACCGCGCTGTCGAACCTCGCGGACGGCGTGCTCAAGATCGGCGCGCCGCTGCCGGCCGTGTCGATGACCCGCTCCCCCACCCTGGTCTCCCTGGTGGGGGCCGCCGCGACGGCACCCTGGCTGCTGCTGGCACTGCACGCGGGCGCGATCGCCGACCGGGCCGGCCGCCGCGCTGGCCGGGCTCCTGGTCGGAGTGCTCCCCGCCGCCGTCTTCGGCGCCCCGGCCCTGCTGTACGCCGCAGCCGGGCTGCTCCTGCTGGGCATGCGCGGCACGTACCGGGTGACCGGCCCCCGCTCGGACCGCCGCCCGCTGCGGCGGGACATCGGCGAGGCCCTGCGCTACCTGTGGTCCCACCGGGTGCTGCGAAGCCTGGCGATCACAGCGGGGATGCTCAACCTCGCCAACGCCGCCTACTTCGCCGTCTTCGTGCTGTGGGCCGTGGGCGACGGGTCGATGATCGGGCTGGAGCCGAGCGGATACGGCCTGATGATGACGGCGTTCGCGGCCGGCGCCGTGGCCGGGTCGCTGTTGTCCGGGCGGGCCGCGGGGATCTTCGGCGAGGTCCGCACACTCGTCGGCGCGTGGCTGACCAGCAGCCTGCTGCTCCTGGTGCCGGTGGTCGCGCCGTCCCCGTGGACGCTCTACCCGACCGCCGTGCTGTGGGGCCTGGTGGGCGCCGCGGGAAACGTGCTGGTCATCTCGACGCGGCAGCGGCTGATCCCGGCGGAGCTGCTGGGGCGGGTCAACTCGGCGTACCGGCTCGTCGGCATGGGCGGGATGCCCCTGGGGCGGCACTCGGGGGCGTGGTGGCGGAGCTCGCAGGCCTCGGAGCCGTCCTGATGGGCGCCACAGGCGTATGTTTGGTGGCCGTCGGGCTGGTGTGACGCGCGTTGTCGGAGCGAATTTCTGGGCCGCTGACCAGCGAACCTACACTTTCCGACATATCCAGACGACGTTAGTCACCCACCAGCATGCGCTGAAGTGACATGATTATCCCCCGAGCTTGAGGGGATGGTATGCGGGAGATCGGCGGACGGTACCTCCTGAACGAGGAGGCCGGTCGTGGGGGTATGGGAGTCGTCTGGCGTGCGTTCGATCAGCTCCTCCACCGTACGGTGGCGCTCAAGGAGCTGACCTTGGCCGGTGAGGTCGAGATGGTGCGCCGCCGGGTGCTGCGTGAGGCCAGGATGGCTGCCGGCCTGACGCACCCCAACATCGTCACGGTCCACGACCTGATCGAAGAGGGCGGCAAGCTCTGGATCGTGATGGAATACCTCGACGGGCTCTCATTGCACCAGTTGCTCTCCCAGGTCGGCACGCTGCCGGCGCAGTCGGTGGCCGCGATCGGGCAGCACCTGCTCGCCGCGCTGCGCACGGCCCACCAGGCCGGCGTGCTGCACCGCGATGTGAAGCCCGCCAACGTCATGCTGACCGGTGACCGGGTGGTGCTGACCGACTTCGGCATAGCGACGGCCGAGGGCGACATCCGGATGACGACGTCGCGGCGGCTGCGGGGCACGCCCGCCTTCATGGCGCCCGAGCGGCTCCACGGCGGGCCGGCCAGCAAGGAGGCCGACATGTGGTCCTTCGGCGCCACGCTCTACAGCGCCGTCGAGGGCCAGCCTCCGTACCCGGGCCAGGACGCCGCCACGGTGCTCGGCATGGCCAGAAGCGGCCCTTACCCGCCGCCCCGGCGGGCCGGGGTGATGCGGCCGCTGATCGAAGGGCTGCTGCACCACGATCCGGTACGCCGCTTCACACCGGAGCAGACGGCGGGGCTGCTGGCAGGCATGCGCGCCAGCTCCTACCAGGCCGCCATCTAGCCGTCCGACGGCCGCGGGCGGCGCGCACGCGACGACACCACGCGTGCAACGCGTCACGCGTGGCGTCGCGGCCTACGACTTGTTCGCTCTCGCCTCCGCCTCGGCGGCGTCCATGGCGGCCGCCTCCTCCGGGGTCGGCGCGGTGCCGCCCAGGTGGGCGGGCTGCCACCACACCCCCGGCGGCACCTCCGGGTAGGTGCGCTGCGCCCGGTCCAGCAGCTCCGACATGCGCGCGTGCAGGTCAGCGGTGTGCTGGTTGATGTCCTCGCCCCGCTTGGGGTACATCGGCTCGCCTACCAGAATGGTGAGCGGCACGTGCCGCTGCAGCAGGTTCCGCGGCCGGCCCTTGGTCCAGAGCCGCTGGCTGCCCCACAACGCCACGGGGATGAGCGGCGTGCTGGTGGCCTGCGCCATCCGGATCGCGCCGTTCTTGATCTCCTTGACGGTGAACGAGCGGCTGATCGTGGCCTCCGCGAAAACGCCGACCACCTCGCCGGCCTTCAACCTCCGCAGCGCCGTGGCGTACGAACCGGCGCCCGCCCCCCGGTCGACCGGGATGTGGTGCATCCCGCGCATCAGCGGCCCCGAGATCCGGTGCTTGAACACGTCCTCCTTGGCCATGAAGCGCACCAGCCGCTTCGACGGCAGCGCGGCGAATCCGGCGAAGATGAAGTCGAGGTAGCTGATGTGGTTGCTCACCAGCACCGCTCCCCCGGACCGCGGCACGTGCTCGGTCCCCTCCGTGTGGAATCGGATGTCGAGCGCGCGAAACAACGTCCGCGCGGCGACGAGCACCGGCGGGTACACAATCTCAGCCATGACCAGAACGTACCGTAAGGCCGCTCAGGCGGGTGTCACGGTGGTCGGGAGCCCGACCATGCCCCGTACGTTGCCGTGCGCGGTGCGCCTGATGCCCGCCACGTCGATCTCGTAGCCGGGCGAGACGGCCTTGGTCAACTCCTCCAGCGTCACCCTGGCCTCCAGTCTGGCCAGCGGGCCACCGAGGCAGTAGTGGCGGCCGACGCCGAAGCTGATGGCCCGGGAGGTGTCGCGGGTCAGGTCGTAGACGTCGGCGTCGGGGAAGACCGACTCGTCCCGGTTGGCGGCGCCGATGAGGAGCCAGATCTTGGCGTCCTTGGGGACGAGGGTGCCGTGCAGTTCGGTGGGCTCCGTGAGGCGGCGGGCGATGCCGTGCGCGGGGGTGTCGTACCGGAGCGACTCCTCGACCCACGGCGTGATCGCCCCGCCGAAGGCGGCGGCGCGCTGGTCCGAATTGCGCCACGCCCAGTACCAGGCGGCGCTGAGCAGGTGGGTGGTGGTCTCGGAGCCCGCGCCGATCAGCAGGAAGATGAACGCCACGATCTCCTCGACGGTCAGCCCGCCCTCGCCGACGAGCGCGGAGACGAGGTCGTCGCGGAGCGTGACCTGGCGGTCGGCGATGATCGAGGTGTAGTAGTCGCCGAGCGACAGGATGCTCTTGAGCCCCGCGTCCGCCATCTGGCCCTGCGGGTCGTACCTGACCAGGGTGTCGGATTTGCGGCGTACGTCGGCCCGGTCGGACGGCGGCACGCCCATCAGCTCGGAGATCACGTCGAGCGGCAGCTTGGCCGCCAGGTCGCGGGCGAAGTCGAACGTACCGCGCTCGAGGCCCTGCTCGATGTAGTCCCGCGCGATCTTCCTGATCAGGGGTTCGAGCGCGGCCACCCGGCGCGGGGTGAAGGCCCGTGAGACGATCGCCCGCATGCGGGTGTGCTCGGGCGGGTCCATGGCCACGAACGACAGGTACGTCCGCGCCTGCGGCCCCCACGCGCCGGCGTCGAGCATGGGGCCGTGGTCGCTGGAGTAGCGGGCGCTGTCGGTGAACGCGGCGGAGACGTCGGCGTGCCGGGACAGCGCCCAGAAGTCGAGGCCGGGGTTGTGGTAGATGGGCGCGTCACGGCGTAACCGCGCGTAGACCGGGTAAGGGTCGTCGTTGATCGACGGATCGTAAGGGGTGTAGAAGACATCCACCCCGTCCACGCTACGACGCTTGCGCGTTCGTGAAAACGGGCACATGTTTTGAGCATGAAGAAGCTCATCAACACGGCAGAAACCGTCGTTGAGGACGCGCTGAACGGCATGGCCGCGGCCCACCCCTCGCTGCGGGTCCGCGATCAGGTGGTCTACCGGGCCGAGGGTCCGCGCCCGGGGAAGGTCGGCCTGGTCTCGGGCGGCGGCTCCGGGCACGAGCCGCTGCATGCCGGTTTCGTCGGGTACGGCATGCTCGACGCGGCCTGCCCGGGCGAGATCTTCACCTCGCCGGTGCCCGACCAGATCATCGACGCGACCAGGGCGGTGGACGGCGGCGCGGGCGTGCTGCACATCGTCAAGAACTACACCGGCGACGTGCTGAACTTCGAGATGGCCGCCGAACTGGTCGAGGACGTCGAGGTGGCGAGCGTGCTGGTCGACGACGACGTCGCCGTGCAGGACTCCCTCTACACGGCCGGCCGCCGCGGCACCGGGGCCACGCTGTTCGTGGAGAAGATCGCGGGGGCCCTGGCCGAGGAGGGCGCGCCGCTGGGCGAGGTGGCCAGGGTGGCGGGCGAGGTGGACGAGCGCAGCAGGTCGTTCGGGATCGCGCTGACCTCGTGTACGACGCCGCACGCGGGCAAGCCGACCTTCGACCTGCCGGAGACGGAGGTGGAGCTGGGGATCGGCATCCACGGCGAGCCCGGGCGCACGCGGGCGCCGATGGTGCCGGCGCGCGAGCTGGCCGGGGTGGCCGTGGAGGCGATCCACGGAGACATGCCGCTCCACGGCGAGCTGCTGGTCATGGTGAACGGCATGGGCGCGACGCCGCTCATGGAGCTGTACGTGGTGTTCGCGGAGGTTGCGGCGTTCGTCAAGGGGAAGGGGGCGCGCGTGTCGCGGTCGCTGGTCGGCAACTACGTGACGAGCCTGGACATGCAGGGCTTCTCCGTGACGGTCTGCCTGCTCGACGACGCGCTGACCCGCCTGTGGGACGCGCCGGTCGAGACGCCGGGGCTGCGCTGGGGGCGCTGATGGACACCATGGACACGCGCTTCTTCGTGGCGTGGCTCGAGGAGGCGGCCCGGCTGGTGCGGCGCGACCGCGACCGGCTGACGGAGCTGGACGCCGCGATCGGCGACGCCGACCACGGCACGAACCTCGACCGCGGGCTCACCGAGGTCGCCAAGGCGCTGGCCGAGCGGCCGCCGGAGTCGCCGGTGCAGGTGCTGACCTCGGCCGGGGCGACGCTGATCCGGCGCGTGGGCGGGGCCTCCGGGCCGCTGTACGGGTCGGTGTTTCGCCAGATGGGCAAGGCCCTGGAGGCGCCGGTGACGCTGGCGAGGTTCTCGGTGGCGTTCGAGGCGGGGGTCGTGGCGCTCGAACGGCTGGGCAAGGCGGCTCTGGGCGACAAGACCATGGTGGACGCGCTGGCTCCCGCGTCCCGCGCGCTGGCGCTGGCCGTACGGGATGGGGCAGGGGTACAGGAGGCGTTCGAGCAGGCGGCGCGCGCGGCGGCCGAGGGCGCGAAGGCCACGATCCCGATGCAGGCCCGCAAGGGCCGGGCCAGCTACCTGGGTGAGCGCAGCATCGGGCATGAGGACCCCGGCGCGGCCTCGGCGGCGCTGTTCATGGCCGCGCTGGCCACCGTGGCGGCGTGATGGCCCGTCCCGCGTGGGTTCCCCGGACGGGCGCGGTGGCGGAGGCCGTGTGATGGTGGGGCTGGTACTGGTATCGCACAGTGCGGGGCTGGCGGCGGAGGCGGTGGCGCTGGTCCGGAGCATCGCGGGTGACAGCACGCCCGTGGCGGCGGCCGGTGGGACGGATGACGGCGGGCTGGGCACCAGTCTGGATCTGATCGAGGCGGCGGTGCGTGAGGCCGATCAAGGGGACGGCGTGGTGATCATCCCTGATCTGGGCAGCTCGGTGCTGACGGCTCGCCTGGTGGAGGAGCCCGGGCGGGTCGTGGTGGCGGACGTGCCGTTCGTGGAGGGCGCGATCGCGGCGGCGGTGGCGGCGGGCGCGGGCGCGGCGCTGGCCGACGTACTGGCCGGCGCCGAGGAGTCCCGTGTCTTCCGCAAGCTCTGACGGGCCGGGCACCGCCCGCACGCCGCGGGTCAGTGGCCTTTGAAGGCCTCCTCCAGCCACCAGGAGCCGTGCTCCCCCGTGACTTTGGCGTGGACCAGCAGCGGCCGGTCTCGTGGGCCTTTGAGCCAGTCGGCGACGTCCGCCAGGTCTGCCGCCTCGGTGACGGTTACGGCGGTGAAGCCGTGTCCGCGGGCGATGGCGGCGAGGTCGGCCGGTGGGAACGTGACCGTGTCCAGCGGGTGGCCGTGCGGTCCGAAGTGGTGTACCTCGGCCCCGTACGCCTCGTCGTCGTAGACCACGATCACCATCGGCAGGCCCAGCCGGACGACGGTCTCCAGCTCGGCGATGCCCATGAGGGCACCGCCGTCGCCGAGCGCGGCCACCGGCAGCCGGTCGGGGCGGGCCACGGCGGCGCCGATCGCCGTCGCCAGGCCCAGCCCGATCGACTGGAACGCCTGGGTGAAGCAGAATCCACCCTCATCCGGGACATCGATGAACATCGACGGATAACCCATGAAATTTCCGGAGTCGATGGCCACGATCCGTTCCATCGGCAGCAGATCGTCCAGGCCGATGGAGAGCGTCCTCGGGTCGATCCTGCCGCCGCCGCTCTCGTCCTCGTACGGGACGTCCCGCCACCGGCCCTCGGCCTGAATGCGGCGCGCGACCTCAGGCGACCGGTGCCCCATGGTGCCGGTTGGTCCGCCGGTCCTGATGCCGGCCGGTCCGGCGGTGCCGGCGCCCGGCTCAGCGGCCCCAGCGGGCGGCGCGCCGAGGTGCGCGGCCAGGGCGGTCGCGACGAGTCCCACGTCGCCCACCACGCCCAGGTCGACGGGCACGTGAGTGCCGAGCGCCGCCCGGTCGAGGTCCACCTGCGCCACCTTCGCCCCCGGCGGGATCAGCGAGCCGTGGCGGGTGGTCCACATGTTCAGCGCGCACCCCCATCCGATGACCAGGTCGGCGCCGCGGATCAGCTCGGCGGCGAGCGGGGTGGCGAAGCCGCCGCTCACGTCCAGGTCCCACGGGCTGCCGCGGAACAGCCCCTTGGCCACGGCCGACGTGGCGAGCAGGGCGCCCGCGAGGTCGGCCAGGGCCTCCAGCTCCCGCCGCGCGTGCCGGGCACCGCGCCCCGCGATGAACACGGGCCGCCGGGATCGCCTGAGCAGGCGCGCCAGTTCCTCCGCCTCATCGCTGCCGGGAGCCCGGCCGGACTCGCCGCTTTCGAGAAGCGGCGCGGCGTCGCCGAGGGTGACGGGCAGGGACTGGATGTCGAGCGGGAGGTTCAGCAGGACGGTGCGGCGCTCCTCCGTGGCCACCCGGTACGCCTCCACCGCCCGCTCCCACGCGCCCTCCGCCGTCGTGACCCGCATGGGCACCGCGCCCACCGCCGCGACCATGGCGTCCTGGTCGATGTGGAAGTTGGAGCGGGCGTCGGTGGCCTCCCCCGCGAGGACGATCAACGGCGTACGGCTCTTGGCCGCCTCCGCGATGCCGGTCATCGCGTTCGTGAGCCCAGGCCCCTGATGGACGGAGACGATCCCGGCCCGGCCGCTCATCCGGGCGTACGCGTCGGCCATCGTGGCGGCCCCGCCCTCGTGCCGGGCGGCGAAGAACCGGACACCGCTCGCCACAAGGGCGTTCGTGACGTGGAAGTTGCCGCTGCCGACCACGCCGAAGGCGACCTCGGCGCCGCACCTGGCGAGGGCCCGGCCGACGGCCTCGGCTACGATCAACGTTCCACCAGGGCGAGCACGCGGACGGGGCTGCCGGAGCCGCCCGTGATCGGCAGCGGCGGAGCGACCACGACGGCGCCGGTCACCGGCAGGCGGTCCAGGTTGCGGAGCTGGGTCAGGCCGTACTTGCCCGCGCCGAGCAGGAACGAGTGGCAGGGGAAGGCGGGGTCGAAGGAGTGGGCGGTGCCCGCGTCGGTGCCGACGGTCTCGACGCCCACCCCGATGATCGGCGCCTCGGAAGCCAGCCACGAGGCGCACTCCACCGAGATGCCGGGCGTGTGGGGACCGGTCTCGCTGGCGTTCAGGAACGCGGCCTGGTCGCCGGAGCGGGTGTCCCAGCCGGTCCGGTAGAGGAGCCAGCCGCCGTCGGGCAGCGCCCCGTTGGCGCGCTCCCACTCCTTGACGTGGTCGATCTGGAGGAGGAAGTCGGGGTCCTTGGACGCCTCGGCGGAGAAGTCGAGCACGACGGCGGGCGCGATCAGCTTGCCCGCGGGCACCTGGGAGACGTCCTCGCCGTCGCGGCCGGTGATCCAGTGGATGGGGGCGTCGAAGTGCGTTCCCGTGTGCTCACCGGTGTGGATGTCGTTCCAGTACCAGGCGGGGCCGCGGTCGTCGTACCGGCTGATCTCCTCCAGCCGGAACGGGATCGTGTTGCTGAACGGCTCAGGTAGCTGGAGGATCGGCGTCTCGGACGAGAGGGGCGCGGTCAGGTCGATCACCTCGATCGCGCCGCTCCGCACGCTGTCCACGAAGCTCTGCAACACCGACATGGCATCCTCCTCGGTTGGCTGAGCGCATCCTCCTATGCGTGCGTAACCGGCGCAAACACCGCCTCAGCCCTTCAGCCCGCTGAAGCTCATCGTGGCCACGAAGTGGCGCTGCGCCAGCACGAACGCGGCCACGAGCGGCAGCACGGCCACGAGGTTGCCGGCCATGAGCGCCGACCACTCGGTGTGCCGGGCGCCGGAGAACGTGGCGAGGCCGAGCTGCAGTGTGTAGCTCTCCTCGGAGGAGATCGCGATGAGCGGCCAGATGAGGTCGTTCCAGGAGCCGAGCAGCGTGAACACCACGAGCGTGGCCAGAGCGGGCCTGGCCAGCGGCAGCACCACCCGGAAGAACACCCCGAGCCGGGAGCAGCCGTCGATGGTGGCGGCCTCCTCCAGCTCCTTGGGCAGCGACAGGAAGAACTGCCGCATGAGGAAGACACCGAACGCCGAGGCCAGCCAGGGCACGATGGCCGCGCCGAGGGTGTCGATCAGGCCGAGGTTCTTGAACAGCAGGAACGTCGGGATCATCAGCACCTGGGTGGGCACCATGATGGTCGCCATGAGCGCGCCGAACGCGAGCCCGCGGCCGCGGAAGCGCAATCTGGCGAAGCCGTACCCGGCCAGGGAGCAGAGCACCACGTGTCCCAGGACGGCGGCCCCGGCCACGATCATCGTGTTGGCCAGCCACCGGGGGTAGTCGTCCTCGGTGAAGATCCGGGTGAACCCGGCCAGGGTGAAGCGCTCGGGCCAGAGCTTGGGCGGGTAGGTGTTGATGTCGGTGTCCGGCATGAACGCGGTCAGCGCCATCCAGGCCAGCGGCGCCACGAACAGCAGCGCGGCGGGCATCAGGACCAGGTGGGCGAGGTGGCGGCCCTTCATTTGGCGCTCCTCCACAGGACCGCGCCCGACACGGCGAGCGTCACGAGGAACAGGACGTAGGCGATGGCCGTGCCGTAGCCGGAGTGGAAGAGCTGGAACGCCTGCCGGTAGAGGTAGAACACGATCGTGGTGGTGGAGTCGAGCGGCTGGCCCTTGGTGGTGGTGTAGACGAGGTCGAACAGCTGCAGCGCGGTGATCGTCTGCCAGATCACCAGGAACACCGTGGCGGGCCGCAGCTGCGGCAGCACGACGTGGCGCAGCACGTGCCCGCCGGAGCCGCCGTCCACCCTGGCCGCCTCGACCAGCTCGCGCGGGATGTCCTGCAGGGCAGCGAGGTAGACCACGGCGGGCATCCCCACGCCGCCCCAGATGGAGATCGCGACCAGCGTGAGCATGGCCTGGCCGGGATCCTGCAGGAACCCCATCGCGGGCAGGCCGACCGCCTTGAGCCCGGCGTTGACGATGCCGAAATCGGGGTCGAACACGAAGTTCGCGAGGATGCCCGTGGCGGCGGCCGAGACGACGTACGGCACGAAGAAGCAGGTGCGGTAGAACCCGATGAGGCGGATCCGCAGGTTCAGCGCCAGTGCCAAGAGCAGCCCGAGCGCCACCGAGCCCGGCACGAACAGCACGGTGTAGAGCAGCGTGTGCCCGGCGGCCGCGGCCAGCTCCGCGTCGCCGAGCATGTCGCCGTAGTTCCGCAGGCCGACGTAGTCGCCGCCGCTGAGCAGGTCGCCGTCGCGCAGCGAGAGCAGCAGCGCCCACACCGCGGGGAAGAGGCTGAGCCCGACGATCACGAGCGTCGCGGGCAGGACGAAGCCCCACCCGGTGAGCTGCACGACCCGGCGCCGCCGCCGGGCTCCCACCCGCACCGCGACGGTGGTCATCGGGCGCGCCCGAGCACGGTGTCGGCCTCGGTGGCGGCCTTGGCCAGGGCCTCCTGCGCGGGCGTGCCGCCGACCAGGGCCTGGCCGATGGCGTTGCCGACCTTCTCCGACAGCTCGGGGTACGCGGGCAGGTGTGGCCGGGCCTGGCGGGCGTTGTCCAGGTTGGCGGTGAAGACGTCGATGTCGGGAAAGTCCTCGGTGAACTTCCGGTACGCCGGCAGCGCGGTCGTGGCCTTGCGGATCGGCAGGTTGCCCAGGCCGAGCGTCCACCGGGCGTCCTGCTCGGGCCGGGTGAGCCAGGTGAGGAAGTCGGCGGCGGCCTTGGCGCGGCGCGAGCCGTTGTCGAACACGACCCAGTTGTCCGGCCCGGCGATGGTCTCGTGGTTGCCGTTGTAGCCGGGCAGCACCTGCACGCCGTACGGCACCTTGTGGTCGATGATGTCCAGCAGCGCCCACGGTCCCGCGACGATCATCCCGACCTTGCCGCTCTGGAACAGGGGCAGGAACTTCTCCCCGTTCTGGTCCAGGTACACGGATTTGTCCTGGCGGGCCATGGCGCTCCACAGGTCGAGCGCCCGCACCGCCTGCGGCGTGTTGAACGCCGACTTCTTGCCGTCGGGCGTCAGGATGCTGCCGCCCTGCTGCCAGATCATCGGCCAGAACCGCCACACGGTGTCCTCGGTGCCGGTGACCGGATAAGCGGTGCCGTAGACACCGTCCTTCGTGAGCTTCTTGGCCGCCGCCCGGAAGTCGTCCCACGTCCAGTCCTTCGACGGGTACGCCGCCCCGGCCGCGTCGAACAGCTTCTTGTTGTAGATGACGGCCAGGTTGTCCACCACGGCGGGGATGCCGACGACCTTGCCGTTCACCTCGGACACGGCCCGCTCCGACGGCCAGAAGTCGTCCCAGCCGAAGTCCGGCGCCTTCACCGTGGCGGTCAGGTCGTACACCTTGGGGTTCTTGGCCAGTTGCGGCATCCATGTGCCGTACATGTAGGCGATGTCCGGCGCCTTGCCGCCCGCCAGCACCGCCTGCACCTTTTGCAGCATGTCGTCCACGTTCGTGGTGCCGACCGCCGGGACGACCTTCACGCCGGGGTGCGCCTTGCCGTACTCGGCGGCCAGCTCCTCGATGACCTTGGCCTGCGTCTCGACCTGGCCGTGCCACCAGGTGATCTCGATCGAGCCATCGGTCTTCTCGGATGACGAGCAGCCCGTCAGCAGAGCCGCGACCAGAAGGAGCGCCGCCGCTCTCATGACCGCCTCCCGAGGGACTCGGGCAGCAGGTCGGCGTGGGCGTCGAGGAGCGCGTCGCACAGGGACGCGATCTGGTCCACGGTGAGGGTGGCGGCCGTGTTCGGGTCGGCCATCATGGCGTGCCGCACGTGCTCGGGGCGGCCCTCGGTGACGGCGCGCACGGTGAGCTCGTTGACGTTGACGTAGGCGCGGTTGAGCGCCGCGCACTGCGCCGGCAGGTCGCCGACGGCCGTCGGGCGGACGCCGAGCGCGTCGGCCACGCACGGCACCTCCACCACGCAGCCCTCCGGCAGGTTTGCGACCAGGCCCCTGTTCTGGACGTTCCCGTAGACGACCCGGCTCGTGCCGGTGGCGATGCTGTGAATGATCTGCGGGGCGTATTCCATGGTCCCCTCCACGGTGATCGGCCGGCCCGCTCTGAGCGCGTCGCGGGTGGCCTCGTACTGGCGCACGTTGTCCTCGCTGATTCCGATGTAGGCGCCGACGGGGATCCGCAGGCGCTCGACCTCGGCCTCGTCGTGCAGGTACCAGGGCACGTACTCGGCCGAGTGCTCGCTGGTCTCGGTCGGGTAGAAGCCGAGCCTGCGGTACATGTCCACGCGCACCCGCCGCAGCAGCCCGGGGTCGCGGGCGATGGCCTCGTCCAGCCGCGGGTACAGGTCCTCGCCGCCGGACTCGAAGCGCAGCATCCAGGACTGGTGGTTGACGCCCGCCGCGAGGTACGACACCTCCTCGTACGGCACCCCGACCAGCTCGGCGAGGTCGTGGGCGGTCCAGTAGACGGAGTGGCAGAGACCGACCACGTTCCGCACGGGGGTGGCGGCGGCCAGGTACCAGACGTTCATGGCCATCGGGTTGGTGTAGTTGAGCAGCCACGTGTCCGGGCACACCTCGGCCATGGCCCGCCCGATGCGGTCGAGGGCGGGGAACGTGCGCAGGGCGCGGAAGATGCCGCCCACACCGATGGTGTCGGCGATCGTCTGGCGCAGCCCGTACCTGGCGGGCAGCTCGAAGTCGACCCGGGTGGCGTCGATCATGCCGACCTGGATCATGTTGATCGCGAAGCCGGCCCCGTCGAGCGCCCGCCGCAGGTCGAGGTGGGCGGAGATCTTGACGTTCCGGTCCGCGGCGATGACGCGGGCGGCGGCCTCGGCGGTGTCGAGCCGCTCGGGGTGGATGTCGTGCAGCGCCACCTCGAGCTCCCCCAGATCGGGGAGCGCGACCAGGTCCGCCAGCAGGCCCTGGGTGAACTCGACGCTTCCCGCGCCGAGGAAGACGATCTTCATAGGTCCTTCCACGTGGGCTGGGCGGCGGTGCCGCCGGGGGCCTGGGTCGAGAGGGATCCGCAGGTCACGGCCACGCGCAGGCATTCGCCCAGGCTCATCCCGCGCAGCCGGGCGGCGATGAACCCGGCGTTGAAGCTGTCGCCGGCGCCGACGGTGTCGACCGGCTCGACGGGCCCGGCGGCGGCTCGCGTGAGCAGGCCGGACTCCCAGGCCAGCGCGCCGTTCCCGCCGTCCTTGACGATCACGGCCGGGCCGAGCCCGCCCAGCCTGGCCGCCGCGGCCTCGACGCACTCGTGGCCGGCGCCGAACAGCCGGGCGGCGATGGCGGCGGCCTCGGCGGCGTTGGGCAGGAACACGTCCACCTCGGGCAGCACGTCCGCGAGGCCGTCCCAGGCGCCCGCGGGGTCGTCGTTGGTGTCCAGGGATGTGGTGGCGCCCGCCCTCCGCTCCCCCGCCAGGAGACCGGGGAGCCCGGCCGCCAGCGCCGGTTGCAGGAAATACGACGACACGTGTACGTGGCTCGCCAGGCCGCGCGGCACGTCCTCCACGGTCAGGTACGGCAGGCAGCCCGGCGAAGTGAGGATGGCCCGGTCGCTCCCGTCGGCGAGCACCACGGTCATGGCCGTCGGCCGGGAGCCGATCACGCAGTGCGAGACGTCCACGCCGCGCTCGGCCAGGACGCCCAGCACGAAGCGCCCGGCCGCGTCGTCGCCCACGCGCCCGGCGAAAGCGGTGCGCAGGCCCAGCCTGGCCGCCCCGCACGCGGTGATCGCGCCGGACCCGCCGAGGACGAGGTCGCCGCCGGAGACGAGCTGCTCGCGCTGGCCGAACGCCGGCTCCCGCGGCGCCCCGGAGAGCACCACGTCGGGGTTGGCGTCACCGACGACCAGCAGGTCGAATTCACGCGCCACGGCAGGGCACGCGGTAGGCGTCGAGGTCGTACTTCTTCTTGAGCGAGTTGAAGTTCTGCGCGTTGGACTTGGCGCAGAACTTCGAGGTGGCCAGGTTGTACTCCACCTGGAACACGGCCTTGCCCGCCTTGACGAACTGGTCGTAGCCGTAGCCGCCGTTCTGGGCGGTGGTGCACTCGGAGTGCTCCCAGCACTCCTCGTTGACCGCGAAGTCGAAGTACGGCAGCAGCCGGGGGATCTGCTCCACGTCGTTCTTGAGCGCGACGGACAGGCCCCGCTTGTGCGCCTCGTTGGCGAACCAGGCGTTGTAGGCGAGCTGGTCGGCGGCCTTGAGGGGGAAGCCGCTGTCGTTGCTGTAGCCGTCGACGTTGTCCGGCTCCACGGCGTCGAACCCGGCGGCCTTGCACATGTCGAGCCGGGCCTTCATGATCTCGCCGAGCTCGCCGGTGTACTTGCGGATGTCCAGCCAGCGCTCGCCCGGCCACTCCTCCAGCGGCTCGCCGAGCACCTCCTCGGGGAACCGGCTCTCGTCGGGGCGCCAGTCCTCGTACGTTCCGGCGCTGATGTAGCAGACGACGCGGCGGCCGGGCTTGTCCGCCTTGAGCGACTTGACGATCGCGCCGTCCTTGGCCGCCATGAACCCGTCGATGTCGTACATCTGCACGTCGAGGAACGGCTTCGCGGGCAGGGAGGAGAGCTGCCACTGCCAGCTGGTGTTGAGCGCGGGCTGCCAGCAGCCGTTACACGGGACGGGCGCGGGCAGGGCGGCCGCCTGGGGCTGGGCGGCGGCGGGGGTGGAGACGAGAGCGGTGACGGCCAGCGTGGCCGCGGATACGAGCGCAGATAGGCGCATGGACACTCCTCGTGAACGAAAGGGTTCTCGACAAGTGGCGATGCGCGCTGTTCCGCACTCTCCGCTTCGCGTCCGTGCCGGGGACGCCGGAGTGGCGTGGCCCATAGCCGCAGGGCGTCACGCCAGCACGCTCGGACGTGCCTCCCTTCTGTTGCCGCATAGAATTGCGCGTTCCTGCTCTGTTGTCCAGGCTTTGCGGCACAAAAGAATCACGCTCGGGTCCACTCCGCGCATCCGCCGGTCTGGAACGCCTTGTCGGTGGCCTGGATGGTGACGGTGTCGGGGCCCGCCGGCGTGCCTGACGTGATCACGTCGGCCGGGTTGGCGGACGTGCTCTTCATCCGGGCCCAGAAGCACATGGGGAACCCGGTCATCGGCCCGGCCGTCCGGTAGGTGCCCGGCTGTATGTCCTTGCCGACGACCAGCGTGCGCAGGGAGGCCTGGTTGACGGCGGGGTTGGTGGCCGTTCCGCCAGGCGAGGCGCTTCGCGTGGCGCCAGGCTGGGTGGCGCCAGGCTGCGTGGCTCCCGGCTGAGTGGCTCCCGGCTGCGTGGCTCCCGGTTGGGTGGCTCCCGGCTGCTGCGTGTTCCCCGGCTGGCTGGGGACCGCCTCCGATGGCGTGGTCTGTGGCGCCTCGGTCGTCTGCTGGCCGGGGGGTGGCTCGGTGTCCTCGATCGTCACCGTGACCCTGGGCTCGGGCGACTCCGGCACCGTCCCCGCGCCGAAGCCCACGAAGACGCCCAGCAGGAAGCCCAGCAGTGCGGCGAGCCCGGAGACGAGCAGGATGATCGTCGGACTGCTCGTCGCCCGCGGGTACTCAGGCGGGTATCCAGGAGGTCCGTACATCACGGACCAAGCGTGCCATCACTGTCAACGGTGGAGGTAGTCGACGAGCGACGCCTTCTCTGTCTCCAGCTCCTCGATGGCGCTCTTCACCACGTCGCCGATGCTGACGATGCCGACGAGCCGGCCGTTCTCGACCACGGGCATGTGCCGGAACCGCTGCGTGGTCATGATCTGCCGCAGCGAGTCGACGTTCTCGCCGGGGCCGACCGTGCGGACGTCCGTCGTCATGATCGCGGACACCGGCTCCTCCAGGACCGCCGCCCCGCGGTCGTGCAGGTGGCGCACGACGTCGCGTTCGGAGACGATCCCCGCGATCGTGGTGCCGTCAGTGGAGACCACCACGGCGCCGATGTTGTGCTCGGCGAGCTTGGCGAGCAGCTCCCGTACGGACGCCCCCGGTACCACGGTCGTCACGTCGCTGCCCTTGCCGCGAAGGATCGTCCCGATGAGCATGTGCACCACCTCTGCCCTCAGTGTTCCAAACCCTGGGTCAAGGCAAACAACCCCACGGGTATGGAGTCAAGCCGTCACATAGGCTGCTTGCCGTACTAAATCCCGTACAAAGACCGAAATCTCACCTGAACAGGGATGCTATTAGATGACCGAGCCGCTGAACATCGGTAGCCATGACCTGCCTGTCACCGACGAACTGGCCGCGTTCATGCGGACGGGCTGGGCGGACACCCGGCGCATCGATGTGGCGGCGCTGCCGATCGCACCCTGGGCGGCCAAGCGCCGCGCCGCGCTGGCCGGCCGCTTCCCCGGCGAGCGGCTGGTGATCCCGGCGGGCACGCTCAAGGTCCGCAGCAACGACAGCGACTACCGGTTCCGGCCGCACAGCGCGTACTCATATCTGACAGGCGCGGGCGAGCCCGGCGACGTGCTCGTGATCGAGCCGTCCGGGGAGAGCGTCCTGTACGTGCGGCCGCGCTCACCGCGCGCGCAGGGCCAGGAGTTCTACCGCGACCGCCGCTATGGCGAGTTCTGGGCCGGCCGCCGGCCGGACCTGGCGGAGGCGGCCGAGCTGTACCAGGTGGCGTGCGCGCACATCCGCGACCTGGACCTGAGCGGGCCCGCCCGGGTGCTGCGCGGCGTGGACGCCTCGGTGGACGCCTCGGTGGACGCGCGGGTGCCGCACGGCGACGGCGACGCCGAGCTGGAGGCGTTCCTGTCGGAGCTGCGGCTGGTCAAGGACGAGTGGGAGATCGGCGAGCTGCGGTCGGCCGTGGACGCCACCGTGCGCGGCTTCGAGGACGTCGTGCGCGCCCTGCCCCAGGCGCTCGGGCACCCCCGGGGTGAGCGGTACCTGGAGGGTGTGTTCGGGCTGCGGTCACGGCTGGAGGGCAACACGGTCGGGTACGAGAGCATCGTCGCCTCCGGGGCGCACGCGTGCGTGCTGCACTGGATCCGCAACGACGGCGCGCTGAACGCCGGTGACCTGCTGCTGCTGGACGCGGGGGTCGAGTCGGACACGCTCTACACGGCCGACGTGACCCGGACGTTCCCCTTGTCGGGGCGGTTCAGCGCCGTGCAGCGGCAGGCGTACGAGCTGGTGTACGAGGCGCAGACGGCGGCCATCGCCGCGCTCCGGCCGGGCGCCCGCTTCCGCGACTTCCACCTGGCGGCCATGCGCGTGATCTGCGAGGGCCTGCGCGACTGGGGCCTGCTGAAGGGCTCGGCCGACGCGCTCATGGAGACGGGCCTGTACCGGCGGTACACGCTGTGCAGCAGCGGCCACATGCTCGGCCTGGACGTGCACGACTGCGCGAAGTCTCGGGCCGAGGTCTACCTGGACGGCGTCCTGGAGGAGGGCCACGTGCTCACGGTGGAGCCGGGGCTCTACTTCCAGCCGGACGACCTGACGCTGCCCGAGGAGCTGCGCGGCATGGGCATCCGCATTGAGGACGACCTGGTCGTCACCGCCGACGGCGCCGCCATGATGTCCGCCGGGCTGCCGCGCCACCCGGACGAGATCGAGTCCTGGATGGGTGCCCTTTTGTAACGAAGCGGTCACCTTTCGTGCTGGGCTGACAAGGTGTGATCTGGGTCTCATACCTTTTCCTCAAATTCCAGCGAAAGCGTCGACTACTAGACAACCCGTCAGTAGGGTGGCTCATCCGTAGGCGGCGGAGGTGCTCATGGCGGGAACATGCGCGCGGGCGAGCGGCCCATGACCCTGTCCGGGTTTGTCGCGCGCCGGGCCGGTTCCGCGCTCGGCCAGGTCGGTGACCTGTTCGTCATCGCCCTGGAAGGGATGCGCCGCAGCTGGGACATCAAGAGCTGGTGGTGGGAGTTCGTCGACCAGTGCTGGTTCCTCGCCCGCGTCACCAGCGTCCCCGTCCTGCTCGTCTCCCTGCCGCTGGGCGCGACCGTGGCGCTGCAGGTGGGCGAGCTGGCCTGGCAGCTCGGCGCGGGCTCGGCCACCGGCAGCGCGGTCTTCGTCGGCCTGATCCGCGAGGTGGCACCGCTGGCCAGCGCGCTGCTGATCGCCGGGGCCGGCGGCAGCGCGATGACCTCCGACATCGGCGCGCGCCACATCCGCGACGAGCTGAGCGCGATGGAGGTCATGTCGGTCAATCCGATCCATCGCCTGGTCACGCCGCGCATGTGGGCGGCCAGCACGATCGCGGTGTGCCTGTGCCCGCTGGTGATCCTGGCCGGGGCGAGCGGCGGCTACTTCTTCAACGTGGTGGTGCAGGGCGTCACCCCGGGCGCGTACTTCGACGGGGCGCTGTCCCTGGTCGTCGCCTCCGACCTGTACGTCACGCTGTTCAAGGCGTGGATCTTCGGGTTCATCGCGGCGGCGGTCGCCTGCTACAAGGGCATGACGTGCGCGACCAGCCCGGTCGGCGTGGGCCGGGCGGTCAACCAGTCGACCGTGGTGACGTTCATGCTGGTGTTCACGTTCAACTACGTGATCTCCGCGGTCTACTTCCTGGCCTACCCGCCGAGGTCCCTGTGATGGTGACACCATGCTGACACGGTCGGCCGGGCTTCAGCTCGCCTACCGGGGGCGGGATCTCGCCGAGCGGTTCGCGACGCTGGCCGACTGGCCGCTGTTCGTGTGGAAGGTGCTGTTCTACTCGGTCCGCGACGTCGTGCTCCGGCTGCGTTACTTCAAGGTCGTCCTCAGGCAGGTCAGCGACGTCGTGGTGGGCGTCGGCGCGACCGTCATCGGCGGCGGCATGATCTTCGTGGTGTTCACGATGGCGTTCGTCGTGGGCGCGACCGTCGGCCTGCAGGGCTACCAGGGGTTGCAGGCGATCGGCGCCGAGTCGTTCATGGGCCTGGTCGGCAGCTTCGCCAACGTCCGGGAGATCACCCCGATCATCGCGGCCACGGCGCTGGCGGCGCAGGTGGGCTCGTCCTTCACGGCGGAGCTGGGCGCGATGCGGATCTCGGAGGAGATCGACGCGCTGGAGGTGATGGGCATCAACGCCTTCACCTACCTGATCTGCACCCGGGTGGTGGCGGCGCTGCTGGCGCTGATGCCGATCTACCTGATCGCGCTGTTCGCCAGCTTCTTCGCCACGCGGCTGATGTGCACGGTGCTGTTCGGCCTGGCGCCCGGGGTCTACGACTACTACTTCTACCTGTACCTGCCGGTCAGCGACATCCTGTTCAGCGTCGCCAAGGTGGGCGTGTTCGCGTTCGCGGTCGTCGTGATCCACTGCTACCACGGCTTCTACGCCACCGGCGGTCCGGTCGGCGTGGGGGTGGCGGCGGGCCGTGCCATCCGCCAGTCGATCGTCACGATCGTGCTGCTCAACCTGCTGCTGTCGTACCTGTTCTGGGGCGGCGGCGGCAACATACCGCTGACGGGGTGAGCCGGTGACCCGATTCGAACTCTCCCTCGCCGCCCGCGTCGGCGTCGCGTTCGCCGTGCTCGCCGTGCTGGCGGCGGCGACGGTGTTCGTGGTGCGCACGACGACCGAGCTGCGCGGTACGCGGATCGACGCCGTGTTCGCCCGCGCCGGTCAGGGCCTGGACACCAACTCGCCGGTCAAGATCCGCGGCATCACGGTCGGGGACGTGACGGGCGTGTCTCTCGACGCCAAGGGCAGGGCCGTGGTGACCATGCACATCGAGCCCGGCGTCAGGGTGCCCGAGTCCACGGTCGCCTCCATCGAGCCGACGTCGGTGTTCGGCCCCAAGTTCGTCAGCCTGACCCCGGGCACGGGCGAGACCACCGGCCCCTACCTGGCCGGCGGCGCCGTCATCACCGACACCGAGGGGCCACTGGACCTGTCCGACACACTCGGCGACGCCTACCGCGGCCTGGACGCCGTCGACCCGCGCGAGGTCACGGTCATCGTGCACACCCTGGCCAAGGGCCTCGACGGCAACGGCGAGCACCTGCGCGAGCTGATCGGCGACGCCGGCACCGTCGTGGGCGTCGCGCACCGGCAGCGCGGTCGGGCCCGGCAGTTCCTGCGCGACGCCGCCACGCTCGGCACGGCCCTGTCGGACAAGGGCGACGAGCTCGTCTCGATCTCGTCCGACGTCAACGTCATCACCCCGGACCTGCTCAAACGCGCCGATAAGGTGCGCGTCCTGCTCCAGGAGGTCACCTCCGTCTCCGGCCAGGCGGCGCACGGCCTGGGCAAGCACCGGCAGAACCTGCGGGCGGGGGTGCACTCGGGCGAGCGGGTGGCCGCGCTCATCTACGCCCAGCTCGGCCTGGCCGGCGACGGCGTACGCGGGCTGAACCGGCTCGTCGACCTGCTCAACGAGCTGATCGAGGCCCAGGGACCGGGCAACAGCCGCCAGATCCAGGTCGAGGCGTTCGTCGCGACCGACATTTGCGAGCTGATCGTCGGCTCCTGCGGCCCCACCGACGGGAGGGACTGACATGGCCTTCTCCGGGGAGCGCATCCGCCGCCGCTGGACCTTCCTCCGGTTCGCGCTGTTCATCGGGGTGACCATGTCGCTGATCGTGCTGATCAGCGTGCAGATCGAGCGGATCGGCGCGGGCGGCGGCTACCGGCTCGTCGCCACGTTCGACGACGTGTCCGGGCTGGCCGAAGGCGACCAGGTCAAGATCGCCGGGGCGCCGGTGGGCCAGGTGGACGCCATCAGGGTCGTCGACGGCAGAGCCGAGGTGACCCTGGAGGTGCAGGACGCGGTCCGGGTCCCCGCCGACACCGAGGCCGCCATCCGCTGGCGCGACGCCGTCGGCCAGCGCGTGGTCTACCTGCTGCCCGGCACCGCCCCTGACCGGCTGCCGGCCGGCGGGCGCATCGCGCGCACCTCCTCCGTGGTGGACATCGGGGAGCTGGTCAGCGACCTCGGCCCGCTGACCCGCAGCCTGGACCCCGAGCAGATCAACCAGCTGCTCACCGCCGCCGCCAAGTCGCTCAAGGGCAACCAGCGCAACATCCCGCGGCTGCTCGACAACGTCAACGCCATCACCAGCACGGTCAACGACCGCGGGAAGACCATCGAGCAGCTGCTGGAGGACTACGCCACGGTCACCGGCGTGGTCGCCCGGCGCGACAAGCAGATCGAGCAGCTCGTCGACAACCTCGTCACGCTGTCGGACGCGTTCGCCGACAACCGGAAGCTGATCGACGACTCGCTGGTGGAGCTGTCGGCCACGATCCACACCCAGAACGAGGTGCTCGGCAAGAACGCCGGCGAACTCGGCGCCCTCGTCGACAACCTGTCCGGGCTGACCGGCGGCATCCGGCGGAACGTGAACCGGATCGACACCACGATCAGCACGCTGCAGCCGCTGTTCGCCCGCGCGTACTCCACCGTCAACCGCGGCCACTACTTCATCACCGCGGTCCCCTGCCTCGCCCTGGGCCCGGCGCCCTGCCCGTACGGGATGCAGGCGCCGCCACCGCTGCGCAACACCCGGGTGCAGAGCACGAAGGACCTGCAGAAGCTCATGGTGGGCCGGTGATGGCGCTCAAATCCTTTAGGGACCGCAACAAGCACGCCGTCGGCCTGGTGTCGGTGGCCACGCTCGCCACGATCCTCGTCGCCACCTTCCTGGTCGGCAACCTCGGCCTCCTGGAGGGCGGCTACACCATGTCGGGCGTGTTCGCCGACTCCGGCGGGCTGCGCTCGGGCAACGACGTCCGGGTCGCCGGGGTACGCGTCGGCGAGGTCACCGAGGTACGCCCCGACTACGCGCAGGGTCACGTCATCGTCACCTGGCGGGTCGACGACGGCGTCCGGCTCGGCCGCGCCCCCCGGGCCGACGTCGCCCTGTCGAACCTGCTCGGCGGCCGCTACCTCAAGCTCACCGGCGCCGTGTCGGCCCCCTACGCCGACCAGCTCCCCGAGGCGCAGCGCCGCATCCCCATGGAGCGGACCGGCGTGCCCACCCTGATCAACGACGCCATCAACGACGCGACTCGCCTCGTCCAGCGCCTGGACACCGAGGCCGTGGACGACCTGCTCACCGAGCTCGGCAAGATCGACGTCTCCCGGCGCGGCCGGATCACCCGGCTGCTGAAGAACATCGGCGACCTGTCGGACACGATCAGCAAGAGCGAGCCGCAGCTCCAGCGGCTCCTCGACAACGGCACCAAGATCATGGACATCCTGGAGAAGAAGGACAAGCAGCTCGTCCGGCTCATCGACGGCATCGAGATCATGCTGAGCGAGCTGCGCAAGCGCAGGAACGAACTGCGCACCCTGCTCGGCGACGGCAGCGACCTGGTGCAGAGCACCACCCGGCTGATCAACGAGCACGAGAAGTCGCTCGTCCAGGTCCTCGACGACAACGTGGCCATCACCACGCGGCTCGACGGCAGCAACGAGCAGCTCAATTCGCTCCTGGCATGGGCGGGCCCGACGTTCTCCGGGCTGTCCACGATGGGCGGTCAGGGCCCGTGGCTCGAGGCCATAGCCACGGGCCTCGGCCCTGTCAACCCGGAGGTGCTCGCCGCGATCGCCAAGGACAGGAAGAGCGACAGATGAGACGGCTTCTCGCGATCCTGATCGCCGGGGCGTTCCTGACGTCCGGGTGCTCCGTGGTGGGGGCGGAGCCGTACCGGCTGGTGGCGATCTTCAGCAAGGCGCCCTCCCTGTACGAGGAGGCGCGGATCAAGGTGATGGGCCTCGACGCCGGGTACGTGGACAGCATCCGCATCGACGGCGACCGGGTACGCGTAGGGCTACGGGTCGACCGGGACGTGCCGCTCCCCGCAGACGTGAAGGCCGTGGTCGCGCCGCAGAACACCCTGGGCGAGCGGAACGTCGTCCTCTATCCCCCGTGGAAGCCCGGCGACCGCCGGATCGCGGCCGGGGCGACCATCCCGCTGGAGCGGACCGACCTGCCGGTGGAGATCGACGACGCGCTCGACGCGTTCACCAAGCTGACCGACGCGCTCGACGACGACAAGCTCGGCGACTTCGCGGGCGACCTGGCCGACGGGGTCAAGGGGCGCGGCAAGACGATCAACAACGCGATCGCGGACACCGCCGAGCTCACCGGCACCCTGGCCAAGCAGGACCAGCAGCTCATCGACCTCGCCAAGGGGCTGAACAGGCTGGCCACCACGCTCAACGACCGCGAGAGCCAGGTGACGGGCGCGATCGACTCCTTCTCCGAGGCCAGCGCGATCCTGGCCGATGAGCGGCGGCGGCTGCGCGGGTTCGTCTCCAACATGGCCGAGTTCGTACGGCGCGGCGACGTGATCATCGAGCAGTACTCGGAACGGCTGCCGCAGGCCACGGGCACGCTGGCCGAGCTGGTGCTGACGGTCCGGGCGAACAGCGAGTCCATGGCACAGGCCGTCAAGGGCGCGGCCGACTTCGCCGACGTACTGATCGACGCGTGGGACAAGAAGAACCACGTCCTGAAGATCCGCGTCGTGCTCAACGCGATGACCAGGGTGTGGCTGACGCCGCTGTTCGAGGCGCTGAACCTGGGGCGGGTGCCGTGCCTGTCCGGCGGGCTGAGCAACTGCCCCTTCGAGCGGCAGGGGAGGCGGCGATGAGGGGGCGTCTCATCGCCGGGGCGCTCGCGCTGGCCGTCACCGCGTCGTGCTCGCTGCAGACGCTCGGCGCGACCACCGGCGACCTGACCCTCCACGCGGTCTTCGACGACGTGCAGAGCCTGGTGGCCGGGCACAGCGTGCAGATCGCCGACGTGCGGGTGGGCACGGTCACCGGCATCCGGCTGCAGGGCTACCGGGCCAGGGTGACGATGTCGATCAAGTCCGAGCACCGGTTGCCCCAGGGCAGCACCGCCACCGTGGCGAAGACGTCGGTCCTGGGCGAGAACTACGTGCTGCTCACCCCGCCGGAGGGCAAGGACCTGTCCACGGGCCCGTACCTGGCCAGTGGCGCCACGATCTCCGACACGTCGGTCGAGCCGGACATCGAGCAGGTCACCGCCAAGGCCGGGCCGCTCATCGAGGCGCTCGGCGCGCAGGACGTCAACGCCATCCTGGACGCCGCCTCGACCGCGTTCGCCGGGCAGGGCGACGACGTCAACAAGCTGATCAAGCAGACGGCCGAGGTCACCGACGCCTACTCCGCGGCCCGCGCCGACCTGGCCACCAGCATCGACGCTCTGGCCGAGCTCGGCGACGACCTCGCCAAGGGCAGCGCCGAGCTGGACCGGCTGCCGGGGACGCTCGCCTCGGCCACCTCGCGCGTCGCGCACGGGCGCAAGCACATCAAGAAGGCCATCGTCGCGCTGACGAACCTGGCCAGGGAGGCCAACCTCACCGTCTACCCGCGGCACGCCGCCCGGCTGCGCACGCTGCTGCGCGAGCTGGCGGCCATCTCGTCGTCGATGCAGCGGGGCAAGGACGACCTGAAGGCGCTGGTGGCCAAGATCCAGAAGTTCATCGACGCGCCGCCGGTCACCGTCAACGGGCAGGTGCTGATCTACGTCTGGCTGAAGGGCGTGCTGCTGCCCCAAAAGTCCGATGCCGGGCCGCGGCCGAACCGGGTCGAGGACTTCCGCCTGCTGCTGGAGCCGCCGCGATGAGAAACCGGATCTATCTGAACCTGGGATTCTTCGTGGCGCTGGGCATCGTCATGACCATCTGGGCGTTCAGCACGATCATCAGGCTCGACGCGATCGAGCGGCCGTACCGGGTGGCGGCCGAGTTCGTGTCCTCTCCCGGGCTGATACGCGGGTTCGACGTGGCCTACCTGGGGGTCCGGATCGGCAAGATCGGTGACGTGCGGCTGGCGCCCGGCAAGATCGTCGTGGGCCTGGACATCGAGAAGGAGATCAGGCTGCCGAAGGGCGTGACGGCCGAGGTGCGGCGCAGGTCCGCCATCGGAGAGCCGTACGTGGAGCTCTCGCCGCCCGCCGCCGGCGTCACGGGGCCGTCGCTGGCGGCCGGCGACACGATCCCGCTGACCAAGACGTCGGTGCCGCTGGACTACAAGAAGCTCTTCGAAGGCGTCGGCAAGCTGCTGAACGCCGTCCCGCCCCAGGACGCCAAGACGATCACGCATGAGCTGGCGGTCGCGCTCGACGGCCGGGCGCCGTCGATCAGGAACCTCATCGACGACGCCCACTCCCTGACCGGCACGCTGGCCGACAACGCCGACGTGCTCGACGACCTGTCGGTGCAGCTCACCCGGCTCACCCACACGCTGGCCGGGAAGAAGGACCAGCTGGCCTCCGGGATCACGGACCTGAGCACGGTGACGGGCACGCTGCGCGCGTCCCGTACCGACCTGAACGCCTTCCTCGACCACGGTCCCGGGGTGTTCGCCCAGCTCGACGCGGCCGTCAGGGAGTCCAGGCCGGGGTTCTCGTGCCTGCTGACGGCGGCGGGGCTGCCGCACCGGCCCGCGTTCTCGGCGGAGACCGAGCGGAACGCGCACCACCTGCTGAGCATCGTGCCGACCGCGCTGAGCCTGTCCGACGACATCAGCGACCGGCGCGACGGGACCGTGTACGGGAAGGCGGCGTTCGTGTTCAGCGTGCCGGGCGGGCCGACACCCGCCGAGGAGTACGCGGGCCCGGTCGGGCCGCCGGCGGTGCCCCGCCTGCGCACCTGCCCGGACCGTGCGCCCGCCGCCGATGTCGCCGAAGACGCCGATGACGCTCGTGGGCGCGAGCGCCGCCAGGACGCCGCCGGGACGCCTCGGCCCGCGGAGAAGAAGACCGAGGAGCCCAAGGACGCCAAGCCCGTCGCCAAGACATCGCCCAGCGGCGTGGCCGCCGCCGCCACGTCGTCCCGTACCCCACCCAACACCGTCCCGCTGATCGTCGCGATCTTCCTCGCCGTTGTGGCAGGTGGCGGCATCGTGGGCTGGATCGCGGCGGGCCGGGCCGCCCGCCGCCGTGAGGAGTCACCGTGATCTCCAAGCAGGACCCCGCCGACGAAAACCGCACCGAGGAGGCCCGTACGGAGGCGCCTCGCACCGGCCAGCCCCGCACCGAGGAAGCCGCGCCTCGCAACGGCCGGCCCCGCCCTGGTGACACCACCGACGCCACCTCCGGCAGCGAGCCCCCGGCGACGGGCACAGCACCGAACGACCTGCAGCCGACGGCGGACACGACGTCCGACGGCGATCACTCGACGACCGGCACTACGCCGAGCGGCGAGCTATCCACGGCGGACGCGTCCTCCGACGAGCAACCGGCCGCCGGCATGCCCTCTGAGGGCGAGCGGCCGCGCGGGGCCAAAGGCCGGTTCATCCGGGCGCGGGTGGCCGGGGCGGTGGCCGCGATGGTGGTGGCCGCGATCGCCGCGACCGCCGTGCTCCAGTGGGTCGCCGCCGCCCAGGCCGACGACGCGCGGACCAAGATGGAGACCGAGCGGGCCCTGCGCCTGGAGGTGTCGGGCGCGGCGAGCGCCTTCAGCAAGGCCCTGCTCAGCTACGACTACCAGAAACTCCAGGCCACCCGCGCGACCCTCTCCGCCCAGGCCACCGGCGACTTCCTGGCCACCTACGACACCGCGTTCGGCGGCGCGATGGCGCAGGTCATCGTCAAGCTCAAGGCCACCTCGCAGGCCACGGTGCGCGAGGTGTACCTGGCCGACGTGGACGAGGCCACCGCGCACGCCATCGTCGTCGTCGACCAGCAGGTGAACACCTCCGAAGCGATCCGCTCAGTAAGGGATTCGCACCTTAAGATCGCTCTTGTGAAGGAGAAGGGCATCTGGAAGGTGCACGACGTGACCGTGCTCGGCGCGGCCTCCGAGGACCAGTACAACCTCGACGGCGACGACAAGAAGAAGGAATGACGATCGGCCCTCTGGCGATGGGCGGCCACCCCGACGAGGTGCGCGCCCCCGAAGACTGGCTCACCGAGGTGGAGCGGGATCGGGCCGGGCGGTTCAGGTTCGAGGCGGACCGCGTCTGCTTCGTCGCCGCCCACCTCCTCGCCCGGCTCTGCGCCGCCGCCGCGCTGGACGCGGAGCCGTCCGAGCTGACGCTCCTGCAGCACTGCGACGTGCACGGTCCCGGGCACGGCAGGCCGTACATCGAGCAGGCACCCGGGCTCGGCCTCAGCTTCAGCCACACGCGCGGCTACGTGTGCGCGGCGGCCGGTCCCGGCAAGATCGGCGTGGACGCCGAACACGTGCGTGCGGGCCCGCTGGACGAGCTGCTGGCCGATCGAGTGCTCACCCCGCGCGAGCGCGCGCTGGTCACCGGGAACGACGAGCTGATGAGGCACTGGACGCGTAAGGAGGCGCTGATCAAGCGCGGCGAGCTGTCGCTCGACGGGCTCGGCTCTGGCGGCGACGACCTGGCGGGCCGGCATCTGCTGGAATGGAGCGCCGAACCGGACATCAGAGTGGCCGTCGTCACGGACGCCCCTGCCAGGAGGGTGCCCATTCCGCGGTTAAGCTGAGGGTATGTTTTACCGCAAATCGGTCGAGGAGCGAATCGCCGACCGCATGGCCCAACGCAGGCCGCTCGAGGAGGGCAAGACCTTCGAGCACGGGCCGGCCAAGTTCGTGTTCATCTCCTTGATCGTGGCAGTCGTGCTGATGCACGTCGTCGGGGTCGCGATCGTGATGGCGTTCTCCTAGGAACGGCGGGTGGGATCGGGTCGATGAGCAGCGGCGGCAGCGTACCGCCCCGCCGCTCGTTCTGCGTGCGCTAGATTGGGGATCATGAGCGCGCCTCGCTGGCTTTCTCCCGCCGAACAGCGTGCCTGGCGCACGCAGCTGGCGCTGCATAAGCTGCTCATGCACCGGCTCGACCGGGAGCTTCAGGAGCACGCACTTTCGTTGAACGACTACGAGATCCTCGTCAACCTGTCGGAGAGCCAGGACCGGCGCATGCGGATGAGCGACCTGGCGGACGCGACGATCCAGTCGCGCAGCCGCCTGTCGCACCAGATCTCCCGTATGGAGGCCAAGGGCCTGGTGACGAGGGAGGACTGCCACGACGACCGGCGGGGCACGTTCGCGGTGCTGACGGACGAGGGCTGGGAGACGATCCAGCGGGTGGCGCCGTTCCATGTGGCGAGCGTGCGGGAGCACTTCGTCGACCGGCTCACCGACGACCAGCTCAACGCGCTGGAGGCGGCGTACGCGCCGATCGTCGAGAACCTGAAGAAGCTGCGCTGACACCCAACCGATATCGGCGACGCCTCACCGACGTTCCCGGGCGGTCGCTACGATCCGCTCATGCTCAGAAAGCTACTGATCGTGGCCGTTCTCGCGCTGGCGTCGGCATGTTCGTCCGGGAGCGGCGGGGAAGAGCTGCCCGCCGGTCCCGATCTGATGAAGAAGGCCGCGGAGGCGATGAAGACGGTCAAGTCGGCCGGCTTCTCGATCTCCACCGAGGGCAAGCCGAAGGTGCCGGTCAAGAAGGCCGACGGCCGGCTCACCGCCGCCGGGGACGCGGACGGGACGATCACGATCGACATCCTCGGCTCTCTCCAGGAGGTCAGCTTCGCCTTGGTCGGGGACACCGTCCACTTCAAGGGGCCGACGGGCGGCTTCCAGAAGATGACCAGGGATCAGCTCGCGCAGTTCTACGACCCGTCGGTGATCCTGGAGCCGACCAAGGGCATCGCGCAACTGCTCTCCTCGGCCACGGAATCCAAGGTCGAGGGCGTGGAGGGCGGCTCCTACCGGGTCGCCACGACGCTCCCCGGGCAGGTGGTGGGGCAGATCATCCCGGGCGTCACGCAGGGCGTGAACGGCAAGGTCTGGCTCGACCAGGCCACGAGCAGGCTCACCAAGGCCAGCCTGCCGTTGCAGGACGGGACGGTGACGGTGTCGTTCAGCGACTATGACGCGCCGGTCACGATCACACCACCCGCGGCCGGATGAGTCACTCCCGCCGGGTCGTGCTCGGCGCCGGCGGCGCGGTGGTGCTGCTGGCCGCGCTCGACGCGTACGTGGTGGCGACCGTCCTCATCGACATCGCCGAAGACGTCGGCGTCCCGCTGAACCACCTGGAGCGGGCCACCCCGATCGTCACCGGGTTCCTGCTCGGCTACATCGCGGCGATGCCACTGCTCGGCCAGCTCTCCGACCGATACGGGCGGCGGCCCCTCATCCACGCCTGCCTGGCGGCGTTCGCGATCGGCTCGGTGCTGACGGCGCTGGCGGCGGGCGAGGTGATGGTGGTCGCCGGGCGTGCGGTGCAGGGGGTGGCCGGCGGGGCGCTGCTGCCGATCACGATGGCCCTCATCGGCGACCTGTGGGACGAGCGCGAGCGGCCCGTGGCGCTGGGGGCGGTGGCTGACTCTTATACACATCTCCGAGCCCACGAGACCCTCAGACACCTCGTATGCCGTCTTCTGCTTGAAAAAAAAAAAAGAAGTACACCGTCAACGTGAAATCGGTCTCGGGG
>NZ_VCJS01000419.1 GCF_005893125.1 Nonomuraea basaltis | reverse complement strand
GTGTCTTAGGGTCTCGTGGGCGCGGAGATGGGTATAAGAGACAGGCCGGGAGCGGTGCCTGGAGACGATGCCGTGGCCGGCCTCGGCCGGGGTCGGCACGCAGGTGGAGGGCCTGGCGGCAGCCGGGGAGTCGCTGCTGGGCGCCGAGGCGGCCGCGTACGTGGCGGCCCCGGGCACGGTGGCCCGCGCCGACCGCATAGGCCCGGCCGAGCTGCTCGGGGCGCTCCCCACCGGCGTGCTGCGCGCCCCGGCGGCCGTCGTGCTGAAGCCGTTGCTGGCGATCGACAAAGACGGCACACTGCTGGAGACGCTGGCGGCGGTGCTGGACGAGGGCGGGGCGCTGCGCGCGGCCGACCGGCTGGGCGTGCACCGCAACACGGTCACGACCCGCCTGGAGCGCATCAAGGCGGCCGGTTTCGACCTGGACGCCGCCGCCACCAGGCTGGCTCTCCAGCTCGCCTGCCACGTGATGCTGCGCTGAGGGGTACGTGTCATGCTCTTACCAGCCGGAAGGAGGTATGCCCGTTGCCCGCTCCCCAGGACGGCCGGCTGCTGGCGATCAGCGACCTGCACGTCTCCTACCCCGAGAACCGGGCCATCGTCCAAGACCTGAAACCGTTCACGCCCGGCGACTGGCTGCTGGTGGCCGGCGACGTCGGCGAGCGGCTGGAGCACATCGACTGGGCGCTGCGCCTGCTGGCCGCGCGCTTCGAGCGGGTCGTCTGGGCGCCGGGCAACCACGAGCTGTGGACCCCGCCCGGCGACCCGCCGGATCTCAAGGGAGTCGCCCGCTACGACCACCTGGTGGACATGTGCCGGAACCTGGGCGTCGTCACCCCCGAGGACCCGTACCCGCTGTGGGAGGGGCCGGGCGGGCCGGTGCGGATCGTCCCGCTCTTCCTCCTGTACGACTACACGTTCCTGCCGCCCGGCAGCACCACGAAGGAGGCCGCCCTTGCCCACGCGCACGGCACCGGCGTGGTGTGCACGGACGAATACCTGCTGCATCCGGACCCGTTCCCGAGCCGGGAGGCGTGGTGCCGGTCGCGGGTGGAGCTGACCGAGCGGCGGCTGGCCGAGCTGGACGACGTGCCGCTGGTCTTCCTCAACCACTACCCACTGGTACGCGAGCCGACGGACGTCCTGTGGTACCCGGAGTTCGCCCAGTGGTGCGGCACGACGGCCACGCGGGACTGGCACCGGCGTTACCCGGCCGCGGCGATGATCTACGGTCACCTGCACATCCCACGCGAAACCCGGTACGACGGGGTCCGCTTCGAGGAGGTGTCGCTCGGCTACCCCAGGGAGTGGAAACGCCGGCAGGAGCCGCGCCGGCTGCTGCGCGACGTGCTGGCCTAGGCGCCGCTGGGCCTCAGAGCAGGGCCTCCGCCAGGGCCACGCCGAAGTAGGCCGCGCCCAGCCCGGCGACCACGCTCGCCACGGCGTTGGCCACCGCGTGGAAGCGCGCCCCCTCCTCCATCAGCCGCACCGTCTCGTAGCCCAGCGTCGAGTACGTCGTCAGCGCCCCGCAGAACCCGGTCCCCGCCAGCGCCATCACGCCGCTCCCCGCCGACAGCGCGGCCAGGAACGCCAGCAGCGCCGAGCCGATCACGTTCACCGTGAGCGTCCCCCACGGGAACACCGTGTCGTGCCGCGCCTGCACCGCCCGGTCCGCCAGGTATCGCAGTGGCGCCCCGACCGCCGCCCCCACCACGATCAGCAGCACCGTCATCGGGCGACCGCCGGGGCCCCGGTGACCCGCCTGGTCAGCCACATCCCGGCGGCGACGGCCACCAGCGCCGCCACCATGGTGCCCACCAGGTACGCCAGCCCCGTGACCGGTGCCCCGGCCCCGACCACCCGCAGGACGTCCACCACGTACGCCGAGAACGTCGTGAACCAGCCCAGCACCCCCACCCCGAGGAACGGCCGCACCAGCGGGTGCGCCCGCCGCACCTCCGTGATCACCACCATGAGCCCCCCGATCAGCAGGCAGCCCGACACGTTGATCCAGAACGTCGCCCAGGGGAAGCCGCCCGGCGCGGCGGGCAGCGCGGTTTGCACGGCGTACCTGGCCAGCGCCCCCAGGGCGCCGCCGGCCGCGATCGCGGCGAGGACGGGCCAGTGCAGCTCGGTACGCTGCGCGGGAACATGAAGATCGACGTCCGGGTCGATCGGGCGATCAGTCACACAACCCTCCCCGTGTCAAAACGGTTGAAGCCGGGAAATTCTCTAGACAACTGGAGCGCACGGAGGACCGGTTGAGCACGAAGGACGCCATCGCCCTTCTCGCGGGAGCAGTCATCGTCGTTTCCTTTGTCGGCACCGCCAAGACCCCGGCGGCCACTGCGGCCAGCCCGCTGGGCAACGTCAGCGGCACGCTGCCGGGACTGGCACCCATCATCTCGGATGCCGACAAGGCCAAAGCACGCGACCTCATCCAACAGCTGCGGGTCAGGGGTTTCGGCCTCAACACGGGCTACGAGCGCACCCGGTACGGGGAGAACTGGGCCGACACGGCGACCGGGGTGCCGTACGCGCGCAACGGCTGCCGCACCCGCGATGACCTGCTGGCCCGCGACGGCCGCGACATCAAGTACCGCGGCGGGTCGGACTGCGAGGTGGTCTCCATGACGCTGGACGACCCCTACACCGGCAGGACCATCTACTGGCACAAGGACAACGCCGACGAGGTGCAGGTCGACCACGTGGTGCCGCTGAACTACGGCTGGCGCATGGGCGCGGCGCGGTGGCCCATGTCCAAGCGGCTCGACTTCGCCAACGACCCGCTCAACCTGTTACCGGTGGACGGCGCCGCCAACGAGCAGAAGGACGCCTCGGGACCGGCGAACTGGCTGCCGCCGCACCGGCGCGTCCGCTGCGCGTACGTCACCCGCTTCGCGCAGGTCGCGTTCAAGTACAACGTGCCGGTCACCGCGGCCGACAAGAAGACGATGCTCGCCCAGTGCCGTTAGAGGCTCAGCGCGGGTCGATCCAGCCGAAGCCGTTCCTGAACGTCTGCTCGGCCAGCGCCTGCTGCCCGGCCGCGCTGGGGTGGAAGTAGTCCCACTTGCTGACGTGGCCGAGGGTGAACGCGTAGGAGAACACCGCGCCGCCGTCGGTGCGGCAGCCGGGGCCGTACGCGGCGCACGCCTCGGCGGCGGCCCGGTTGTAGGCCATCACGCGGGCCCTCACCCTGGCCCGCCGCTCGGTGTCGGCGCGCTTGGTGGAGGACGGGTTGGCCAGCATCGTGGGGCAGATGCGGCCCAGCGTCCAGAACGTCCTGGCCACGGGGTTGTCCTTGCCCACCTGCCACAGCCGCCGCAGGTCGGGGATGCTGGCGATGAGCACCCTGGCCCCGGGCATGCCGGCGCGCAGCTCGGCCAGTGCCGCGTCCAGCCGCCGCCGGTAGGTCTGCACCGGCGTCATGGCCTGCTCGGTACGCACGCAGGCGTCCTGGGCGCCAATGAGAATCGTCACATAATCGGCCTTGGCCGCGACCGCCTGCTTCACCTGGCCGAGCAGGTCGGCGCTGGTGGAGCCGGGGGCGGCGAAGTTGAGGTTGTTGCGCTGGAGCGTTCCAGACAGCTTCACCAGGCGCTGGTAGTGGCTGGTGACCTCCTGGTGGTCGCCGGCGGACCACGAGCGCGAGGTGCAGGAGACGTACCAGCCGCAGGCGTTGAACCCGGTGGAGATGGAGTCGCCGAGCGCGGCCATGATCTCGGGTGCGGGCTCGGCGGCGGCGGCCTGCGCCGCGCCCGATCCGGAAAGGATGATCACTGCGGTGAGGACGGGGCACAGGCGACTGATCATGGCCCCAAGGTAGAGAGCCGATCAGGTGCGGACCATGGCGGCAGAGGAAGGCCTGCCATTTCAGGACCGACTTCATATGGCCGCTTGACAAGGCCGAAGCCGATCGGGTTGCGCCCGATGGCGGCTGACATTCGGTTTTTTCCTGGTTCGTTGGCCGTAACGTGGCATTCATGGGGGTCAGAGTCGAACGTGTTCAGTTCCCGCATAGCATGTCTTGAGTGAGTGTCGCGCTCGGAACTACCCGCCCGCTACCGGTTCGCACCACACCCGTCGGCGACCCCGGTGACCTGCTGGCATCCCTACCCAGGACGGCGCCCTACGCCTGGATCAGGAACGGAGAGGGCCTCGTCGGCTGGGGCCAGGCCGCGAAGGTCGCCGTCCCGCCGGGCCCCGGCAGGTTCGCCTGGGCCCGCGAGTGGCTGGCCGGCGTGCTCGGCGACGCCCACGTCGACGACGCCGTACGCACCCCCGGCTCCGGCCCGGTCGCCTTCGGCAGCTTCACCTTCGACGAGGACGCCCACGGCTCCGTCCTGGTCGTGCCGCGCGCCGTGCTGGCCCGCCGCGACGGCCACGCCTGGCTGACCACCATCGGCGACGCGCCGCTGGAGACCTTCTCGGCCGTCCGCGATCCCGGCCGCGTCCGTTACGGCGACGGCAGCCTGACCGCCCCCGAATGGGAGCACGTCGTCGCCCGCGCCGCCCGCCGCATCCGCGACGGCGAGCTGGAGAAGGTCGTGCTCGCCCGCGACCTCGTCGCCACCGCCGAGCGCCCGATCGACGTGCGGCTGCTGCTCGCCCGGCTGGCCCGGCGCTACCCCGAGTGCTACACGTTCTCGGTCGCGGGGCTGGTCGGCGCGACGCCCGAGCTGCTGATCCGGCGCACCGGCCAGGAGATCGAGTCGCTGGTGCTGGCCGGCACGACCGCGCGCGGCACCGGCGCGGCCGACGACCTCGCCCGCGGGGCGGCGCTGTTCGCCTCGCCGAAGGACCGGCACGAGCACGAGTGCGCGATCGCCTCCGTCCGCCAGACCCTCGCCCCGCTGTGCTCGTCCCTGGAGACCCCCGACGAGCCCGAGCTGCTGGTGCTGCCCAACGTCCAGCACCTGGCCAGCCACGTCACCGGCCGGCTGGCCGACGGCGCGTCGGTGCTGGACGTGGTCGCCGCCATGCATCCCACCGCGGCCGTCGGCGGCACCCCCACCGGCACCGCGATCGAGGTCATCCGCGAGCTGGAGGGCATGGACCGGGCCGGGTACGCCGGCCCCGTCGGCTGGATCGACGCCCACGGCGACGGCGAGTGGGGGATCGCGCTGCGCTCGGCGCTCATCCACGGCCGCCGCGCCCGCCTGTTCGCCGGCGGCGGCATCATGGGCGACTCCGACCCGGCCGCCGAGCTGGCCGAGGCGCAGGCCAAGTTCCGCGTCATGCAGTACGCCCTGGAAGGGTGAGTCACCCGCCCGACCGGCCGAGGCGCCGGCGTCCCGCTCAGCCGGGGACGTGGATGTCCTCGCCCACGTCCACGCGGGCCCGGCCGGCCGTCAGCGTGGCCACCCAGTCGATGAACGTGGCCACCTCGTCCTCGCCCACCGCGACCACGAACGTGACGTCGCCCGCGTACGTCACCTCCTCGACCGCGTACCGGGAGGCCCGCAGGTCGTTCTCCACCCGTCCGGCCTGGTCGTGCGCCACCGCGACGCCGATCCGCTTGGCCGGCACCATCCGGACCGGCTCGGCCCGGTCCAGGGTCTCGGTCACCGCCGACCCGTAGGCCCGCACCAGCCCGCCCCT